>NZ_JACVAE010000001.1:0-602514 GCF_014851675.1 Rhizobium sp. ARZ01
CGTCAGGCTCATAACCTGAAGGCCGCAGGTTCAAATCCTGCCCCCGCAACCACTGAAGCTTGAATATTTTGCCATTCAAGTCGTTTTGCCGAAAGCTCCTCCGCGTAAGCGTCGAGGAGCTTTTGTTGTTTCTCCTTCGTCTCGATCTCGCCAGCCTCCAGCTTCTCGATGAAATCCGTGTGCACCTCGGCGACGAAGCGGCGTTCCATGTAATCCAGCACGTCCATCTGTGCGAGGATGCTGGCGATCAGGCCGTGCACTTCCAGCGTGGCCGGCTGATGGCCCGGTGTCTTGCCGATCACCACCTTCTGGACCAGCGATCGGACGATCGGCATGATCTGACGTTTGGCATCCTCGTTCTTGCCGCGGCGCGCCTGCAGGAAGAAATGACGCATGCGTAGTTCCGTCTGGGCGGGATCGTGACGCTTCCTCAGTTCTTCGATCTTCGCCGTCATGTCTGGTTCCGACGTTGCGAAGGCATCAAGATCCTTTGCCAGCGCCGTCCGCTGGACCTCGAGTTGATCGAGGATATCGTCGAGGGCGGCAAGGGGCGGGCGGTCCTGCAAGGCGCGGTCCGAGATCTGCTGGATGATGTTCTTCTGCTTGCGTTCCAGTTCCTTCAGATCGCGCTTCATGTGCTCGCGCTCCGCTTCCGGGCGACGAAGTTTGGAAGCCTCCTGTTCGATCGCTTTCGCCGACATCGTGTCAAACACCCCGATCGAAAAGAAGGCAGCGGGCAGGCAATCGAGAACGCGCTGTTCCAGTTCCTGGCGAGTAATGGTCTTGCTGTTGCCACAGCAGGCGCCGCCAAGATCGTCGATCGGCAGGCGCTTTTTGCGGTTGGTGCAGCTATAGCGGTCCTTGCCGGAGATCGCGTAGGGGCCGCCACATTCCGCGCATTCGAGCAAGTGACTGAGCAGATATTCCGGGCGATGCGTCGCGTTCAGCCGGTTGCTCTGCCCGAAATCGAACAATTCACCGATCTCTTTCTGACGTTCCTTCACGCGCTGCCACAATTTGTCGGGGACGATGCGCATAGACGGTACGTCCGTCAGTACCCACGCGCTGGCATCATTGACGCGCGCGGTGCGTCGTTCGGTAGCTGGGTTCTTGCGGTAGTTGCGCTTGTTCCAGATCATGCGGCCAATGTAGCTCTCATTGTTGAGGATGCCGGTGCCACGGCTGACGTGGCCGCGGATGGCGGTATCGCGCCACTTCAGGCCCCGTGAGCCAGGGACGCCCTCCTTGTTCAAGAGTTGGGCGATGTCGCGTGGCGACATGCCGTCGGCATAGAGCGTGAAGATACGGCGAACAATCTCTGCCTTGCCTGGATCGATCTCGCGCAGGCCCTTGATACGATCACCGTTCGCATCGCGCTGCTGGGAGAGCATGTAGCCGTAGGCGAGGCAGGTGGATGCCTTACCTTTCTGGACAGCCATCTTCATGCCTTCGCGCGTGCGGTAGCGGATCTGCTCAACCAGTTCATGGCTGAGCGCGGCACGCAACGCCATCTCGAGGTCGGTCACCGGCGTGCCGGCATGGACGGTCCAGATATCGGCGTCGCGATAGCGAAGTTCCTTGAGGATCTTCGCGCTGTGCTCGGGATGTGTTTCATTGAAGGCCCGGAGGGTCTTTCGATTGAGCTGCTAGAGCGTGATGAAAAATACCGATGATCTACAAAATGCCGGCGGAAACCTTCAACTGGGCGCCCACACAAGACGGTAACTGGCACTAACACCATCGCAGCTGGCGAAATTTAAATGGGGCGTTGGCTGCTAGCAGTTCATGATCGGCCAGTTATCACACCGATTCGCGCAGGCGTGAGCGATGATCTACAAGAAATTCTGGCATTCGCCGTGAAAGAGGCAATAGCTGAAGGCGCGGCTATTGCGACGCTTGTTGAAATTAGGGGTGGCGCAGCGCGTTCACTCGGGTCACACCTAGCTATTGCGGCCTCGGGGCAGACGGGAGAAGTCGAAGCCGTTGCACGAATAGCCGGCGCAGCTGGCCATGATGTTTCAACAATCAAGGGATCTAGCTGCTTTGAAAATATTGACAGATTCAGTGCAGTCACACTTTTGCATCACGACCTGGATGCGGAGGAAGAGATCTTGTTGGCTAGCTTGAAGTCGTCTGCCTTTTATATCGGAGCACTTGGAAGTACGCGCACTCAGAAGCGACGCCACGATAGATTGAAACGCTTGGGTATCGATGATGAAGCACTGAACCGTATAAAGGCACCGATCGGGCTTTTTGGGCCGACGCGCGATGCATCCTTACTTGCAATTTCGGTACTGGCCGACGTTTCCGCAGCTCGACTGGCCGCCTATCCATGATCAGTGATATCAGGTTAACCTTGCCGAGACGGCTCAGGCAGCCACCAACATCTATTCCGGTTGGGCGGCGGCGATCGGCTTCACGCTCGGCAACGATCTGCTCATTGTCACCGGCGTCGCTGGTCGGCTCCTCGGGCGCGAGGCGGTCAACACAGACTGCTCGATGCCGCAGAACTCGCCCGCAGCATGGATAGATTTGCGGGAGTGGTTGCTGCCCCGCGCCGTTCATTGACCTCCGGAATCATGGCGGTATTCCCAGATGTCCGTCGATCGGCAAAACGGGCGGCCTAACAATTGTGTTGCACCTCCCACGATCGCGCAGGGCCGACTTCTAACGGCCCAGCGCTGCAATTGAGCCTCGTGGGGTGTCCGCATTGGTCATACAGATCTACATTGACCGATCCTGAAAGCGGACATCACAAGCGACGAAATGCAAACCCTGGTTCCTCCAGGTGCCCGCAGGCGGCTCCTCTTTCCTGCTGGGCAGGTGGTTGGGTCGGTAGCCTTCAGCCGGCCAGCGAACTTGGCGGCATCGCTGCCGCTACGCCATGTCCGCTCACGACGCCCGGGGGATTAACTGGACTCATCTCCCTCCGCTACTTTCTGGTTGGGGCTACCGGCCAGACCGTCATCGCTACGGCCCAGGAGGTGCGCGACCGAACGTGAGGCATGATGCGCGATCCGGTTGAACCACCGGACAGCGTCGATCCGCGCGAAGGCTTCCGCCGCGGTCAGCTTTCCTGGTGCAACCGAGGCCAGCGTCGCGGCGCGATAGTCCCGCTGCAGGGAGTGGAGCTCCCTCGCTGCGACCGCCACCTCGGCGAGCGCCGCGGCGATCTCAGACGAAACGCTCCAGCCGATGGGTGCGGCCTGCGCGCTAAGGGCGGCTTCGGAGGTAATCGAACGACCGGCCGCTTCCGCCGCACGCAGGGCCTTTTCGCACAGCTCGGCGGCGCGAAGGTGATCGGCGACTCCGGCAGGCTGTCCCGGGACCCCGCCCTCCGCCACGACTTCCACGAGGCGCGAGGCGTAATCGAGCGCGTGCAGCGTGCTGGTCATGCGGTGCTGCTCGGCCTCGGTCTCGGGCGGCTCCTTGAGTTCGGAGAGGAAAGCCCTGACTTCCTCGAGCGCCGCAGCGGCGGCCTGGGTGTCCTCCACCACACGGCCGGCCGCGCCGGAAAGCTGCGCGGAAAGCGAGGCGGCGGTCTTTGCCAACACATCAGCCACGACGCGCCGGGCAGTCTCGACCGCGATCACCGGACTGGCGAGCGCGCTCGGATCGAGCGCGCGCTGCAGCGCCGTCTGCCTGGAGGGCAGCAGCCGCTCCACCACGCGCGTGAACCACTGCGTCGCCGGGAGGAGCACCGCGACGCCGATGACGTTGTACGCCGTGTGGTAGGCGGCAAGCAGCGTCATCCCGTCGGCCGACGCGACGAGAGCCCTCATTAGCGCCGCCGTGAAGGGAAAGGCCCCGCGATGGCGATCAGCGCCGCGATCACCTTGAACAGCACATAGGCAAGCGCAAGGCGCTTGGCCGTCGTGCTGGCGCCGATGGCCGCAAGCGCCGAGCTCGTCGCCGTCCCGATATTCTGGCCGATGATCAGAGCTGCACCCTGCTCCAGGCCGACCGCCCCGGCGTAGAAGGCCGAGATGGTCACTGCGATAGCGGCGGTCGAGGATTGCATGACCGCGGTCATCGCCAAGCCGACGACAATCAGGGTCATGAGGCCAACCGACCCTGATAGCCAGCCTACCCCCGGCATGCCGAGCACCGCGGGCAGGTCAGACGGATGCAGGCTCTCCGCAAGACCTTGCATGCCCTGTTGGAGCGTCGTCAGCCCGTAAAGCACCAGCGCGAAACCTGCGAGGGCGCCGCCCGCCGCCGCGATCCGCCCGCCGCCCAGCAACTTGGCCAGAGCGCCAATGAAGATCATCGGCAGGGCTTAGGCTGAAAGCGAGACGCGCACGCCGATCAACGCCACCAGCCAGCCGGTGCCCGTGGTGCCGACATTGGCGCCGAAGACCAGGCCGAGCCCTTGCGGAAAGGTGAGCAGCCCGGCGCTGACGAGGCCGATCGTGGTCATGGTGACCGCGCTCGACGACTGTACGAGCAGCGTGACGATCGCTCCCCAGAAGGCGCCCGAGAGCGGCGTCGACGCCGCATGGCCGAGGGCGGTGCGCAGGGCTGATCCTGCCAGCGCCTTCAGGCCGTCGGCCATGACGGTCATGCCGAGTAGGAACAGCCCGACGCCGCCGAGAGTGGTAATGGCTGTCAACATGCGCGTTTCTTTCCCGCGGTCTGTTTGGGGGTGATCGCATCAGAAAAGCGCCAAGAGGGGGACAAGGTTCCCCTGCGCCAAGGAACACCACTTTGACATGAGATCAAAGCTGATTTCAAACAGACAGGCAGATAGCTCGCCTGCTCCGTAGAGCGGGTGTAGTCTGCGTTAAGACCGTTCGACGTGTCGCATGGCCGATGAGGTCAGTCCCTTGGAACGAAAACTCGCCGCTATTCTTGTTGCCGATCTGGTTGGCTACTCGCACCTCGTGGAGGTTGACGAGGCCAACACTCTCGAGACACTTAAAAGTCTCCTCGCATCGCCAATTAAGCCGGCCATTACAAGTCATCACGGCCGCATCGTGAAGTTGATGGGTGATGGGCTCATGGCTGAGTTCTCGTCCATCGTTGAAGCGGTAACCTGCGCGGTAGAAATCCAGTCGTCCATCGCCGCGCTGCCGGTAACAAATGCCGGAAGTCCCCGTATGACCTTCCGCATGGGAATCAATCTTGGAGATGTCGTTATCGACGGTGACGACCTGTTGGGAGATGGAGTGAACATCGCAGCACGGTTGGAGAAGCTTTGCCGTCCGGGCAGCGTTTTAATCTCCGGCTCCGCATTTGAACACGTCAGCGGCAAAGTCGACGCGGTGTTCGAATATGCCGGCGAACAGCATCTCAAGAACATCGATCGCGCGGTAAAAGCCTATCACCTTAGAGTCGCTGGTACGGGTGACGTGCGGCACCGAGACACCATGATCGAGAAGCCGACGATCGCAGTTCTTCCGTTCGAAAACATGTCGGGCGATGCCGAGCAAACCTATTTCAGCGACGGAATGACCGAGGACGTCATTACCGAACTTTCCCGGTTTCCCGAACTGACGGTCCTCGCGCGCAACTCTTCGTTCGCCTTTCGTGGTCAGGCAGCCGATTTGCGGGAGATAGGACGACTTTTAAATGCGCAGTACGTGATCGAAGGAAGCGTCCGTCGGATAGGAGAACAGATACGCGTCACTGCCCAGCTTGTAGCGACGAAAAATGCTACGCATCTTTGGGCCGAACGATACGACAGGGCGATCGACGACGTATTTTTGATCCAGGAAGAGATAGCACAGGCCATCGTTGCAACGGTCGCCCAGCGGGTCAGGGACGACAGCGAAACCGCGGCGCGCCGCAGACGGCCGGAAGACATGCGGGCCTACGATCTGTTCCTTCAAGGCAACCGTCTCTCAGACTCTTTCAACCCTGGAGCTCAGGACCGCGCAAAGGCACTTTTCGAGGCAGCCTTGGAGATCGACCCGTCTTTCGCCCGCGCCTACACAGGTTTGGCTTTCGTGCATCTGAATTACGCGACCGACGAAGGGATCGGCATTCCGCGGGAAAGCGACGAGAACCGGATCAAAGCCTTGCAGTGTGCCGAAGAGGCGCTGGCGCTGGATCCGAACGATCCGCGGGTGCATTACGCCTATGGATACATGTGCCTGACCTGGCGAGACTTCGATCGGGCTGAACACCATCTGAACCGAGCGAGACAGATGAACCCGAACGATCCGATCATCCAGATTGTCTGGGCTTGGAAGGAAGGGGCCATGGGAAGGGCGGAACAGGGGCTTGCCGCAGCGGAAACCGCGTTCCGCCTCAATCCGATGTATCCAGCCTGGTACAACTACTACCGATCCCACCTGTTGTTTCAACTCGAAAGGTATAGCGAGGCCGCCGTCCTTCTTGAGCAACGGACTTTCGATACGCCTGCTCGACACCCGCGGGACATGGCATGGCGCGCCGCCTGCTATGGGCATCTCGGCCGCGGCGACGAGGCCAAACGTTGCGGCGAAATTTTCATCAGTTCTCTCTCCGCCTTGTGGCGGGGGGATGCAACCGCCGGTCCCGCGGAATATGTCGATTGGCTTGTAGACGTGTCCTACCTGAGGGAGCCCGGTGACGTCGAGCGTCTTCGCATGGGACTGAGGCTTGCAGCTCTACCGGCATGACGAAAGAAATGGGTCGTCAGCAGTCAGAAGCCTATATCCTCCCTATGGGTTATTGGGCGTTACTATCCGCCGCTTTGCGCCTTCATATCATCCGTAGAGACCAGCTTGGCCGCTTCCCGAAAGCGGACGTTGCCAGCGACAAGGCGGACGACGAGATTGCGCCAAAAGGCGACGTACAGTCCGCGGAGAGCGGTGACCGATTTTGGGGTCGACAAGCTGATGAAGCCGGCCTGGCGTCCACCATCTGCAAAACCTCGCCGGAAGGCTCGTCTTTGTCCACTATGTCTACACGGCCCGAACGTAGGGGCGGTCATTCGTTTTTGACCTGGTGCTCATCAAATCCAATAGGGAGGAGACCAGATGATCAATCAAACCACATTCATCCGCCGCGACGTGCTGACGGTTGGAAGCGCAATGCTTGCAGCCACAGCGCTACGCGCGATGCCTACTGCCGCCTCGCGGAGACAGTACCCGCGAGGCGGGCATATACGACGGACATTCCGCCGGAAATCGTTACGCCGAACGAGCTCGATACGCGGCTAGGAACGCTGCGATTCTTTGACGGATTTCCTGACGATGAAACGGTGCAGAAAGTCTATGACAACCTTGATTTCCAGCGCGCCGTACAGGCGTTTCTCAGGGCTCTGCCGCCTACGTCCCTTGTCGCCATGCGTCGCGGCATCCGCTCCTTCGGCCCCGACAACCGGACTGTCCTCATCTTCGAAACACTCGTGGACTCGCGCACGCTGTTTCTCACGGCCAACGCCGAAACGGTCTATGCGAGTGCATGGATCGATCTCAAGAACGGCCCAGTCGTGATCGAAAGCCCACCCAACACGCTTGGTCTTGTGGACGATTTCTGGTTTCACTATGTTGCCGATCTCGGCAACGCAGGACCGGACAAGGGCCAAGGTGGCAAATTCCTGTTTCTGCCGCCGGGGTATCGAGGCTCAACGCCTGACGGGTACTTTGTCTTCAGATCGCCGACCTACGGCAACTGGTTCGTCACCCGTGGCTTCCTGGTGAACGGTGACCCGAAGCCCGCGGTCGAGAGTTTCAAGCAGCGACTGAAAATCTACGCGCTGGCAGAGGCCTCCAATCCGCCTGCGACGAATTTCGTCAACGCCTCCGGCCGAGCGTTCAACACCATCCACGCGATGGACGCCACCTTCTTCGACGAGCTAAGCGAGGTGATTCAGGAGGAGCCGAACTCGGCAATTGACCCGGAAACGCTCGGATTGCTCGCTTCGATGGGCCTGGAGCATGGCAAGCCCTTCGCGCCCGACGAGCGGATGAGAAGGATCCTGGTGGAAGCCGCTGCGGTCGGCGGCGCCACCGCACGCGCGATCGCATTCCGTTCGCGTGAGAAGGAAGCCTTCCTTTACCCAAACAGTGCTTGGTGCGTGCCATTCGTCGGTGGCAGCCATGAATTCGAACAGGCGGGCGTCCGCCTGCTGGATCCGCGCTCATTCTTCTTCTTCATGGCCACCGGCATCACTCCGGCGATGTCCGCCAAAGTGGTCGGCATTGGATCGCAATATGCCCTCGCCTTCGTTGATTCGAAGGGCCGGCCGCTAAATGGGGGCAAGGCTTACCGGCTTCACCTTCCTTCGAATATTCCGGCGAAAAACTTCTGGTCGATCCTCCTCTACGACAACCAGACGCGTTCGATGCTGCAGACCGACGAGCAATTCCCGAGCATCGGCAGCCTGAGCGAAGGTATCGCGGTCAATCCCGATACTTCGGTGGAGGTGTATTTCGGCCCCAGGGCGCCGTCCGGCAGGGAAAGCAACTGGGTGCAGACCATTCCGGGCAAAGGCTTCAACGCGATGCTGCGCCTCTATGGCCCACTCGAGCCGTGGTTCGACAAAACCTGGCGGCCGGGCGAGATCGAACACACAGTGTAGTTTGGTCGTTCTCCGGTCGACGTCACGATCACATGGTTGTGGAGGGAGATCATGCTCGCACACTCTGTTTCCCGAATTACCATTTTGCGCGTGCTTTTTGTCATCGCCATGCTCGGCGAAACGTCGGCGAGTGCACAGCAGGACCCGGCCTCGACCCACGAGGAACTGGTCCACCAGCAGATGCTTCAGCGCGGCACACAGGCTGCGATCTGGGGCATATCGGCAGTGAGCATGATGGGACTTCGCCGCGGCGCCGAGAGGGACCTCGGTGCAACGTTTAGTGACATCCTGTATTCGTCGCAGTTGTTCGGGCCGCGGCAAGCATTTCTCACCGCGAATAACCAAACGCCTAATGTCATCGTGATGCTGGACACGACGGATGGTCCGGTTGTTCTGGAAGTTCCGCCGGCTTCCGATAGGACGGTGTTCTTTGGTAGCATCATCGACGCTTGGCAGGTGCCGCTCGCCGATGTCGGGCCGCAAGGCGAAGACGCCGGCAAGGGAGGGAAATACCTTGTCTTGCCGCCAGGGTACGACAAGCCGCTGCCTGACGGCTACTTGGTTAGCCGTCCAAAGACCTATCATACCTATGTGGCGCTGCGTCCGATTGCCGTCCACGGCGGAACACTTGCCGAGGCAGTGGCCTACTCCAAGAAACTCAAGGCCTATCCACTGAGCGATCCAACCAGGACGGGCCGCTATATCGACGTGTTCCCGAAAGCCTGGAATACCCTCCCTGCTTATGACATCAGTTATTTTGCGGACCTGGCAGCAGTCATTACCGAAGAGCCCGTCCAGGAAAAGGACTTGGCGATGATGGGCATGCTGTCGAGCATAGGCATCAGCAAGGGGCAGCCGTTTCAGCCCGACAGCCAGACCCAAAGGACGCTTCAAGAAGCCATAAAACTCGCTTATGCAATGATGCAAGACTATTTCACGACACCAGGAAAGGCTCTGATTCCATACTGGCCAGGCAGCCAGTGGCAAAGCGCCCACCTTTCCAAAGAACAAGCCGAGGCAGGCTTCCCGTTTGCAACGGCGGATGAACTCCTGATCGACGAGCGAGCCGGTGGCATCTATTTCTGGGCGACGTGGTTGCCGAAGTACCTCGGCGCGGGCACGTTCTATTTACTGGCCATGCGTGACAGCGGAGGCGCACTGTTTGATGGAACGAGCCTCTATCGTCTCAAGGTGCCCAAGGAGGTACCCGCCCGTGATTTCTGGTCTGCTATTGTTTACAGTATGGAGACCAAAGCCTTTGTTCGGGATGCGAGCAAAGTCGGGATTTCCTCATACGAGAAGGCGGATCTCAAAGCGAGCGCCGACGGCGCGATAGATCTCTATTTCGGTCCGAAGTCGCCGGACGGGCTGGAAGCCAACTGGCTTCCCACTGGTGGCAAACCATTCTTTCTCATTTTCCGCTTGTACGGGCCGGAGAAGGCGCTCTTCGACAAGACGTGGACGTTGCCGGACGTGGAGAAGGTCAGATAAGCCAAATGCCCATTTGCAAGGGCAGAGCGGGGCTCGGCCGCCAAGCTTGTCCGTAGTGTCGGAGGCCGCGCCGCAAAAAAGGGTCACCACGCGCAGCAGAACATCGGTCTGGGTTACCGCCAGCCCGGCGAGCGGTAGTTCTCGCGACCGTGTTGAAACGTCCGCTTTCGGGATACGGCAAAACCTGCCGCAATGGGCGCGAAGCTGTCCTCCAGTGACCAGACCATCTATGTCCGTTGTGGGCCACTGGCGGCAGTGCTACCGTGTATCACCTTCGCTAATCGCGAACTTTGACGACGTCGGTCAGCACCCACTTCCTGTCAAAGAAGTCCTTGGTCGGGCCGTAAGCTCGAAACATCAGCTCGAACTTCCGCATTGGATCGGTCGGCACCCAGTTTGCTTCCCCGCCATCGGGAGCCTTTGGACCGAAATAGAGGTCGATCGACCCGTCCGCGTTCTTTTGAAGCTCGGGAATCTGTGATGAGCGGCTGGCGCGCGCCATGTTCTTGATCAGTGCATGGGTTTCACGATCATAGGCGGTTACCGACCAGTACTGCTCGACGGGAACGTTCGGCGGAACATTAAGCTGATAGGTCTTGCTGCCTTCGAAGGCGTTGCCATCCTTGTCGAGGATCGAGATCGAGTAGAACTGCCCGGCCCCAAGCCGTTTGATGCCGATATAGGCGTAGCTATAGGTGACGCCGCGATCATCAACCGGATAAGCGTTCTCCTCGTCAAAGCCATGCTGGGAGGCCTGTATGATGCTCGGATATCCTGGAAAGGTCCAACGGCTCGTTTCCGAAAAGAAGGGCGGAAACCCGGCGTCATATCTGGCTTCCAGCAGCGCGCGGCCTTCCTCGATTGCCGATGTCATCAGCGATCTCATGTGCTCATCGGGATTGTAAGGCTTGCCCTTCTCGATGCCGATCGATTTCAACTGATCGATCATGACCCGATCACGGACGATCCATGGCTCCTCCTGGACGACGCGGTCGAGATTGTCGAAGAAGCTCGCGTCCCATTTGATCGTGGAATCAAAGAGAACGTCCTTCACGTCGGTGAACACCGTCTCGGGCGGATTGGCGGCAGCGGACAGCGAATAGACCTTCATTTTCTTGCCGTAGTCGATCGACGCCTGAACATCGGCATCGCCGTGGCTTTTCAAGTTTGACCGGAGCAGCATGTAACCGCCAAGCACGTCCGACTGCAGCGGGATGAAGCCCTCGGGTAGCTTTTCCGTGTAGCCGGGCGGCAAGATCACGAACTTGCCGCCTTGGCCCTTGTCGACGCCATGCAGCCCAGCATCTTCCAGCGGTAGCTGCCAGGCGGTTACGATGTTGGCATTGAAGGACGCGTCGTTTTCAGCCGGCGGCAGGTCGAGAACCACCGGTCCATCCCTGGTCGTGAAGAAAACCATGAAATAAAGAGCGTCGGGATTTGGCGTCAGCGTCTGGTTCTTCCAGTCGAGCGGACGACCCCAATAGATGGCTTGACCGACCTTACCGGGTGTCTTCGTCAGCATTTCCTGGCGCATCAGGTCATAGTTGACGGCAGGCATACCCCAAACGACGGCCTGCACGGCCTTGCGTTGGATTTCTCTGTCGGCGATCTGTCGCGGCACCTGTTCTGCGCCATGGGCAACGCTGCCTACCAACAATAGGCACAAAAGTACGAAGAACTTCATCAGCCGATCCTCCGCCCCGTAGCTTACCACCATGGGACGAACCGCTGAAAAATGCAAAAGGGCTCAAGGCCATGAACGGCCAAACCTTCGCGGCAACTATGCGCCCCATGGTAGACATCACCGCCGCGGCTGCCTACTTGCTTCGCGAATCAAGGTCCGTCGAATTTTCGCCATGCGAACCAAGTGACGGCAGCTACAAGGATCGTCCACGCGACGACGATTGCCACCAGGCCGAGACGGCTGGTTGGCCGCTGGATTATTTGTTCTGCCTGCATTCTGAAGTCGACCATGAGATGTTCCGGTATCAATCGAACTGCCAGCAGAATGCCGAGCGGCACAATCAACAGATCGTCCAAATATCCAAGAACAGGGACGAAATCCGGTATGAGATCGACGGGCGAGAGGGCATAGGCAGCAACTGTCCCGGCGACGACTTTGGCGGTGAGCGGTGTGCGTGCGTCACGGGCGGCGATCCAAAGCGCAACGACGTCACGCTTTACGGATCGCGCCCATGTTTTCAGGGAAGTGAGCCACATGACCGACCCATACCAGATAGACGTTTGGAGATCACCAGGCACATGTCCGCAATGCGCCTTCATGTCGGCCGTAGAGACCAGCTTGGCCGCTTCCCGAAAGCAGACGTCGCCAGCGACAAGGCCGGACTACTGGATTGCGCCCTAGGCAGTCATTGGCAAATTTCGCTACTCATGACGTGACTTTTATCAACTCGCCCCTCCGTTGCTACGTCAGTGCCGTAGCGCTCGGCTGCGTCACGAATCAGCTTGAGTCAATCGCGCTGCGTCAGAAATCGGCTTGCGTCAAGAGGATTCCGGCTTGTGGGTAAGCTATTTTGCTGACATTCTTCCTGCACTGTGGCAGGCGTTCAAATGGAGGGGCATAAGGATGGCAAAGGAATCCTCTATTACCGCTTCTTCTGCGAATAAGGCGGACGAAAGTCTGATAGGTAATGCAGAGGGAAACGGGCTGAACTTCATGGCGGCCCAGGCCCGCGAGGGCGGGATTTCCGGTGACGCTGTAGGTGTCGACAAGATACGCGATCTGCTGTTCGGCAACCAGATGCAGGACTATGACCGCCGTTTTTCCAAGCTTGAAGAACGGTTCCTGCAGCGCTTCAAGGATGTCGAATCCGAGGCCAAGCGCAATCTTGAAACGTACGAGTCAAATGCAAAGAAGCAGGTCGAATCGCTCGCGGCGCAATTGCGGAGCGAAAAAGATGCACGAGCCGATGCCGACAAGGAGATTGACAGGAATCTTCGCGAGCAAAATCAGGCGCTTGAAAAGCAGGTGCGCGCGTTGTCGGATCAATTGAGCGAGCTTGAGCGCGACGTTGCGGACCGGATAAATCGAACCGATCATTTGCTGCGTGAGGAAATCAAGCAAAAGAATGAAAGCATTCAGATGCTAATGGAGAAAATGTTTTCCGATCTCAGCCACGTCAAGACCGACAGAAATCTTTTGGCTGGCCTGTTTGTCGAGGTTGCAAAATGCATAAATCAGGATTCCGGCGGTAGCAATAGCAACTCGGAACGTGGCTGGAAAGCGAGTTGATCGGAGCTTGATGTCGACCGTCGACCCAATCAGGCCTCCTCAAAGTGCCGCCTCGAACGATACCGAGATCGATCGCGCGGCTCTGGCTAGTCTTTTGGTCGAAATTGCCCGGAACGTTGATCCGGACCATCATGTGCGTTTCGACGGAGTTCCAACCGCCGATCGTCGTATGGAAACGCTGCGCCAGTTGCTGGTCGGCCGCGAAATTTCGGAGCTTTCACGAGTTACACATCTGCTGGGCGAACCGGAGCAGTTTGCGGAAGCAGTGGGCGGCGTTCTTCCCAGTGCAGCCGCACGGGCGCCTCATGCGCAGCTCGGCGAGGCCATTGCGCCAGCCGTCGAAAGGGCTGTGCAGCGGTCGATCCAGAAGAGCCCGCGCACGCTGACGGATATATTATACCCGGTGTTTCTGCCGGCAATTCGCAAGTCGATCGGGGAAAAGATCGACCAGACCTTTCAGTCGCTGAATGAAACTTTAAGACATATATTTACCTGGCATGGGCTCAAGTGGAGGTTTGAGGCTTGGAGAACTGGTGCCAGCTTCTCGGAAGTTGTTCTGAAGCATTCTCTTGTCTATCGTGTAGAACATGTCTTTCTCATTGACCGAAATTCCGGGCTTTTGATCGCGCATGTAACTGCCGATAATGCAACGAGCGAGGATCCTCAACTCATTTCTTCGATGCTCAGTGCAATTCAAGACTTTGTCAAAGACTCATTTAACGAGAAAGAACAAAGCGGCCTGGACACTATCCGCTTTGGGGAGCTTCGTCTCTGGTCAGAAGTTGGACCGTTTGCGACCTTGGTTGCGGTGATCCGGGGAAATCCGCCAGAGGAATTGCATGAAATAGTTCGCGATGTGTTGCTTCGCATCCATGATGAATACTCGCAGGCTTTAGAGCAGTTTGACGGCGACGGTTCTCAGTTAGCCGGCATAGAGACGCAGTTGCAGACCTGCGTTGAACTGAAGCAGGAGGACTCAAACCAGGGATTTCCGTGGCTGGTGGCGGCTGCAGTCCTGCTGGTGTTGATTCCGGCAGGCGGTTGGTTCTTTCTTTCCTGGCAATCCGGGCAGCGCTGGCAGGCCTATATGTCGCGACTTGAGGCCCAACCGGGCATCATCGTCGCCCAACAAACGGCGAGGGGCGGACATTTCTACATTTCCGGCTTGAGAGACCCGCTTGGCGCCGACCCGCAGTCGCTTTTGTCTGAAACGCATGTCGATCCCGCCCGCGTTCATTCGCAATGGCAATTCTATCAGAGCCTTGAGCCGGAGTTCGTGTTGAAGCGGCTGACGGCGTCGCTGGCTCCGCCGGATACAGTCCGACTTTCGATCGTCAAGGATCGCATTGTTGCCGAGGGTGAGGCTCCCGACACCTGGATAGATCGGGCGCGCGCAGCGGCCCGACAGCTTTCGGCAGGCGGACCGGTATTCGATATCGCCAAGGTCCGCGATGTGAGCCCCGAAGCACGCGCGGCGGAGCACTGGCAGGCCTATGTGTCGCGACTGGGGACCCAGCCGGGCATTATCGTTGCCGAACAAAAGGTGCGCGATGGCCAATTCTATATTGCCGGCCTGAGAGACCCGCTTGGCGCGGACCCGCAGTCGCTGTTGTCCGGAACGCAGGTCGATCCCGCCCGCGTTCATTCGCAATGGCAATTCTATCAGAGCCTTGAGCCGGAGTTCGTGTTGAAGCGGCTGACGGCGTCGCTGGCTCCGCCGGATACAGTCCGACTTTCGATCGTCAAGGATCGCATTGTTGCCGAGGGTGAAGCTCCCGACACCTGGATAGATCGGGCGCGCGCAGCGGCCCGACAGCTTTCGGCAGGCGGACCGGTATTCGATATCGCCAAGGTCCGCGATGTGAGCCCCGAAGCACGCGCGGCGGAGCACTGGCAGGTCTATGTGTCGCGACTGGGGACCCAGCCGGGCATTATCGTTGCCGAACAAAAGGTGCGCGATGGCCAATTCTATATTGCCGGCCTGAGAGACCCGCTTGGCGCGGACCCGCAGTCGCTGTTGTCCGGAACGCAGGTCGATCCCGCCCGCGTTCATTCGCAATGGCAATTCTATCAGAGCCTTGAGCCGGAGTTCGTGTTGAAGCGGCTGACGGCGTCGCTGGCTCCGCCCAAATCTGTTCTGCTTTCGATCGTCAAGGGCCGCATCGTTGTCGTGGGTGAGGCTCCTGCCAACTGGATCAACCGGGCGCGGGCCGCCGCAGAAGAGCTTTCGGCGGACGGAGTGGTTCTGGATGTCTCGCAGCTGCATGAGCTGAACCTTGCAGAACTTAATTATTTGAGAGAGGCCATCCAGGCGACCGATATTTTCTTCTACTCCGGCAAAGCTGTGCCGGGACCAGAACAGACGCCGGTCCTCGACAGGTTGGCGGATCAAATAAAGGAATTCGCCCAAAAGGCCCGCAAGTCAGGCGTAACAGCGCGGTTCATGTTGACCGGCCATGCGGACGCCACGGGCCGCGAGACGGCCAACGTGTCGATCAGCGCCTCCCGCGCCGAGACAGTTCGTGCGCTTCTCAACAAGCGCGGCGTCGCTCCGGAACTGCTGCTGGTTCGGGGCGCTGGCACTTTTGAGCCGGTGGTGCCTGAAAATAGTCGAACTGGGAGTTCCACCAATCGCCGGGTTTCGATTACGGTAAACCTAGAGTAGTGCGGAGCTAGGGTATTGCAAAAAAAGATCTGCATGTTGGGTGGGTTCGCTGTCGGAAAGACGAGTCTGGTCCGCAGGTTTGTGCAAAGCATCTTTTCAGATACCTACTTGACCACGGTGGGAGTGAAAATCGACAAGAAGAGTGTCGCACTCCCGGACAAAACCGTGGATCTGATTTTGTGGGATTTGGCCGGCGAAGACGATATCGGCTCATTCCGTGTCAGCAATGTGCGAGGTGCGGCCGGGCTCGTGCTTGTCGTCGATGGAACCCGCGCCGCTACTCTTGCCGTGGCGCTCACTCTGCGCGAGCGGGCCGAGGCCGAATTCGGCGCTATCCCGTTTGTATTGCTGTTCAACAAATCCGACCTGGCCGATCGGTGGGCAATATCGGATAGTGAGATTAACGAATTCAGGCAACTTGGATGGAAAATCTATCTAACAAGTGCGCTTTCGGGTGAACATGTTGATGATGCGTTTCGTCAGCTTGCTTCGATGGTTGCCAAATAGACCATGCATAGATTGCCAAGAGAAGTCGGAAGCTGGATTTACGATTTCTTCTACAATGCGCACTCTGTCGCATATCTGAAAATTGACGCCCAGCTTTGCATAGCTGCGAAGGGTGGTAACGTTAACCATTACGGGTTCTCATCGCTTCGCATTGGCAAGCCTGTTGTCGATCAGCTTGAATTTATGGAAGGTTTGCTGCCTTGCCCGGAGCTTCCATATCATATGGCCATGGTCGAATTGCCCAGCGGGCGCGTTGCGGACCTTCATCTTTTTGCCGGCAATGCCTGCGTGTGGCTGCTCTTTCTTGACGCCACTGCCGAACGCGACAACAAGCAGCGGCTTCAACAGAAGGCTTATGAAATGACGCTCCTGCAAGAGCGGGAGCGCCAGCTCAACGAGAAATTACAATCGACGAACGAGGCATTGAGGAAGAGCCAGGAGGGATTGTCGCGTGAATACCAGCGCGCCGAATCCCTACTCCTCAACATTCTTCCGGCGCCGATCGCGGAGCGGTTAAAAGCGCACAAAAAAATTGCAGACAACCACGCAGAGGTGAGTGTGCTGTTTGCCGACATCGTCGGTTTTACCGAGAGAACGCGGAGCGTCGGAGCGGTGACGACGCTCGCTATCTTAAATTACTTCTTCAAGGCCGCGGATCGCCTCTCGGAACGATACGGCTGCGAAAAGATAAAGACAATCGGTGATTGTGTGATGGTTGTCGCTGGCCTGCCCACCTCGCGATCTGATCATGCAGAAGCCCTCGCGCACTATGCACTTGAACTGCGGAAGGCGGTTAAGCGCGAACGCTTCGCAGGAGAACCGCTGAGGCTCAGAATTGGAATTCATTCGGGACCAATCGTCGCTGGCGTCATAGGCAAAAGGCGGTTCGCCTATGACCTGTGGGGCGAGACCGTTAATCTCGCCTCACGCATTCAAACGTCCGCGGAGCCCGATGAGATCCGTATTTCGGACGCAACTCACCAACTGCTTGGACCAAAATTTGCTTGCGACCCACTCGAGGAAGCGGAATTGCGTGGTACAGGCCGTGTGCGAATGTGGCGGCTCCCGGCTTGATTGGCCGCTTGGCAGTGCCGACCCTGGAACGCATTGCATCTCAAGCTAATCAAACATCATGGTTTCGAATGTCCGCAGACGCGAAGCAGTCGACCACCGAGCGACCGCCAAAGGTCTGTCCTTGGAGGGCCATCCGTTCCTTTTCGCCAGGCAATGAGGGAGCGCGTTGGATACGCCAAGATCGATGTAAAGGAATCTTTATATGTTGGCTTTGAGCGAATCCAAATCTTGGCACCAAGGCTCCACGTGTCCGCTTTACGTGTCGGGCATGTTAGCAGCGGACAGACCGCTACCGGCCGCATTTCGGACGGCGAGATTATTCTGCGTAACGGCCGCTCCTGGTGTAAGTGGAGATTGTCAATGCTGGGCCGATTTGAGGCTGAGAATTTACAAGTCTCCATGCCATCAGGCCCCCGCAACCAAACTTAGAAAGGCCCGATCCTCGCGATCGGGCTTTATTCTTGTAAGCAAAGTGAACCTCCACCTCCGGTGGAGGGCTGGATGAGTACTACATCTTCATTGAGAGACCTCCGTGTTTGGACCGCTAGGCTGGCCGAGACATAGAACGGAGGTTTTATGGAAGAACGATCGCAATCGCACGCGACGTGGGACTGCACATACCATGTGGTCTTTTCGAGTAAGTACCGAACGAAACGCCTTTACGGCGACGTACGGCGGGAATTGGGTGACCTTTCGGCTTGCTCTTCAAAAGGAATGCCGGATCGAGGAAGGGCATCTTATGCCCGACCCGTGTACCCATGTGCATATGCTGATATTGATCCCGCCGACATACTCGGTGTTGCACATTGTGGGCTTCCTGAAGGGCAAAACGGCCCTTTACGCGGCCAACAAATACGCCCGCAAGCGGCGCTACAAAGGTTATCACTTTTGGGGCGCGTGGGTACTTCGTCGCAACGGCTGGATGAGCAGGTCGCCAGACGGTATATCCGTAATCAGGAAAAGGCCGACAAAGCTTCTGACTTTGCCGACCTCTTTAACCGTAGCCATTAACTTATAGCAAAACCGCTTCTAAAAGCGCAGCGTTTCAAACCTCCACCTCTGGTGGAGGTCATGACCTATATAGCGAGCACAAAGCTCCTCCAGACAAGCGTCGAGGACCTTCTTTGTTTCTGATATGTCGAGCTCGCCGGCCTCCAGCTTCTCTGCAAAATCGGCGCCTCGGCGATGAAGCGCGATTGTAGCCTCAACGACCTGGAGAGTGGTGCACTCTAGGGCTTGAAGCGCAGCAGTGTTGGATAATTGGTTTACACTGGTTCTCGGCGCGTGCGATGTTTTGCAGATCTAGCTACTGATTATCTTTGATGGGATAATGATGATATCCGCATCGATCGGGCCGCATCATGGCGCAAGGTGCGGTAGCACTCCGTTCAATGCGCGGGCATAGAGCACTCGGCGGCCAGCGACCTGCTGCTAAACTCATTCATAACTCCGCTCATAATTCTGGATGAGTATGGCGGCCGACTTCTCTAGTCCGCCCGGTAGAGCGGTGGCCGTACTTCCGGCGCCGTGCCGTCTATGCGTGCTGGGAAAAGCGCCTGCAAAAGCCCATCCGGGCCTTGGCGTACGAGTTGCCGGGCTAATGCGTGCTGATCGTTGACAGCCTCGGAAAGGTCCACGACCGGCGCTATGCAGCAATCCACTTTCTCGAACCGTTGCATATGTTCTGTCAGCGTTGCCTGACGGAAGTACGCATCAAGTTCCGATATGAGCTCTGTCTGCGGTAGGGGATCGGTGTGGCGATCCTTCCATTCCGGGCGCTGTGTAGTATCGCAGAACGCAGCCCAGAATTTCGGTTCTACAGCTCCGAGGCTTATCCATTTCCCGTCCGCTGTTTCGTAGAGCCTGTAGCAGGCCCAACCGCCGTTCAGCGGCCCGGTCTCACGGGTGGGTACATTGCCGTGAACAAGCTCTGCGATACGGAAGGCTTGGAGCGGCATCACAACATCGGCCAGCGCAAGGTCGATTACGCATCCCTGATTGCTGTGTGATTGCCGGTTGAGGGCGGCCAAGATCGTGATCGCCGCCATCATCGAGGCGGATACATCGGCTATGGGCGGCTCGAAGAAGTGCGGGCGCCCTTTCATACCGTTGAATGACAGTGCGCCAGCCAACGCCAGATAGTTTATGTCATGTCCGGCCTGTGCAGCGCGCGGACCATCCGCGCCAAAACCGCTGACAGAGCAAAAGATTAGGCGTGGATTCCGTTTTCTCAGGACGTCTGCGGACAAGCCGAGCTTCGCCATGACTGTAGGGCGAAAGGATTCAATCAGGATATCGGCTTCATCAACAAGGCTTAAGATCAGCTCTTTGCCCGCTGAGGTTTTCAGGTCGACCGTAAGGCTCGCCTTACCCGCATTGATGGCTTCATAGTAGATAGAATCGCCGTGAATGCCGGGCGGACCGAGTTGTCTTAGTTCATCTCCGGGAGGGGGTTCTATCTTAAGCACGGAAGCGCCGAGATCGCGCAGCAGGAGCGTACACAACGGGCCGGGCAAGTGCCTCGACAGATCCAGCACGCGCACCCCAGCAAGAAACTGCCCATGGATGCCTTTTGCAGGCTCGGGCCAGTAAGATGCGTAGCCAGTCGGTTCGGTTGGGTTGGGTGCCTCGGTCAATCTGGCAACCTTTCATACAGCGAAATTCTTTGCATATATCCTGTCGGACAGTTATCTAACTACCGTTAGCTTGAATCATAAGAATGTCAATCTGGCCCAAAAGGGCCGCTCGGGGCGTGAGGTCAAATCGTGGAAGCCAATCAAGATTTCGAATTTTTCAATGGAAAAGACAAATCAAGAGGTTCTAAGACAATTGGCCCGTCCTCAGCGTTCCATGTGAACCAACATGCCTGGCGCTATATCGAGGATCTCCCGATCGGGGCGCAATTTGAATGCGGAAATTTCGTGTTCAACTCGGAGGAAATCGTTGCCTTTGCGGAGATGTACGACCCTCAGCATTTTCACGTCAGTGTTGAGTCCGCACGAGAGACGATTTTCGGCGGGTTAATCTCATCCAGCCTGCACACACTGGCCGCCTGCTTTGGCATTTTCGTTCGAGCAACGTCTGAGCTAAAGAGTGTAGCCGGGCTGAGGCTGAGGGAAACGGAGATTCCCAGGCCCGTACGACCGGGCGCACGCATCGATGTCCGGGCAGAGTGGGTTGCGGCACGGCGCTCGAGAACGCGCCCAAATATCGGGATTGTCACGGTAGAAGGGGTCGCGCTCGAGAACGGCAGGGACGTCGTTCTCCGCTTTGGGGCTACTTTCATGGTTGAACGCCGATATCATGGGGAGTGATGGGCCTGCGCTCCGACAGAATGGTTTGGTAGAGAGCGACGGCGGTTCCGTGTTGGCGTTTGCTGCATATCGCATTGAGCATTAGTCAAACTGCCGGATGCTCTATGAGTCTGATGCAACTTAGACTATGGGTCGTGAATTATATTGGCAGGTGAGGGAGCATACTCGTGCCGAAGAACGCTGCGCAACCACGTGGGAACACCAAAGAAGGGCGCAATCAAACGCAAAGTCCGGGAGGGTCGAGGGACGCCATCCTGGAGGCCGCAGCGCGCCTCCTAAGGACCCACGGCTATGAAGCCACCACACTGCGAATGATTGCATCAGAGGTCGGCATAAAGGCGGGTAGCGTCTACTATTATTTCGATTCAAAAGAGAAAATTGTCGAGACGGTCGTCAATGACGGAATTGCGATTGTGCAAAGCCACGTATTGGATGCGCTTAAATCCTGTCCTGCGGATGCCACTCCCAAGGAAAGGTTGAGGGTCGCGATCAAGGCGCACCTTTTTTCTTATCTTGAATACAGTAATTTCACGTCATCCAGCGTTAAAACATTCACCTATCTTCCGGAGTCGATCAGGAAAAGCAACATAGTATTCCGCCGAGAATATGAGGGCGTCTGGAGAAAACTGATCGGCGAAATTGAAGATGCTTCTCTTATTCCGCAGGGAGTTTCCTCGAAATCGGTTGTCCTGATGCTGATCGGGGCAATGAATTCCGCGGGGGAATGGTACAATCCGGAGAAAATGAGCATTGATAAAATTGCTGATGAGTTTGCCACCATTGTCGTCAGGGCCTAGAGCCCGATATTCGCCCGGCCCCATCTTTCGTTCGTCTCCGCGATCGGCAAGTTCCGTAACTCGAACTCGTGCGGCAACCGCGGCATCGGGCCAGATGTCTGTCGACACCTTCAGAGCGTGAGCCGCTGAGCTGGCTTGCCAACAACGCCACCATTCACCCGGCGATCCACTTCGCGCTTGGGGCACGGCGACGGCAAAGCGTCCTTGTTTTTTGAATTGAGTTCAGAGGCCGGCAGGATGCGCTTTTCGCCGGAACTTTCGAGGGCATTGCGGACGCACAAAAAAACGCAATTCGTCTCTTGCGCATTTATCTAACGAACGTTAGGTTGATGGCGAAGTGAGAGAGTACTGATGGCCAAAATCGAGAGTCAAATTCAGGCGGATAGCCTTGCTTTCAAAGCGAATACCGAGGCGTACCGCGGCTTGATAGGTGAGCTGAAAGAGCACCATAGCGGCATCCTTCGGGGTGGCGGAGAGCTCCTTGCGGAGCGGCACAAGGGGCGGGGCAAAATTCTGGTTCGTGCCAGAATAGACCACCTTGTCGATCCGCTTTCCCCTTTCCTGGAGCTTTCGCCGCTTGCTGCGTGGGGGATGTATGAAAATCAGGTTCCCTCTGCCGGAATTATAACGGGTATCGGCATCATCGAAGGCATCCCGTGCATGATTATCGCCAATGATGCGACGGTCAAAGGCGGGTCGTTCTTCAGTGAAACCGTCAAGAAACACCTTCGTGCGCAGGAAATTGCTGCCGAAAACAAGCTTCCCTGCATTTACTTGGTCGATTGCGGCGGAGCCTTCCTCCCGGAGCAGGATCGCGTGTTCCCCGACAGGAATCACTTCGGCGGTACCTTTTACCAGCAGTGCAGGATGTCGGCGGAAGGGTTGCCGCAGATTTCCGCGGTGTTCGGAGGATGCACGGCCGGAGGGGCGTATATTCCGGCGCTCTCCGACGAAGTTGTCATTGTGCGGGGTACGGGCCGAATTCATCTCGGTGGTCCCCCAATCGTAAAGGCGGCCATCAATGAGATTGTCGACGGGGAGACGCTTGGCGGAGCCGAGATGCACTCCACCATTTCGGGTGTGACGGACTATCTCGTCGACTCTGAAATGGAAGCTCTCGCAAAAGTCAGGAGCATTGTCGCAGCGCTGAACTGGCCGGCATCGTGCAGTCAGGAGATTCGTCCCGCTGTTCCGCCTCTCTACGATCCGGATGAGCTTGGCGGAATCGTGGGCTGCAATCTCAAGCAGCCTTACGATGTGCGGGAAGTCATTGCGCGCATGGTTGATGGGAGCGAATTCCAGGAGTTCAAGCCTGCTTACGGCTCGTCTCTTGTCTGCGGGTTCGCCTCGATACATGGATTTCCGATTGCGATCCTGGCCAACAACGGCGTCTTGTTCGCCGAATCGTCGGTCAAGGGCGCGCACTTTATCGAACTGGCCGAACAGCGCCGCATACCGTTGTTGTTCCTGCAGAATATCACCGGTTTCATGGTTGGAACCGAAGCGGAGCGCAACGGCATCGCGAAGCACTCTGCCAAACTTGTCTATGCGGTCTCCAACGCTCGCGTGCCGAAGTACACCGTCGTCATTGGCGGTTCCTATGGCGCCGGCAACTACGGCATGTGCGGCCGCGGGTTCCGTCCCAGGTTCATGTTCTCCTGGCCGAACGGCCGGATTGCGACGATGAGCCCGGATGTCGCCTCGACCGTTGTCACAGAACTAAGGCGCCAAAGTATTAGCCGGGGTGCTGCCGATGAGGCTGAGATCGAACGGATCGGCGCGCAGACCCGCGCCCAGTTCGAAGAGCAAAGCAGCCCCTACTATGCAACCGCACGCCTTTGGGACGACGGCATCATTGAGCCCCAGCAGACGCGCGATGTGTTGGGCCTGTGCCTTTCGCTCGCGGCTAACGAACTCGAATTGTCAGGCAATCGCCCTGTCTATCGGATGTAGTCGCCATGATCACTTCCCTTCTCATAGCCAACCGCGGTGAAATTGCCTGTCGTGTGATCCGCACATGCCGGAAACTGGGTATTCGCACCGTTGCTGTGTACTCGGATGCCGACCGCGATGCTCTACACGTTTGCTCTGCAGATCATGCAATTTGGATCGGCCCGAGCCCTGCCCGCGAAAGCTACCTGAACGCCCAGGCCATCGTCGATGCGGCCATCCGAACCGGCGCGGACGCCATCCATCCGGGCTACGGTTTCCTGTCTGAAAAAACGATCCTCGCGAAGCTTTGCGCCGAGGCGGGAATCATATTTGTGGGCCCTTCGGCGAATTGCATTGAGCTTATGGGGTCAAAAATCGAATCCAAGCAGATCGCATTGAAAGCCGGCGTGCCCAGCGTGCCCGGGTACATCGGAGATGACCAATCGACGTCGCGTCTCCTCGATGAAGCCCGCAGCATCGGTTTCCCGCTGATGATCAAGGCTTCCGCCGGCGGCGGGGGCAAGGGGATGAGGCGGGTCATGCATGCCGATGACTTGCCGGCGGCTCTCGATCTGGCCCGCCGTGAAGCTGAATCGGCATTCGGTGACTCTTCGGTATTGATCGAGCGGCTCGTGCAGCGCCCGCGGCATCTCGAGGTCCAGATTGCCGGGGACAAACTCGGCAATGTTGTGCATCTCTTCGAACGGGATTGTTCCGTTCAGCGAAATCACCAGAAAGTCCTGGAGGAGGCCCCTGCGCCCAATCTGAATGAGCGGGTACGCAGCAAGCTATTCGAGCGCGCGGTCGCCCTGACCAGTGCAATCGGCTACGACAGCATCGGAACGGTCGAATTCATCTATGAAGATGGCCAGGACGAGCCGTGGTTCCTCGAGATGAATACGCGCCTCCAGGTCGAGCATACAGTGACCGAGGAGATTACCGGCACCGACCTGGTCGAATGGCAAATCCGGATAGCCAACGGAGAGCCGTTGCCGCTGGCGCAGGAGCAGATCCGCTGTTCAGGCCATGCCATCGAGGCACGTATCACCGCAGAACGCGCGGATCTTGGCTTCCGGCCGGAGGTGGGGAAGATTTCCCATTACAAGGAGCCCGCAAGCATTCGCGTTGACAGCGGAGTAGAGGCAGGCTCGGAGATTTCACTCTACTACGATTCACTGCTTGCCAAGGCAATTGCCACGGGAAAAGCCCGGGAAGAAGCCTCCGCCAAGCTGGCAACCGCGCTGAGAGACTTTGCCGTTCTCGGTCTTGGAACGACGCTTCCGTTCTTGGCTGATGCTGTGTCTCATCCGATTTTTGCCGGCGGGGAAGCGCGAACCGACTTTATCGATATTGCGTTTGAAGGTGGCTGGCGCCCGACGAGGAAATATCGTGATCTTGCCCGCGCCGTTGCCGCAGCGCTGCGCGTGGAAACCAGTGCCTGCACAAGGGCGCTCGATCCATGTTCGCCATGGGCGTCGCTCACGGGCTTTAGAGTGCTGCAGTCATCCGGTGGGATGGCAAGCGCGTCCGTAGTCATCACCGATGACGAGGAAATCCTTCGAGCGAAGGTCTGCGGGCTGCCGAATGGCCATCGTGTCGTTGATTTGCCCGATGGACAGAGCAAATTCCAGATCAGGGTGGAGGGATCTGATTTCTTTGTCGAGACGGATCAAGGACTGGTACGCGGCGTGTACTCCGCAGTTGGAAACGAGATCGCTCTACGTCTTGCGGGTGAAGCATACCGGTTGGATGTCGAACTCGAGGTGGAGACGGCTTCCGGGCAGAAAGGCGGTAGTGCGGCCGACGGGTCCATCATGACGACCATGCCTGGCATCATTGTCGATGTCTGCGTGGCCGACGGCGACCTGGTCGACGCCGGACAGACCGTAGCGGTGATTGAATCCATGAAATTGCTGGTGTCGCTCCCGGCTCCAAAAGCGGGGCGGGTTACGGATCTCGGCTGTCGAGCCGGCGAAAGCGTTCGAGCTGGGAAGCGCTTGATGACGATCGTTTCTGAAGATGCAACGGGAGGCTAGCATGGCGGGACTATGGTTCGAAGAATTCGAGGTGGGGATGGTCTTCGACCATGCCATCACCCGCACAATCACGGAGGCGGATAACGTCTGGTTTTCCTGTCTCACGATGAATTCTCAGCCGCTCCATATTGATGCTGACTTTGCCAGCCGCACTGAATGGAAGCGCCCCTTGGTGAACTCGCTTTTCACCCTTGGCGTATTGGTCGGGATTTCGGTCGGCGACACTACACTGGGCACCACCATCGCAAATCTGGGCATGAGCGACGTTCGGTTTCCCGCTCCGATGTTCCATGGCGATACCCTTCGCGTGCGCACGACGGTAGAGGCGGTTCGCCTGAGCGCGTCGCGAGAGGGTGCGGGCATCGTCAACTTCCTGCATCAGGGCTTCAATCAAGATGGCATTGAGGTCGCCCGCTGCTCCCGCGCCGCCTTGATGAGATGTCGGCCAGTGACGGACGCACAGAATGACTAGGGATGTAGATACTCTCCCTAAGTTTTTGGTGCGGAACATGCGCGAGCGCCCGACGCGGGTTGCTTTCCGGCACAAGGATCTCGGCATTTGGGGTGTCTGGAACTGGAAGGAAACCGGTGAGATCGTCCGTTGTTACGCAGCCGGCTTGCGGGCAATGGGTCTCGGCCGTGGCGACAAGATCGCCATCGTCGGGCACAATCGGCCTTACCTTTACTGGACCATCGCCGCTGCCCAGTGGCTCGGCGCCGTCCCTGTTCCCGTATACGCCGACAGCGTCGCTGAAGAGCTGGCCTATGTGCTGGATCATGCCGGCGTCATTTATGCCGCGGTCCAGGATCAAGAGCAGGTAGACAAACTTCTGTCCATTTCAGAGCGTCTCCCGCAACTGACGGTCATTCTCTATGATCGGGAAAAAGGTCTTCGCGACTACAGCCAGGCCGGGCTGCGCTCGATCGCATCGGTGATCGAAGAGGGCAGGGCCCTCCTTGCTGATCCGGCAGAATCAGAAATTATTCAGAAAGAGCTTGAAGCGGGAACCGGATCGGATCTCTCGATAATTCTTTACACCTCGGGGACGACCGGCGCTCCGAAGGGCGTGATGTTGTCCTATGACAACATTATAGCCGCCAGCAAAATAGGCTGCGAGTTCGACAATCTGCAGGAAGGCGACGAGATCATTGCCTATCTGCCGCTGGCCTGGGCGGGCGACCACATCTTCTCCTATGCGCAAGGCATCATTGCTGGGCTTTGCATCAACTGCCCGGAGAGCCGGGAAACCGTGGACGATGATCGGCGCGAAATAGGGCCGACCTACCTGTTTGCGCCGCCGCGCTTCTTCGAGCAGACGCTGACGCACGCCATGGTTCGAATGGAGGACGCTGGCGCGCTCAAGCGCCGCATGTTCAATTTCTTCATCAAGCACGCCAATAAGGTCGGCGAGAAGATCTTGAACCGGGAGAGCGGGGTTGGAGCCGTTGATCGCCTTCTATATTGGCTTGGAAAGGTCTCCGTATATGACGCGCTTCGCAATCAGTTTGGCCTGACGAAGATCAAGGTAGCCTACACCGCAGGCGAGGCGATCGGGCCGGAGATCTTCAAGTTCTACCGTTCGATCGGTGTCAATCTGAAGCAGCTTTATGGGCAGACCGAAGCGTCGATCTATCTGACGCTTCAGCCTGACGGCCAGATCCGTGCCGACACGGTCGGCCGGCCGGCACCGGGGATCGAGATCCGCATCGACGAGAATGGGGAGGTGATCTACCGCTCGCCCGGCGTCTTTATGGGATACTACAGGGACGAGGCAAAGACCGCTGAAACCATGACCTCGGACGGCTTCGTGCGTTCGGGCGACGCGGGCTTCTTCGATGAGACCGGTCATCTCAAGATCATCGACCGCGCCACAGATGTCGGAAAATTGCAGGATGGGTCGCTGTTCCCGCCTAAATACGTGGAGAACAAGCTGAAGTTCTATCCGAGCATCAAGGAAGCGGTCTGCTTCGGCGATGGACGAGACTACGTTTCTTGCTTCATCAACATTGATCTCGTGGCGTGCGGCAACTGGGCCGAGCGAACTGGTCTGACCTATGCGTCCTATCAGGAACTGGCGGGCCATTCTCTGGTCTACGATATGATTGGCAAGCATATCGTCGAAGTGAACCGTACGCTCGCTGCGGAGCCGCGCATGCGGGGCGCGCAGATCAAGCGCTTCTTGATCCTTCACAAGGAACTCGATGCCGATGACGGTGAGCTGACGCGCACCCAGAAGGTTCGCCGCAGTTTCATCGCGGACCGATACGCTCCGTTGATCCAGGCACTCTACGACGGCTCGACCGCAGCCGACATCTCGACGGAGGTTGCCTTTGAGGACGGGCGCAAGGGCGTGCTGTCCGCGAGGGTGACGATCAGGGACGTAGATCTTAGCAGCGTCCAACAACCAACTTCTTTACCGGAGGCTGCGGAATGAGAGCTCCAGATCATGCCATCGGCAAAGGCGAAGTCCTGCTTTCGGTCGAGAACCTGTCGCTGAAATTTGGGGGCCTAAGCGCGCTCACCGACGTGTCTTTCGATATCAGGAAGAGCGAAATCCGCGCCATTATCGGGCCGAATGGAGCCGGGAAGACGTCGATGTTGAACTGCATCAACGGCTTTTACTTTCCGACCGAAGGCCGGCTCACCTTCAAGGGCGTAAACCGCAACAAGATGCGGCCCAATGAAGCGGCACGGGGCGGCATTGCCCGCACGTTCCAGAACGTCGCCCTGTTCAAGAGCATGTCGACGCTCGACAACATCATGGCCGGCCGGTCGATCAAGATGAATTCGAACTTCTTCTGGCAGCTTTTTCGTCATGGCCCGGCTATGGCGGAGGAGGTGGCACACCGGCGCGTCGTCGAGGGGATCATCGATTTTCTCGAGATCCAACACATCCGCAAAACGCCTGTCGGAAAGCTTCCGTACGGGCTGCAGAAGCGGGTCGAACTCGGACGGGCGCTTGCCATGGAGCCGGAACTTCTGTTGCTCGATGAACCGATGGCCGGCATGAACCTCGAAGAGAAAGAGGACATGTCCCGCTTCATTTTTGAGGCGAACCAGCAATACGGCACCACCATTGCCCTGATCGAGCACGACATCGGCGTGGTGATGGACCTTTCGGACCGGGTGGTCGTGCTGGAATACGGGCGCAAGATTGCAGACGGCACGCCAGATGAGGTCAGGCGCGATCAGCGCGTCATCGATGCCTATCTTGGCGTATCGCATTGAGGGACAGCATGGATATTCTTTTCAAGATCTTCATCGAGCCGTTCATCTTCATGGCCGAGGCCCCCGATCTGCTCGTCCAGACGCTTTGGGAAGGGTTTGTATCGGGCGCACTCTACGCGCTGATCGCGCTCGGCTTCGTGCTCATCTTCAAGGCCTCCGGGGTCTTCAACTTCGCGCAAGGCATCATGGTCGTTTTCGCGGCCCTGATCCTGGTTGGCCTCTATGAGAAGGGTGTTCCAGCCTACCTCGCGTTGCTGCTCGCCGTCGCTGCCATGTTCGTTCTTGCCGTTGCGGTCGAGCGGGTCGTGTTGCGTCCTCTGGTCAATCAGCCCGACATCATTCTGTTCATGGCGACCTTCGGCTTGACCTATTTCCTGATCGGTCTCGGCGAACTGATCTTCGGTGGCAGTCCGCGCGAGATGATCACCGGGCCTCTTTACCTGCCGCAGGGAACTACCGAACTGGAGATGTTCGGCGGGGTTGTCCGATTGCAGCATCTCGATATGGCAGCTGCCGTGATCGTTGCCGTGATGATTGGTGTGCTTGCCTTGTTGTTCTCCAAGACCCGGATCGGCCGAGCGCTGCGCGCGGTGGCAGACAGCCACAAGGCAGCCCTCTCCGTGGGCATCACGCTCAATCAGATCTGGGTCATCGTCTGGTTTGCGGCTGGCATCGTGGCGCTGGTCGCAGGCATCATGTGGGGCGCCCGCTCGGGTGTTTCCTTCGCGCTCCAGGTCATCGCTCTCAAAGCTCTTCCTGTCCTGATCCTTGGAGGCTTCACATCGATCCCGGGCGCCATCATCGGCGGGCTCATCATCGGTGTGGGCGAGAAGCTCGGCGAGTTCTACTGGGGGCCACTCGTCGGCGGTGGCATCGAAACGTGGCTCGCCTATGCCATCGCTCTTCTCTTCCTGCTTTACAGACCGCAAGGCCTGTTCGGCGAAAAAATCATCGAACGAATTTGAAGGAGTTTCGTCCGTGTTCTACCGCGAAGCTGGCCAGTTCCAGACGAACTACGTGTCCGATGCAGCGATCTTTCCCTTGCGCGAAGACAGGATCGGGCTTGGGGCGATCATCCTGGGTGCTTATTGTCTTGCCTTCCTGGGCAATGACTTCCTGCTTCAGGCCGTTTTGATACCGTTCCTGGTGTTCTCGCTCGCAGCAATCGGGCTCAACATCCTGACCGGCTACACCGGCCTGCTGTCCCTCGGGACGGGCGCATTCATGGGCGTCGGTGCCTATGCCTGCTACAAGCTGACGACGTTGTTTCCCGGCGTGAACATCGTGGTGTGGATCCTGGCGTCGGGGTTCTTCTCGGCTGCGGTCGGCGTTCTCTTTGGCCTGCCGTCCTTGCGCATCAAGGGCTTCTATCTGGCTGTGGCGACGCTCGCCGCCCAGTTCTTCCTGCAATGGTGCTTCATCCGTATCCCCTGGCTCGTCAACTACAACGTCTCAGGCGCAATCGAAACGCCGCTTCGCACATTGTTCGGCATTCCGATTGTCGGGGCAACCGCGACGCCGCAGGCACGGTATCTCGTGGTGCTCACCATCGTCGTCGCGCTCACCTGGTTTGCATCGAACCTTGTGCATGGCCGTATCGGACGGACATGGATTGCTGTGCGCGACATGGACCTGGCCGCCGAGTTGATGGGAATCCGCCTCCTTCAGACAAAGCTTCTCGCCTTCGCTGTCTCTTCTTTCTACTGCGGTGTCGCCGGTGCTCTGCTGGTCTTCCTCTGGTATGGCAGCGCCGAAAACGACGTCTTTGACATAAACCAGTCCTTCTTCATCCTGTTCATGGTGATCATCGGCGGTTTGGGCAGCCTTATAGGTTCGTTCTTTGGGGCGGCGCTGATCTACATCATCCCGATTGCTCTGAGTTTCGGGCTGCCCCTGATCCTTTCACCTTTCGGGATCAGCATCGGGGCCGACACGATCGAACATCTGCGCTTCATGATCGTCGGCGGCCTCATCATTTTCTTCCTGATCGTCGAACCGCACGGGTTGGCGCGCCTATGGCAGATCGCCAAGCAGAAGCTTCGTGTCTGGCCATATCCATATTGAGCGACTGCGCCCTTCGGGTGTCGGGAGAAGATCTATCCTGTGTGTTTCGGAAATATCGTTGGCTGTTCAAGTGGAGGAAAAATTGAACGCTTTTAGACTGAAGAAGTTGTTGTGCGGAGCCATTCTTTCGCTTCCGCTTCTTTCTTCGGCACCGTCTGCTGCGGAGGAGCAGATCTATGTGCCCTACTTCACCTACCGGACCGGGCCGTTCTCGGCTCAAGGTAGTTACGTCGCAGATGGACTGCGCGATTACATGGAGATGTTGAACGAACGCGACGGCGGTATTGGAGGGGTCAAGATCCTCGTCGACGAATGTGAAACGGCTTATGATACCAAGAAAGGTATCGAGTGTTATGAGGCGGTAAAAGGTAAGCAGCCGGTCGTTATCAGTCCTTGGACTACGGGTACTGCGCTTGCCATTGTTCCGCGTGCGGCCGTCGACAAAATCCCGGTTCTTTCCATGGCTCATGGCTTGTCGGCCTCGGCAGACGGGAACGTCTTCCCGTGGATCTTCAACCCGCCCAATACGTATTGGGATGGCCTCGCGATGATCATCCGATACATCGGCGATCAGGAAGGTGGCTTGGAGAGCCTGAAAGGCAAACGCATCGGCTATCTCTACCTCGATGGAGGCTTCGGCAAAGAGCCTATTCCGTTGCTTGAGGAACTCTCAAAAAGTATCGGCTTTGACCTGAAGCAATACCCGGTCGCGCCACAAGAGATGCAGAACCAGGCCGCTCAGTGGTTGGGAATTCGGCGCGATCGTCCAGACTATATCGTCCTGTTCGGTTGGGGTGCAATGAACCCGACGGCCCTCAAGGAAGCTTCAAGAGCCGGGTTCCCGGCAGACAAGATCGTTTCGATCTGGTGGCCAAGCGAAGATGACGCCAGGTCCGTCGGTGAAGCTGGCAAGGGCTTCAAGGTCCTCAATTGGCATGGCGTCGGTAGTGATTTCCCGGCGATCCAGGACATCGATCGCCTCTTGGTTGAGACCGGAAAGTCTAACGCGACGAAAGAAAAGCTCGGTGCCGTTCTCTACAATCGAGGCGTTTACAATTCTGTCTTGGTCGCGGAAAGCATCCGCAATGCTCAGCAGTTGACCGGGAAGAAGGTCATCTCCCCCGAGGATATGCGGCGTGGCATCGAAACGCTGAACATTACGGCTGAACGGTGGAAGGAAATCGGGTTGGAAGGTTTCGCAGGCCCCATCCAACTTTCGTGTTCTGACCACAACGGACATCGCTCAGCATTCATTCAGCAGTGGGACGGCGAAAAATGGGTCCGTTCTTCGGACGACATCGAGCCGATGCCGGATCTCGTGATGCCCCTAATTTCAGCGGCCGCGAAAGAATACGCCGAACGAAACACGGGTTGGCCGCAGCGAACGGAACCCTGCGACAATCCTTAACAAGCTCGGCTTGATTGTCAGGGATGCGGCCCGCTTCGGCCGGAAAGCCGCATCCCCTTCCTCTGCGGGCGTGAACCGCTCTCATATATCCAGTGGTCTGATGATCCGTGCTCTAAGTGAGAAGATTCGATGAAAGCAGTCAGCACTACAAGCTCTCCGCCGGCAGCCGAGCCCGCCACGATCCTTAGCGTCAACAATATCGAGGTGATCTACGACCATGTCATCTTGGTGTTGAAGGGGGTTTCCTTGACCGTGCAGCAGGGCGGCATCGTTGCACTGCTCGGTGCAAATGGCGCCGGCAAGTCGACGACCCTCAAGGCGATCTCGAACCTGCTCCATGCCGAGCGAGGCGATGTCACCAAAGGTTCGATCGAGTTTGCTGGCGAGCGGGTCGATCGTCTTTCGCCCAACGAGCTCGTGCGGCGCGGCTGCATTCAGGTGCTCGAGGGCCGTCACTGCTTCGGTCATCTCACCATCGAGGAGAACCTGCTCACCGGCGCATTCACCCGCAGGGATGGAAACGCCGCCATTCGCCGTGATCTGGAAGCGATCTATGAGTACTTTCCACGCTTGAAGCAGCGGCGCACGTCGATGGCGGGATATACCTCCGGCGGCGAGCAGCAGATGTGCGCCATTGGCCGGGCGATGATGTCGCGCCCGAAGCTGATCCTGCTCGATGAGCCGTCCATGGGGCTTGCGCCGCAGATTGTCGAGGAGATCTTCGAGATCGTCCGCATGCTCAATCGCAGCGAAGGCGTATCCTTCCTGCTGGCAGAGCAGAACACCAACATGGCGCTGAAATATGCCACCTACGGCTACATACTCGAGACCGGGCGCGTGGTCATGGACGGGGCGGCCGAGATGCTGCGTGAGAACGAGGACGTGAAGGAGTTCTATCTTGGCGTTAACGATGGTGACCGCAAGTCGTTCCGCGAGGTGAAAACCTACAAGCGCCGCAAGCGTTGGCTGGCATAACAGGAAGAATTGCGATGCGTGATACGAAAGACATGGGCGGGATCATGACTGAGCCATACGATGCCTTGGAGACCCGGGCGCCGGCTCTGCGTGAAGCCGCACTCTTCGCCTCGCTGCCGGAAACGCTGAAGCGCGCCGTCCTGGCGCCGGCGTATGCCGAGAGACTCCGCGGATTTGATCTGGACAAGATCACCGATCGCGAAGCACTGGCGACATTGCCTGTTTTGCGCAAAGCCGAGCTTCCGACCCTCCAGGGGGCGGCCCTGCCTTTCGGCGGTCTGATCTTGAACAGCCCGGGTTCATTCGCACGCCTTTTCAGATCGCCGGGCCCTATCTTTGAACCCGAGGCAGACGTTCCCGACCCGTGGCGCGCTGCGCGCGGCCTCTACGCCGCCGGGCTCCGTCGGGGTGATGTGATGCTGAATACCTTCAGCTACCATCTGACGCCGGGCGGCTTCATAATGGATTCGGGTGCGCGCGCACTTGGTTGCGCGGTGATACCCGCTGGCCCCGGCAACACCGAGCAACAACTCGAACTGATCGAGGCCTACAGGCCAATCGCCTACTGCGGTGCACCTGATTTTCTGAAGATCTTGCTGGATGCGGCAGACAGTAATGGCCGCGACATCACGTCCATACGAAAGGCAGCCCTGTCTGGTGCAGCGTTCCCCGCAAGCCTGAGGAAAGAATTATCAGACAGGGGTATCTTGTCGTGTGAAATCTATGCAACGGCGGACGCCGGAGTAATCGCCTACCAGACACCTTCCAGCGAGGGGATGACCGTCAACGAAGACATCATTCTCGAGATCGTACATCCCGGAACAGGGATCCCTGTTCCGGCCGGCGACGTCGGCGAAATCGTTGTTACAACCCTCAACGCCGTAAATCCGATCATACGTCTGGCTCTGGGCGACCTGTCGCGTGTCATTCCCGGTGAGAGCACAAGCTTCCGGACCAACATGCGTATCGGAGGCTGGATGGGCCGCGCAGACCAGGCCGCCAAGATAAAGGGAATGTTTGTACGGCCGGAGCAGATTGCGCAGATCGGGCAGCGTCATCCGGAGCTCGCCCGCCTGCGGTTGTTGGTCACCCGAAAAAACAACGCGGACTGCATGACCCTCTACGCAGAAACTCACACACAATCAGAGCAATTTTCGGAGGTCATCGGGGCGACCTTATACAATGTCACGAAGTTGAAGGGAATGGTTTCCCTTGTTTCCGTAGGCAGCCTTCCGAATGACGGCAAGGTCATCGAAGATCAAAGGACGTACGCGTGAGTGGGAACTGTGAAGCTCCCGTTCTGCAGGTGAACTGAGCTTTGCATAAGCGATCCATTGGATTTTTTGCCAATCGCACCGCCACAGATTTCTTCAAAATTGCATCCATCCATACAAAGGAACGCCTGATGCGATCTCTTCTTTTTGTGCCCGGTGATAGCCAGAAGAAACTTGAGAAGGCGTTGGCCACTGATGCCGACGCTCTTCTTATCGACCTGGAGGATTCCGTTTCCCTCCAATCCAAGACGGAGGCTAGGCAGATCACATCCGCTTTTCTGTCGGAACATAGAAACAAGGTCGGCCGGCCTCGTTTCTACGTACGCGTGAATGGATTGACCACCGGTATGACGGATGTCGATCTCGACGGGATCATGCAGGCTGCGCCGGATGGGATCGTTCTACCCAAGACTGTCGGCGGTGCGGATGTGACGCTTCTGTCGGCCAAGCTCGCGGTTCGGGAGGCCGGCTTCGGCCTCGTAGATGGCTCGACCCGGATACTTGCGATTGCCACGGAGAATGCGGCTGGATTGTTTGCTCTTGGGACTTTCGCCGGAGCAAGCGACCGCCTCACAGGGTTGGCCTGGGGCGGCGAGGATCTTTCCGCAGATCTCGGTGCCGAGACGAACCGGGGGGACGATGGGGCTTACACAGATCCCTATCGCCTGGCGCGCTCATTGACGTTGCTCGGTGCGGCGGTGGCAGGCGTTGATGCCGTGGATGCCGTCTTCACCAATTTCCGCGACACGGTTGGTTTGAAAGAAGAATGCCGAATGGCCCGCCGCGACGGCTTTGTGGCGAAGATGGCGATCCATCCGGCGCAGGTTCCGGTGATCAACGAAGCATTCACCCCTTCAGCAGAAGCGGTGGAGAAAGCGCGACAAGTGATTGAGGCTTTCGAAACAAACAAGGGTGCAGGCGTCGTAGCCGTTGACGGCGAAATGCTGGACCGCCCGCATCTGCTCAGGGCTGAGCGCCTTCTTGCGGGGCTGGCCGCAAGCAACGGGCCGCAATGAACAAGGCCGGCATCGCTTAACAGAGAGAGTTCGATGGACAAATGTTTCAAGGATGCAGCCACGGCGATGGCCGGGCTCATCAAGGATGGCATGACGATTGCGGCGGGCGGATTCGGTCTGTGCGGCATTCCCGAGGCCCTGATCGAAGCGGTGCGGGAGTCCGGCGCCAAGGACCTGACCTTTGTTTCCAACAATGCGGGCGTGGACGGCATCGGCCTGGGCCGTCTTCTGGAAACGCGCCAGATCCGCAAGATGATCTCTTCCTATGTGGGGGAGAACAAGCTGTTCGCCCAGCAGTACCTGTCGGGAGAGCTCGAGCTCGAATTCAACCCGCAGGGCACGCTGGCTGAGCGACTGCGGGCCGGAGGCGCCGGTATTCCAGCCTTCTTTACCAGGACCGGGGTCGGCACCGTGATTGCCGAGGGCAAGGAAGTGCGTGAGTTCGATGGTGAGAAATACGTCATGGAGCGTGGAATTTTTGCCGATGTCGCTTTGGTCCATGCCTGGAAAGGCGATACGGAAGGCAATCTCGTTTACCGGAAGACAGCGCGTAACTTCAATCCGATGATGGCCACCGCCGCGAAGATGACCGTTGTGGAAGTCGAGCATCTGGTCGAGGCCGGATCAATCGACCCTGATTGTATCCACACACCAGGCATCTTCGTGCAGCGCATCGTGCACGTTCCGAATCCGATCAAACACATTGAGCAAACAACGGTCCGCGAACGGCCGCTAGTCGCGCCTGTCGGGGTGGAGGAGTAAGACGAATGGCCTGGACCCGTGAACAGATGGCTGCGCGTGCGGCATGCGAACTGCGCGACGGCTTTTATGTCAATCTTGGCATAGGCATACCGACGCTGGTCTCGAACTACATTCCAAAGGGAATGCGGGTTCAGCTCCAGTCGGAAAACGGCATGCTCGGCATGGGCCCTTTTCCTTTTGTGGGGGAGGAGGATGCTGACCTTATCAACGCCGGCAAGCAGACCATCACCGAGCTGCCGACCACCAGCTATTTCTCGAGCGCGGACTCCTTTGCGATGATCCGCGGCGGTCATATCGATTTGTCGATTCTCGGCGCCATGCAAGTGGCCGCCAATGGCGATCTCGCGAACTGGATGATCCCCGGAAAAATGGTAAAGGGGATGGGTGGCGCCATGGACCTCGTGGCAGGGGTCAAGCGCGTTATCGTGGTCATGGAGCACGTCGCGAAGGGCAAGGATGGCTTTGAGGAGCCGAAGCTCCTGGACGCCTGCAACCTGCCACTGACGGGGGCTGGCGTGGTGGACGTGGTGATTACCGACCTTGGCGTCTTTGAAATCGACAAGAAGGGCGGCAGCGGCATGACGCTAACCGAGCTGGCGGATGGCGTTGCCCTTGATGAGATCAGGTCCAGGACCGGCGCTGATTTCAAAGTTGCTTTGAGCCGAGCGGTTTCAGCGAAGTCTGGTTAAAGAGCGCTGATGCAGTAGTTTGGGCACCTATTTGGGGCGATTGAGCAACTGCCCCAAATGCGGTCGCATCGGGCCGCGGTCTGAGCTTCGGGCGCTTCGTTGCGGGATGTGAAGGCGCCAATGATAGGGTCGCTATGCCTAGCGGCGGGTTGAGCCTTCCGCGAGCAATGAGCCGACTGTGCGCTGTCAGACTTAGCCAGACACGGCGGAGTGGCGGCTGGATGCGATCACAGTTTGGCCTACAACGGGGTTGAGCCCCGGGGACAGGATCACCTTGGACGGAAGCTGAATGGCTGCATCTCGTAGTCCGAGATCACCGCTAAAACGGGTCGCTAAAAACTCGGATGCTTCTATTGCGTGTTCCGGACTGACGATCGGAGATTTCTCTCCGATCGCAGATATCACGCCAAGTGGATGATCAGAGCCTCTTGGCGACTTCTTCCAGCATCACTTCGGTTGCACCGCCGCCAATCGCCTGAATTCGAGCGTCACGCGTCATGCGCTCGATAGCGCTTTCGCGCATGTAACCAAAGCCGCCATGGAATTGGAGGCAATCGTACATGACTTCGTTCACGAGTTCGCCGCAGTACGCCTTCACCATCGAAACTTCCTTGGTGACATCTTCGCCCTGAGCATCTCGCCACGCGATGGCGTAGACCAACTGGCGACCGGCTTCCACCTTTGCGGAGAGCATTGCCAGCCGTTGGCGAATGGCTTGCTTTTCGTAAAGCGGGGCGCCAAACGCCATCCGTGTCTTGACATAGTCGACGGTCAGGTCGAGTGCGGCCTGGGCTTCCCCCATTGCCATCGCACCGAGCACCAGCCGCTCATTCTGGAAATTCCGCATGATCGCATAGAAGCCGCGACCTTCCTCGCCGAGGATGTTCTCTGCAGGAACGACGCAATTGTCAAAGACGAGTTCGGCCGTATCCGAGCAGCGCCAACCGTGCTTGTCGAGAGCCCGTCCGACGCTGAAGCCCGGGGTTCCCTTTTCGACCAGGAACATCGTCACAGACCGGCTAGCGGGTCCGGCCGTATCCGTCTTGGCGGCGACACAGTAGAGGTCACCGTGCACACCGTTCGTGATAAATGTCTTGCTGCCATTTATGACGTAGTTGTCGCCTTTGCGAACTGCCGTCGTTCGAATTCCCTTCACGTCCGAACCGGCGTCGGGTTCGGTTACCGCAACAGCCACGATTGTCTCGCCGGCGATCACTCTCGGCATCCAGCGCGACTTTTGCGCCTCGTTGCCGGCGTTGTAGAGATGGACCGATGCCATATCGGTGTGGACAAGGGCGGTAATCGCAACACCCGAGTAGGTTGAACGTCCAAGCTCCTCGGCGAGGACCACGGTCGCGAGGGTGTCCATCTCCGAGCCGCCATACTCGCTGGAGTAACGGATACCAAAGAATCCGAGGTCTCCCATTTTCCTTAAGACTTCGCGCGGCACTAAGCCGTCGCGTTCCCAAGCATCCGCATGGGGTTTGATTTCTTCAGCTACAAAGCGCCGTATCTGATCCCGTAGCATTTCATGCTCTGGCGTGAACCAGTGGGACGCTTGAGATGTAGCCAATGTCGAACTGTCTGCGTTGACTGTCACAATATGCTCCTACAATGCTTTACCTAACTAATGTTAGGCTGACAAAATCGAGTGGTCAAGTGGAGTGCACTGGGATTCGCCTGTGAGTGGCAGCGCATTTGATCACGGGGCTAAATGAATCGCGCACGACCGCATCGGTATGAGGAGACGTTCCTCATCAATCTGGCCAAGTGGACGCCAATCGTATGGGACGCCCTATGTCCAGTCGGAATGCCGGCGTAGCGGATTTCGACCACCGCGATTGCGCTTGAAGTCCGATGGGGAGATGCCGGCGAGTTTTCGGAAAGATTTGCTGAACGCGCTCAGTGAGCCAAAACCGCTATCCATTGCCACACGCAAGACGTTCGAATTGTCTTCGGTGAGAAGAGCCTGAGCGTAGCTGAGTCGCAGCAGATTCACGTATCCGTTCAAGGTCATTCCCGTCGTGCGGCGGAAGAGGTTCATGGCGTATTTGGGGTGCAGGTCGGCGACCGCAGCGATGTCCGCAGAACTGATCTCTTCGCGAAAATTCTGAGCAATGTAGTCGCACATGGGCGCGACGGATCGGGATGACTGGTAGTCGAAGGGGTTGGCTTCCCGCTTGTCGCTCAACTTTACCGGAATCGTGCTGTATGGATCAAACTTCACGCGCTCCAGACGGAGCAGCAGTTCATCCACCGCGTGTTCCGATTTCAGCTGGTCCCTGGAAGATACATAGTCGAACCAACGCGGAAAATTCTCGTAGTCCGCCATGCCAGTCGCGCGGGTTACCAGAGTGGCCCCGCCCATCAGCCGCGTCGACACATCGGTCGGCAACTGCAGCCGAAAGAAATAGACGAGAGGCAGATGGGCACCGGCGTAGAGCGAGTCGTCGCTGCTCCAATCCATCTGATGCGGCAGCCCACCCCAGAACAGGGCGAGCTCTCCCTCCGACAAAAGCACTTCGTGGTTCGCCATCCGGTAGCGGACCGCTCCGCGCATGATGAAGTTGACCTCGACCTGCGCATGCCAGTGCGGTGAGGTCATCGCGGGCGGGTGCCGATAAAACATCTGAAGCCTCGTCGGCGTGGCTTCGATCGTGCTCGCACCGGGGCGCCAGGCAATTTGTTCGACATTCTTACTTTCGGACAACTCGACCTTCCCATCCCATGAGACTTTGCTTTCCAAGCGCATAGGTTAGCAGCGCGAGAACCGGGCGCAACGGGAGATGTGCAACGGGCTTTGAGAACACAATCCTTGAAAGTGAAACGTCGGAGGAGGACGACTTCGAGATGAGGCTCTCATACACCGCAACATTAGGTACTGCTGCGATCATGTTCGCAACGAGCGCATCGGCAGGGGAGATAGTATTCAATTCGGACATGTCCTGGCCGCAATCCAAGAAGGCGCTGGAGCACATTGTCGATGGTTTCCAGAAGGCCAATCCCGGAATAACGGTAAAGGTCAATTACTTCGACAACGAGGGATACAAGTCCGCGATCCGCAACTTTCTGACCGCAGATGCGCCCGATCTCGTCAACTGGTTTGCGGGCAATCGGATGGCGCCCTTCGTCAAGGCTGGCCTGTTCGAGCCGGTCGATGATGTCTGGGCCGCCAACGGGCTCGATGAATCACTGAAATCCGCGGCCTCGTCGATGACCATCGACGGCAAGAAGTGGGGCATGCCCTTCACCTACTACCAGTGGGGCATTTACTATCGGAAGGACATCTTTGCCGAACACGGTCTCACGCCGCCGAAAACCTGGGATGAGCTGAAGGCCGTGAGCGAGAAGCTGAATGCCGCGGGCATCAAGCCCTTCGCGATCGGTACGAAGGCGCTGTGGCCGACGGCCGGCTGGTTCGACTATCTGAACCTCCGTGTCAACGGCTACGAATTCCACATGGACCTGACGGACGGACGCGTCGCCTACACGGATCCGAAGGTGAAAGCGGTGTTCGAGAAGTGGGCGGAACTGGTGAAGCCTGGATACTTCATCGACAACCACGCCGCGCTCGACTGGCAGGATGCCATTCCGCTGGTCGTCCAGGGCAAGGCGGGCATGTATCTGATGGGCAATTTCGCCGTCGCCAACCTGAAGGAAGGCGGGTTGACGGAAGAGCAGCTCGGCTTTGCGGCCTTTCCCGAGATCACACCCGGTGTGCCGCGCTCGGAAGACGCGCCGACCAACACGATCCACATCCCCTCGGGCGCCAAGAACAAGGAAGAGGCCAAGAAGTTCCTGGCCTATCTGGCGCAACCGGAGGTTCAGGCCGAAGCCAATGCCATTCTCGGCCAGCTTCCGGTGAACAGCAAGGCTGCGCGCCCCGACGACGTCTATCTGAACGCGGGGTTCGAACTCTTGTCCACCGCGCATGGGTTGGCGCAATTTTACGATCGCGATGCGCCGGCCGACATGGCCAAGGCCGGCATGGAAGGGTTCCAGGAATTCATGGTCAAGCCTGACCGGCTCGATGCGATCCTGGAACGTCTCGAAAAGGTGCGCGGGCGCGTCTATGAATAGCAATGCGCCCCTGGGAGCGGCGGAACAGCCGCTCCCTTCCTCACGCACAGCCGTAAACGACCGGAGATCGGCCATATCGCCGGTGTCGGGTTGGTGGAAGAAAAACCAGCGCAAGCTGGCGCCTTGGGCCTTCCTGGCCCCCGGCTGCATCATGTTCGCCGTCTATGTGATCGCGCCGATTTTCCAATCCATCTGGATTTCGTTCTACGACTGGGACGGTATCGGAGCCAAAACGTGGATCGGGCTCGGCAACTATGCCGAGCTGTTCGACGACGACGTCTTCTACACGGCGCTCCGGAACAATTTTCTGTGGCTGGCCCTGTACTTCCTCGCGCTGCCGGCCGGCCTGTTCCTCGCGATCTTTCTCAATCAGACGATCCTCGGCATCCGTATCTACAAGTCTCTTTTCTTCTTTCCGTTCGTCATAAGCCAGGTCGTGGTCGGACTGATGTTCTCGTGGTTCTACGCTCCTGATTTCGGCCTGCTTTACCGCCTCATCCTTGCCGTGACCGGCGGAGAAGTGGCGATCCTGGCCGACGAGCGCTACGTCACCTACGGCATCATCGCTGCCGGGCTGTGGCCTCAGATCGCCTATTGCATGATCCTCTACCTTGCGGCGCTCAACAACGTCTCGAAGGAACAGATCGAGGCAGGCCGCCTCGACGGCGCGAAGGGCTGGCGCATGCTTTGGCACATCGTGCTGCCGCAACTGATGCCGGCGACTTTCATTGCGGTCGTCGTCACCATCATCGGCGCGCTACGCTCCTTCGACCTGGTCTCCATCATGACCAAAGGCGGTCCCTATGGAGCCAGCACCGTGCTGTCGTATTTCATGTATGAGCAGGCGCTGTCGGAATACGGCTTCCGCATGGGCTATGGCGCGGCGATCGCCGTCATCCTGTTCCTCATCATGATGGCGTTCATTTCCGGTTTCGTCTGGCGGATGATGCGCGACGAAAAGGCGGGCGGCTAGGATGTTCCCGACACCCGTCCAGCACCGCTCGACATTCGTTCAATGGCGCTACGCCATTGCCGTTCCTGCCGTGCTTTTCATTTGGCTCCTGCCGCTCATTGGCGTCGCCCTCACATCCCTGAAACCCGCCGGTGACCTGGCCGCCGGAAACTATTTCGGCTGGCCGTCCCACCTGGCATTCGGCAACTATGCGACAGTCTTCCAGAACTCGCCGATCGGCCAGTACATTCTCAACTCGTTCAAGGTCACCATCCCCACCGTCGTGGGTGCGCTTGCACTGTCGTTGCTGGCCGGTTTTGCGCTCGCGGTCTACGATTTCAGATCACGCCTGCTGATCTTCTTCCTGTTTGTTGCCGGCAATTTCGTGCCGTTCCAGATCCTGATGGTGCCGGTTCGCGAGCTGACGCTGAAGCTTGGAATGTATGACACGATCGGCGGCTTGATCGCCTTCCATGTCGCCTTCCAGACCGGCTTCTGCACGCTCTTCATGCGCAATTTCATCAAGGCCATGCCTTTCGAGCTGATCGAGTCGGCGCGTGTCGAAGGTGTCTCGGAGTTCCGCATCTTCTGGCACATCGTGCTGCCGCTGATGCGTCCCGCCATCGCGGCGCTCGCCGTTCTCGTCTTCACCTTCGTCTGGAACGACTACTTCTGGGGGCTCGTGCTGGCCCAGGGCAGCCACGCGCTGCCGGTGACGGTCGGCCTCTACTCCCTCAACGGCCAATGGGTGGCCGTCTGGAACCTGATCTCGGCAGCCTCACTGATAGCCGCACTGCCGCCGGTCATCATGTTCTTTCTCATGCAACGCCATTTCATCGCCGGCCTTACCTTCGGCGCGACGAAAGGCTGAAACGGGTCCTTGGAGCCAATATGACGAGCTTGCAGAAAATCCGCTGGGGGATCATCGGCCCCGGTAACATCGCCAAAGCCTTTGCCGCTGGTATCGCGCATTCGGAAACCGGAACACTGGTCGCGATCGGCGCCCGCAATCCCGGCAAGCCCGGGCTTGCCGATGCTTTCCCCGGAGCCCGCATCCACGACGGCTATGCCGCGCTGCTGACCGATGACACCGTCGACGCCGTCTATATTTCGACCCCGCACCCGTCGCATGCGGAATGGGCGATCAAGGCGCTGGAGGCCGGCAAGCATGTGCTGGTTGAAAAACCCATGGGGCTGACGGCCTTCGAAGCCGACGCCATGATGCATGTAGCGCGCAGGACCGGAAAATTCCTGGGTGAAGCCTATATGTACCGCCTGCATCCGCAGACGCGCCGGTTGGCAGAACTGGTCGCAGAGGGGACGATTGGTGAGGTGCAGCTGATCAAATCCAGCTTCGGCTTTGCCATGCCCTCCGTCCTGCCAGAACACCGTCTCTATTCCAGCGCGCTCGCCGGCGGCGGCATCATGGATGTCGGAGGCTATCCGATCTCGATGGCCAGGCTCATTGCCGGAGCGACCGCTGGCAAGCCGTTTCTCGATCCGCAATCGGTCACCGGCAGCGCCCATCTGGGGCAGACCGGCGTCGACGAATGGGCATCGGCCGTTTTGCATTTCGACAACGGCATCATTGCCGAAGTGTCGTGCTCAGTTTCCGTCGCTCAGGACAACGTCCTGCGCATATTCGGCAGCCGCGGGCGGATCGAGGTCGATAGTTTCTGGTTCGCGAGCGGCAAGGAAGGCGGCGTCGGCAACATCAGGGTCCTGCCATCCGACGGGGGCAGCGAAACGATTGCCGTAGAGGAGAAGGGCTGGCTCTATGCATTCGAGGTCGACGCGGCCGGGCGGGCCATACAGGAAGGGCTCCAGGAGTTCTCCTGGCCCGGAATGAGCTGGGCCGACAGTCTCGGCAACCTTCGCGTCATGGACAAATGGCGCGCGGCCGCCGGGCTCGAGTTCAGCGTCGAAAAGCCGGAAAATCGCACCACGACCCTTTCCGGACGAAAGCTCGAGGCGCGCTTGAAGCGCATTCCAAAAAAGGCTTTGCACGGCCTGGCGCGTCCTGCATCTGTGGTCGCGCTCGGCTTTGAGGATTTCCGTACCTTCTCCTCGGCAAGCATTCTGCTCGATGCCTTCTTCGAGCAAGGCGGCAACCTTTTCGATACGGCGTTTCACTATGCCCAGGGCGTGCCGGAAGCGCTGTTTGGCCAGTGGCAGCGCAATCGCGGCGTGCGTGACGATGTCGTCCTGATTGGCAAGGGCGCCCACACGCCTTTCTGCACACCAGAAGCCATAGGCAAGCAGTTGGCCGTGTCGCTTGAGCGCCTGCAGACCGACCATGTCGACATCTATTTCATGCACCGGGACAACCCGGCGGTGCCCGTCGGAGAGTTTGTCGACGCCATGGACGCGGAGGTTCGGGCGGGCCGCATCCGGGGACCGTTCGGCGGGTCGAACTGGACTCGTGAACGCATGGAAGACGCCATCGCCTATGCGCAAAAGAACGGCAGGCAGTTGCCTGGCGTCCTGTCCAACAATTTTTCGCTGGCCGAGATGCTGGTGCCGCTGTGGGATGGCTGCGTCGCTTCCTCGGACGAGGCGTCAAGGGCTTGGCTGACCGCTCGTCAAATGCCGAACTTTGCCTGGTCAAGTCAGGGCCGCGGCTTCTTTACCGAGCGCGCCGGCCGCGACAAGCGCGACAACGCGGAGCTTGTGCGCGCCTGGTACTCGGAAGGAAATTTCGAGCGCCGCGATCGCGCCATCGAACTTGCCCGGCGCCTCGGCAAGCGCCCAATCCACGTCGCGCTGGCCTATGTCCTCGCCCAGCCCTTTCCCTCATTCCCGCTGATCGGCCCCCGCACCCTGGGGGAACTCGATGATAGCCTCGAGGCACTCGACATCGCCCTTTCGCCGGAGGATCTCGAGTGGCTTGCCTATGGCGCCGCGGCGCCAAAGCACAAAGCAGGATGACGGGCGCGAGCCGGAGAGGGAGGAAGGCTGCTTGAGCGGAATTGAACTTAGATCGGTACGCAAATCGTTCGGCAAGCTCGATATCATCCACGGCATCGATCTCTCGATCGAACCCGGGCAATTTTGCGTGTTCGTCGGACCTTCGGGCTGCGGGAAGTCGACGTTGCTTCGGATGATTGCTGGGCTTGAGGAGATTAGCGGCGGCGAAATCCGCATCGACGGGAGGATCGTCAACAAGGTCGACCCCGGCGACCGCGAGATCGCGATGGTCTTCCAGTCCTACGCGCTCTATCCGCACATGACCGTCGCGCAAAACATGGGCTTCGGGCTTCTCATGACCGGCACGCCGAAAGCCGAGATCGCCAGGCGTGTCGATGAGGCCGCCGCAATCCTGCAGCTTCAGCCGCTTCTCGGGCGAAAACCTGCGCAATTGTCGGGCGGTCAGCGCCAGCGCGTCGCAATCGGCCGCGCGATCGTCCGAAACCCGAAGGCCTTCCTGTTCGACGAACCGCTGTCGAACCTTGATGCCGAGCTTCGCGTCCAGATGCGCGTGGAGATCGCGAAGCTCTACCGGACACTCAAGACGACGATGATCTACGTCACCCACGACCAGGTCGAAGCAATGACCCTGGCGGACAAGATCGTGGTGCTGCGGGCGGGGCGGATCGAGCAGATCGGCTCACCCCTGGACCTCTACAACAATCCGGACAACGTCTTCGTGGCAGGCTTCATCGGATCGCCGAGGATCAATCTTCTGGAGGCGCGCGCCGATGCGCGCGGCCTGCTGACAGTCGGCAACTGCACCTTCAAGCCGGCCATCGAGGCGAAGCTCCCCAAGGGAACCAAGGTGATCGTGGGCTTGAGGCCGGAGCACTTCGACGCGAACGGAGCCGGCGAGGCGCACCTCGTGATGACCGTCGATGTCGTCGAGAACCTCGGTGGAACATCGGTCTGGCATGGGTGCCTGTCGACCGGGGAAAAACTGCTCGTCGAGCGAAAAGGCTTCCGAGAAACGCACCCGCAAGACACGGTGCGGCTCGCCTTCACGTCCGGTGATGCGCTGATTTTCGACAGTGACGGCAAGCGGCTTCGATGAACCTTGGGGAGCTAACAAGGATTGTAAATCGAATCTGGAAGCATTGACAAAAAGGAGAGAGGGGAAAAATGAAAACAGAACTTGATTTTCTCGCAGATGCCGCCGCCCGGGGCCATATCTCACGGCGGGCTTTTCTTGGCCGGGCCGCTGCGCTCGGCGTGTCCGCCGCAATCGCCTCAACGCTCGCGGGGAAGGCCTTCGCGCAGACGCCGGTGAAGGGCGGCCTTCTCAGGGCGGGCCTGCAGGGCGGTGAATCAACCAACAGCCTTGATCCCGCGCTTAGCCTGAGCCAGGTCTCGTATCTCTTCGGCAAGCAGTGGGGTGAATACCTGGTCCGTCTGACGCCGGAACGCGGATTGCGATATCTGATCGCTGAAGAGATCGGCTCTTCGGCTGATGCCAAGACCTGGACGATCAAGATCCGTGACGGGATCGAGTTCCACAATGGCAAGACGGTCACGGCCGAGGATGTCGCCGCCACGATCGAGCGTCACGCCGATGAGAAGGCAAAGTCGGGTGCGCTTGGAATCCTCAGGAACATCAAGGGTATCAAGGCGAGCGGCAAGGAAGTCATCGTCACCCTGGCCGAGGCGGATGCCGATTTCCCCTACCTGATGACTGACTACCATCTGATCATCCAGCCGAATGGAGGTAAGGACGATCCGAATGCCGGTATCGGCGCCGGTCCCTACAAGGTTACCGTCAATGAGCCGGGCGTGCGGCACGGTGGGGAAAGGTTTGCCAACTATTGGCAGGCCGACAAGGCGGCCCATGCCGACCAGATCGAGATCATCGTCATCAATGACGCGACGGCACGGCTGGTAGCGCTGCAAGGTGGGCAGGTGCACATGATCAATCGGGTGGAGCCCAAGGTCGTGGACATGGTCAAACGCGTTCCCGGCGTCACGATCGAGAACGTCGACGGCAAGGGCTACTACCCCTTCAACATGTTCTGCGACACCGCGCCATTCGATAACAATGACCTTCGAATGGCACTCAAGCTCGCCATGGATCGCGACGAGATCCTCGATAAAATCATGCAGGGGTACGGCACTGTCGGCAACGACTTCCCGATCAACAACGTCTATCCGTTGTTCCCTGAGGGCATCGAGCAGCGCAAGTTTGACCCGGAAAAGGCGGCGGAGTTCTACAAGAAGTCGGGCCACTCGGGATCCATTCTGCTGCGGACCTCCGACGTCGCCTTTCCAGGTGCTGTCGATGCGGCTCAACTCTATCAGCAAAGCGCTGCCAAAGCCGGAATCACGATCGAGATCAGGCGCGAGCCAGGTGATGGGTATTGGTCCCAGGTCTGGAACAAGCAGCCATTCTCGCTGTCCTATTGGGGCGGCCGCGCCACCCAGGGTCAGATGTACTCCACAGGGTATCTCTCAACAGCGGACTGGAACGACACGCGGTTCAAGAACCCGGCGTTCGACAAGATGCTATTCGCCGCTCGCGCGGAACTTGATGAAGCAAAGCGGAAGGTGATCTATCACGACATGGCGGTGCTGATGCGTGATGAGGGCGGCCTGATCGTACCGATCTTCAACCAAACAATCGATGCGGTCGCCAGCACCAAGGTCGGCGGCTACATCAAGAATCCAAATGGCGAATTGATGGATGGCTACGCGCTTTCGGAGTGCTGGGTAAACGCCTGACGATCACTGACAACAACATCGGAACAACGGCATTGCGCGTAGAAAGCCGCGCAATGCCCCCATTTCTGCGCCGCTCTTACGGAGACATCGATGCCCCTCAAGTCCAAGCTGTTGCTCATTATCCTCGACGGCGTGCCCTACAAGAATTGGCGTCGTTTGATGGGAAATCTCGAAGGCTGGGTGCGATCGGGCGAAGCGAAGGTCTGGAAGATGCGGTCGGTGTTACCTTCGACTTCTGCATCCTGCTATGCTTCGATCCACACCGGCGTTTCGCCCCAGGTGCACGGCATCCTCTCGAACGAGAATCGGTTCCGTGTTCGGCAGCCCGACATCTTCTCCGAGGTCACCAAAGCTGGTGGCAAGACGGGAGCGGTGACCCATTCCTACTGGTCGGAATTCTTTCGATCCTACCCATTCGACCTCGTCGACGACCTGGAGTACGACGAACCTGGCGGTCCCATCACCCACGGGCGATTCCACACCATGACGGGCGCCAATCGAAACAATCTGGCGACGCCCAGCGACGTGGATCTCTTCGCAACGCTGACCTTTTTGGCAAAGCGCTTTGATATCGACTACGGCATACTGCACACGTGCACGTTGGACTCGATGGGGCATCGTTTTGGCCACGACTGCCATGAGATGGATCATGCCGTCTACGTTATGGACGGCATGCTTGCCGCCTACCTGCCACGGTGGCGTGACGCTGGCTATGAAGTGATCGTGACCGCTGACCACGGCCAAACGGACCGCGGCCATCATGGCGGCCATGATGATGAGATGCAGGACTTTGCCTTGTATTACTTCGGTTCGGGATACGGGCCGCAGGCGGATACCCTGCTCGACCAGTTGCAACTGGCGCCCACAATCCTCAGGCGGCTTGGCGTGCCGGTACCGGAAACGATGAGAGGAGAGCCGTTTCTCCGCTGAATTGCGACAGCCCTGCACACCCATTCAATCGATGATGTGATATCCCCCATCGATATAGAGCGTCTCGCCGGTGATGAGCCTTGCCGCGTCATGGGCGAGGAAGGCGGTCGCCATGCCGACGTCGTCGATGCTCACCAGGCTGCGGGTCGGTGCGGTTTCCTGCGCCTTGTGCAGCAGTTCATCGAATTCGGGAATGCCTGAAGCGGCGCGCGTGGCGAGTGGTCCGGGTGAGATCGCATGTACGCGAATGCCCTTTGGCCCTAGCTCCGCAGCAATATAGCGAACCGCACTTTCCAGCGCGGCCTTGGCGACACCCATGACATTGTAGTTCTTCACCACCATCTGGCTGCCATAGTAGGTCATGGTGAAGAGCGTTCCGCCGCGCTTCATCAGCGGCTCGGCCAGATGCGCCATGCGGATGAAGGACCAGCAGGAAACCTCCATCGTCGTGAGAAAGCCATCGCGTGGAACGTCGACGACGCGCCCCTGCAGCGTGTCTTTCGGCGAAAATGCGATGGAGTGCACAACGAAATCGATCTCGCCCCAATGTTCCTCGATCCGCTGGAAAATCGCCTCCATCTGCCCTGGGACGGCGACGTCGAGCGGCATGACGATCTCCGCCTCCAGTTCGCGCGCCAACGGCTCGACGTAAGGTTTGGCCTTGTCGTTCAGGTAGGTCACAGCCAGTTCTGCACCCAGCGCGCGGAATGCCTTGGCGCAACCCCATGCGATTGACTGGTCGTTGGCTATGCCGACGATCACCCCTCTCTTGCCTTCCAACAGCTTTGCCTTGACCGCAGGAATCATTGGCACGCTCTCCGTTCGATACAAATGGCGAATGGTGACCGACAACGCCGGTTGCCGGTCTCAATTCAGTAGGGCCAGCGTGTGACGCGCGATCATCAGTTCTTCGTCGGTTGGAACGACGTACAGGCGCACTTTGCTGTCGGGTGTGGAGATATCCAGTTCGCCTGCGGCATTCCGGGCAGGATCGATCTTCGCCCCCAGCCATTCGAGTTTGGCGGCAATGCGCGCCCGCAGCACCGGCGAGTTCTCGCCAATGCCCGCGGTAAAGACGAAGGCATCCAGGCCGCCGAGGGCAGCCGCAAGCATCCCGGCGTTCAATCCGATGCGGTGGACGAAATGCTCAAGGGCAAAGGCGGCGCGCGGATCGTCGCTCGCCAGAAGCGCGCGGACATCATTGCTGACGCCGGAAAGACCCTTGAGGCCGGAGTCCTTGTAGAGGAGGTTTTCCACCTCTTTTGGAGCCATTCCCAATTGCTGGAGCAGATAAAGAATGACGCCCGGGTCGATCTGTCCGCAGCGCGTGCCCATGGGCAGGCCGTCGAGGGCGGTGAAGCCGAGCGTGCTTTCGATGCTCTTGCCCCCCAAAAGGGCGCACATCGAAGCTCCACTGCCAAGATGGGCTACGATCACCCGGCCGTTTGCGATCCCCGGCGCCACGTCGTGCAGTTTGCCTGCGACATATTCATAGGAAAGGCCGTGGAAGCCATAGCGCCTTACGCCTTCCTCGAAGAAGTGCTCGGGAATGGCATAGTGGCTCGCCACCAGGCTGTGTCCCCTGTGGAACGACGTATCGAAACAGGCGATCTGTGGAAGGTCCGGGCGGCGTTCCAGCACGGCGCGGATCGGCGCAAGATTGTTGGGCTGGTGCAGTGGCGCGAGCGGCACCAGGCGTTCAAGATCGGTGAGAACAGCCTCGTCGAGCAGGATCGGCCGGTCGTAGTCCGGGCCGCCGTGGACAACCCGGTGACCCACGGCAACGAGGCGGCCCTCGTGGTGTTCGCGCAGCCATGCGCCGACGAAACGCATCGCAGTGATCAGATCGGGGACATCGTTAGGCGCATGCGCGTTTTCCGCCAGCACCTGGCCGTCGCTGCCCTTGATGTGCAAACGCGGCGCTGTTCCGATCCCCTCCATCTGCCCACGAAGCAGCTTCTTCAAGCCATCAGCGATGGCGAAGACTTCGAACTTGAGGCTGGAAGAGCCCGCATTGACGACAAGAATCGTATCCATGAGTTTCACACGCTCACGACGGAAGGAATGTGGCGCCGCGCATCCGCCAACAGGACCGCGACTGCGCAGGAGGCGAGCCGGGTGCGAACCGAATCGGCTCGCGAGGTGAGGATGATCGGCACCCGGGCCCCGAGAACGATACCCGCGGCATCCGCTCTCACCATGAAGGTCAGGTTCTTGGCCAGCATGTTTCCGGCCTCCAGATTGGGCACGACGAGGATCTGCGCGCGGCCGGCAACGGGCGAGGAAATGCCCTTGATCCGCGCGGCTTCCGGATCGATCGCATTGTCGAAGGCAAGTGGGCCCTCCAGAAGCCCGCCAGTGATCTGCCCGCGCTCGGCCATCTTGCAGAGGGCGGCGGCATCGATCGTGGAGGGGATTTTCGACGTGACCGTCTCGACGGCGGAGAGGATCGCCACCCTAGGCGTTCCAAGGCCAACCTGGGTGAAGAGGTCAATGGCGTTCTGTACGATGTCCCGCTTGGCATCGAGATCAGGCGCGATGTTGATCGCTGCATCCGTGACGAACAGCGTCTCGGAATAGGTCGGCACATCCATGACGAAGACATGGCTGATGCGCCGCTCGGTGCGTAGGCCCGTTGCCGACGCGGTGACGGCACGCATGAGTTCGTCCGTGTGCAGGCTGCCCTTCATCAGAAGTTCGCCCTTCGCCTCGCGAATGAGCTCCACGGCCTTGGCCGCCGCCGCATCGCTGTGCGGCACATCGACAATCTCAAGCGACGAGATGTCGAGGCCATGGGCCGCGGCCACGGCGGTGATCTTGTGTGCAGGGCCGACAAGCATCGGCACGATCAGTTCAGCCTCTGCCGCCTCGATCGCTCCGCGCAGCGAGGTCTCGTCGCAGGGATGCACGATGATCGTTTTTGCGGAGGGCGCTTGTTGCGCCCGTGCAATCAGGTGCTCGTATTTTTCGTGCAGGCCGGGCTGTTGAGGGTTGCTACTTTCCACCATGTGACCATCCCCACTCTCGTTTGCCTCTTCATCTGCGCAACCGGGCCTGGCGGTCCAGCCACCCGGTGGCGTCGCGTCATATGGCATACGCGGCGCTGCAACGGTTTGATTTTCCGCACGGTCCTTCCATTCGGTGTGTGTCCGGTTGAAAGGACAACGTGCTAGCGTCTGACGACCTTGACATGCGGCGCCTTTGCTTGCTCTGGCGGTTTGGTCGGTTTCGTCGACGGATCGCCATTGAGCTGGAACAATCGGGTGATTTCTTGCCAGCGCTGCGTGGCCTCTTCCGGCAGCTCGCCGCGCGCCTTGACGATCGTTTCGAGGGCAGCAAGGCCCTTGCGGCGCAGGTCGGGATCGGCCGGAAGCAATTTCGGGATGGCCGCAAGCGTGGCCTCTTCATCGATCAGCAGCATGAGGAACTGGTCGCGGATGAGCGACTTAAATTCACCCAAGGACATCTGCGGCATACCGTCTTCGACCCTGCGCAGGCGACGGATAGCGGCAAAACCGCGTTCGTCGGCTCCCCCGCGCGCCATGGATACATAGAGTAATCCGCGCGCAAGGCATTCTCGCAATCCGCCTTCGTCGATACGACCCTTCAATTCCGCCTTCCGAGACTGCAGCATTCTCCGGTGGAGGCCCGTCTTGCCCGCCCTGCGTTGTGCGGTCTCATCTGCCGGGTCGATGCCTGCGGCGGCCTGAAGGACCGGCGAGCCGTAGACGGACAGGAAGGTCGCTTCCGAGACTGCCTCGACCCATCCCTGCCAGGCGTCGAGGCCCGCCACGATCTGCCGGGACATGGTCTGTTCGAGAGCGAGAAATGGGTTGTCGGAGGGGATCGGCCGGCGCTCTTCCGCAGCCTGCGTTGCCAGATCGGCGATGGGCGCCATCATGGGATTGGCGTCGGAAAGCAGCTCGTACTGGAGCCGCAAAGGATGGAGCTTACTCAACCATTCCCCAAATCCGTTCGGCAAGAGTTCGCGCACCCAGGGCTGCACGAAGGTTCGGTAGAGGGCCAGATTGATCTCTGAAACCCGTGCCGCAGCGGCAAAGCGGCGGTCATCGGCCGCGTCATTGCCGCCAAGAGCCCGGATGTCGTCGAGCGTGCGCGCCTCGCAGCGCATGATCCAATCGCCGTCGACGAGATTGACGCCGGCCGTCTCGTTGGTCTTGGGTTCGAAGATCGCCTCGTAGAGCCCGGGCGGCAAAGCATCGATCAGGTCGATGTTCCCGGCAAACTCGCCGTGCTCCTTGCGTGCGACGCCTGCGGAGACGAAGATTCCAAGATGGCCGATGTCCTCGTGAATGGTGTAGACGATCGTCTGGCCGTGCGAGCGAATGTCGTCGACATCATCGTAGAGATCGAGGATCCAGTCGAGGGCCTGCTGCGGCGGGGTGATGTTGTCGCCTCTGGAGCAGAAGACGACGATCGGCGAACGGATATCGCGCAGATCAATCGTGAATCCGTCCGAGGTCTTGATGCGGCCGGCCGCGAGATTGTTGCCGATGAACAACTCATCGACGATGAATTGGATCTCTTCGGCATTGAGATTGACGTGGCCGCCCCACCACTCTTCGAAACCCAAGTAGCGCGGCGCCTCTGTGTCGATCTTCGAATAGAGGTTGTATTGCTTGGTCCAATAGGTGTTCGCCGGATTCTGGTTCTCGAAATTTTGCACCAGCCAGGCGCCATCGAACTTGCCCTGACCGAGATCGCTGGTGAGCGCTGTCAGCCAGCTTCCGCCGAGCAGGCCGCCGCTGTAGCGCATTGGATACTTGCCGTGCACGCCCGCCCAATAGGACAGCGGTGATCCGGCAATGATGATCGACCCGAACAGTTCAGGACGGAGGGCGGCGAGCATCATCACCGCCCAGCCCGCCTGGCAGTTGCCGACGACGCATGGCTTGGCGTCCGCATCGGGATGGAGCGCGATCACTTTTTCGAGGAAGACGGCTTCCGCGCGGGCAATATCCTCGATCGTCTGGCCGGGGGCCGGGTCCGGCAGGAACCCGATGAAGTAGCAGGGATGGCCGGCGCGAAGGGCGACGCCGATCTCGCTGTCTGCCTTGAAGCCGCCGATGCCCGGTCCATGGCCGGCGCGCGGATCGACGACCACGAACGGCCGGCGGGTCTGATCGACCTTTACCCCCTCGGGCGGCACGATGCGGACAAGCGCGTAGTTGACGGGCCGCTCCAGCGTCCGGCCGTCGATCAGGATTTCCGGCGTGTAGCTGAGCACGTGCGGTGCGGTCTTCGCCACATGGGCGCGGTACTGGTTGCCGCGCTGGCGCATGACGTCCCAAAAGAGGAGGCTTCGCTGCGCTGCATCAACCGCATAGTCGAACGCGGGTCCGAATGGATTGTATTGAAACGAGACTTCGTCTTTGTTCTGCCCGTTAGAAGGAATGCTCATGCGAAACTCCTTCGTTCATGCCAAGACTGCCACGCTGCGTTGCAGCATACAAGCTATAAAATGTCGCAACTTATCCGATTGTATTCCGTGGAAATACTCTGGTTGGAGGCCGTTCCTTTCGGTGTAAGCTTTTTCATTTCGTTATCTACGCATCTGCTGGGAGCCTAGGCAACGAAAGAAAAAATGAGCGCCCACAGGGTGGCGGAAGCTCGTGACCAAAAGATGACAGTCGGCGGCCTTCGGGCGTGTCCTGTCTTGCTTGACTGACCGAGGCGCATCCAGTCCGTGATCAACGTTTCAGTTCAGATCGAAGGGCGCGCGGAGGGCGTCAGCTTCTTCGTTGCTCCACTTAAATATGAGGACCGATTTCTCCCGATTTATGCCCTGATTGGCATGTACATTGCGACCATCATGGTCTGGATCGTCAACGCGGTCTGAGCAATGGTGAGAAAAGAATGAGGGTTATTCTAGCCGTCATTGTCACGATTCTTGCCACGGCCGCCCAGGCTGACATGCTCAGTATGGCCACGAAATTCAATAACATGCATGAGCGTTCTATATCCTTCCTTGGGGTCAATGCCCGAAGGACATCCTGGTGCGGGGCGTTCCTAGCTTACGTCGCCAAGCGGTCTTCCCGTCAACCGCCGGCCAATCCCAACATGGCCGTATCATGGAAAAACTTCGGCAGACCTGTATTGACCCGCTTCGCAAGGCCGGGAGACGTCGTGGTCATGCGGACAGGAAAGCAGAGGTTCCATGTCAGCCTGTTCCATCACTTCGATACCAAGCGCCAATACGTTTACCTGTTTGGAGGTAACCAGTCGGACCGGGTTCAATTGTCGAGGTATAAGGTTAGTTCGATCGTGGCCGTGCGACGCTGATGGCACAAATGACGGTGCCCGCTCCACTGGGGAACGGGCACGTATCGAAGTCTGAATGCAGCCGGTGGATCAGGTCCGCGGCTTCAGGTTCTCCGGGTCGTAGAGCGGCTTGTAACCGATGCCGACCACCTCGACCGGGTAGGTCTCGGCAAAGTACTGGATGTTCAGCTTGCGACCTTCCTGGCAGTAGGCATGCGGCAGATAGGCGAGGGCGATGTTCTTGCCGATCGTCGGGCCGAAGGCGATGGAAGTCGTGTAGGAGCGGCGGCCCAGTTCGTCGACCAACACCTTGCCGGTTTCCGGATCCATGACCGGCAGGTTGCCGAGCGGATAGCGCTTCACGCCTTGTCTGTCGGTGTTCTCCGTCATCACGAGCGTGCAAAGCATGGCCGGCTGGTGGGCTCGCGCCTTGTACTCCAGATGCTTCGCCTTGCCGCAGAAGTCGGCGTCCTTGACCTTCGGACGGGCAAGATCTGCCTCAATGAGGTTATATTGAGTGAGAAGGTCGGCGTTCTGCAGGCGCAGGCTCTTCTCCATGCGGCGCGAGTTCGCATAGGTCTCGACGCCGAAGGCCATGACGCCGGTGGCGCGCAACGCATCCCAGACGGCAAGGCCGTCCTCGTACTTCATGTGCAGTTCCCAGCCCTGCTCGCCAACATAGGAAATGCGGAAGGCGGTGACCGGCTTGCCCGCGATCTCGATCTGCTTGATCGCGGCGAAGGCGAAGTTTTCCTGGTCGAGCCCGGCGGGGTCCGCCACTACCTTCTTCAGGTTCTCGCGGGCATTCGGACCCCATATGCCGATGGTGATGTACTTTTCCGAAGTATCGGTGATCGTGACGTCAAGGCCGCGATCCTGCGCGACGCGCTTCATGTAATGGAAGTCGCGCGGGCCGGCATCGGCACCGTTCACGAGGCGGCAGCGGTCGGCCATGCGGAAGACGGTGAAGTCGGCGCGCACCATGCCCTCATCATCGAGGAAGTGGGTATAGATGCCCTTGCCGATGTTGCCATCGCCGCCGATCTTGGCCGCGCAAAGCCATTCGAGCAGTTCGACATGATCCGGTCCCTCGATGTCCACCATGTGGAAGTGCGAGAGGTTGACGATGCCGCAATCCTCGCTCATCGCCAGATGCTCGGCGTTGGAGACGCGCCAGAAGTGGCGGCTGTCCCACTCGTTCTCGCGCACCGGAACCTTGTCGCCGTACTTTTCGAGCAGGTGCTCGTTGGCGGCATAGCCGTGCGCGCGCTCCCAGCCACCGAGTTCCATGAAGTAGCCGCCGAGTTCCTTCTCACGCTCGTAGAAGGGTGAGCGCTTGATATTGCGGCCGGTGGCGTAGGGCTCGCGGGTGTGAACCGCCGGGAAGTAAATCTTCTGGGCGGCCTCGTAAGTGCGACCCTCGATGAACTTCTCTTCCAGCTGGTGCGGGTAGAAGCGCGCGTAATCGATCCCGTTGTGGTCGATCTCGGTGCGGCCGTCCGTCATCCAGTCGGCGATCAGCTTGCCGTAGCCCGGGCCGTCCTTGACCCAGATCGCGACGCAGTACCAGAGGCCGCGCACCTTCTGGCTCTCGCCGCAGGACGGGCCGCCGGCAGCCGATACCTGAAGCAGGCCGTTGAAGGAGTGGCCTTCGTTGTAGCCGAGTTCGCCGAGGATCGGCGTGAGTTCGATGGCCTTTTCCAGCGGCTCGAGGATCTGTTCCATGTCGAGGTCGCGCTGCGAGGGCGAAAGGCGCGCCTCGTGCTTTTCGAGGATGTCGCGCGGGTGGCAGAGGCGCGGATTTTTGGTCTCGTAGTAGCCCCACTCGATCTGGCCGCCTTCGGTGGTCTTCGGATCGCCCGTGTCGCGCATGTAGGCGGAGTTGCCCTGGTCGCGCAGAAGCGGGAAGCCGATTTCCTTGCCGGTGCCTTCGAATTCGTTGTACGGGCCGAAGAAGGTCAGCGGGTGGTCGACGGGCATGACCGGCAGGTCTTCGCCGACCATTTCGGCGATCAGGCGGCCCCAGATACCGGCGCAGACGACTACATGGTCGGCCATGATCGTACCGCGATGGGTGACGACGCCCTTGATGCGGCCGTTCTCGACGAGGAGCGAGGTCGCCGGCGTGTTGCCGAACACCTTCAGCTTGCCGGACTTTTCACCCGCATCGACGAGCTTGCCGGCAACCGTCTGCGAGCGTGGAATGACAAGGCCGGCGTCGGGATCGAACATCCCGCCCATCACCTGATCTTCCTCGATCAGCGGGAACCGTTCCTTGATTTCCGCTGGCGACACGTAGTGGGCGCGCGTGCCGAAAGCCTTCGCGGACGTCAGCTTGCGCTTGATTTCTTCCATCCAGACATCGTCGCCGGTGCGGGCCACTTCCAAGCCGCCGATGCGGGCGTAGTGGCCCATCTTCTCGAAGAAATCGATCGAGTACTGCGTGGTCCAGACCGAGAGATAGTCGTGGCTCGTCGTGTAGCAGAAGTCGGAGGCATGCGCGGTCGAGCCGATATCGGTCGGGATGCCGGACTTGTCGATGCCGACGATATCGTCCCACCCACGTTCAATCAGGTGATGGGCGATCGACGCGCCGACGATCCCGCCCAGACCAACAATTACGACCTTCGCCTTGTTCGGAAACTCTGCCATTGATTGCGACCCTAGTTGGAAATTTTGCGCCGGATATTAGAACGCGCCAAGCTGCGACTACAGCCTGTCTACGACATAATCATCGTACGGCACGACCAGCATGTTACTTGCTACTGACGTCGGCGCCTTCGTCAGACGGGGCGGCGCTGATTGAGGGGGGAACGTTTGGATCGCCTTCCGCCCGGTCGCGATGAAGCGCTGCCTGGGCCAGCAGCATGAGGGTGACTGGCGTTGTAACCGTCACGAAAATGCCAATCAGGATCTCGTGAAAGACAGGCCGGCCGCCGACGACAGTGAAGTAAATCATCGAGGCCATGACGACGCCTCCGGTTCCCCAACTCGTGCCGAGCGTAGGTGCGTGCAGCCGTTCATAGAAGGTCGGCAGGCGTGAAAAACCGATCGTGCCGATCAGCGCCAGCGCTGCACCGAGGACAAGGAAGGCGGAAACAACGATGGCTGCCCAAAGCGGCAGGTCCGCGGCCTGGCTCACTCGATCACCTCGCCGCGCATGAGAAATTTGGCCAGCGCTACGGTTGCGACGAATCCGAGAACCCCGATGATGAGTGCCGCCTCGAAGTAGATCGTCCTGCCGCTGCCGATCCCGAAGGTCAGAAGCAGCAACATCGAAACGACGTAAAGCGCATCGAGAGCGAGGACGCGGTCTTGTGCCCGAGGTCCCCGGATCATTCGCCGCACGCAAAGCGCCATCGCGATCGCTAGCATCACGTGTGCCGCAGTCAGCGCCCAGTAGAGAATGGCTGCGCTCATTCGAAGATCTCCATCAGCAGCCTTTCATAGCGGTTCTTCACGAGATCGGTCCAATCGGCCTCGTCGACGAGGTCGAGAATATGCATCAGCAGGGTTCCATTGGCCGAATTGTATTCGATCCAGGCCGTCCCCGGGGTACTCGTCACGATCACCGAAAGAATGGCCAGCGCCGTCGGATCCTTCAGATCGAGATGGACCGTCATGAAAGCCGAGCGGTGATTGTCGGGCCGGCCTGCGAGAATAATCCAGACGACCGCGATATTTGAGCGGATGATATCGTAGAGGACGATGCCGACGAGTTGCGGAATGAGATGCCAGCGGCGGATGCGCGGTTTGTGCGGACGCAATGCCGCCAACGACCAGGACGCGAACACAGCGATGATGCTGCCGAGGATCAGATGGCCGATCGAGAAGCTGTTCAGCGTCATCCACATCAACAGGAGCGAGAGCGCCAGAAGCGGGTAGGGGAACACGCTCACGGCTGCACCTCCGCGCTTCCCGCCCGGCGGGCGTTGATGACGGCGTCGATATATTGCTGCGGCGCAGTCAGCGCGCGGGTGGTCTCATCCATGTAGCGCATCACCGGACCCGCCTGCGTGGTGAGAAACAGGGTCGCGAGTAGAAGCAGAAGAATGGGTGCCACTTCGATGACGAGCACGCGCGGCTTGGTACCTTCCATCGACGCCCAGAAGGTGCGGATGCCGGATCGGGTCATCGCGATCAGCGCCGAAAGACCCGAAAGGATGATCAGGAGTACCACGAACCACATGATCCCCGGCACCAGGGCGCCACTATCGCCGCCGGCCGGATTGAGCATGGCCGACAGCATCGCGAATTTGGCGATGAAGCCGGAAAGTGGCGGCAGGCCGGAGAGCAGTATTCCGCAGGCGGCAAAGCAAATTCCAAGGATGGCCATGGTGCCGGGCAACGCCACACCGCCGTCGCCTTCCTCTTCTTCCTCTTCTTCCGCGTCACCGTAGACTTCCATCGTCACGGCGAGAACGTTGGCGCCTGCGTCCTGAACGCGCTCCACCAGTTCGACCAGCATGAAGAAGGCACTGATCGTCAACGTCGAACTGACGAGGTAGAACAGCGCGCCGGTCGTAATGCCGCCGCTGCTGAGCCCTATGGCCATCAGCAACGTGCCGGAGGAGACGAGCACGGAAAAGCCGGCCAGGCGGCCGAGTGCCTGGGAGGCGAGCACGCCGATGGCGCCGAAGGTGATGGTCGCCATGCCGCCGATCAGGAGCACCTGCAGGCCGAAGCCGGCGGACGGGGAGGTCCCCTCGCCGAAGACAAGCAGGGACAGGCGCAGGACGACATAAATGCCGACCTTGCTCATGATCGCGAAGATGCCGGCAACGGGAGCGCAAGCCGCTGTATAGGCCGGCGGCAACCAGAAATTCAGCGGCCACATGCCCGCCTTGATCAAAAAGGCGACACCGAGAATGCCTGCCCCCGCCTCCAGAAGCATGCGCTTTTGCGGTTCGACGGTCGCGACCCTGATGGCGAGATCGGCCATGTTCAGCGTCCCGGTCACGCCGTAGATCAAGCTGACGCCAATCAGGAAGAGCAGGGCGGCCGCTAGGTTAATGGCGATGTAGTGCAGACCGGCCTTCACGCGCAGCAGTCCGGAACCATGCAGCAGCAGACCGTAGGACGCCGCCAGCATCACCTCGAAGAAGACGAAGAGGTTGAAGAGGTCACCCGTCAAAAACGCCCCGTTGAGCCCCATTAGCAGGAACTGGTAGAGGCTGTGGAAATGCGCGCCCGACTGGTGCCACCGCGCAAGCGCAAAGACCAGTGCAGGAATTGCAAGCGCTGCCGTCAATACCAGCATGAGTGCCGACAGCCGGTCGACGACGAGCACAATGCCAAAGGGAGCCGGCCAGTTGCCGAGAAGGTAGACGCCTTGCTGTGCAGTCTCCGCTCCATCGATGCTGCCGGCAAAGCGGAAGAGCGCGATCGCCACGGCAAAGAGCGCGATCGTGGAAGCCAACCCGATCATTGCTTTCGGCAAGCGCTGCCGCTCGTCAATCAGCAGCAGCAATGCGCCCGTGACGAGCGGGATCAGGATCGGAGCGATGATGAGATGCTGCCCAAGGTTCATTGGGACTGTTCCCGTCCATCGACATGATCGGTGCCGGTAAGCCCGCGCGAAGCCAGCAACACCACGAGAAAGAGCGCGGTTGTGGCAAAGCCGATCACGATCGCAGTCAGCACCAGCGCTTGTGGCACCGGGTCGGTATAGGCAGAAATATCAAGCCCGTCCTGGAGTATGGCAGGCGCATTCACCTCCAGACCGCCGACGCCGAAGATGAAGAGGTTGACGGCATAGGAAAGCAGGGAAAGCCCGATGATGACCTGATAGGTGCGTGGCCGCAGGATGAGCCAGACGCCGGATCCCGTCATGACGCCGATACCGATCGAGAGAACGAGTTCCATTATGCTTCCTCCGATTTCGGTATCGTCCTGACCCTGTATGTGCGGGTCGACTGGTGGGCGATGGCGATCAGGATCAGCACAGTGGCACCTACCACAAGCCCGAACACGCCGAGGTCGAAGAACAGGGCGGAGGCGACGGGAACCTTTCCGACCAATGGCAGTGTTACATATTGCGAATGTGACGTCAGGAACGGATAGCCGAAGAGCCACGAACCGACACCTGTCGCCACCGCGACGAGCAGGCCAAATGCGATCCAGCGCAGCGGCAAAATCCTCAACCGATCTTCCGCCCAGCGCACGCCGCCGCCGAGATATTGCAGAAGGAATGCGATCGCCATGGTGATGCCTGCAGCAAAGCCGCCGCCCGGTAGATCATGGCCGCGCAGGAACAAGTAGATGGCGAACACGATGGTGACCGGGAACATCCATTGCATGACGACCGAGGGCACCAGCAGGTAGTCCCTGACTGTATCGCCGGCGTTGCGTTCAGGTTGCGCCTCGTCGAATGCGTTCTGGATACGCTGTTGTTCTGGAAGCCCGATACTCTCGGATGCCGGCCGGAAACGGCGCAGGAGTGCGAACACGGTGAGCGCCACGATGCCGAGGACGACGATCTCGCCCATCGTATCGAAGCCGCGGAAATCAACGAGGATAACGTTGACGACGTTCCGGCCTCCGCCTTCGGTATAGGCGTGTTCGAGGAAATAGTTGGCGATGGTATCGGGTACCGGCTGCATCATTACCGCATAGGAGAGGATCGACATGCCGACGCCGCAGAGGACGGCGAGCAGGAAATCGCGAAGGCGGCGCAGCCGTGCTGAGAGCGCTGTGCTCTCGTCGATTTTTCCGATGCGTTGAGGCAGCCAGCGTAGACCCAGCAGCAGCAGCACAGTGGTGACGATCTCCACCACCAGTTGGGTGATGGCAAGGTCCGGTGCCGACAGCCAGGCGAAGGTAATGCAGGTGACGATACCCGCCCCGCCGATGAGGACCAGTGCAGCAAGACGATGGTACTTGGCGAGGAGCGCCGCTCCCAATGCCGAGAGCATGCCGATGATCCAGATCATCGCGAATGCCGGATCTACTTCGGCAAGTGGCGGAAGCTTCGGTTCGAAGCCGGCGAGGTAGAGCGGCAGGAAGCCGGCCAGAAAGCTCAGGCCCGCGACAAGGCGAAGCTGCGGCTGCAGGCGCCGGGTGCCGAGGTTGGCCTCCAGCCAGCGCGCCCATTTCCACGACACGGTGACCAGGATCCGCTCGAAAATACGCTGGCCGCGCAAATGGCGAAAGAACGGCGGGCCATCTTCGCAATGCGCCAGATATTTATGCAGGGCGATATAGAGGACCGCTCCGCCGACCATCGCGATCATACTCATCAGGAGCGGCAGGTTTACGCCATGCCAGACGGCGAGGCTGTAGTGGGGTGTTTCAGGGCCGAGCACGGAGATGACGGCGGTGCGCAGGAAGGGGCCGATGGAAAGGCTCGGCACGATGCCGACGATAAGGCAGGCAAATACCAGGAACTCGACCGGGAAACGCATCCAGCGTGACGGCTCGTGCGGATGCGGATTGGGAATGTCCGTGGGGGGCGGCCCGAAGAAGACCGTGTGGATGAAGCGGATCGAATAGGCGACGCTGAAGGCGCCGGCGACCGTTGCGATATAGGGCAGCGCGCGGTCCAGGATCGAGTCCGCGTGGGTTTCGACCGCCTCGGCAAAGAACATCTCCTTGGATAGGAACCCGTTCAGCAAAGGCACGCCGGCCATCGCAGCGCAGGCAACCATGGCAAGGGTCGCGGTATAGGGAAGGAACCGGTAGAGCCCGCTCAGTTTCTGCATATCGCGCGTGCCGGTCTCATGGTCGATGATGCCGGCCGCCATGAAGAGCGACGCCTTGAAGGTGGCGTGGTTGACCATATGGAAGATCGCTGCGACGGCAGCCAAGGGGCTTCCAAGGCTGAGCAGCGTCGTGATCAACCCGAGATGACTGATGGTCGAATAGGCGAGCAGGCCTTTCAGATCCCGCTGGAAGATTGCGAAGTAGGCGCCAAGCACGAGCGTGGTGATGCCGGCTGCCCCGACCAGCCAGAACCATTCGAACGTTCCTGACAGCGTGGGCCAGAGCCGCGCGAGCAGGAAGACACCTGCCTTCACCATCGTGGCGGAATGCAGGTAGGCAGAAACGGGGGTGGGGGCCGCCATGGCGTTCGGCAGCCAGAAATGGAAGGGAAACTGGGCGCTCTTCGTCAGCGCCCCGATGAGGATCAGCGCTAGGGTCGGCAGGTAGAGCGGGTGCGCGCGCACGACGTCACCGGCAGCGAGTACCCGGTCGAGGTCGTAGCTGCCGACGATGTGACCGAGCAGGAGCAGACCAACCAGAAGACAGAAACCGCCGGTGCCTGTGATCGTCAGCGCCATGCGGGCGCCGTCGCGGGCGTTGGCATTGTGGTACCAGTAGCCGATCAGAAGGAACGAGAAGATGCTGGTGAGTTCCCAGAAGATCGACAGGAGGATGATGTTTCCGGACAGCACCACACCGAGCATCGCTCCCATGAAGGCGAGCAGGAAAGAGAAGAAGCGTGGGATCGGGTCCTCAGCCGACATGTAGTATCGGGCATAGATGACGACGAGCAGGCCGATGCCCGTCACCAGCATTGAAAACAGCCAGGCGAAGCCGTCCATTCTGAGAGTGAAATTCAGGCCGAGCTCGGGAAGCCAAGCGATATCGAGGCGGACGATCTTGCCGTTTGTCACCGAAGGGTAAAAGAACGCCGTGACGATCGTCGCCAAAAATGCAACGCTGCCGGCCAAGGCTGCAGGAAGGCCTCGAGAGGTTGTGCGCAACAACAGGGCGGTTGCAATGCTACCGGCGAAAGGGAGAGCTAGCAGAAATAGCAGAATGGATTCAGGCATCAGCTGACATAGCGTTCGAATCAGAACCTCTTCATAACATTGAGACTTCACCTCTAGCGCAGAACGGTACCGATTGCGCGCGGAGGGTCTATAAAAATATTGTTACCTATCAAGGCACTCGTTGCAATCGCAACGGCGGCGATTCGTGCCGCGCGTCTCGATCGACGAGCGGCACGACAAGGTCCGATCAGCGCAGCTTCATGTGCCGGTTGACGTCCTTGTAGAGCAGGTAACGGAACTTGCCGGGACCGCCGGCATAGCAGGCCTGCGGGCAGAAAGCGCGCAGCCACATGAAGTCACCCGCCTCGACTTCCACCCAATCCTGGTTCAGCCGGTAAACTGCCTTGCCCTCGAGCACGTAGAGCCCGTGTTCCATGACATGCGTCTCGGCAAAGGGAATGACGGCTCCGGGTTCGAAGGTGACGATCGTCACATGCATGTCGTGGCGCAGGTCGGTCGGGTCGACAAAGCGTGTCGTTGCCCATTTGCCGTCGGTGTGCGCCATCGGCGCGGGCACAATGTCCTGCTCGTTCGTGAAGATCGGTTCCGGCACGTCGAGGCCCTCGACCCGCTCGTAGGCTTTGCGAATCCAATGGAAGCGAGCGGTTTCGGCACCATGGTTGCGCAGCCGCCAGCCGCTCGACGGCGGAAGGAAGGCGAACCCGCCGGGGGTGAGGACGTGCAGGCGCCCGCCGAGCTCGACCGTCACCTCGCCTTCCATGACGAAGAGCGCGCCTTCGGCTGCCGGATCCAGTTCCGGCTTGTCGCTGCCGCCGCCGGGGGCGACTTCCATGATGTATTGCGAGAACGTTTCCGCAAAACCGGAAAGCGGACGCGACAGGACCCAGAGGCGGGTATTGTCCCAGAAGGGCAGGTAGCTTGTGACGATATCCATCATCACGCCCTTCGGGATGACCGCATAGGCTTCGGTAAAGACAGCCCGTCCTGTCAGAAGTTGCGTCTGCTCTGGAGCGCCGCCCTTCGGTGCGAAGTAGGTCCGTTCAGTCAACTCAGGTCTCCCGGTATGTTTCAAGACTTCGACGTATCGTGCCACCTGATCGATAGCGCAATCCCCGTGAAAATGCAGTCACATCTTGTCGATGCTCGACATGTGCCGTGCCCCCATGAGCGATGGCCCTATGGCGGTGGCGAACGTTGCGGATTATCGTATCCGACGTGCATCGATGCGTCGGCCGCGCGCGAGTTCATTTTGATGGCAACCGCGAGGCTGCGAAGAGTGGCAAGGAGTGAGGCGATTGGCTGCCGCGCCTGAAAATCTAAGGGACTTTCTGTGCGAGGAACCGGACTGCATCCTTGTCGAGGTGACCGGTGCGGATGGCTCGACACCGCGCGACACGGACGCTTGGATGCTGGTTTCGAGCAGCCGCACCTTTGCAACGATCGGCGGTGGCCAGCTTGAGTACATGGCAATCGACCATGCGCGCCGTGCATTGCGTCAAGGCCGGCCCGCAGCGTCGATGACGATCCCACTCGGGCCGGAGATCGGCCAGTGCTGCGGCGGCCGCGTCAAGCTCGCTTTCGCAAATGTGACTGAAGGCACGGCAAAGGAACTGATCGCCCGCAACGACTCTGACGTTGCGGGCCGGCCGCATGTCTATATTTTTGGTGCCGGCCATGTCGGTCGCGCGCTTGCCCTGACCTTGTCTCTGACGCCCGTCCGCACGGTGCTCATCGATACCCGCGAGAAGGAACTGTCAGCCTTTCACGTGCCCGCCGTGGAGACCTGTCTGACGCCGATGCCGGAGGCTGTCGTGCGCGATGCCCCGCCCGGCAGCGCATTCGTCATCCTTACCCACGACCATGCGCTCGATTTCCTCATCGCCGCCGAAGCGCTACGGCGGGGCGATGCGGCCTATGTCGGCATGATCGGATCGAAGACGAAGCGCGCGACCTTCAAGAATTGGCTGTTTCGCGAAATTGGTTGCCCCGAGCTTTTCGACCATCTCGTCTGCCCGATCGGCGGGACAGCCGTGAAGGACAAGCGACCAACGGTGATTGCGGCCCTTGCCGCTGCGGAGATCCTGACCGCGCTGCTCGTCCCATCCCGAGCGGCCATTTGCAACGAACTGTCCAGAACCTGACCCAGAATCGTTCGGCGAGGTGTTCGTCATCTCGTCTCGCATTCCAGTGGCTTTGGGTGGGATCTGCAGCACCGATCGCAACCGATCGTTCTTGTTCGCACCTCCCCGACCTCCAATTGACAAATGCGGTAGCGCGCAGAATTTCGTGGATTAGCGCCGAGTTGTCGCCGCTCACCGGACATGAGAACATAGGAATGCCGGATTTGGACGGTGATTCTCGCCGCCCATTGTGTGGCAGGGCAAGGAACTGGGCACGACGCGTGCTTCGGGGTTGAGGCGGACAGCCGCAGCCTTTAGGAGGGAGCGGGGCCAACGTCGAACTTGCCGGAGACGGGTGAACTGTGATCGATCCCTATGACATCATCGGCGTCGCGCGCGATGCCAACACGGCCTCGATCAAGGCCGCCTATCGGCGTCGCGCCAAAACTGCCCATCCAGATTCCGGCGGCGACGTCGACACCTTCGGCAGGCTCAAGGTTGCCTATGAGCTGCTGCTCGATCCCGTGCGGCGGAAGGTCTACGACGATACCGGCTATGATCCGCAGCTTGCGGACACCAAGGATCTCAAGGGCCTGATGGTGCTTGAGAAACTGATCAACGAGGTCATCCTCGACGAGCGCGAGCCAGGCAGCTTCGATCCGATCGCGACGATCCGCCGAAAGCTGACCAACGAGATCGTCAACGCGCGCTTCCACATCATGGAGATGGAACGTCACCGCGCCCGTATCCGCAACCATATGGATCGCGTCGGCAAGCGGCCCAATACGGACGTGTTCGGCAGCATGCTACGCGCCCGCAGCGAGGCGATCGCCGAGGCCATCGAAAAGGCCGAGGCGCAGATCAAGGACATCGAACAGGCCTACGGCATGCTCGACGGCTATTCGTACGAAGTCGAAGTCGAGATCGAAACGCGAAGTGCTGCGGAATAGGTCGCCAGCCCGCCGCAGACCTAAAAGCGCGTCGCGATCTTTCAGATGCGCGCTGGCACTTTAAGTCTTTGATTTTTTGCATGTCGTGATCGCAAAACCGCTGCGCACTTTTGCGCGACATGCTCAGAGGCTGTCCTCATCCGTCGAGCATTCATAGAGCTCTTCGCCGGTTTCGGCATCGACACCCACGAGGCTGACGTCATATCCCCAGAGGTGGCGGATGTGGCGGAGCGTGGCGTCGCGGCTGTCCTCCTCGAGCAGGATACCGTTCTTGACATTGTGCTGCAGCCGAAGCTGGCGGTCGCCCAGTAGATCCACGTCCACGACCTGGATGTCCTGCTGGTTGGCGCCGATGTCGTAGTTTCGGGCAAGCGCTGCGCGGATGGTCTGATAGCCACGTTCGTTGTGAATGGAAGCGACTTCCAGGTAGTTGTCGCCGGCGCTGTCCGTCAGCAGGAACAGCCTGAATTTGCGGATCAGCGCCGGGCTCAGATACTGCAGGATGAAGGACTCGTCGCGATGGTTCGCCCACGCGTCCAGCAGCGTTGCGCGCCAATCTCCATTTCCTGCGATCTCCGGGAACCAATCCCGGTCCTCCTCGGTGGGTTCCGTGCAGATGCGCTGGATATCCTGCATCATTGCAAAGCCGAGCGCATAGGGATTCATGCCGGAATAGCGGGGGTCGTCGAAACCAGGCTGGAAGACCACGTTTGAGTGGCTTTGCAGGATCTCCAGCATCGCGCCTTCGCTGATCTGATCCTTTTCGAACAGCCGGTTGACGATCGTGTAGTGCACGAAGGTCGCGCAGCCTTCGTTCATCACCTTCGTTTGCCGTTGCGGGTAGAAGTATTGCGCGATCACACGCACGATCCGGAGCAGTTCCCGCTGCCATGGTTCCAAAATCAGACTCGTCTTCTCAAGGAAGTAGAGAAGATTTTCCTCCGGCAGGTTCAAAGACTTCTTTCGTTCCGATGCGTCCCGTTCGGCCTGTGCCCTGTCATGACCGGTCGAAGACTGCGGCAAGGTCCGCCAGAGATCGTTGAAAGTCTGTTCCTCGTATTCCAACCGCTCGCGCGCGCGCTCTCGCTCCTTTTCCGATGAAAGGCGTGGTGGGCGTCGGTAACGGAAAACCCCCTGGTCCATGATCGCGTGTGCCGAATCAAGGATCGCTTCCACCGCCGCCGTTCCGTAGCGCTCCTCGCATTTGGTCACGTATTTCTTGGCGAACTCCATGTAACTGAGGATCGCGCTTGCATCGGTCCATTGCCGGAACAGGTAGTTGTTCTTGAAAAAGTGATTGTGGCCGAAGGCGGCGTGCGCAGTGACAAGCGCCTGCATCGCCATCGTGTTCTCTTCCATCAGATAGACGATGCAGGGATTGGAATTGATCACGAGCTCGTAGGCGAGGCCGCGGCGCCCCTTGCGATAGAGATGGTCTTCGAAGACGAAGCGCTTGCCGAACGACCAGTGCTGGTACATCAGCGGCATGCCGACCGAGGAATAGGCGTCCAGCATCTGTTCGGAGGAGATGATCTCCATCTGGTTGGGATAGACGTCGAGCTGGATCTCGTCGAGCGCGATCGTCTCGATTGCATCATAGGTTCGCGCCAGCGTGTCGAAATTCCAGTCGGAGCTCTGAAACAGCAGCTTTCCGGCGCTTTTCGTCATCACGATTGCCTTTTCACTTGCGCGGCTTGCGGGTGGCGGGCTGTTTGGCAAAGAGCTTCCGGAACACCGGATAAATATCGGCCGGCTTGGCAATCCGGGTCATTTGAAAATTGGGAAACTCGCCGTCGATGGTTCGATAGGCCCGCCACAGCGATGTGCCGTTGTCGGTGCGGGCGAAAATCTCGCTTTCGCGCTCGTCGATGATCTCGACATAGGCGTAGTACTGGCAAAGCCGCATGACGGCGCTGAGCAGCGTGATGCAACGATCGGAATCGCCGGAAATGTTGTCGCCGTCGGAGGCCTGGGCGGCGTAGATATTCCATTCGCTGGCGGGATAGCGCGACTCGATGACGCGCAGCATCTCCGCAAGGGCGGTGGATACCATCGTGCCGCCGCTCTGGGTGCTGTAGAAGAACGTTTCCTCATCCACCTCCCGCGCCTCGTCCGTATGGCGGATGAAAACGATCTCGATGCGCTCGTAGCGCCGCTTGAGGAAGAGGTGCAGCAGCACGAAGAAGCGTTTGGCGAGGTCCTTCTCACGCTCTCCCATCGAGGCCGACACATCCATCAGGCAGAACATCACAGCACTGGCATTGGGAAGCGGCTGCTGCTCGAAGCGGTTGAAGCGAATGTCGACCGTGTCAATAAACGGAACACGCCGGCGCCGCCGATCCAGCCAGTCGAGTTCCGCTTTCAGCATCGCGAGTTGTTCAGCCGCATTGCGCCCCGGCTTCTTCTCCAGCTCCGCGATCTCGGCCAACAAGGCGTCGATTTCCGTTTGCTTCGGACGCCGTAGGGCAATCCGGCGGCCAAAGCTGTTTCGCATCGTTCGCCCGACATTGATGTTGGTCGGAGAACCGCTCACGGCGAAACCGGCCCGCCGGGATTTGAAGGTCAGCGTTTCCTTCAGTGAGAGCTTGACCATGTCGGGCAGTTCGAGATCCTCGAAGAAAAGGTCGAGCACCTCGTCGCGCGAGAGGGCGAACTGGAAGTCGTCCTCATCCTCGCCGGTGCCGGCCCCGCCCTTGCCGCCGCCACCGCCCCGCTGCTTGCGCAGTCGATCGCCTGGGACGAATTCGCGATTGCCCGGCAGTACGCGTTCCCGCTCGCCGGTGTCGCCTGCGGGCTGGAAGGTCGGCTCGCCGACCCCGCGGGTGGGCATGGAAACGCTGTGTGTCGTGCCGACATCGGCGATGCCGACAGATTTAATCTGTTCCTTGACGGCACGCTTCAGTTCCTCCCGCGCCCGCCGCAGGAAGCGTTGCCGGTTGCCGATGCTCTTGTCCTTCGGGTTCAGACGCCGGTCGATGAAATTCGGCATGCCCTAGACCCCTCGGTGGGCATCAGCCCGCTTTGTTGACCCGCATGTACCAGTCGACCAGACGCCGGACTTGGCGCTTGGTATAGCCGCGTTCGATCATGCGCTGGATGAATTCAGCGTGCTGCTTCTCGGTTGCGCTGTCCTTCTTTGAGCCGAAACTGATGACGGGGAGAAGATCCTCGACCTGGCCGAACATCCGCTTCTCGATCACCTCGCGCAGTTTCTCGTAGCTGGTCCAGGATGGATTGCGTCCGTGATTCTTGGCGCGGGCGCGCAGGGTGAACTTCACCACCTCGTTGCGGAAGTCCTTCGGGTTGGCAATGCCGGCCGGCTTCTCGATCTGCGACAGTTCGCTGTCGAGGATTTGTCGGTTGAGGATCTGGCCCGTATCGGGATCCTTGAAATCCTGATCCTCCAGCCAGGCGTCGGCATAGGCGATGTAGCGGTCGAACAGGTTCTGGCCGTACTCGCTGTAGGATTCGAGATAAGCCTTCTGGATCTCGTGGCCGATGAACTCGGCATAGCGGGTCGCAAGTTCCGAGCGGATGAAGTCGAGATAGGCGGCTTCGGTTTCCTTGGGGAACTGTTCGCGCTTGATAGCCTGCTCCAGGATGTACATCAGGTGCACTGGATCGGCCGCGACTTCCTTGGTGTCGTAGTTGAAGGTTTCCGATAGCACCTTGAAGGCAAAGCGGGTGCTGACACCCGTCATTCCTTCGTCGACGCCGGCCACATCACGGTATTCCTGGACGGATTTCGCCTTGGGATCGATGTCCTTCAGGTTCTCGCCGTCGTAGACGCGCATCTTGGTGTAGAGCGGGGAGTTCTCATGAGGCGCCAGCCGCGTCGAGACGGTGAATCGGCTGAGGTTTTCCAATACCTCCGGCGCGCAAGGGTTGCTGGCGAGCTCGCTCTCGCGCAAGAGCTTCTCGTAGATCTGCCGTTCCTCGGTGACGCGCAGGCAATAAGGCACCTTCACCACGAGGATGCGGTCGAGGAACGCCTCGTTGTTCCTGTTGTTCTTGAACTGCAACCACTCGGATTCGTTCGAGTGCGCCAGCACCATGCCCTGATAGGGGAAGCCGCCAAAATTCTCGGTGCCGTTGTAATTGCCTTCCTGGGTCGCCGTCAGCAACGGATGCAGCACCTTGATCGGCGCCTTGAACATCTCGACGAATTCCAACAGCCCCTGCGTCGTCCGGTTGAGGCCACCGCTGTAGGAATAGGCGTCCGGATCGGCCTGGCTATAGTTCTCGAGCTGGCGGATGTCGACCTTGCCGACCAGCGATGAGACGTCCTGGTTGTTGTCGTCGCCGGGTTCGGTTTTCGCAATGGCGATCTGCCGCAGCCGGGAGGGCATCAGCTTGACGACGCTGAACTTGGAAATGTCGCCGCCGACTTCGTCCAATCGCTTGGCGGCCCACGGGGAAATCAACCCGGTGAGGCGCCGGCGGGCGATGCCATACTTGTCCTCAAGCAGGTCGGCCATCCGCTCGGGATGGAACAGGCCCAGCGGTGACTCAAAAATTGGGCTGACCTTACCGCCGGCCATCAGGGTGTAGATCGGCCGCAGTTCCATGAGCTTCTTCAGCCGCTCGGCCAATGAGGACTTGCCGCCGCCGACGGGGCCGAGAAGGTAGAGGATCTGCTTGCGTTCCTCGAGACCCTGCGCGGCATAGCGGAAGTAGCCGACGATGCGCTCGATCGTATCTTCCATCCCATAGAAATCAGAGAAGGTCGGATAGATCTTGATGGTGCGGTTGGAGTAGATGCGTCCGAGCCTCTCATCCGTGCTCGTATCGACAAGGGTCGGCTCGCCGATCGCGTCAACCATCCGCTCCTGAGCGGTGGCATACATGCTCTTATCGTCACGGCACGCTAACAGATATTCTTGAAGACTCATCTCCTCGCGCGCGGTGCTCGAGTAGATCTCCGAGAAAAGGTTGAAGACGTCGGATTCACCCCTTTGCATGGTCGTCTCCCACGACAAGCCGTTGAAGTCGGACGGAATCACTGCCTGTAGAATCAGTATACAGGAAAACAAAATCCTTGGGCCAAAGTTCCCTTCACATAATTGGCACTGCTTGCGATTTGTGTGATCGCGACACAACGCCTTTCGGCAGTTGGTGGGGTACTTGCCGAGGATGGGCACGCGGAAGGCGAGGGGGCGGACGAAGTGGCGGGTGCAGGTTGAGCGGCCCAGCACGACTACAAGATTGGTGATCGCCAGGGGCGTGTACGACAAGACCACTGCTCGGCCTTGTCGCGCTTTCAATGTCGCTCGTGGATTAATCTGATTTCTTTGCGTCCGGGTGATCCGTACGCCCGGCAGGGATCGTGCTCACCGTGATCGAGACCGGATCGCTTGCGGGAAATGACCCTTCCAGTCCTTCGTCCAACTCTTCTTCCATCGTATCTGTGTCGCCGGTGGCGCGGGCGCTGCGAAGGCAATTCACTACGTTATCTCCACCGGTCGGCAGTTCACCTTCGAAGGTGGCGATCTCCAACAGTACGCCCTTGGCAACATCGATGGCGTTGCCGCGATTTAGATCAACGTCCTCTCCGGTACGCAGGATCACGCTGACCACTTCGCCCGCGTCACCGACGAATTCGACGGTGAAGCCGGCCTTTCCGCCCATTTCGGGATGAACCTGTACGCCTACAACTTGCATGGCTCTTGCTCCTTCCATGACCAACGGGTCAGGAACGCTGAGCAGGAGCCAAGGTTCCCGGCAGCCCATCGCCCGCGACGTTGACCAGGGCAGCAAACGCGCGTTGGCAGCCGGTGCCAGCACATACGATTGCCCCGGGCACGAATTGTTTCTGTAGGTGCAGCGACAGTGCGCGGCGCACTCTTTCCATGGGCATATGCCGTTGGAAAATATCGGCGGTTAGCGCTCATCGTGGTTGCCAGAAATCGATTGCTAGCCTCGAGCGCTGTTCCTACCCTCGGTCAGGTTAAGGCAATTGACTATAATCAACGCTGTGAGAAACGGCATCGGATAAGCTTTCCCGCATCACATGGAGTTTCAGGAGATCAAATTGTCGATCGAGACGAGACCAGTGAAGGCAAGCGCGGACGGTGCCGATGCCATTGCCCCCATTGCCCCCATTGACACGCGGACCGGGAACCGGATCAGCGCGCGTCGCTCCGATACTGCGGCGCGAACTTCTCAATGGCGCAATCTGCATCACGCGGGGCAGCCATGTTTTTTTGCTCGTTCCGCTTGTCCGGCATTTGCTGTTGAATGAACTTCATCTCGACGTGTCACGGTTACGCTTGTGACTTCGACGGTCGTTCAAACTCAAGCCCCTTCCAGCGGGCGACAAGAATGAAGGATATGATTGATGGGCAGGAAGGGATGGATCATCGCTGCACTCGTCGCCGTTGCGGCGGCGGCTGCCTACTACGCCTGGGCCAATCTCGCCGGTTCGGCCCTGCCTGCGGGAATTGCCAGCGGCAACGGTCGCATTGAAGCAGTCGAGATCGACGTGTCGACGAAAATTCCCGGCCGGATCGCCGACATCCTCGTTGACGAGGGCGATTTCGTCGAGGCCGGCCAGGAGCTGGCGCGCATGGATACCACCCAACTAGAGGCGAAACGCCGTCAGGCGGAGGCAGAACTTGCGCGCGCGAAGATCAGCGTCGAGACCGCTGGCAGTCTGGTCAAGCAGCAGGAAGCCCAACGCGAGGCCGCAGTTGCGCTGATCGCGCAGCGCCAGGCCGAAGAAGATGCCGCCTTGACGCGCAAGAACCGTTCCGAACAGCTCTTGAAGACCAACACCGTATCGCAGCAGGTGCTGGACGACGATCGCGCCAACTATCAGGCCGCGGTCGCAACCGTAGCAGCCGCCAAAGCGCAACAGGCCGCGGCTGAAGCAGCGGTCAGTTCAGCCCAGGCGCAGGTCGTGGATGCCAAAGCAGCGGTTGAAGCGGCAGAGGCTGCGATCGAGAGCATCGATGCGGACTTGAACGATAGCGTTCTGCGCTCCCCGCGGGCGGGTCGGGTCCAGTACCGGGTCGCGCAGCCTGGGGAAGTCCTCTCTGCCGGCGGCCGTGTGCTCAATCTCGTAGACCTGACAGACGTCTCCATGACCTTCTTCCTGCCGACCGAGCAGGCGGGGCGAGTTGCGCTCGGTAGTGAAGTCCGGCTCGTACTGGACGCCATGCCGCAATACGTAGTTCCGGCCAAGGCAACCTTTGTCGCCGATGTCGCCCAGTTCACGCCGAAGACGGTGGAGACGCAGGAGGAGCGGCTGAAGCTGATGTTTCGCATCAAAGCCCGCATCGAGCCGGAACTGCTGAAGCGGTACATCAAGCAGGTGAAGACCGGCCTGCCGGGCATGGCCTATGTGCAGATCGCGCCCGACGCCGAATGGCCTGCTTCGCTCGGAAACGTCGTAAAATGAGCACCCTTCCGGCGGACATCGCGCCGGTTTTGGAGCCGGTCGTAAGGTTGCAGGGCGTAGGACTTTCCTACGGCAAGACACGTGCGCTTGACGCGATCACGCTGGACATTCCGGCTGGCTGCATGGTCGGCCTGATTGGCCCTGATGGTGTCGGCAAGTCGAGCCTGCTGTCGCTGATCGCCGGTGCCCGCGCGATGCAGGAGGGGCATATTGATGTGCTGGGCGGCGATATCGCCGATGCGCGGCACCGGCGGCTGACGTCGCCGCGCATTGCCTTCATGCCGCAGGGCCTTGGCAAAAACCTCTATCCGACCCTTTCGGTCTTTGAAAACGCCGACTTCTTCGGCGGCCTGTTCGGCCAGGGTCCGCGGGAGCGCAAGGTCCGAATTGCGGCGCTCTTCAAGAGTACGGGGCTCGCCCCCTTCACCGATCGCCCGGCTGGCAAGCTTTCCGGCGGCATGAAACAGAAGCTCGGCCTGTGTTGCGCGTTGATCCACGACCCGGACCTGTTGATCCTCGATGAGCCGACGACTGGTGTCGATCCGCTGTCGCGGCGCCAGTTCTGGGAACTGATCGATGAGATCCGTGCCGAACGGCCGGGCATGAGCGTGATCGTCTCCACCGCCTACATGGAGGAGGCGGCGCGTTTCGATTGGCTGGTGGCGATGGATGCGGGCAAGGTTCTGGCGACGGGCACGCCGGACGAGCTTCTCGAGCGGACGGATACGACCAATCTGGATGCCGCCTTCGTCGCGCTTCTGCCGGAAGAGAAGCGCCGCGGCCACGTCGAGCTCACCATCCCGCCGCGCAAGGCGGGCGCAGACGAGGAAATCGCCATCGAGGCCGAGCACCTGACGATGCGCTTCGGTGATTTCACCGCCGTCAACAATGTCAGCTTCCGCATACCGCGCGGTGAGATTTTCGGCTTCCTCGGTTCCAACGGCTGCGGCAAGACGACAACCATGAAAATGCTGACCGGTTTTCTGCCGGCAAGCGAAGGCACTGCCCGGCTGTTCGGCAAGGAGGTCGACCCGAACGACATGGCCGTGCGGCGACGCATCGGCTACATGTCGCAGGCTTTCTCGCTCTACACCGAGCTGTCGGTTCGGCAAAACCTTGAGCTTCATGCGCGGCTTTTCGAAATACCGGCGGAGGAAATCCCCGAGCGCATCGCCCTTATGGCAGACCGCTTCGATTTGAACGACGTCATGGATTCCATGCCGGATGCGCTGCCGCTCGGCATTCGCCAGCGCCTGTCACTGGCGGTGGCGATGGTCCATTCGCCGGAAATTCTGATCCTCGACGAGCCGACATCGGGCGTCGACCCGGTTGCACGCGACGGATTCTGGGAGCTTCTTGCGGAGCTGTCACGCAAGGACAATGTGACGATCTTCGTCTCCACCCACTTCATGAACGAAGCAGCGTGGTGCGACCGCATCTCGCTGATGCATGCCGGCAAGGTCCTGATCAGCGACACGCCTGATAATATCGTCAAGAAGCGCGGGGCCGACACGCTGGAACAGGCCTTTGTCGAGTACCTCGAGGATGCGATCGGGGAAAGCGATGCCAACGTTCCCGAAGGCTCCACGTCGCCGGAACCGGCTCCGGCCGCAGATGCCGCGGCCGTGCAGGCGCGCGCAAGCCGCTTCTTCGATTTCGGCCGCATGTTTGCCTACACAAAGCGCGAAACGCTGGAGCTTCAGCGCGATCCGATCCGGGCAACACTCGCGCTTATCGGCAGCCTCGTTCTGATGTTCGTGATCGGCTACGGCATCAACATGGATGTCGAGAACCTGACCTTTGCCGTGCTTGACCGCGATGGGACGACGATCAGCCGCGACTACACACTGCAGATCGCAGGCTCTCGCTACTTCACCGAAAAGCCGCCGATCACGGACTACGCGGATATGGACCGGCGGATGCGCAATGGCGAGCTAAGCCTTGCGATCGAAATACCGCCTGGCTTCGGCCGCGATGTGGCACGCGGCCACGATGCCGAGGTCGGCGCGTGGATCGACGGGGCGATGCCAACGCGTGCCGAAACGGTGCGCGGCTATGTGCAGGGCATGCACGCCACCTGGCTGAAGCAGAAAGCCCGTCAGATCTATGGCGATGCGGCGAGCGCCGGCGATTATCAGCTCGAAATCCGCTATCGTTATAACCCTGATGTTCAGAGCCTGATCGCGATCGTACCCGCGGTGATGCCGATCCTGCTCCTGATGATCCCCTCCATGCTGACCGTGCTCAGCGTCGTGCGGGAAAAGGAACTGGGCTCGATCATCAATTTCTATGTCACGCCGGTGACGCGTTTCGAGTTCCTGCTCGGAAAGCAACTTCCCTATGTCGTGCTGGCCGCACTGAACGTGGTGATGCTGACTGCTTTTGCGATCTTCGTTTTCAAAGTCCCCTTCACCGGCAGCTTTCTGGTGTTCGGGACGGCAGCACTGCTCTACGTCATCGTGACGACCGCCATGGGCCTCGTTATCTCGACTTTCATCAACAGCCAGATTGCGGCCATCTTCGGCACGGCGCTCATTACTCTCATTCCTGCCGTCCAGTATTCCGGCCTGATCGATCCGGTCTCCTCGCTCAGCGGTTTCGGTGCCTTTATCGGCAACATCTTCCCGACCACCTATTTCGTCACGATTTCGCGCGGGTCCTTCTCGAAGGCACTCGATTTCGCAGATCTTGGCCCGTCCCTTGTCCCTCTCCTGATCGCGATTCCCGTGCTGCTCGGTCTTGGCGCAGCCTTCCTGAAGAAGCAGGAGACGTGACATGCGGCTTGCCAATGTCTTTCAATTGGGGATCAAGGAACTGCGCGGGCTTGCTCGTGACCCGATGCTGCTGATCCTCATCGTCTATGCCTTCTCGCTTTCGATCTACACCGCCTCGAACGCAACGCCAGACACGCTGAACCACGCCGCGATCGCGATCGTAGACGAGGACGAGTCCCCGATCTCGTCGCGCATCATTACCGCATTCTACCCGCCCTATTTCTCGGTGCCGAGGCTGATCGACCAGTCCGAGATGGACAGCCGCATGGATGCGGGTCTCGACACATTCGCCCTCGACATCCCGCCGAACTTCCAGCGGGATCTCCTGGCGAAGAAGGCGCCGACGATCCAGCTCAACATCGACGCCACCCGTATGTCGCAGGCTTTTACCGGTGGTGGCTACGTGCAGTCGATCGTGTCGAGCGAGATCGACGAATACCTGAACCGCCATCGCACTGGGGCCGCACTGCCGGTTGATCTTGCGCTACGCGCCCGCTTCAATCCGCAACTCGACAAGGGCTGGTTCATGCCCATCTCCAACGTGATCACCTCGATCACCATGCTTTCCATCATCCTGACGGGTGCTGCACTGATCCGTGAGCGGGAGCATGGCACGATCGAGCATCTGCTCGTGATGCCGGTCACGCCAGTCGAGATCATGGTCAGCAAGATCTGGTCGATGGGGCTTGTAGTGCTGGTTGCATCCGGCCTTTCGCTCGCCATCGTCGTCGAGCGCATCCTTCAGGTCCCGATCGAGGGTTCGTTGTGGCTATTTATGGCGGGTACGGCGCTGCAGCTCTTTGCCACCACCTGCATGGGCATTTTCCTTGCGACGATCGCAGGCTCCATGCCGCAGTTCGGGCTTTTGCTGATGCTGGTGCTGCTGCCGCTGCAGGTACTTTCCGGCGCACTCACACCGCGCGAGAGCATGCCGGAAATCATCCAGAATCTGATGCTTGCCGCGCCGAACACGCATTTCGTCATTCTTGCCCAGTCGATCCTGTTCCGGGGTGCCGGGTTCTCGGTCGTCTGGCCGCAGTTTTTAGCCCTCTTCGTAATCGGCGTTATCTTCTTCTATTTTTCACTGCGCCGTTTCCGCGCATTTCTGCGCTAGGGGAGACCGGGCGGTCGTCATCATTGCCGGCAGGCAGCCGCGTATGGGCCAGCCAGCAATAACGATGAGAGCGGGTTGGATGTGGCCTACGCCTGCGACAAACGGGCAGTAGGAACGCGCGGCCCGTCGCGCTTGAAGGCCCCTTTAAGCATTTCGAAAAAGCGCGGCAGATTTCACGGCTTGACATCGCGCGCGCCCTGCCGGACGAAACGGCAGCCGCACAGTGATGCCATTCCGCAGGAGTTTGTCCCAAATGCCCGGTCCCTTTGTCGTTCCCGTCCAAGGCGATATCGAACTGCCGAAGGAAGTGGATGTCGTCGTCATCGGCGGCGGCATTATCGGAGCATCGACGGCACTGGAACTTTCCGAGGCGGGCTTGCGGGTCGCGCTGTGCGAAAAGGGCGGGATCGCGCAGGAGCAGTCGAGCCGCAACTGGGGTTGGGTGCGCATCGCCTGCCGCGATCCGCGCGAGGTGCCGCTGATGGCGGAATCCCTGCGCATCTGGGATACCCTCGACAAGCGCACTGGCCGCGACACCGGTTTCAAGCGCGCCGGCATCATCTTCACCTCCTCGACCGATCAGGAATATACGGATCACAGCAACTGGATAAAGAATCTCGAAGGCTACGAGTTCGAGGCCCGCATGCTGAGCGGGGCGGAGTTCCGGGACATGTATCCTGGAACGACAATGAACCTGAAGGGCGCACTCTATACGCCGACCGATGCGCGTGCCGAGCCGCAGAAGGCCGCGCCCGCGATCGCCGAGGCCGCCCGTGCCAAGGGCGCGGCGATCTTGACGGAATGCGCCGTGCGCGGGATCGAGACGGCTGCGGGCGCGGTTTCTGGCGTCGTTACCGAGCGCGGGGCGATCGCTTGCAAGGCGGTCGTGCTTGCCGGCGGTGCTTGGTCCAGCCTCTTTGCCAGTACACTCGGTATCCACCTGCCGCAATTGAAGGTGCTGAATTCCGTCCTGCGTACGAAACCGCTTGAGGGCGGGCCCGAGCAGACGATGTGGGCCAGCAACTTCGCCTTCCGCAAGCGGCAGGACGGCGGCTATACGATCGCTTCGGGCAACGAAAACATCGTCGACATCGTGCCGAAGTCTTTCCGTTTCGCGGTCGATTTCCTGCCGGCGCTGCGCAAGGAGTGGCGTGTACTGAAGTTTCGCGCCGGCTGGCGCTTCTTCGATGAGGCGCGCATCAACAGCCGCTGGGCCCTGGATGAGCCCAGCCCGTTCGAATACTGCCGTGTGCTCGATCCCGTGCCGTCGAAGCGGATGTCAGACAACGCGCTCGCCAATCTGCGGCGCGCCTTTCCAGTTTTCGAGAAGGCGCAGATCGCGCAGCGCTGGGGCGGCTACATGGACGTCACGCCTGACGCGATCCCCGTGATTTCCGCCGTGGAGCGAATTCCCGGTTTCCATATCGCCACCGGTTTTTCGGGTCACGGTTTCGGTATAGGACCGGGCGCAGGCCGGCTCATGGCCGATATCGTCACGGGCCGCACGCCAGTGGTCGACCCGCGGGAATTCCGCCTTTCCCGCTTCACGGACGGTTCGAAGATCGAATTGATCTCCGGGTACTGAGACTGGTTGCATATGAATGCAGGGAAGCGGTTGCGCCTGCATTTTCGTTCGACCGTATGCAAGGATTTGTATGATTATTCTCTTCGAAAATAATCATTTTCGTCACAACTTCTACTCCCAGTAATACAACCTTAACCAACCATATGCACGCTATCGTACGAACGATAACGTGCATATATGTTTAGGGGATGAAATATATGGATGCGCGGACGGGTGAGGAAGAAATATCCGAACGACTGACTTTTGTGGGGCTCGGGGCCGACGAAAGCAATGTCCTTAGGCAGACGGCGCCGGTCGTCATGGCGAACATCGATGCGGCGCTGGCCGCCTTCTACAAAACGATCCGCGCCACGCCACAGACGCGTGGTTTCTTCGACGGGGACGCTGCTGTGGCCCGCGCCGGGGGGCGGCAGAAGCAGCACTGGGCCACGATCCTGACGGGTGAGTATGGGCCTGGCTACCTTGAGGCGGTGCGTGCCATTGGCTCGGTGCACGCGAGAATCGGTCTCGAGCCGCGATGGTATATAGGCGGCTATGCTCTTGTGATGGAGCGTCTGATCGAGGGTTTGTTCGCAGCCCGCCAAACGCAGAAAGGGCAGTCGCCTTTCTCGATGGTAAGAAGCAGGACGCGGTCGCAACAAGACAACCTGGCGAAGGAAGTAACGGTCCTCGTCAAGGCGGCGATGCTCGATATGGAGCTCGCGATCTCCGTTTATCTCGACAACCTGGAGGAGCGCCGCCGCGAGACGGAAACGCAGCAGATCGCGTCTCTGAACCAGGTTGCCGTGGCGCTGCTACAGCTGGCGGATGGCGATCTCGGGGTCTCGGTCGATCCCTCCGTGTCGGTGAAGTCGGAGCGGCTGGTACAGGGGTTCAACGAGGCGGTCGAGAGCCTGCGGCAGGTGATCGGCACAGTGCGCGAAGCAGCGGCAAATGTTCAAGCCGGCTCGGCGGAAATCGCAGGTACGTCAGAGACGGCCAATCGGCAGTGCGAGCGACAGGCCGCCGCTCTCGAAGAGACCGTCGCCTCAATCCGGGAACTGGCCGACGCCATTGAAACTTCCGCCGAAACGGCCCAAGGGGCAAGTCGCACGATATCAGGCGTGATGGAGACGGCAGAGGACGGTGTCGCGATCGCCCAAAGGGCTGCGGATGCTATCCGCGATATCGATACCTCGTCGGCTAAAGTCACGAACATTATTTCTGTCATCGACAAGATCGCGTCTCAGACCAGTCTTCTCGCGCTCAATGCCAGCGTGGAAGCCGCGCGCGCCGGCGATGCCGGCAAGGGCTTTGCCGTGGTCGCGAGCGAAATTCGAGCGCTGGCGCAGCGATCAGCAGATGCGGCAAGGGAAATCGCCGGCCTGATCCATGCGAACTCCAACAGCATCTCCGCCGGCGTCAGCCTGGTCAGTGAGACGCAGAGCCAGTTGTCGAGTATCGCCGATGCGATACGGCATACGGGTGACCTCGTTCACGGTATTGCCCAGTCGGCCCGCACGCAGGCTGCCAGTATCGCTGAGATTTCCGCCGCGACCGGCCAGATTGACGACGCTACGCAGCGTAATGCCGCAGTGATCGAAGAAAACGCCGCGGCCAGCCGCTCGCTCGCCACCGAAGCTGAAGCGCTTTCCCGCGTCGTTGCACGCTTTCGGGATAGATCCGAAGCGCTGCGCATCGATGGGAACACGTGCCATGCAGCGTGATCGCAATGCGCCGGCCATCAATGCGTCTGCGTGCCGTCGAGGGCGCGCGGCCGCAGTGTCAGCAAGCCGTCGCCATTCGGATGCGGTCGTAGCAGGGGCAGCAACGCGCGTGAAGCACCTTCCGGTCCTTCACGATCATGCGTCCGCGATTGTAGGATATCGCACCGGCATTCATCAGGTCGCTGCAAGCGGCGTTGACCGTTGCCCTTCGCAACGCCAGCAGTTGCGAGATCGTCTCCTGTGTAACCTGGAATTCGTCTCCGGCGACACGGTCATGCGCCTGCAGCAGCCAGCGCGAGACCCGCTGTTCGGCCGTATGCAGGCTGCTGCAGGCAACAGACTCCATCAGTTGCATGATCAGCGCCTTTGCATAGCGCAGCATCGACGCGCGAAGGCACCGGAAGCGCTCCAGAGCCTGATCGAAGTCAGTCGTGGAAAGCCAGAGCGCACGTCCCGGCACCTGGACGACGGACGTCCCCAACGCTTTGTCGCTGTCCATGATGAGCGCAAAACCGAGAAACCCCTCGGGGCCGACGGACGCCTTTTCGACGTTTTTGTTGCTCGCAGGGTCCGCGATGAAGGACACGACGCCCTCCAACGGAAACACCAGGTGCGTCACCAAAGCGCCATTCGCGTAGATGACGTCGCCGGTGTTCATGTGACGCATCTCACTGCGATCGACTATGAAATCACGGGCATCCGGTCTCAACGCAGCAAGAACATGGTTGCTCAGAAGTGCCGTCGAATTGCCACTGTCGGCCAAGGCGCGCTCCGCATCGTTTTACTGCCCACCCATAGCATAAATTGCGTAATGTTAAATCAGTAATAGCTGTTATTTTATTTGCTATATCTCATAACAATTAGATCCATTCCTGACGGAGTTCCTTTTTAAAATGGATGGATTACCAGAACATCAATTTACTGAAGAGGCGCCGCCAAATATCGACGAAGCGAGCTGCGAGACCCCCGTCCGCAAGCGTCGACGGCGAGCTGCGATCGTCCAGGTCTTGGCGAATTCGCCGCGAAGAAAGGTCAATACTCGGGACCTCGACCAACTCATCAAGGAAAACAGTAGTTTACAGCGGCTTCTAAGTGCCTATCAGGCGGCACTTGATCGGCACGCGATAGTCGCAGTGACCGACCGATACGGCAAGATAGCCTTCGTCAATAGCAGGTTTTGCATGATCAGCGGCTATGCGTCCGAAGAACTGATCGGAAAGAACCATCGCGTTGTCAATTCAGGACACCACCCGAAAGATTTCTTCGCAGATATGTGGCGCAGGATCGCGGCCGGTGAGGTCTGGCATGGCGAAGTATGCAACCGCACCAAGTCCGGCACGCTTTACTGGGTCGACACTACGATCGTGCCTGTGGCGGATCGATCAGGTCGGACGGACGCCTACGTGTCGATTCGCTACGACATCACGGATCGCAAGTTGACCGAACAGGCCTTGCAAGCGGAGGTCGCCAGGCGCGGCAAGGCCGAGGCATTGCTGGTGGACGTCATCGAGACGATCCCGGACGGCGTTGCGGCCTTTGACGCCGATGATCGGCTTGTCCTTCACAATCGCGCCTTTGAAGAGATTTACAGCCTCGCACGCGAAGCGATAGTGCCCGGCAGTACCTACGCATCGATCGTGCAATGCGGGCTGGAAAACGGACAGTACATTTTGCCGCGCAATACGCCGGAAGCGCGTGAAGCCTGGTTCCAGTCACGCCTGCGCGAACATTCGGACCCTGGCCGTAAATCGGTCGTGGCGATTACCGGCGGTCGCTGGCTGCAGATCCAGGAGCGCCGATCCGCCTCCGGCCATACCGTCGGCACCCGGACCGATATTACCGAGCTGAAGCGATCGGAAGCTGCAATCAAGTTCCATGCAGAGCACGATCCGCTGACGAATCTGTTCAACCGGTCGGTGCTGGAAAAGCGGCTGGAGCAGGCCGTTTCGAGCAGCCACAAGTCGGGGATGAGCGGCGCCCTCATCGTGGCAGATCTGGACGGCTTCAAGCAGGTCAACGACACGATGGGGCATGCTGCGGGCGATGCGTTGCTGATCGCAGTCGCCCAGAGGATGCAGCAAGCGCTCCGGAAGACCGACACCATCGTGCGTCTCGGCGGCGACGAGTTTGCGCTCATACTATCGAATGCGAGCCGGACGAACGTTGACAAAACCCTGGAGAAACTGCGTGCGAAGGTCCAGCAACCCGTCTCCTTCCAGAAGCATCAGATCACGCCTCGTTTGAGCCTGGGAGGCTGCCTGTTTCCTCGTGACGGGCGACGGCCGGAAAGCTTGCTCAAGAAGGCGGATCTCGCCCTCTACCAGGCCAAGGCCGAAGGCCGTGGCAGACACAAGCTCTATTCACGGGCCATGTCTGCCGAGAGCGAACGCCGGTACAGGATGGCAAATGCCCTGGCGGCAGCCGTCTCCGCAAATCAGATCGATATCGCCCTGCAGCCGCAGTTTCTGATCGCCGATGGCTCGCACGCAGGTTTCGAAGTGCTCGCACGTTGGAGCCGCGCTGGCCAGCCAATCAATCCCGCCGATTTCATTGCGGTTGCCGAGGCACATGGTCTGATCGTGGAACTGGGGCACCAGATACTTCGCAAGACGTTCGAGACCGTGCAGGCGCTGCGGTCCAGCGGGCTGAACACAGGGCAGGTGGCGATCAACGTGGCCGCGGCGCAGATTCGTCGCCCCGAGTTTCCGGTCATGCTGCGAAGGATGGTCGCCGACAGCGGTCTGACGCCGCAATGTGTGGAGGTCGAGCTGACGGAAAACATCCTTCTTGATGCCGCACATGATCAGGTCGCCCAGACGCTGGCGCAATTGCATGGATTGGGCTTTTCGATTGCGCTCGATGATTTCGGTACAGGCTATGCGTCGCTGGCGCATTTGCGGCGCTTTCCGGTTGACCGGATCAAGATCGACCGGACGTTCGTTCGCGACATGTCGACGAGCGCGGATGCCTTCCGGATCGTGCATGCCACGGTGGGATTGGCGCACAGCCTGGGTATGCAGGTTGTCGCCGAGGGAATCGAGACGGAGGAGCAGCTGAATATTCTGAGGAGCATGGACTGCGATTTCGGCCAGGGCTTTCTCGTTTCGCCACCTCTTGCCCGCGATGCACTGCCAGGGTTCCTGGCGGCCCATCCCTGACCGTCTACGAGTTCGAAGATTGCGGTCGGCTCAGCCAGCTGTCGATTCCGCGCGCGGCGGCACGACCGGTTGCCATGCAGGCGGTCAGAAGGTAGCCGCCCGTCGGCGCTTCCCAATCCAGCATTTCGCCGGCGACGAAAACGCCGGGCAATGCCTTCAGCATGTAGCCGGTGTCCATGTCGCTCCAATGAATGCCGCCAGCCGAGGAGATGGCCTCGGCGATGGGACGCGGGCGCAAGACGGGAAGGGGCAGGGCCTTGATCAGCCGTGCAAGATCGTCCGGGGAGTGTTGCGCAAGATCCGGTGTGAGCTCCCGCAACAGCGCAGCTTTCACACCCTCGAGCCCAGCGCCCTTTCGCAGCCGATTGGCGAAGCTCGACTTGTCGCCTTGGCGGGCGAGCTCGCGTGCGAGACGATCGGCGCGCCGCCCCGGTGAAAGATCAAGGGTGAGCACGGCCCCGCCGTCGCGTTCGAGCCGGTCGCGCAAACTGGCTGCGTGGGCATAAACGAGGCTGCCCTCGATGCCGTCACGGGATATGACGAACTCGCCGGGGAATGTGCCAGCATCCGAGGTTGCCGTCACCGACTTGATCGGCAAGCCGGCGAAGCGCGAGATAAAAAAATCGCTCCAGTCGACGTCAAAGCCGCAATTCGCCGGCCGGAGCGGCGCGACCGATACGCCCCTTTCGCTAAGCGGGTCGACCCAGGAGGCGTCAGACCCGAGTCGCGGCCAACTGGCGCCGCCGAGCGCAAGGAGGGTCGCGTTGCTTCTGATCGTCGTCGGACCGTCCGGTGTCGCGAAGACAAGGCCGTCATCGGCAAAGCCGATCCATCGGTGGCGGGTCCGCACCTTTGCCCCTTGTGCCTCCAGTCGGCGCAACCAGGCGCGCAGCAATGGTGAGGCCTTCATCGCGGTCGGAAAGACGCGGCCGGAACTGCCGACGAAGGTCTCGATGCCAAGTCCGGAAGCCCAGGCGCGCATATCGTCGGGGGAGAACGCGTCGAGCGCTGGGCGCAGTCGCTCCGACGCCGCTCCGAACCGGTTGGCAAAGCGCGCATAGGGCTCGGAATGGGTGATGTTGAGACCGGATTTCCCCGCGAGCAGGAATTTTCGCGCCACGGTGGGCATCGCCTCGTACACCGTCACCGCCCACCCGGCGCCGGACAGTACCTCGGCTGCCATGAGGCCCGCCGGTCCGCCCCCAATGATCGCGATGTCTTCCTGTTGCATATGTCCGCCTGACCGTTGAAACCGTTCGGGCACTCTTCGCGCGGACGGCGGCCGAGCGCAAGAGAGGGGAGTCGTGTGATCTATATTGACAGGTGCCGGTTGCATTGGCACTCGGAGTTGGCATTTGGCTAGGGTGGACGAAAACCGAAAGGACCGGGCCTCGATGAAGAACGGCGCGTCAGCTGATTTGCGCGTGATCCTTCGGATCGACTTTCCGCATGCCGAACGGCTCGGCCGCGGCAAGATGATGCTACTGGAAAGGATACGCGAGACCGGATCGATATCCGCGGCAGGCCGCTCGATGGACATGTCCTATCGTCGCGCCTGGCTGCTGGTCGATGCGATGAACCGCATGTTCTCCTCGCCCGTCGTGGAATCGCAACGTGGCGGCAAGCAGGGCGGCGGCGCGGCCGTCACACCCTTCGGCGAGGAACTTCTGGCCCGCTTCCGCGGGATGGAAGAGAAGGCAAGGGCCGCGCTCTCCCGCGACCTGGACTGGCTGGATGCGAACCGCTCGAAGGATGTGTCGGACGAAGGCGTGTGACCTAATCTAGCGCGTGTCGAGGGCAACCGTCTTGATGATGGCAAAGATAGTCTTGCCGGGGTGCAGTTGCAGCCGTTCTCCCGAAAGCGCGGTGATGCGGGAGTGGATGGCGTCGCCACCGCAATCGACCCGGACTGTGATCATGCCCTCGCTGTCGGGGATGATCGTCTCGATAGTTCCTTCGAGAATGTTGAGCGCGCTCAAGCCTTCGGGCCTGCCCGTTGCGAGCATGACGTCGCGTGCCGGAATGTGGACACGTGCTGTCCTGCCAACGCCCGCATCAGTGTTGGGCACGTGAAGCTCGCAGGCTTTCAGCCGCACTGTCGCCAGCCGGTGTCGCGGGTCGAAGGCCGCAACGGTACCGACAAGAACGCTCCCGGCCTCGCGACGATCGGCGGCAGTCGCAAGCATTGGACCACCTAGAACGTCCGACACCGCGCCGATGGCCTCGACCCGGCCGTCGTTCAACAGGACGACGCGGTCGGCCAATCGTGCGACCTCATGCACTGCATGGCTGACATAGACGATCGGAACCTTCGTTTCGTCGCGCAGCCGTTCCAGATAGGGCATGATCTCCGCCTTGCGCTCTTCATCCAGCGCCGCCAGAGGTTCGTCCATCAAGAGCATCCGCGGCGCCGAGAGCAGGGCACGCCCGATGGCCACGCGCTGCTTTTCGCCGCCGGAAAGGTTGGCCGGTCGCCGGCCTAGAAGTGCGGCGATACCGAGGAGGTCGACGATGCGCTCGAAACTCTCCGTTTCGGTACCGCGCGGCGCAAACCAGCGGCCATAGGTGAGGTTGCCCCTTACAGTTAGGTGCGGAAAGAGCCGCGCCTCCTGAAAGATGTAGCCGAAGCGCCGCTTGTGCGTCGGCACGAAAATCTTGCGCTTCGTGTCGACCAGAACGTCTCCATTCAGAGCGATCCGACCCTCGTCCGGGCGGACAAGGCCGGCAATCGCCCGGATCAGTGACGTCTTGCCTGAACCGGATCGACCGAAGAGGGCGGTGACACCGCCTTCGGACGTGAAGGCCGCGTCGAGCTGGAACGCTCCGAGCCTGTGGTGGACGTTGACCGAGAGTGTCATTCGAAATGCACCCGTTTTCCGACCGCCTGTGCCATGAACTCCGAGGCGAGCAACGCCGTCATCGAGATGATGATCGCGACGATCGTCAGCCGCATGGCGCCGGCATCGCCACCCGGAATCTGGGTAAATGTGTAGATTGCCGACGACAGCGTCTGGGTTTCTCCGGGGATATTGGAGACAAACGTGATCGTCGCGCCGAATTCGCCCATCGCCTTGGCGAACGAAAGGATCATGCCGGCGATGATGCCGGGAAGGATCAGCGGAAGCGTGATGGTGATAAAGACCCAGACGCGGTTTGCGCCGAGCGTGCCAGCGGCGTCTTCGAGCTTGTGGTCGACCGCATCGATTGAGAGCCGGATCGAGCGGACAAGCAGCGGAAAGCCCATGACCGCGCAGGCCAGCGCGGCCCCCGTCCAGCGGAAGGAGAAGACGATCCCGAAGTATTGATCCAGAAAGGCTCCGATCGGGCCCTTGCGACCGAACAGGATGAGCAGGAGAAAGCCGGTGACGACGGGCGGCAGGATCAGGGGCAGGTGCACGATGCCGTTCAGCAGGGATTTGCCCCAGAAGTTGCCGCGGGAAAGCGCAAGCGCAACGAGGACGCCGAATGGCAGGCTCGCGGCGACGGCTACGGTCGAGACGAGCAGGCTCAGCCTGATCGCCGTCCATTCCGCCTCGCTCAGGCTCAACCAGTCCAATTCAGTGCTCTCGGCTTTTGCAGTTGGCGCGACCACCACGGTCGGTGGAATCAGGGTGCAGCCAACTTGTGCAATAATTCAAAGGAATACAACGCCGCGCGCCATTTGCGGCGCGCGACGCGGGGAGGAAATCATTTCAGGATCGTGAAGCCCTGCTCGGTGAAGAACGGTGCTGCCTTCTCGGATTTCAGGTAATCGAGATATGCAGCCGCATCGGCACTCTTCGATTCCGACAGGATCGCGATCGGATAGGTAATCGGCGGATGGCTCTCTTCCGGGAAGGTTCCGACGATCGCAACGCCCGGGTCTGCCGCAGCGTCTGTCTGGTAGACGATGCCGTAGGGCGCTTCGCCGCGCGAGACGAGCGCCAGTGCCGCGCGCACACTTTCGGCGCCTGCGACCTTGCTCTCGACCGACGACCAGACGCCGAGCTTTTCGAGCGCCGCCTTGCCATATTTGCCGGCCGGAACAGAGTCCACCGCACCCATCGCGAGCTTGCCGTCGCCGACGAGCGTTGCGAGGTCAAAGCCTTCCTTGATCTCGACGGGCTTTGCCGCATCCTTCGGCGCGACAAGGACGATGCGATTGCCGAGCAGGTTCGAGCGCGTGCCGTCCTTGATCAGCTTTTTCTTCGCGACATAGTCCATCCAGGCGAGGTCGGCGGAGATGAAGATATCAGCCGGTGCGCCGGCCTCGATCTGCTTTGCGAGCGCCGAGCTTGCGGCGTAGGAGACGGTCGTCTCTTTCGAGATGTCCTTCGACCAGGCCGCGTTCGCAGCGTCGAGTGCGTTCTTCAGACTGGCCGCCGCGAAGACGGTGATCTTGTCTTCCGCCGATGCCGGCGCGGCAATCGCTGCAAGCCCGAGCCAGGCGCCGGCGAGTGAGGCTGTGGCGATCCTGATCCAGTGGCGACGATTGATATCCATTTTCCCCTCCATGCTTTGCGAGATATTCGTCTGAATATATCGATGCAGCAGGAATGGCCAGTGCTATATTTTTGAAAATATAACGAAGGTGCAATGGGCAAACGGCAACGGGACTGCTACCGGTGAAAGTGGTAGCGAAGCTGCGGTTGCGGCCAGGGAGAGAGGCATGGTTCGGGAGAACGAAATTCGCGAGAACGAGGTGGCAGTGACGCCGCCGGAGCCGATCGATGCCGGCCTCGTCTTCATCGGCCGTATCCATACGCCCTGGGAGTCCCGGTTGCTTTGCCCGCGGCAGGGCAGGCTGGACGGGCCGGTGTGCAGCATCGAGATCTTCGATCCCTGGGTGCCGGCGCTCGAGGGCGTGGCTGCCTTCGAGCGCCTCGAGGTGCTCTATTGGCTCGATCGTTCCCGTCGCGATCTCATTTTGCAAAGCCCGGCCAACAGCGGCAAGGTGCATGGAACGTTCTCGCTGCGCTCACCGGTCCGGCCGAATCCGATCGGAACCTCGATCGTCCTTCTGGATCGGGTCGAGGGTAACACGCTGTTCGTGCGCGGGCTCGATTGCCTTGACGGAACGCCTCTGCTCGATCTCAAACCCGACCGCTCGCTGTTCAAGCCGATCGCGCCACCGCAGCCTGGCGATTTCGAGACCGATGAGGCAGCTACCGCGAAACACTGCCAGAAGGCATAGGTGGCCAGCCGTTACATCTGCGCTGACATGCCGCCATCGATGGTGAGCGTGATGCCGTTGACGAAACTCGCTGCGGGGGAGGCGAGGAAGAGGACCGCCGGTGCCAGTTCCTCCGGACGGCCCCACCGTTTCAGCGGGATTCGCGCATCAACGAATCCCTGTACCTGCGGATCCTCTGACAGCGCCTTGTTCGGCTCAGTGACGAACCAGCCGGGCGCGATCGCATTCACCGTCAGATTGTCGGCGCCGAACTCGACCGCGAGCGACCGGCTCAGCGCCTCCAGCCCGCCCTTCGAAGCCGTGTAGGCAGGGTCGGGCTTGCGCGCGATCCGCGCCGCAATCGATGTTACGAAGATCAGACGTCCGGCTGCGGAAGCTTGGAGAAACGGCAGGGCTGCCCGCGCCAGTCGATAGGCTGCGGTCAGGTTGACATCGAGAAGCGCGGCAAAGTCCGGGCCGTCGAGATCCTCGGTCTTGCGCCGGTCGCGGAGGCCAGCCGCATGGACGACGACATCGAGCCCGCCGAGCCGTTCGGCGGCCTTGTGTGCGATCGCCTCGGGGCTTTCAGCGAGATCGGCGGCCAGTGCTTCGGCCGAAAGTCCCTGCTGGCGCAATGAGACGCAATGGGCCTCCAGCACCGATGAATCGCGGCCGTTGAAAGCGACTTGCGCTCCCTCGCGCGCAAACGCCTTGGCGATCTCGAGACCCAGTCCGCGGGTTGCGCCGGTAACGAGGACGCGTCGTTTGCTGTCGGTCATCTGGACACCCGCTGCTTCATTCAATCGGTCATCACGCCGGACCTGCCTCCGGTCGCGCGACTTCTCTTACCGTCTATGTCGGCCGAATTGAAGACGGGCGTCGTTCAAGTGATCCGTTGCGCGGCGATGGCTACTGCTCATGCACCATGCGTGATGGCGTCGAAAGCAGTTGTCCCTCTGATGGAGGCGCGCCGGCACTCGAGGCGCGCTGGAGAACGAGAATGCTCAGGATCGACCCGATCATGAGCACGATAAAAAGCAGCAGTATCCTCGCCGGCATGAAGCTTCCTCTTTGTCGGCCTGACACGACGCTTGCCGCAATCGGTTCCTTGCGGAACCAACCTTGCAGCGCGCCGCGGCGGGCCGGGCAACTGCTTCCCTCAGATGACCTTGCCGGGGTTCAGAATGCCTTTCGGATCGAGCGTGTGCTTGATCCTGCGCATGACGTCCAGTTCCTCGGGGCTTCGGGAGCAGCCGAGATAAGAACGTTTCAAAGTGCCGATTCCATGTTCGGCCGAGATGGATCCCCTGAATTTTTGCACGAGGTCATAGACGAGCTCGTCCACGGCGTGCAGGTCGCCTTCAGACGCGTTGGCCACGGAAACCGCAATATGCACGTTGCTGTCACCGATATGGCCGTAGAAGGAGACATGGGCGCCGGGAAAACGTGCCAGCAGTACCGCCTCGCAGGCTTCGGCGAAGCGGCCGATCTCGCCGGTCGGCAGGCTGACGTCGAGATTGATCAGCGACGGCAATAACCGATCCATCGCAATAGCCTCGCGCACGGTCCAGAAATTGCGCGCTTCCTTCTCTGATTGGGCGATGAGCGCATCGACAATGAGGCCTTCTTCCAGGGCGGCCCCCAGAAAACCTTCGAACCGCTCTCGCGCCGCGTCCGAACCGTCGCCGTCTTCTTCGATGATCACGAGGAAGGGATACTCGGCGTCGAACAGTTTGACGCCCTCGGCCTCGCTGCTGAAGCGGACAAAACTCTGCCACATCGCCTCATAGGCGGAGAGTGCGCCCAACTCGCGCTGAGCCTTCTGAAGGAAGGCGACGACGGCCTCGTAGCTTTCCAGGGCGACAAGCGCCGTGCTGCGCCCCGCCGGCAGCGGCTTCAGCTTCAGCACGGCGCGCGTGATGATGCCGAGCGTCCCCTCTGCGCCGATGAAGAACTGGCGCAGGTCGTAGCCGGTGTTGTTCTTCGTCATCTTGTTCAGCATGGAAAGCACCGTGCCATCGGCAAGGACTGCCTCCAGACCCAGCACATTGTCGCGGGTGACGCCGTGGCGAATGACCCGGATACCGCCGGCATTGGTCGAAAGATTGCCGCCGATCTGGCAGCTGCCGCGCGCGCCGAGGTCGATCGGCAGCAGGAATCCGGCGTCTTCGGCCGCGCGCTGCGCCGTCTCAAGGATCGTCCCGGCCCTGACCGTCATCGTGCCCGCGGCGCTGTCGATCTCCTCCACCCCGGCCAGACGTTCCAGCGAAATCGCCACTTCGCCGCCGCGCGGGTTTGCGCCGCCGGCAAGACCGGTCATGCCGCCCTGGGGGATCACGGTCTGGCCATGCGCATTGCAGATGCGCAGTGCGGCGGAAACATCTTCCACGCTCCGTGGACGGATGACGGCTACAGGCGGGACCCGACCCGTCAGGCTGGCGTCACTGACGTAGCGATCGCCGATCTCGGCACCGGTGAGCACGGCGTCGGGGCCGAGAGCATTCTTCAAGTCTTCGATGATGGTCATGGCAGGTTCCTGTAGCGCCGTGGGCGGCTTGCGTCTGCTTATCGGCGATGGATGGCGAATGCAAGAATGTTACGCCGATGCCTAGGAGGCATCATATTGATTTTAAATAACGAAAATCATTTTCAAAATTTTTCTTGGCACTTGTCAGGCGAGCTTGACTCATCATTCGCCTTCACCATAATGCTCAGATGTCAGACCAATTTTGAGAAGCTGACGCCAAAACGGGGAATGGCCGCATGACGGCACGGATCGACACCAGGGCAGCGATTGTGCCGCTGCCGCCGATGGACCGGGCGCGCCAGGTTACCGAGGCGCTGGCGGCCTATATCGACCGGGCAAACCTCAAGTCTGGCGACCGGCTGCCGGCGGAGCGCGAGTTGATGGCGGCCCTTGCCGTCGGTCGCTCGACGATCCGCGAAGTGATCCGCCACTTCCAAGCCCTCGGCGTGATGGAAACCCGCAAGGGTAGCGGCACCTACCTCCTCAAGCCCGTCACGACCGCGACGATCCATATGCCGCTCTCCCTTAACGCGGCACACCTGCGTGATGCATTGCTGCAGACGCTTGAGGTGCGACGCGGCATCGAATGCGAGGCCAATATGGTCGCGGCGCGCAGGCGTACATCCACAGACCTCGTCCTTATCGAGGAAAAGCTGAATGAGATGGAGCGTGTCCATCTTTCCAAGGGTACGTCGGGGCCCGAAGACCTAGCCTTCCACCTCGCCATCTACGACGCCACCCACAACCCACTGTTCCGGCAGCTTCTGGAGCAGATGCGCGAGGCCTTCGAGCGGTTCTGGGACGAGCCGTTCGATCGGCCGGACTTCGCCCGCCGCTCCTTTCCCTTCCACCGCACGCTCTTCAACGCGATTGCCGCGCAGGACACGGAAGCCGCGCGCCGCGAAACGCTCAAGATTCTCGACGTGGTCGAGGAAGACATCAAGGAAATGTCCAAATGAACATCGGGCTCGATCCGCATGACCTTGCCTCGCTTATCGTGGCACATGACGAGAAGAACGCCTTCGATGCGGTCGTTCCGCCGATCGTGCAGACCTCGCTCTTCACCTTCTCGAGCTATGACGAGATGCTGGCCGCCTATCGCGGCGAAATCGTCCGGCCGATCTACACGCGCGGCCTGAACCCGACCGTGCGCGCCTTCGAGGAGATGCTGGCCAAGCTCGAGGGCGGCGAGGATGCCATGGGCTTTGCCAGCGGCATGGCCGCCATTTCCTCCACGGTGCTTTCCTTTGTGGAGCCCGGCGACCGCATCGTCGCGGTGAGGCATGTCTATCCCGATGCCTTCCGCCTGTTCGGCACCGTGCTGAAGCGGATGCGGGTGGAGGTCACCTATGTGGACGGGCGCGACGAGGAGGCGGTCGCCCGCGTGCTTCCCGGCGCCAAGCTCTTCTACATGGAGAGCCCGACGAGCTGGGTGATGGAGACGCACGATGTCGGCGCGCTGGCAGCGCTCGCCAGGCGCCACGGCGTCGTCTCTGTCATCGACAATAGCTGGGCGAGCCCGATATTCCAGCGCCCGCTGTCGCTTGGCGTCGATCTCGTCCTGCATTCGGCCTCGAAATATCTCGGCGGGCACAGCGATGTCGTTGCCGGCGTCGTCACCGGTTCGAGGACGATGATCGACCGCATTCGCGCTGAAGCCTACCCCTATCTCGGCGGAAAGCTCTCGCCCTTCGATGCCTGGCTCCTCGTGCGCGGCTTGCGCACCCTGCCGATCCGCATGAAGGCGCACGAGGCGTCGGCGCTGGAGATCGCCCGCCGCCTGCAGGCGCTCGACATCGTCGAGAGCGTGCACCACCCGGCGCTCGCCAATCGCCTGCCGCCGGGGCTGACCGGTACGTCGGGCCTGTTCTCCTTCGTCTTCCGCGAGGGGGTGGATGTTCGCACCTTTGCCGACCGCCTCAACCTGTTCAAACTGGGCGTCAGCTGGGGTGGCCACGAGAGCCTGATCGTGCCGGGCCAGGTCGTGCTGCAGCAGAAGGCCCAGCCCAATTCCGCGCATGCCTTCGGCATCCATCCGCGGTCCGTGCGTCTCCATATCGGCCTGGAAGGAACCGAGGCCCTGTGGAGTGATCTGGAGACGGCGATCGCCGCCGCCTCCCAAGCGTGAAGCAATAAGCCAAAGCTCAAAAAGGGGAGCGACCATGAAGAGACTACTGACTGCCGCCGTCTTCGCCGCGATGATGTCCGGCACGGCCCTTGCCGATACGACGCTGAAGCTGGTGGAAGTGATAACCAGCCCCGAGCGCACCGAAACGTTGAAGTCGATCGTCGGCAAGTTCGAAGCCGCCAACCCGGGCACGAAGGTGGAGATCATCTCGCTGCCCTGGGGCGAAGCCTTCCAGAAATTCGCCACCATGGTTTCCGCCGGCGAGATCCCGGACGTGATGGAAATGCCCGACACCTGGCTGTCGCTCTATGCCAATAACGGCATGCTGGAGAGCCTCGAGCCCTATCTCGCCAAGTGGGAGCACACCCCGAACCTGACCGACCGCGCGCTGGAGCTCGGCCGCGACATCGACGACAAGGCCTATATGCTGCCTTACGGTTTCTATCTGCGGGCGATGTTCTACAACAAGAAGCTGCTCGCCGAGGCCGGCGTCTCCGAGCCGCCAAAGACGATGGACGAGTTTGCGGAAGCCGCCAAGAAGGTTTCCGCGCTGCCCGGCAAGTCCGGCTACTGCCTGCGCGGCGGCCCGGGCGGCCTGAACGGCTGGGTCATGTTCGGCGCCTCCATGGCCGGCGACAACAAGTTCTTCAACGAGGACGGCACCTCGACGATGAACAGCGAAGGCTGGGTCAAGGGCCTGACCTGGGTCATCGACCTCTATAAGAACGGCTATGCGCCGAAGGACAGCGTCAACTGGGGCTTCAACGAGATCGTTGCCGGCTTCTACAGCGGTACCTGCGCCTTCCTCGATCAGGACCCGGACGCGCTGATCGCGATTGCCGAACGGATGAAGGCCGAGGACTACGGCATCATAACCATGCCGAAGGGCCCGGACGGCAAGACCTTCCCGACCATCGGTTACGCAGGCTGGTCGATGATGGCCAACAGCGCCAACAAGGACCTCTCCTGGAAGCTGATCGAGACGCTCGAAGGACCGGAAGGCAACATCGAGTGGAACAAGCGCACCGGCGCGCTGCCGGTCCACAAGTCCGCCGAGAAGGACCCCTTCTATGCGAGCGAGCAGTTCAAGGGCTGGTTCGCCGAACTCGAGGACAAGAACGCGATCCCGACCGTCATGCCGACGCATCTGGAAGAGTTCGCCTTCTTCAAGGATTCGCTGGTGATCCAGACCTCGCAGAAGGCGCTGCTCGGCGAGATCACGCCGGAGGAACTGGCCAACCACTGGGCTGACTACCTGACGAAGGCGCAGCAGAAGTTCCTCGCCAAGGATTAGGCGGGAGTTGAGGCCGGGGTGGGGCGTCATTTGTGATGCCTCGCTACGGGCTGTAGCGGACGGATCGCGCCTGTGCCCCTCACCCTAAACCTCTCCCCGCCTGCGGGGAGAAGGTGCCGGCAGGCGGATGAGGGGCGACAACGTCTGCGGCAAGCGGTTCCTGTCGTCCGCCGCTTCCAGCGCGCCAACGACGCCGCAACAGCTCGAACTCGCGCAAAATCCCCGCCTTGGATCAGCTCCGATCCAGGGAAGTGCCAACTGTCAGCGCGCCCCGTCATCCACGTCGGCGCGCGGCAACGACACCAACGGAACGACTGCCGATGATGCACCAAACGATGAAGCAGAATCGCCCGCCGCTGATGAAGCGGATCGCTGATGCCTCCGAACCCTATCTCTACAGTGCGCCCGCCCTGATCCTGATCGTTGCGGTGATGCTGGTCCCACTCGTCGTCGGTATCTCCTACGCGTTCCGGGATATCCAGCTCCTCAATCCGTTCTCCGGCGGCTTCGTCGGGCTCGATCATTTCCGCGCACTCGGGCAGGACGACGCTTTCTTCGGCGCGCTGCGGAACACGCTGTGGTGGACCGGCGCCTCGGTCTTATTCCAGTTCACCTTCGGACTGATCCTGGCGTTGCTGCTCGATAAGCCCTTTGCCGGTCGCGGGCTCGTCCAGGCGCTCGTCTTCCTGCCCTGGGCAGTGCCGAGCTTCCTTGCCGGCCTCAACTGGGCCTGGCTGTTCAATCCGGTGATCGGGCCGCTGCCGCACTGGCTTTATGCGCTCGGCCTGCTCGACGCGCCGAACAACATCCTTTCCGATCCAAATCTTGCGATGTGGGGGCCGATCGCGGCGAACGTCTGGTGGGGCATTCCCTTCTTTGCGATAACCCTGCTTGCGGCATTGCAAGCGATCCCGCGCGATCTCTACGAGGCAGCCTCGATCGATGGTGCCGGTCCGTTCCAGCGCTTCATGTCGATCACGCTGCCGTTCCTGGCGCCGACGATCGCCATCACGGTACTGCTGCGCACCGTGTGGATTGCGAATTTTGCCGACCTGATCGTCGTCATGACCAATGGCGGACCGGCAGACCGCACCCAGATCGTCGCCAGCTACATCTTCACCCAGGCCTTCAAACGGCTCGATTTCGGCTATGCCTCGGCGATCGCGCTCGTCCTGCTCATGCTGCTACTCGTCTATTCCATGCTGATCGTGCTTTTGCGCCAGACCATGCTGAACAAGGGCTGATGACCATGAGATCCGGAAAGCTCCTCCTCACCGGCGCCCATCGCCTCGCAATTCTCGCCTATGTCGTCTTCGCGCTGTTTCCGCTGTTCTGGCTGTTGAAGGTGTCGGTGACGCCGAACGACCTGCTCTACAGCGAGGGCGTGCGCATGTGGCCGTCGCGGATGACCTTTGAGCACTTCAATTTCGTCATCGCGCATAGCGCCTTTCCGACGTTCTTCAAGAACAGCCTGATCGTCTCGGGCGCAACCGCCATCGTCGTCACCATCCTCGCCTCGCTGTCCGGCTACGCGCTGTCGCGCTTCTCCTTCCGGGCGAAGTACTGGATCGTCGCGCTGATGCTGATCACGCAGATGTTCCCGCTCGTCATGCTGGTCGCGCCGATCTTCAAGATGCTGTCGCCGCTCGGGCTCACCAACAGCCTGACCGGCCTGGTCATCGTCTATTCCGCCTTCAACGTCCCCTTCGCCACCTTCCTGATGCAGTCCTTCTTCGACGGCATCCCGAAAGACTTGGAGGAGGCTGCGATGATCGACGGCGCGACCCAGTTCGTCGCCTTCCGCCAGATCATCCTGCCGCTGACGCTGCCGGGGATCGCCGCCACCCTCGGCTTCGTCTTCACTGCCGCCTGGAGCGAATTGCTGTTCGCGCTCATGCTGATCTCGGGCAATGATGCCGCCACCTTCCCGGTCGGGCTTCTCACCTTCGTGTCGAAATTCTCGGTCGACTTTGGGCAGATGATGGCGGCGGGCGTGCTCGCGCTCATCCCGGCCTGCCTCTTCTTCCTTCTCATCCAGCGCTATCTCGTGCAGGGCCTCACGGCCGGCGCCGTCAAAGGATAATCCCCATGGCATCCATCGATATTGCGAGCGTCCGCAAGAGCTACGGTCACTTCCCGGTGCTGCACGGGGTGGACCTGACGATCAAGGACGGCGAGTTCATCGTGCTGGTCGGCCCGTCCGGTTGCGGCAAGTCCACGCTGTTGCGCATGATCGCGGGGCTGGAGGAGGTGACATCAGGCGAGATCCGAATCTCCGGCAAGCGCGTCAACGATCTCGCGCCGAAGGACCGCGACATCGCCATGGTGTTCCAGTCCTATGCGCTCTATCCGCATATGAGCGTCGCTGACAACATGAGCTACAGCCTGCGTTTGCGGAAGACGGCAAAAGACAAGATCGCCAGCGCCGTCAGCGGTGCCGCCGCGAAGCTCGGGCTCGATCCGTTTCTGGAGCGCCGGCCGAAGGCGCTGTCCGGTGGTCAGCGCCAGCGCGTCGCCATGGGCCGCGCCATCGTCCGCCAGCCGAAGGCCTTTCTGTTCGATGAGCCGCTCTCAAACCTCGATGCCCGCCTGCGCGAGCAGATGCGTGCCGAGATCAAGAAGCTGCATGCGGACCTGAAGGCCACCTCGATCTATGTGACCCATGACCAGATCGAGGCGATGACACTCGCCGACCGCATCGTCGCCATGCATGGCGGCGTCGTCCAGCAGGTTGGAACGCCGCTGGAGCTTTACGACACGCCGGCCAACCTCTTCGTCGCCGGCTTTATCGGTTCGCCGGGGATGAATTTTCTCGAAGGTCGTTACGTCGAAACGGGCGAGGGCGCGGGCATCAGGCTCTCGGACGGCACGGTCGTGCCGGTCGCAAAGCGAACCAGCCTGAAGCCGGACGCCGCCGCGACCCTCGGCATTCGCCCCGAACATGTCGTCATCAGCGCAAACGGCGCGCTTGAGGCGAGCGTCGACCTAGTCGAACCGACCGGCTTCGGCATCATCCTGCATCTGTCGCTGCACGGCCTGCCGTTCAAGATCTTCACGCTCGACCGCGACGCGCTCGCGGCCGGTCCAAAGATTCGCGTCGACTTTCCCGCCAAGCACCTGCATGTGTTCGACGAGGCGGGCAACCGGGCGGACTGATTTCGCGTCCCGATCTTAAGGCGGCCCAACATCCAGGCTATCCCTGTCTTGTTCTTTCGTTTTCGGGCATGAAGGGACCTGCAATTCGGAGGGAGGAAGGCATGGTATCGCGTGCTGGCAATTTCGATTACGGCACCTTTGTCGGACGCGTCTGGCGTCCGGAGCGCAAGGGGCCGTCGCTGGTCACCGTGCGGGACGGCCATCTGGTCGACATCACGTCGAAAGCAGCACCCACGATGCGCGATCTGTTCGAAATGGATGATCCGGTCGGTTTCGTCCGCGCGCAATCGGGCGAGCCGATTGTGTCGCTTTCCGCCGTGCTCGAAGCCTCCATCGAGGGTGCCGGCGACCTTTCACGCAATCATCTTCTGGCACCCTGCGACCTGCAAGCGGTCAAGGCCTGCGGCGTGACCTTCGCCCGCTCGATGATCGAACGCGTGATTGAGGAGAAGGCGGCCGGCAACCCGGCGCTGGCACTGAAGATCCGCGAGCGCGTCACCGCCATCATCGGCGACAGCCTGCGCAATCTCAAAGCCGGCTCCGAAGCGGCTGCCAAGGTCAAGGCGGCGCTGATCGAGGAGGGCGTCTGGTCGCAGTATCTGGAAGTCGGCATCGGGCCGGATGCGGAGGTCTTCACCAAAGCGCCGGTGCTTTCGGCCGTCGGCTGGGGCGCCTCGGTTGGCCTGCATCCGATCTCGAAGTGGAACAATCCCGAGCCGGAAATCGTGCTGGCGGTGAACAGCCGCGGCGAGGTGAAAGGCGCCACCCTCGGCAACGACGTCAACCTGCGCGATGTCGAGGGGCGGTCCGCGCTGCTGCTCGGCAAGGCGAAGGACAACAATGCGTCCGCCGCAATCGGCCCGTTCATCCGCCTCTTTGACGAGACCTATTCGCTCGATGACGTCCGCAAGGCGGATCTCGGTCTTCTGATCGAAGGCGAGGACGGCTTTGTCTTGCAGGGCACGAGCACGATGCGCGAGATCAGCCGCGACCCGCTCGACTTGGTCGCCCAGACGATCGGTCGCCACCACCAGTATCCGGACGGCTTCATGCTGTTCATGGGCACGCTATTTGCGCCGGTCGAGGACCGCGACGTGCCCGGCGAGGGCTTCACCCACAAGATCGGCGACCAGGTGACGATCTCGAATGCGGAACTTGGCGCGCTGACGAATACGGTCCGGCTCTCGACCGAGTGCCCGCCCTGGACTTTTGGCGCAGCCGCGCTCATGCGCAATCTGGCTGCTCGTGGCCTGATCTGATCCGTTCAGCCGTTTTGCGCCTTCAGTCCCGGTCCGGAGCGCCGAGGGGAAAGTAGTGGCGAAAGCGCCGCGCTTCGTCCACCGCGCGAGCGAAGGATGGGCGGGCCAGCAGGCGTTTGCGGTAGGCCGTGAGATTGGTCAGGGCCGGGTCGATCGGGTGGGTCCAGTCGGCATAGAAGAGGGCAGGGGCCGCCGCACAGTCGGCCAGGCTGAAACTGCCGCCGGCCGCCCATTCTCGGCCGTCCATGTGCCGGTCGAGCCACTGATAGGTTCGTTCCAGCATCGTGCGGGCCTCCGCGATGCCATAGGGGTCACGGTCCGCCTCAGACCGAATTGCGTTGAAGACAACCTTCTGCTGGGGCGTGCTGATGTAGTTGTCGAAGATCCGGTCGAGCATACGCACCTCGATCGCGGCCTGCGGATCGTCTGGAATCGGCTTGAATGATCCGGGACGGGCAAGCGCCAGATATTCGATGATGATGGTCGCCTCCAGCAGCGTCTTGCCGTTGTCGACCAGGACGGGGAAGCGCTTGATCGGCCAAAGCGTTTCGAACTCGGCCATGACGTCCTTGTCTTCCAGCATCCGGTACTCGAACGGCGTTTCGTTCTCATAGAGGGCGATCAGTGCCTTCTGGCAGTAGGATGAAAATGGATGCGCATAGAGGATCGGTGTCATGAATGCCTCCCGTGCCGACCACAGCGTGTGCACGGAGGCTAACAATTGTGATTGCAGTTTGCAATCAGATTTCTGTTGGATACTTCAAGCGACATCTGACCCACATGTCGAATTCAACTGAGCTTCCGTCGCCGTTCCAGTTCCGCCTCGCTCGGTTGATCGGCCCCGAACGAACCGGTCTCGACTGCACCTTTGCGGACATATTTGTTGGTCGTCACACCGGACGGAGACGTCGTAGAGCTTTCAAGTGACATGGCCACAGGAGCAGCACCTTGTGAGAACAGCCGCTTGCCGCTGCCGAGAACCAGGGGGAACGTGTGCACATACAGCTCGTCCACCAGGTCATGCTGAAACAGCGTCTTCAGTAGATCGGTGGAACCCTGCGTCAGGAGGTTGGGACCGTCTTCGCTTTTCGAGGCCCGGAGTGCGGCCACGACGTCGGGCCCAAGCGACTTGCTGTTCTGCCATTCGAGCTTCAGATCCGGATTGCGGGTCGCCACGAACTTGGTGACCCTGTCGAACAGCGTGCCGATCGGATCATCCGGACCGGCATAGGGCCAATAGGCGGCAAAGATGTCGTAGGTCTTGCGGCCGAGAAGCAGGTCGAACGGGCGCGCGAACATCGCGTCCACGGCCGCTCCCATCGCCTCGTCGAAATAGGGAACGACCCAGCCGCCAAACTGGAAGCCGCCGATCGGGTCCTCCTGCGGCCCTCCAGGCGCCTGCATGACGCCGTCAAGGCTGACGAATGCTCCAACGATGATTTTCCGCATGTTCTTGCACTCCTTTTTGGCCTGAGCAAAGGACGCTTAAAGCGGACCGCTGCCGACAATGCTTCGGGCAAATTCTGCAACGAACGACCCGTGGCGACACGGCGACGATGTTGGTGCCTCACAGGAACATGCAATTTGATAACCAACGCCGTTCATTATGAGGTCGTTATGTAGGATTGGAAGATGGAACATGCCCTGAGGGCAAAACCTTCGGCATCCCGGGTGTCGGCCGGTAAAGCGCTCGGCTTGTCAAAGCGAAAATCTCTTGGTGTTATGAAATGGAGGGCCGGCTGAGGCGATTCGCCGGCCTGGGATGGCTTAGTCAGTGGGCCAGTAGGGGATTGTTGGCCCCCGCAAGCATCGTTGCAGTGATTGACGAACGATCAGGGTCGGACCTTGGAGGGCCTCATGAAGTATCGCATTGCATCCACATTCCTTTGCGCCAGGCTTTGCCTGGCCGCCCAAGGCGCCATGGCAGCGGATCTTACCCCGGTCGCCGTGAGCCCCGACGCGCAGCAGGTGCAGACGGAGAGCGGCTGGACCTTCACCTTCGCGCCGTATTTCTGGGCGGCGGGGCTGTCCGGCGACCTCGGGACCAAAATCGGACGCTTCGAACCCGAGGTTCACGTGGACACGTCCTTCAGCGAGATATGGGACTACCTCGACTTTGGGGCGATGGCGATCGGCGAGGCCCGCTACGGACGCTACAGTGTCTTCACCGACCTCATGTACACAAAGATTTCCGGCAGTGCGGCAACGCCTAGAGGCGTTCTCTCCGAAGAGGCTTCGGTCGATTCAGAAACGTTTGCCGGTCTTGTCGGAGTCGGTTACTCGCTTCTAGAAGACAATTCGGGCCGCCTCGACATCGTTGGCGGCGTGCGCGTCTGGTCCGTCGACACGACAATCTCGCTCAGCGGAGGTTTTCTCGGCGACCGGTCGACAAGCGACGGTGACACCTGGGTCGATGCCCTCGGTGGCGTGAAGGGGACATATTTCCTTACGCCGAACTTCTTCCTGACCGGCTGGGGCCTGGTCGGTGGCGGTGGTGCCAATATCGACTGGGACGTTGCTGCGACCGTCGGCTACAAGTTCAATGAAACGTTTTCGTCGGTGATCGGTTACCGGGCTCTTGGGGTCGACTACAGCAATGACGGCTTCGTGTTCGATGTTGTCCAGCAGGGCCCGATTATCGGTCTCGCCATCAATTTCTAGTCGGGCACGGCACAGCCTGCAATTTGACGGACGAAAAAGGGCCGGTCTTCACAGACCGGCCCTTTGCATTTCATGCGGTGCTGCTTACTTCGCCCGCTTCAGGGCATCGCCGAGGATTGAGACGATCTCCTCGAAATGCTTCTTCTCGGCGATCAGCGGCGGCGAAAACGCGATGATGTCGCCGGTGACGCGGATCAGCAGGCCCTTCTCGAAGCAGTCGACGAAGACGTCATAGGCGCGAGCACCGACGGCGCCATCACGTGATGCCAGTTCGATGCCGGCGATCAGGCCGATAGTGCGGATGTCGATGACGTGCGGCAGGCCCTTCAGCGAGTGCATCGCATCGTGCCAGTCGGCCTGCAACTCGACCGCGCGCGTCAGCAGGCCTTCGTCGCGGTAGATGTCGAGCGTTGCGATGCCAGCGGCGCAGGCAGCCGGATGGCCGGAATAAGTGTAGCCGTGGAACAGCTCGATCGCACCTTCCGGCCCGTGCATCAGCGCGTCGTGCACCTTGCGGCTGGCAAAGACCGCGCCCATCGGGATGGCGCCGTTGGTCAGCCCCTTCGCCGTGGTGACGAGGTCCGGCGTCACGCCGAAGTAGTCGGTGGCGAAGGCAGCACCCAGACGACCGAAGCCGGTGATGACCTCGTCGAAGATGAGCAGGATGCCGTGCTTGTCGCAGATCGCGCGTAGGCGCTCCAGATAGCCCTTCGGCGGGATCAGCACGCCGGTCGAGCCGGCAACGGGCTCGACGATGCAGGCAGCGATCGTCTCGGCGCCGTGCAGGGCGACCAGGCGCTCCAGGTCGTCGGCGAGCTCGGCGCCATGCTCCGGCTGACCCTTCACGTAGGCGTTCTTGGCAAGGTCGTGGGTGTGGCGAAGGTGGTCGGAGCCCGGAAGCTGCGGGAAGACGCGGCGGTTGTTGAGAATACCGCCGACGGAGATGCCGCCGAAGCCGACGCCGTGATAGCCACGCTCGCGGCCGATCAGGCGCGTGCGCGTTCCCTGGCCGATGGCGCGCTGGTAGGCGATCGCCATCTTGAGCGCGGTATCGACCGATTCCGAGCCGGAGCCGGTATAGAAGATGCGGTCGAGCTTGGCGCCCTCGGGGCCGGGGGCGATTTCCGCCAGTCGCTCGGCGAAGTCGAAGGCGATCGGATGGCCCATCTGGAAGGAGGGCGCGAAATCCATCTGGGTGAGCTGACGCTCGACGGCGGCAGCAATCTGCCGACGGCCATGGCCGGCATTGACGCACCAAAGCCCGGCGGTGCCGTCGAGGATCGTGCGGCCGTCCTGGCTGGTGTAGTGCATGCCTTCGGCAGAAGCGAGCAGGCGCGGCGCCGCCTTGAACTGGCGGTTGGCGGTGAACGGCATCCAGTAGCTGTCGAGGACGGGCGCGTTGGGTTTGTTGTGAACGTTCATGGGGGTCTCCTCTTGTTGAGGCATTGACGCCATGATTTGGCAGAATGAACAAGTCCTTTTCTATGTGGCGTTAAGGTATTGAAATATATACTGTGGGTGCAGTCGAATTTCGATATTCCGAACAAGGGAAACAGGCGAGGGTGCAGAGATGGGGGAGGACGGAACGTCGGTGGATATCGGGAGCCGGTTGCGCACCCTGCGTATGGCCCACAATCTGTCGCAGCGCGAGCTGGCGAAACGCGCAGGAGTGACCAATTCCACCATCTCGCTGATCGAGTCCAATGCATCGAATCCGTCAGTCGGTGCACTCAAGCGGATCCTCGACGGCATACCGATTGGACTTGCCGAGTTCTTTGCTTTCGAGCCGGAACGATCGAGAAAAGCCTTCTATCGGGCGGATGAGCTGGTGGAGATCGGCAAGGGGCCGATTTCCTATCGCCAGATCGGCGAGAATCTGTTCGGTCGCAGCCTCCAGATCCTGAAGGAGTGCTATCAACCTGGCGCTGACACTGGCAAGGTGCCGCTGGTGCATGATGGCGAAGAGGGCGGCATCATCCTCTCCGGGCGGCTGGAGGTCACGGTCGATGACGAACGCCGCATCCTCGGCCCAGGCGACGCCTACTATTTCGAGAGCCGCCGGCCGCATCGTTTCCGTTGCGTCGGACCGGTGCCGTGCGAACTGATCAGTGCCTGCACGCCGCCGACCTTCTGAGTAATCATCGACCGGTCAGGAGCGTGTGGCCGGCGTCGCTGCGCCTTGTTGAGGTGGCAGATCAGCGACCTCGTTTACGCCAATCACTTCAAACAGTTCGAGTGTGCTGGACCGACCCTTGGCATGTGCCTGACCCAGCGGACGGAATAGGATTTTGTCACGACATTGGGCAACGACCGCGCTGCTTGCCAGGATCCAGGTACTGTAGCTCTTGTTCATACCCTCCAACCTTGAGGCGACATTGATGCTGTCGCCCATGGCGGTGTATTGCAGGCGATCATTCGCGCCAACACTGCCGACGACGGCAGGCCCGGTATGAATGCCAAAGCGCGTGCGGAACTCCGGCCGCCCGCTGCGGCGCTGCTTCGCATTGAAGATGTCAAGCCGCGCCCTCATCGCCAGCGCCCCGCGGCAGGCATTTTCTGCGTGGTTCGGGTCCGGTGCCGGCGCGTTCCACATGGCGAAAATGGAATCGCCCAGGAATTGAATGATCGTGCCGCCATGTTCGTTCACGGTCTCGTTGAGGACGTCGAAATATTCCGACAGCATGCTGACGACTTCTTCGGGCGAATGCTGCTCGCTGATCGTGGTGAAGTCGTAGATGTCGGTGAAGATGGCCGTCACCTCTTGGCGGCGGGCGTTCCGTCCGGAAAACTCTCCCGACTCCATCCCCTTGCGCACCAGTTCCTTGGGTACATAGAGCCCGAATGTGAAGATCGCGTCCCGCGCCTTGTTCATCGCGCTGCCGAGCGTTGCGATCTCGTTCACGCGCGTCGGCACTTCGATCGGCGTGCTGAAGTCCAGATCCTGCAGCCGATTTGCGCTGTCGGTCAGCTGGTGCAGTGACTTGGTGATCAGGTGGGCCAGAAGGAGTGCGCCCAGCACGGAGAGCAAGACGATGCCCGCGGAGAGAATCAGACCCTGGTAAAGGCCTGCTCGTGCCGGCGCCATCAACTCGTCGACGGGCGCTGCGATGACGGCGATGTGTCCGGCAAACAGGATCGCCGAGTCGACCTCCGTGCCCATGACCACCCACCGGCGACCGTCTACGTCGAAGGTGCTCATCTTGTCCAGAACCGGCGGATTTGCCCTGATCGCAGCCAGGAGCGGATCGTGCAGGTTGGCCGTATCGAAATCCCGTTCATCTTTCGAGGCAGCGATTGCCCGCATGAGCGCGGGGTCGGAATGCATAAGTAGCTTCTTGTCAGGATCGACGACGAAGGCGACAGCGCTCGGCGTCAGTCGTTCGCTGGCAATGAACCGAGTGACCCGATCGAGCACGACATCGGCGCCGACGACGATCTCGGGGTTGCCCTTGTGTGCCTGGGAGATGGTCATGCCGAGCGACCTGGTTGTCGCCATGGTGTAGGGACCGGTGGCAATCGGTCCTGTTCCACCGACTGCAGCGCGGTACCAGGGGCGCTGCCTTGGATCGTAGCTCCACGTGGCAATCGAGCGTTCCGACAGTTGTTTTCCCGCACCGTCGTAGAAAATGACCCGTGCGCGCGGCTCTCCTGCGCCGCGTTCCAGAATGCGGACAGCCATAGTCGCAAAGGCCGGGGGATTGAGCGCTTTGCGCCAGTCTGTCGATGACAGATTGACGGCGTGAAAGAAGCTGCCGTCCGGATAGCCGGCATAGACCCCGTCGATTTGTGGCGAACGCGACAGTGCCGCACGCAGGATCGTCACCTTGTCGCCGATACGCTCCGATGGAGGTGCAAGGAACGAGTTCGCGATCGAGACAATCAAGTTGACCACCGCCGATGTGTCGCCGGACAGCGCCTGCATACGCGAAATCAGCCGATCCTCGAAGCCGTTCATGTGGATCTCGGCAGCTTCGATTGCAGCGTTGCGGGCGCGATAGTAGTCGAGCGCGATCAGCATTCCCGACACAGCGAGCAGCAGTGCCACCATCACAACTGCGAAAAGCGTCCGCAGCGATCCGTGCCAGGCTCGTTCTGATCCCGTATCCTTGCTGCTGCCCGCCATCCTCTGCTCCTCGAGCCTTCTCAAACGCGCCACAGTTGCATGCCGGCCCAAAACGGTGCTGAGCGACTGTGCCCGGGCGCACCGTCAAATCTCCGCCTTTTGAGCGCCCGAGGTAGTTCGAAGCGCCAGGCTGCGGCTGCCGGTGCCGATCCTATTGATAAAATTCGTCAAGTCGAACGGAAAATGAGCTTAAGCGCCGCACGGTTCCGCAGCGTTCAGACCGCCAAACCACTCAGCGTCTGCCTCGGATTTAAGGGGCTCGGCTATCGACCACTAGAAATTGCGCTCCTGTTCCCGAAGGAACAACGCCCGGTTCACCGGTGCGCTAGCAGGTTGTCCACGCCAGATCGGCGTAGCAAACCTAACCCCAGAGGGAGCCATGAGCAAGAAATTGAAATCTATCGCGGCGCTCCAGGCGCCGCTCGCGCTGGATCTGTTGGCAGCCGGCTACACCATCCCCGGCGTCGGCGATCAGACGGTATATGGTGATGATAGCGCAAATGCGATCAGCACCGGGTCCGGCCGCGACCGGATCAGCTCGGGTCTCGGTGCCGATAGGATCGATGCCGGCACTGGAGACGATGAAATCAGATATTTCACGCTGGCAGAGCTTTCCGGCGACACGATCAACGGTGGACTGGGTTTCGATGAGCTCGAAATCGATTTCGGCAGTTCGTCCGCGGGCGTTACCTTTGCCGCATTCGATCCGATCATCGCAAAGACCGTTTTCGGCGCCAGCATCGTCAACGTCGAACAGTTCGAGCTCCACGGCAGCAGCTATGCCGACAGTTTCACGGGCGGCCGGTGGAACGACTGGTTTGTCGGCGGCGCTGGCAATGACATCCTCAACGGCGGGATTGGCCGGGATTGGCTCGACGGTGGCGACGGCAACGACAGGCTCTCCGGCGGCAACGGCAACGACACGCTGATGGGCGAGTACGGCGACGACATCATTTCCGGCGGCTACGGAGAAGACTACATCTCCGGAGGCGACGGCAATGACGCCATGTGGGGTGGTGCCGGCTACGACTATATGTATGGCTATGCCGGCAACGACAACATCAAGGGTGAAGGCGAAAACGACACCATTTCCGGCGGGGGCGGGCGCGACACCATCGACGGCGGCGCCGGCAACGACACGCTCGCCGGCGACAGCGACAACGACACGGTTCTGGGCGGCGCCGGCAACGACACGATCCGCCATAACATGGAAAGCTGGGCCGGCGACGGCAAGGATGTGCTCGACGGCGGCGCTGACGTCGACACGCTCGTCCTGCATGGGTTTGCCGGGACCTTTACTGCAAAGGCCTCGACTGTAAAGCAGACCCTTTCCAACGGCACGACCATCGTCAATTTCGAGGCTTACGACATCTATGGCTCGGAGGGTGCGGACAGGCTCACTGGCTGGTCAGGCGCGGACATGCTTTCGGGCAATTCCGGCAACGACACGCTGACTGGTCTCGGCGGCAACGACCACATCGCGAGCGGCCTTGGCATCGATGTTCTCGACGGCGGCGACGGCAACGACCTTCTGATTGCCGGCAGCGGCGGCAAGGACACCATCAGGGCCGGCAAGGGCTACGACAGCGTCTGGATCGAACGATACGATAGCAGGAGCAACCTGACGTTCAGCGTCTCGGGAACAAAGGCCACGCTTTCGGACGGCACCGTCGTCACAGACGGCGAGAGCTTCAGTGTCACAACCGGCAGCGGCAACGACGTGCTCACAGCCGGGACCGCCAGCTTCGTGGACTTTGATGCCGGTACCGGCAACAACAGAATGACCGGCGGCAAGGGCAACGACCTCTTCTACAGCGGCAGCGGCAACGACATCACCAAAGGCGGAGATGGCAACGACCGCATCCTCGACTATGGCGGTGGCACCAACACGCTCGATGGCGGCAATGGAAATGACTATCTGTCGGCCGAAACGCATACGGGAACCGCGCTGACGACCATATTCGGCGGTGCCGGCAACGACACGGTGCTGGTGAACAACGGCGGCGGCTCGATCGCCGGAAGGTTTATCGCCGATGGCGGCATAGGGACGGATACGCTTTGGGTCAACCGCTATGACAGCAAGGCGAACCTGAGCTTCGTGCTGTCCGCTAACGCGACGCTGGTGAACGGCGGCGTCACCGCGAAGAACTTCGAGCGCGTCAATCTGACTTCAGGCTCGGGCCACGATTCACTGACAGGCGGCAGCCTCAGTGACAACCTGAACGGCATGAGCGGCAACGATACGCTCAAGGGGCTCGCCGGCAACGACTACCTGACGGGTTGGATCGGCGCCGACAGGCTTTACGGTGGCGATGGCAACGACATCATTTGGGGTTCCGGTGGCCTTCCGGACACCGGCGCCGACAAGCTCTACGGCGAAAATGGCAACGATATCCTCCACATGGACGCCGGGGACGCTGCCTCGGGAGGGAGCGGTACCGACCGTGTCATCATCGACTGCAGCGAAGTTTCGTCCGACGTCTCCTTCGTCTTCAGCACCGGTACGGTCAAGGTGAATGCCAACACCTACTTCACTGGCATGGAAGTGATGGAATACACCGGCGGTTCCGGTCGGGACGCGGTCACCGGCAGTGTAAACAGCGACTTCCTCGAAGGTGGTGCCGGTAACGACACCCTCAAGGGCGGCAACGGCAACGACATTCTCATTGACGGCAAGGGCAATGACAGGCTCTACGGCGATGCGGGCAACGACAAGTTCATCCGCTACACCGATGAAGACGGCACCGATTATTTCAACGGTGGCTCAGGCATCGACACGGTCAGCCTGAACGTCGTTTCAGACCGGTCCGTCATCATCGATCTCGAAAACAACGCGAAGAACGGCGGCGTTGCCTCCGGCCTGAGCCTGGTGAGCATCGAGAACGTAATCGGTGGGGGCAGGGACGATACGATCCTTGGCAGCGCGGCGGCCAACACGCTGAAGGGTAGTTTCGGCGACGACAAGCTCGATGGTCGTGCCGGAAACGACAAGCTCGAAGGCGGTGGTCATGGCGACACCCTGACCGGCGGATTGGGCGCGGATCAGTTCATCTACGCTTCGGGCGATGCGGTAGGCTCCGGCGACCGGATCACCGACTTCAAACGCGGAGAGGACAAGCTCGTCATCGACAACGGCGTGTTCGGCTTCTCCAAGCTCGTGCTTTACTCTGGCAACGACCTGAAGGCGACCGGAACAGCCGCCCAGTTCTTCTTCGAAAAGGACAACGGCCGGCTGTGGTATGACGGCGACGGCAGCGGCAATGAGAAGGACGCGGTTCTGGTCGCCACCCTCGACAAGGTGACTTCGCTCTCCGCTACCGACTTTCTGCTGATTTGAAGGAGGGCTGGCGAAGCCGAGCGTTTCGTTAGTCCGCACGATAGGCAAAAGCATCCAAGAGAGGCCGTCGGGAAGTCTTCCCGGTGGCCTCTCTTCCCATGGGACACGGGCGAATAGCGGCCTCGGCCCGGGTATTCAGGCTGTCGTGCAAATGCATGCTATTTGGCAAATATACGAGCTAACTAATTATTGCAGCTAGGTCTTTATTTCTGTGTAACCGACGCTACTATTGTTCGCGACAAAGTGAGGTGTCGATTTGTCTGAGCTATCTTCCGACCAACCGGCTTCGCACGACAGGCGTACCAGGCGTCGTGTCGAGCTGATCGCATTCTTCGTGCTGGCCTTTGGCATATGGCCATTGGTCGCCGTCGGCGTGGTGGGTGGATACGGCTTCCTCGTCTGGATGTTCCAGATCATTTACGGACCACCCGGCCCCCCGGGACATTGAGGATGTGATGCGGACAGAGCCGATATCACGTCGGGAGCTTTTCGTTGGCCGATCGGTCGCCAGAGCGGCGACTATCTGTCCTCCGGGGGCAACCCCGGAAAGCCTTGAAGCCTGTACCGGTTGCGGGCGCTGTGCCGAGCGATGTCCCAGCGGCATTATCCGTCTGAGTGACGGTGGGCCTTCCATCGATTTTGCACTGGGCGAATGCACGTTCTGCGGCGAATGCAGCGCCGCTTGTCCCGAGCCGGTCTTTTTGTCGAAGGGCGCCACGCAGTTTCCGCATGTGGCGGTGGTCAGCGATACTTGCCTGGCCAAACGCGACGTCTCCTGCCAGTCTTGCGGAGAATGTTGTCCCGAGCAGGCGATCCGCTTTCGTCCGCGCATTGGCGGGCCTTTCGTTCCGGAACTGAACGAAGAGATCTGCACTGGGTGCGGAGCATGCCTGAGCGTGTGCCCCGTCGGCGCGATCGGGCTTCAGGCGCGCCAGATGGAGGCTGCCAATGCCTGAACAGTCGAAGCGCTACCATGTTTCCAGTGCTGTCATCGCGACGATGCCGGCGCACACCGAGGCCATCCTCGGGGAAATTGCAAAGATGGAAAACGTCGAGATCCACGGCCACGGCGGCGGTAAGATCGTCGTCGTGATCGAGGGAACGAGCACGGGCATGCTCGGCGAGTGCCTGACGCGAATATCGCTTCTGGAGGGCGTAATCGCGGCGAACATGGTGTTCGAGCATGTCGAGACAGAGGAGAATGGAAGCGATGACCGGAATACTGACGCGGCGTGACATCCTGAAGGCCCATGCCGCCGGCATAGCCGCGGCTACCGCCGGTGTCGCGCTTCCCGCCGCCGCCCAGCCGGTGCCTGGCGGTGTCGAGGCGCTCGAGATCAAATGGTCCAAAGCCCCCTGCCGCTTCTGCGGGACGGGTTGCGGCGTGATGGTCGGTGTCAAGGACGGCCAAGTCGTTGCCACCCACGGCGACAGCCAGGCCGAGGTCAATCGCGGGCTGAACTGCATCAAGGGTTATTTTCTCTCAAAGATCATGTACGGCGAGGATCGGCTGACCACCCCGCTGCTTCGCAAGCGCGGCGGCGTTTACGCCAAGGATGGCGAGTTCGAGCCGGTGAGTTGGGACGAGGCCTTCGACGTGATGGCCGAGCAGTGTAAGAAGACTTTGAAGGAGAAAGGCCCGACGGCCGTCGGCATGTTCGGTTCCGGCCAGTGGACCGTCTTCGAAGGCTACGCCGCGACGAAACTGATGCGCGCCGGCTTCCGCTCCAACAACCTTGATCCGAACGCCCGGCACTGCATGGCCTCTGCCGCTTACGCTTTCATGCGCACCTTCGGCATGGATGAGCCGATGGGCGTCTATGACGATTTCGAACATGCGGACGCCTTCGTGCTCTGGGGTTCGAACATGGCGGAGATGCACCCGATCCTCTGGACGCGCGTTGCTGATCGTCGTCTCGGTCATCCACATGTCCGGGTCTCTGTGCTCTCGACGTTTACCCACCGCAGCATGGATCTCGCCGACATTCCCATTGTCTTCAAGCCGGGAACGGATCTGGCGATCCTCAACTACATCGCCAACCACATTATCCAGACCGGGCGTGTGAACCAGGACTTCGTCCAGAAACATACGAGGTTTGCCCGCGGCGCCACCGATATCGGCTACGGCTTGCGCCCGGACAATCCGCTGGAAATGAAGGCGGCCAATGCCGCTGACCCCGGGAAGATGGAGCCGATCGACTTCGACGCGTTCAAGGAGTTCGTATCCGAATACACACTGGAAAAAACGGCTGAGATGACCGGCGTCGATCCAGGCTTCCTGGAGCAGCTTGCCGAGCTCTACGCCGACCCGAACACCAAGGTCATGTCGCTCTGGACCATGGGCTTCAACCAGCATGTGCGCGGCGTCTGGGCGAACCAGATGGTCTACAACCTCCATCTCTTGACCGGAAAGATCTCCGAGCCGGGCAACAGCCCGTTCTCGCTGACCGGACAGCCCTCCGCCTGTGGCACGGCGCGCGAGGTTGGCACCTTCGCCCACCGCCTGCCGGCGGACATGACGGTAACCAACCCCGAGCACCGCAAGCATGCGGAAGAAATTTGGCGCATTCCGCACGGCATTATCCCGGAAAAGCCGGGCTACCATGCCGTGCAGCAGGACCGCATGCTCAAGGACGGCAAGCTCAATTTCTACTGGGTGCAGGTCAATAACAACGTCCAGGCCGGCCCGAACACCGCCAACGAGACCTGGCAGGGTTACCGCAACCCCGAAAACTTCATCGTCGTTTCCGATGCCTATCCGACGATCACTGCGATGAGCGCGGACCTGATCCTGCCAGCCGCCATGTGGGTGGAAAAGGAGGGGGCCTACGGGAACGCGGAACGCCGCACCCATGTCTGGCACCAGCTCGTCAAAGCCCCCGGTGAAGGCCGGTCGGACCTATGGCAGCTCGTCGAGTTCTCCAAGCGCTTCACGACCGATGAGGTCTGGCCAGCCGATATTCTCGATGCCAACCCGCAGTACCGCGGCAAGACGCTGTACGATGTGCTCTTCCGCAACGGCGAGGTAGACCGGTTTCCGCTCAGCGAGATCAATGCGGAATACGACAATCAAGAGGCCCAGGACTTCGGCTTCTACCTCCAGAAGGGCCTTTTCGAGGAGTACGCGACCTTCGGGCGGGGGCACGGCCACGACCTTGCGCCCTACGACACCTACCACGAGGTCCGCGGACTGCGCTGGCCGGTGGTCGACGGCAAGGAAACGCTGTGGCGCTATCGCGAGGGTTACGACCCCTATGTGAAGCCGGGTGAGGGCGTCAAGTTCTACGGCCAGAAGGACGGCAAGGCAGTCATCCTCGCCGTGCCCTACGAGCCGCCGGCGGAATCGCCGGACGAGGAATATGACGTCTGGCTGGTGACCGGCCGCGTGCTGGAGCACTGGCATTCAGGCTCGATGACGATGCGCGTTCCTGAACTCTACAAGGCATTTCCGGGGGCACGGGTCTTCATGAACGCTGATGACGCCCGCAAGCGCGGAATCAACCAGGGCGCGGAAGTGCGTATCGTCTCGCGGCGCGGCGAAATCCGCTCACGCGTTGAGACGCGCGGGCGCAACCGAATGCCCGCCGGCGTCATCTTCGTCCCCTGGTTCGACGCGAGCCAGTTGATCAACAAGGTCACGCTCGACGCCACCGATCCCATCTCCAAACAGACGGATTTCAAGAAATGCGCGGTCAAAATTCTCCCCGTCGCCTGAGGCGACCTGATTGGATGGTGGTCGCGGCAGGAGTTCTGCTGTTTGTCGCGACAACCGCGATCGCCCAGGTGGTGCAGCAAACCGTGCCGCAATTGGAGGGGCCGACCCCATCCATGGCGACGGATGCCGCCGCACCTGTCCCGAAGTGGGTGGTGGACGACAAACGCAAGATGCGCGCCTATCCAGATCAGCCGCCGGTCATCCCGCATTCGATCGAGGGATATGAGCTGTCGGTGAACGCCAACAGGTGTCTGTCCTGCCACAAGCGCGAGTTCACGCAGGATTCCGGCGCGCCGATGATCAGCGTGACACACTACATGACGCGTGACGGCCAGATGCTCGCGGATGTCTCCCCGCGGCGCTACTTCTGTACCGCCTGTCATGTGCCGCAGGCAGACGCCAGCCCACTGGTGAAGAACGTCTTCAAGGACATGAGTGACATGGGCGTCAAGCCCGCCGGAAGCGAGTGACGCCATGTTCGCCTGGATCAAGAAAGTCGTCCTCTGGGCCTGGAAGATCATCGCCACGCCGGCCGGCACCCTCGGCCTCGGCTTCCTGACGCTTGGCGGCTTCGTCGGCGGCGTGATGTTCTGGGGCGCGTTCAATACCGCGCTTGAACTGACCAACACCGAGCAGTTCTGTACCTCGTGTCACGAGATGCGCGACAACGTCTATCAGGAGCTGACGCGCACCATTCATTTTTCGAACCGTTCTGGCGTTCGCGCCTCCTGTCCGGACTGTCACGTGCCGCACGAATGGACCGACAAGATTGCCCGCAAGATGCAGGCATCAAAGGAGGTCTGGGGCAAGATCTTCGGCACGATCAACACCCGGCCCAAATTTCTGGAGCACCGGTTGGAGCTTGCGCAGCACGAATGGGCACGGCTGAAGGCCAATGACAGCCTTGAATGCCGCAACTGCCATTCGTCGACGGCGATGGACCTGCAGAAGCAGACGCAACGAGCCGCCGAGATCCATACGCGCTACCTGCTTCCCGGCAAGGCAACCTGCATCGATTGCCACAAGGGCATCGCGCATGAACTGCCCAACATGCAGGGGATCGATCCGGGCTGGAAGATGCCGCCGGAACTCGAAGGCAAGCCGACGGCCGGTCTCACGCCGATCGACGATCTGAGCCGCGCCATGGCGGAACTGCACGCCGACGCGTTCTGACCGGCAGGGTGAGCCCCCGGTCCTACCGGGGGCGCCTGCATCACGATAGCGGGGTTGCGACGCAGGCGGGCATCCATGACGCCACAACCAGGGACGCACGCCGGCCTCGGGGTGGCGGTGTGCCAACCCGGCTCCCACCATTGTAGTCTTAAGAGACCTTACTGAGCTTCCTGGCAGGCCTTCAGCGCCTTGAAGGCGGCGTCGGTTCCGGCCAGCTTGACGACAATCGGATTGCCCCCTTCCGGGGTAATCGTGACGGCATTCTTTTTGGCAAGGTCGTAGATGAAGTCAGCATTGTTCACCCATACATAGGCTCCCCGGTAGCCTCCGATCACCTGGGCCTCGGCTTCACCGCTGAATTTCTGGCCATCGACCTCAAAAAGAACTGGAATTCTCTCGCTGGAGGAAACATTGGCATCTGCCTTCGTGTAGATCGCCATATAGCCGCGCATCCCGCCCTTCGCGTCGATGCCCATCTGGATCTGCGTACCGTCGGCGTTGGCCTTCTTGATTAGACATCCGGGGCCCATGTTGTCCAACACGAGGATCTCCCAGCCGGCTTCCGAACCGTATTTCTTCTGGGCGATTGCCCCCGTTGCAGTCACGGCCGAGATGGCCAGGGCCATTCCCACGATGATCTCGCTTCTCATGACAGGCTCCTTTCTGGTTAGCTCGTTCCGAGTAAAAGCGTGCAGAAGATCTCAGGACAGAGGGACACTCCGCGCGCCCGGCCTATGTCAATTTTCACTATCGCCATTCTCCCGCAACCGCTCTTCAACTTCATTCCGCATAGCCCGAGATCAACCAGTGCAACGACGGTCAGGTCGTGTGAATCCGCGCGTTGGTCAACGCAGTTTGGCAGCGCTCGGCCGCTCGCAAGCAAATGCATCCCGCTCCCTGGTCAGGGACGAGAAGGTCCGGATGAGGTTTGAGTTGTCTCCTGCCTTCACTCCCATGTTGCTCGGGCTGTCCGCAGCTCGTCATGGTTGGGGAGAACAGGGCACAATATGCCACCATCAATGCTCAAAATCCAGCAAATGTGCCGCAATTCGAGGTTCAAGGAGTGGCAACACGGTGCACTGCGGCGTTGGGACCGGGCGCGGCGCCATGGCAAGTTGCTGTATTGGGAGGCATTTTTTGTGCCGCGCCGGGTCGCCAGAACACTCTGGCCGAATGCGCATTAGGGGGCCTGCGGCACTGGTCCGGCGCGCCATGCGGGAACCTCCGTGCCCGAAGCACCGAGCCGGTTGTCCGGCTCAGTTGATCATCCTGTCGGGCGTCCACGGCGGATCATAGGTGAGCGTAACCGCGACGTCGCGCACGCCCTCGACGTCGGCAGCGCAGTGCTGGACTGCGTCCCTCAGGAAGGTTGCAGCAGGACAGCCGGGGGTCGTCGTCGTCATCGAGATTGCAACATGTCCGTCGCTGTCGCTGGTGACGCCGTAGATCAGCCCGATATCAACCACGCTCTTCCCCAACTCGGGATCCATGACGATCGTCAAGGCGTCTCGGATGCGCTGGTTTAGATCTCCGCGCTCGATCTGTGACATCTGCTAACCCTTTCCCAAGCGGATCATGATGCGATAGTTCTCGCCCTTCTCGTCGAAATTGCCGAACCATTGATGCCCGCGCTTGGCGAGCTCCGGATAAAGCAGCAGCGGCTCGCGCGACAAAAGGGCGAAGATTACCTCTCCGGCCTTCCGGGATTCGGCTTCGGACAGGATCTGCACCAGGGGTTCGGGCGGCGGCAGGTCGGTCAGGTCCAGTTCCACGACGGGATCGGGCCAAAGTTCCGGGGCATCCAGGTCCTGAGACAGCTGCACATCGGGCGTAGCCTTGGGAACGAAGCGTATTTCGAAGCCGCCCTCGATCTCGGAGACCTCGTGATCGAACCCACGATTGGCCATGACGGCGTAGAGCGGCTGGGGTCGGAAGGGGGCGATGAGCTTCAGGCCCTGTCCGGGACAGAGAGCGTCGACGGCCCCCATGATCGCCTGAAACGGCTCGCCGCCGTTCTCCAGGATGGGTCTGACGTCAAGTTCGGCAAAATTCTCGATCATTGTCATCTCCGATGTGTGATGTCGGGAAGGAAGAGGTGGGGTTGCAGAACGCCTGGGGGCAGGCGAATTTCGGGTGGAGCCCACGAGAGCCGTCTTGCCCGCATGAATTCCACGACAAGGCCCAGCGTTGCAAGGATTTGCAACAGGCTCGCGGCCGTGAAGACTTGAGGAGCATGAAGGAGCAGCGCCAGGGCCGACACGCCTACGGTGATGATGTAAAGGCCGAACCACCACGCGGCTCTACGTTCGTTGACGAGATCCTGAACGCGTGGCACCGCGGTCTTGCCGAGGACAGGCCCGTAGCATTCCATCCAGGTCAGGAAAGGAACGATCTTGTAGAGCTGGCCGAGGCCAAGGGAAGTAAGCCATCCCATGGCGACCAGATAGACTAGCGCGCCGGCATTTTCCTCAAGCGTGCCTGCGAGGACGAACGCTGCAAAGACCGCAGCCGACAACAGGAGAAAGGCAACCGCGGCAAGGCTGATCAGCGTGTTGAGTTCGGCGACTTTGCGCCGGCGTTGCCGGAAAATGTTTACGACATCATACACATAGAAGCCCAGCCCGACGAAGGACACGACCGCCGCGCCGTAGAGCGGCCAGGACTTTTGTGCCTCGAACCCGGTCAGCACGGTCTCGATGGCCACGAGCAGCAGGGCTACCGCCCCTGCGCCAAAGACCAATCGGGTTGTCGGGCGATCACGTTCGGGAGACAGCAGGAACATGGAGAGCAGGCGATACGACACGCCCATGGCCATGATCGTCATCCAGCCCACCAGTCCGATCGTCGCATGCAGGCCGATGCCGCCGATGAGAAGATTGAGAACGTGCGCGTCGTCCACTAGTCCGGACAGCCCCGCAGTGAAGCACAGCCCCAGCAACACCGTCAGCCCCATTGCCACCAGCCCGATGGCGACGAAGCGTGCGGGAAGCGTGAGCGGCCGCGCCGACCAGATCGTCGCGCCGACGCTCGCGGCCAGCGCCGAAAAACCGCCAAAGAGGAGCGCCCCGCCGATCGGCAGGGCGAGCGGGCCTATGGGCAGTCGTCCATTAAGGCCGAGAAACCCTGCTAGCAAGGTCAACAAGCCGAAAATGATAATGATCAATGCCGGCAGCGCTAGAAACGGCGCCTTGAGCGGTTTGGAAACAAGCACCGGCACGAACTGTAGGAGCGCGCCGGAAAACAGTAGTCCGAGCCAGCCGATCGCGATCAGGTGAACGATGACCAGCGTTTCCGGGGCCTCGACGGGCAACACCGGGAAACCGAAGCCCGCGGCCAGCAGGATCTGGCCGGCGAGCAGGAAGACCAGTGCTGCAGCGAAATAGGACATCGTCCATCTGGAAAGCGTGGCACCGGGCATTTCGTCACCTCGTCAGTGCAAGGTCGGATTCTGGCTCAATGTCCGCAGCTGCATTCGCAGCCGGAACTCTTGTAGCGCTGGATTTCCACCCGCCAGACTTCCGGGCCTTGTTCAAGATACTCCCACTGGAACTGCTCAGGATAGCGCGTCTCGATCTGGTAGTGGAGCGGGCGCGGGTCGTGATCGCTCGTCACATGCATTTTGCCGCCGGGCGCAAGCGCCGTCAGCACCCCGAAAATCTTCGGATGACGCTCCGGCGGGGCGATCGTCCTGACATCGATCAACGGTATGTTTTCGGAATTTGACATGTTGTTTTCCATTGGCCCCGTCGAGTTCATCAGGCGACTGGGGCTGACACCGCCCGACCCTGAAACCTTAGTGCCGCACCGCCCGCTTCAATTTGTCGCCGGGCAAACAATAGTCAAAAACCGGCTCTGCGCATTTGCGATTCATCAAAGACGGGGCGAGGTCGCCCTCATAGGGTCGCTTCCAAGATCACAAGGAGCAGGGAAGTCCGATGTCCCAAGCAATCATGGAAAAATACGGCGAAGCGAGATTGCCGCGCTACACCAGCTACCCGACCGCGCCGCACTTCGCGCCGCTGCCGGACAAATCGGTTTATCCCGAGTGGATTGCGGCCATCCCGCGCGACGAGCAGACGTCGGTCTATCTGCACATCCCCTTCTGTCGATCGATGTGCTGGTACTGCGGCTGCCACACCACGATCACCGAACGCGACCGGCCGATCCTCGACTATCTTGACGTTCTTCACCAGGAGATCGAGCTCGTGGCGAAGGCGAGGGGCGCTTCGTTCAACGTCAAAGAAATCCACTTTGGCGGCGGCACGCCGACGATCATCCAGCCGGGCGAATTCGTCTCGCTCATGGATGCCATGAAAAGTAGGCTGGGTTTCTCCGACCAGGTAAATACCGCCGTCGAGATCGACCCGCGCACCTTGACCGCCGAGATGGCCGCAGCCCTCGGAAAATCCGGCGTCACGCGCGCAAGCCTCGGCGTGCAGAGCTTCGATCCGGTCGTCCAGAAGGCGATCAACCGGATTCAAAGCGTCGAGACCACCAGCCTTGCGGTAGAAAACCTCCGGAATGCCGGCGTATCCGCCCTGAACTTCGACCTGATCTACGGCCTGCCATTTCAGACGGTCGAATCCTGCGTGGCAACCGTCGAGGCTGCGGTCACGATGCGCCCGGACCGCCTTGCCGTGTTCGGCTATGCTCATATCCCGACCTTCAAAAAGCACCAGCGCATGATCGACGAGGCAGCGCTTCCCGATGCCGCACAGCGAAGCGCACAGGCTGAAGCAATCGCAGAAGCGCTCGTTGCCGCAGGCTATGAGCGTATAGGGCTGGACCACTTTGCCCTGCCGGAGGACGAACTTGCGCTTGCTCAGCGGGCTGGCCGCCTGCACCGCAATTTCCAGGGTTACACTACCGACAACTGCACGACGCTTGTCGGCCTCGGCGCCTCGTCGATCGGAAAGTATGCGCAGGGCTATATCCAGAACGAAGTGCCGCCGGGGCTTTATGCCGGCCGGATCGCCAGCGGAGAGCTTGCAGCCGCCAAAGGTTACAGCCTGACAGCGGAGGACCGGTTCCGGGCCGAATTGATCGAGCGGGTGATGTGCGATTTCGCCGTGGACGTCGCGGCGATCGCATCCCGGCACGGATTTGAAGCGCAGACCGTGCTTACCGGCAATGCCATGCTCGATGAACTCCAGCGGGACGGGCTGATCGAGATCGGTGGCGGTGTCGTCCGGGTGGAGGATCGTTATCGCTTCATCGTCCGCTCCGTCGCGGCCGCTTTCGACGCCTATCTTGGCAAGAGCGCGCGCACCTTCAGCAAGGCTGCCTGACCATCCCGTCGCAGTAGAGCCGCAGTAAAAAAGAGAAGGCCCAGCATTCCACCGATGCTGGGCCTTCAGTGCGATGAATGCTCAAATGGACCCCCACTTGCGCATTACGTGGCGACGCTTTCGATGCGTATCTTGGCAAGAGCGGCGCACTTTCAGCAACGCTGCCTAACCATCCCGCAGCATTAAAAATGAGAAGGCCCAGCGTTCCGCCGATGCTGGGCCTTCAGTGCGATAAATGCTCAGATGGATCCCACCTAAGCATCCTCGCTTGCTTCGCGGATTCTTGGTCCCCCTAAACCGTCAACCCGCGATAGATCGTTGGCAGCGCCACCGGAAGCTTCGATATGTCACTGACGAGCGCGAAGCCGTTCCGACCAAACAGGGTCGGAAGGTAGTTGTTGGCATCGCGATCGATGGTGACTGCAAACACGCTGGTGCCTGCCCGACGTGCCTCCTGCACGGCCCGGCGCGTGTCCTCCAGTGCAAACCGCCCTTCGTAGTGATCGATGTCGTTCGGCTTGCCGTCCGTCAGCACGAGCAGGAGCTTCTTCCGGCTCGGCTGCTTCTGCAGTTCCGCCGCCGCATGCCGGACCGCTGCGCCCATCCGGGTGTAGTAGCCCGGTTTCAGGCCGGCGATGCGATCTTCGATCGTGCCGTTGATCGTTTCGCCGAACCCCTTGATCGTCTCGATGCGCACCCAGGAGCGACGCCTGGAAGTGAAGGTGAGAATGGAGTGCGTGCTTCCGCATGCCGCAAGCCCATGCGCAAGCACGAGCAGGGCCTCTTTCTCAACATCGAGGACACGGCGGTTGTCCACCCATGCGTCCGTCGAGAGCGAGACGTCGACAAGGATCGTCGTCGCCAGATCCGGTGCGACGGGCCGGCTCATCAGATGGATCCGGTCGCTGCCCTGGCCACCGGCGACGAGATCGGCGCGGGACCTTATGACGGCGTCGAGATCCAGCTCGGATCCGTCCAACTGCGCCTTGAGAAGTTCATGGCGGGGGCGCAGCACTTCGAACTGGCGCCGTACTTTGCGTACGAGCGCCCGCGTCTCGTCATTGGGCTCGCTTCTTTCCCCAAGGGTCGTTGCCGGGACAGCCAGAACGCGCGTATACTTCTCGAGGTAAGTGCCCTTGCGGTAGTCCCATTCGGGATAACTGACCTCGGCGGCGATGGTGGACAGGTCGACCATCTCCGGCGGCAGATCGAGATCGAAGCGGAACTTCGACGAGGGGCGCTCCTTGCGTTGGCCAAGCTTCATCTCGTCGAGGTCGTCCGCAGCCTTGCTGTCGCTTTCCTCGCTGTCGTCCGTCGGGCGATCGACATTGACCATCTCGGCCATTGCCAGGATCTTCTCGAAGCGGTTGAGGATGAAGGGGCTGCGCTCGGACTTACGCTCCTCCTCGCTCTGCCGCATTGCCAGGTAGCGGGCGTTGCCCTGCATTGCCTGGCTCTCCGGGCCATCCCGGCCGACATCTTCGATTTTCGTCGCCGTTTCCGCCCTGACGTGAAACTCCGGCCAGAGCGGCACGCCCATCATCGGCTGGTAGCCGGCTGGTGCGTGACGGGGGAAGATCGCTGGTGGAGTGCCATCGGCTACCCCAGCTCCTTTGCGCAGCAAACCGAGTATCCTGTTCTCTACCAGTTGCTCCACTGCCGGAAGGATGCCGCGAGCCCGTTCCGTCAGGATCGCAGCGCACAGGCGCCGGTAAATCGGCTGCAGTCCGGGCAAAGTGTCGAGTACGCTCGCAACCATCGTCTGCGTTGCCTCGATCCGTTGGAGATCGCGTCGCAGCGGGTCCGAGTCGTCTGGCTCGTTCAGCTCCATCGCAGCCATTGCGGCAGCGAGCCAGATATAGAGATCCCGGTTCAGCTGTCCGTCGGGAAAGAGGTCGATCACCGGTGGCAGCATGGCCGTGGCAAGATCGCGGGAAGCCCCCGCGACCTTCTCCTCGCCCAATCCCACCAGCTGTCTTATCCGCAGGCGATGACGCGACGTGCGCGCATGCGCCGGTGTCAATTGTACCGCTGACTCTCCGCCGAAACCCCTGAAGCAAGTGGGGAGAATCGGCTTGAGCTCGTCAAAGGAGACGGCGTGGTCGGGATAGCGGGGCATGCTCGCTGTCGTTCCGACGAGCCGGTGCCAGAACTTGCCGACCGTTTCCTCCAGTTCGAGAAAGTCGAGCATGATCGGGGCCCTCAGTTGATGACGGCGTTGGCGACTTCAACCAGCGCGGCTCGGATGTCCGGCTCGTCGGTGAGCGGCTCAATCAGCGCTGCCAGAACGGCTTCCTTGGGCGGCATGCCGCTGTCGATGAGGGCCGCGCAGTAGACGAGCAGGCGTGTCGACACGCCTTCCTCGAGATCGTGGCCCTTCATCGCCCGCAGCCGGTGTGCCAGGCTGACCAGCGGCGCGACCTTGGCAGCGTCGAGCCCGCTTTCGGTCGCAACGACGGCAATCTCCTGTTCACGCGGCAGGAAGTCGAATTCGATCGCGACGAAGCGCTGCTTCGTCGAAGGCTTCAGCGCCTTGAGGATGTTTTGATAGCCGGGATTGTAGGAGACGACGAGCATGAAGCCTTGAGGGGCTTCAAGTGTCTCTCCGGTTCGCTCCAGTGGCAGGATCCGGCGATCGTCGGTGAGCGGGTGCAGAACGACGGCTACGTCCTTGCGCGCTTCCACGATCTCGTCGAGGTAGCAGACACCGCCGTTACGCACGGCTCTCGTCAGTGGACCGTCGACCCAGACCGTGTCGCCGCCCTTCAGGAGATAGCGGCCGGTCAGGTCGGCCGCGGCGAGGTCGTCATGGCACGAGACGGTCGTCAGCGGCAGGCCGAGGCGGGCGGCCATGTGGCTGACGAAGCGGGTCTTGCCGCATCCGGTCGGCCCCTTCAGGAGCAGCGGCAGCTGACGCACCAGTGCCGTCTCGAACAGGTTGCATTCATTGCCCTGCGGCACATACGGCGGGATATCTGCCTGGTTGCGCACGGGAGTGGGCTTGAGGAGGTTCATGGCGGAATTCCTTAAGAAAAGTAGGGGGGTGAATGCGGCTCCGTCGGGTACGGAGCCGCATTCTCTCATTCGGCCGGCTGGATTGCGGAGGAGACGCGGGGATTGCGCTCCTTGCCCGGCACGAACAAGGCCCAGAGGAACATCAGCGCGGAGATCAGGACGACGACGCCCGATCCGAGCCGGATCCAGTAGAACATGGCGAGTTGGTCCTGAACGTCCATGTAGCCTTCACCCAGTACCCGCTGCAGGTGGACCTGGAGCACGCCGGCAAAGGTCAGCGCGAAGGTCATGACCGACATGGCGGTGCACATGATCCAGAAGCTTGCCATCGACAGCCACTGGTTATACGGCGCGCGGCCGCGGATTTCCGGAACCGCATAGGCCATGATCGCAAGGTTCAGCATCACGTAGGCGCCGAAGAAGGCGAGGTGGCCGTGGGCTGCGGTGACCTGCGTGCCGTGGGTGTAGTAGTTCACCGACGACAGCGTGTGCAGGAAGCCCCAGACGCCGGCACCGAAGAAGGCCATGACCGAGCAACCGATCGACCAGAGGAGGGCGGCACGGTTCGGGTGCTTGCGGCCGGCTTTCCAGGTCATGACGAAGGTGAACATGACCATGGTGAAGAACGGCGCGACTTCGAGGGTCGAGAAGAGCGAACCGATCCACTGCCAGTATCCCGGAGCGCCAATCCAGTAGTAGTGGTGGCCGGTGCCGAGGATGCCCGAGAACAGAGCCAGGCCGACGATGACATAGAGCCACTTCTCGACGACCTCGCGGTCGACACCGGTGAGCTTGATCATCAGGAAGGCCAGAACCGAAGCCATGATCAGTTCCCACACGCCTTCGACCCAGAGATGGACGACGTACCACCAGTACATCTTGTCGAGCGCGAGGTTCATCGGGTTGTAGAAGGCGAAAAGGAAGAAGATCGCCACACCCCAGAGCCCGAAGATCAGGATGTTGGTGACCACCGTCTTGCGACCCTTCAGAACGGTCAGCGTGATGTTGTAGAGGAACATCAGCGCCACGACGACGATGCCGACCTTGATCACGAACGGCTGCTCGAGGAACTCGCGTCCCTCATGGATCTTGAACATGTAGCCGACGACGGCGATGGCGGCGGCGACCAGGAAGAGCCAGAACTGCACTATGGCGATCTTCGGGCTGTAGAGCTCGGTCTCGGCTTCTTCGGGAAGCAGGTAGTAGGTCGCGCCCATGAAGCCCATCAGCAACCAGACGATCAGGGCGTTGGTGTGGATCATGCGCACGATGTTGAACGGCAGCAGCTCGGAGAGTGTGTTCGGCAGCACGTAGATCGTGCCGGCGAGCACCCCGAACAGGACCTGAGCGAGAAACAGGCCGAGAGCGCCGTAGAAATACAGCATCGCGACCTTCTGGGTTTGATATTTCATGTGAAGGTTCCTTTCCCGGTCAGCCGGCGTCGTTCGGCGGCCACTTCTGCGTCTTGATGCGGCTCGTCCATTCCAGGAAGTCCGCCAGATCGTTCAGTTCCTGCTCGGTGAGATTGAATTGCGGCATCTGGCGCCGCCCCTCGATGCCGGTTGGCTGTGCAGCCATCCAGCCCTTGAGCGTTTCGCGAGCGCCCTCTGGATCGGACTCACCGCCCCAGCGCTTCCAGACATTGCCGAGTTCAGGCGCAAAATAGGCGCCTTCGCCGAGCAGCGTATGGCAGTTGATACAGGAGTTCTTCTCCCAGATATGCTTGCCGCGTCCGACGGAGTCCGTCAGCGTCGACTCATCGGTGGACGTGGTGCGGATGTAGAAGTGACTATGGGCAGTGAGCCCGATGAATATTGCGAAAAAGAAGGCCGAGCCGCCGTAGAAGACGTTTCGGGCTCCTGTCTTTGTAAGGCGTTCCGCCATTCCGAGGTCCCCTTGAATTGAGCGGCCGCATCGTCCCGACGCGTCGAGCAGTTGTGCTCGCCGCGCAACCCGGGCGCGACCGGACGCAAACGACCATCAGTTCATTCGGACTTTTCCCGGACACCTTCTTTGCGATTTGGCAAACAAGAAAGCGGTGACGGGAGCAGGGTCTGTTGAAGGGGGTGAAATGCGGTCCAGCGCCCCGGCGGGAGGCCGGAACGTGGCGTCGCGAACCATGTCACGGGACGTCTGCCGGGCTTGCGGTGGCCCCAAAGTCGCGCCGAATCAGGATGGTTTCTTAAAGCGTGCCGAGGAAGTTCGCGGCCGCCGACTTCGCCAGGATTGCGACCATGAATAGGATTGGCCAGGCAAGAAGAGCTGCGGCGAGACCGGGACGAGCGCCGCGAAGGTGCATGAAGTCCAGGATGATCAAGCGGGCCTTGAAAATCGTCAAGCCAAGAACGGCGATGATGGCGACAAGCGGAAGTGCTTCGTGTTTCCACTGCGCTGAGATCAGGCCGGAAACGATACCCATCATCAGGATCCAGTTGGTGCTGGCAAACAGCGAAGCGGAGGATTTGGGCTTCATCGTCATCACCCGAAATAGATCAGAGGAAACATGACGAGCCAGACCAGGTCGATGACATGCCAAAGGGTCGTCAGGATGAGGATATTGCCGCGCTCGGGTCTCCTTGCGACAAGCAGGAATAGGCCGGCGATGAAGGCAACGTGCGCCAGATGGAAACCGGTGATCATGAAGTACAGCTCGAAGAACGTGCTGAACGTATCGTCGCCGGCGAACTTCCATTCCGAACTGTACTCGACGAACTTCAATGCGACGAACAGGAAGCCCAGTGCCGCGGCGATCAGGAGGCAGATGCGCTGTTGCAGCAGGCTGGCGCCTTCCCGAGCTGCAAGTGCCGCCTGCCATCCGCTTGCGAGCAGGACGATCGTGTTGATGCTGGCAATGCGCGCCGACAGGTGCAATTGCGCCGCATCAAACGTCTCGGCATGAAGAACGGACATGACGAGGTAGGCGGATAGAAGAATGCCGAAGGCGGCCAGTTCGCTCCAGACAAGCACCCAGAGCAGTAGGTCGCCGCCCTCGTCGGTGGAGTCGGCCTGTGACAGCGGCGCCATCGTCATGTGTATCTCCCGCTCTGTTTGCGCCATGCATGACGCATCCCGGCGCTCCGCTCTTTGCCTTTTCGCAAAGACGGAAGCAGGCGGGTCGCTAGCATTGGCAAAAATCAAGAGGTTACTGAGATGTCAGACGCCCAGGCCGGCCTGCTCATGGCTACCCCCATTATCGTCGCTTTTGCGATCGCCCTTCATCGGATGGGCGTGCTGCAGCGCTACAGTGCCGTAGCAGCCGTTCTTTTCTCCGTCGCGATCGCTGCGGTGCTGTTCCTGCAGCAGTAAGGTCGACGGGTGAGCGGAGCCTAAAAAACCGTCTGTTGTTTGTTCCAGCGCAAAGATGGTTGACGAAACACGCGGATAAACATGACTTAAATAGTCATATTAACGGGTGGACAATCACATGCGCACATCTCGCTCTCTCGCAATTGCCGGTATCAGCCTTCTGGGCTTTTCCCTTCTTCCCGCCTACGGCGCCGAATTTCCCATCGGCGAACCGCAACTTGTCAGCGGCATGGAAATTGCGGCGGTCTATCTCCAGCCAATCGAGATGGAGCCGGAGGGCATGATGGCGCCCGCGAGCGAGACGGATATCCATCTCGAGGCCGATATCCATGCGACTGCCGACAACACGAACGGGTTCGCCGAAGGCGACTGGCTGCCGAACCTCGCCGTCGACTACCAGCTGACCAAACTGGATGACGGATGGGCCGCAAAAGGTGTCCTGATGTCGATGGTCGCAAGCGACGGCCCGCACTACGGCGATAACGTCAAGCTGAGTGGACCCGGCAAGTATCGGCTCGAATTTGTGGTCAATACCGGCGGCGAAGGCCATGGCCATTTCGGGCGCCACGTCGACAAGGAAACGGGAGTGGCCCCCTGGCCGCAGCCGGTCACGGTAACCTACGAGTTCGTCTTCGCCGGAACGGGCAAGAAGGGCGGCTACTAGGATGCGGCCCGTCCCGGCGCTACTTCTTGCAACCTTCCTTTCACTTTCAGCGTCGGCCGGCGTGTCCCAAGCGGACGGCGACCCGGTCTTCGTCATCGAGTTCAAGGACGGTGCGATCGAGCCGGCCGAACTGGTCGTTCCGGCGGGCGTGCGTTTCAAGCTGGAGCTTCACAACACCGGCAACAGCCCGGTCGAGTTCGAGAGCATCGTACTGCGCAAGGAGAAAGTGCTCGGGCCGGGCGCATCGAGTTTCATCGTCATCCGACGGCTTGATCAGGGCGAGTACGAATTCTTCGACGACTTTCATCTCGACATGCCTCCGGCCAGGCTGATCGCAAAATAGGAATTCGAGCGCATGTCCGGAAACATGATCCAGATATTCGTCGTCGTGTGGCGCGAGAGCATCGAGGCGCTGTTGGTGATTGGAATCCTCAGCGCCTGGCTGATGAGACAACCGGTACCCGCGCGAAAGAAAGGCCAATCCTACCTTCGCGCCGGCGTTCTTGTGGGCCTGCTGCTGGCACTCATGATCGCCAGCGTCATTCTCTTTGTCGACGAATGGCTGGATGGCGATCGCCAGGACTACTTTCAGGCAACAATGGTCTTCGTCGCTGCAGCTCTGATCATGCAGATGGTGTTCTGGATGCGCAGCCACGGGCGGCAGATTCAACAGACGCTGGAAAACAGCGCAGGCAAGGCGTTGGCGGCTGCGAATGGCTGGGGACTGTTGCTGCTTGCAGCGCTCGCGATTGCCCGCGAGGGCAGCGAGACCGCGGTCTTTCTCTATGGGATCCTGGCATCGTCGAACGGCAGCATCGGCCTTGACGCCATCGTTGCCATGGCGCTCGGCTTCGGTGCGGCGCTGGGTTGCTACTTGCTCCTGCAGGTCGGTGCACGAGCCCTGACCTGGAAAGTGTTTTTCCGCCTGAGTGAGATCATGCTCCTGATCCTTGCCGGGTCGCTGCTGATGAGCGGTGTGGACAAGCTGATCGGGCTCGACCTCCTGCCGCCGCTGTCACCACCCTTGTGGAATACGGCCTGGCTTCTCGACGACGGTCATGGGATCGGTAGCCTGATCGCCTCGCTGACCGGCTACCGCGCCCGGCCGGAACTGCTGCCCCTGATGGTTTTTGCCGGGTACTGGCTCGCTGCAGTCCTTCTGCTCGGCGGCTGGAAATCCCGACGGGCGGCGGTCGCGTCATGAATATCTTCAATGCCGTCCCCTCGACGTATGCCGCCCCTGCAAAGTCTGATCCGTGGCGGAAGATCGGCGACTGGCTGTTTCGCCACCGTCTTCATATCCAGATAGCCCAATGGATCGTTGTGGGTTTCTACCTGGCCCTGCTGATCGTGCCACTCCTTCTGCCGCTACCCGATCGCACGGCCACTATCTGGAACAATACCATCCGCTTCGCCCAGTTCATGTTCTGGGGCATCTGGTGGCCGTTCGTCATCCTCGGCACCGCCCTTGTCGGCCGCATGTGGTGCGGCCTGCTATGCCCGGAAGGGTCTCTCTCGGAGTTGGCCAGCCGCCATGGTCGTGGCGGCGCGATCCCGAAATGGGTGCAGTGGTCCGGCTGGCCGACGGCCGCATTCGCACTCACCACGCTCTATGGACAGATGACGAGCGTCTACCAGTACCCGAAGCCGGCAGCACTCATCCTTGGCGGCTCGACGGTGGCGGCGATTGCGGTCGGCTACGCCTACGGCCGCAACAAGCGCGTCTGGTGCAAGTATCTCTGCCCGGTCGGCGGGGTGTTTGCGCTACTTTCCAAGTTGGCGCCGCTGCATTTCCGCGTCGATCCCGTGTTGTGGCGATTGTCTCAGGATCGGGGCGAGAAGCCCGGCGCAGTCGATTGTGCGCCGTTGGTGGCGCTCCGAACGATGCGCGGCGCCAGCGATTGCCACATGTGCGGCCGCTGCAGCGGCTTTCGCGGCGCCATCACGCTGGCGCGCCGGTCTCCCAGCCATGAGATCGTCCATGTGGCCGGCGTAACACCGAAGCCGGCCGAGACCGTGCTGATCCTCGCAGGGCTGATGGGGCTCGCGGTCGGCGCATTCCATTGGAGCGCCAGCCCCTGGTTTGTTACTACCAAGCAGGCCCTGGCCGAATTCCTCGTCGAGGCGGGGTGGGTAGGGGCGCTCGAAATCACCCTGCCGTGGTGGATCCTGACGAACTATCCGCAGCGCAACGACGTGCTGACATTGGCGGATGGTGTCTTGCTCGTGGGCTACGTCCTTGCCACCGCCCTTGCGGTGGCCATCCTGCTTTCCACATCACTGGCATTCGCCGTGCGTTGCCTCGGCCGATGGGACATCCGTCGCTTCCATCATCTGGCCCAGACCCTCATTCCGCTTGCGGGAGCGGGCCTCTTCCTCGGCCTTTCGGCGATGACCGTCACCCAGTTGAGGTCCGACGGCATCATCATCCCGTTTGTCGCCGAGCTGCGGGCGCTTCTGCTTTGCCTTGCCACGGCATGGAGCGCCTACCTGGGCTGGCGCGTCGGCGGGCTATATTGCCCGGCGCCCGTCGCTCGCATCGGCGCCATGCTGTGCCTTTCGAGTGCGTGGGCAACAGCTGTCTCGGGCTGGGTGTTGTTCTTCTGGCTGTGGTAGCACGTGGCTAGTTCGCGCCGAGCCTGCAGATCAGGAGCGGGTGCGGGCGCTCAGCACCGGACGTGGGATCGGACGACGAAGCGCCGACAGGTGCGCAGCAACGAAAAGTGACCAGCCGACCATCCAGAGCAACACGGCAATGGGCATGAGATCTGTCGCTTGTGTCGGAAACAGACCGGCTGCGATCCGGACAGGAGTGGACAGCCACACGAGCGCGAAGGCGAAGGCGAGGGCAGGTGAAAGAACAAGATAATCGCCCCGTCGCAGCATCGCTGCACGCGCCGTGATCGCAAGCATCATCGTGCCCATGGCGCCCATGGTCAGGCCGTGCAAGGCCGTCGCCACATTGATCATGTCGGGCCGGAGCAAGGCAAGCCCGAGCAGCACCAGTCCGGCCGGGAGCCAGATCCAGGCAAGATGAAGCAAGAGGAGTGCGGGATATCGAATGGTGCTGAATGTCCGCCATCCGGACATCCGGGTGAAGTTCACGGCGCCGGCGCCGATGAGGCAGATGCCGGCGAAGGTATCCACCTCCATTATCGCCAGGCAAACCCCGGCCAAAAGCAACACCGTCGCAAAGATAGACATTCGGTGGCTGTCTTGCAGACGCTGAGGGGACCTCGTCCGTTCGAGCCAGTGGCGCGTGAAGGCGGGCACGGCGCGGCCACCAATGGCGTTGATCAACAGCGCAAAGATCAGGACGGCAACGAGCGCCGCCCGTCCATCGCGAAAATCATGCGGATCGGAAAGCAGCACGAAGTCAGCGGCGACAAGGCCGAAAACAGGCCCGAGAAGCCAGGCCTTTGTCCAGAGGCGGGCCGAGACCAGTTGCCAGGCAAGATACGCACCGAGGGCAAGAAAATAGACAAGGACTGCGGCGGCCTGGACTGTGAACGGCAGCGAGTCCGCCGGAGCGAAACCGACGCGCGCAAGGATCCACAGCACCGAAAGCGTGAGCGTCACGACGCCGGAGACGGTTCCCCGTCCGGTCCACGCCGGCAATGCCGTCAACAGATAGCCGCCGACTGCCGCACCCCCCATTCCGAACGTGAGCTCGTGCAGATGCCAGAGGACGGGATCCCGTCCGCTCACGTCCGGAAACAGCCAGACCGAGGGCGCCGCCACCGCCCATAGTCCCGAATACAGGAACAATGGGCGATGCGGCGCCTGCCAGAACGGATGGACTGTCCAGCGTGTCAAGGATGGTGTCAGGTCGGCACGCCGTTTCGCTCGAAGCGCGGGAAGAGTACGCCGTCTTCCAGATGCATATGGGTTACGAGGTCGTCACAGAACTTGCGCACGCCCGTATAGAGTGCGGTCCAGGACCCGCACGCGCCCTGCGGCAGCACCAGTCCGTGCGTGGCATGTTCGATCGCGGCCAGCAATTTCGCCGTATCGTCATGTTCGTCGCGCATCTGGGCAAGCGGGTGATCGATCATCGGGCTGCCGCCGCGACGCATCATCGGAAACAGCAACTGCTCCTCGCGGTGCATGTGGCCCTCGAGATCCTCGCGCATGGCGATCAATGCGTCCGCGAGGCCCAGCGGCGCGTTCGGATTGTCGCCGTGCACGCGTTCCACCTTCTGCGCCAGCGGGATCAGCCATTCGAGCTCTTCGCGATGAACCTGGTGGTACCGGTTGATGAGGTGATCGATCAGAGCTCCGGTTTCTTCCGGTGCGTCGCGACCAGCGGCCGCCGCGAGTGCCTCAAGTTTGGCAATCAGCGCTTCGGGCACTAGTCCGGCTTCGCTTGCCGCATCGGCGAGCGAGACGTTGCCGCCGCAACAGAAATTGATGCCGGCGCGGCGAAAGAGCTCTGCAGCACCGGGCAGCTCGGCTGCGACAGCGCTGACGGTCTTGTCCAGGGAAATATCGATCATAGGTGGTCTCCTTCGCGGGTCGGCTGGGTTCTTGTCGTTGCCTGAGGCTGATGTTCAGCGGGTCGGGCGGAAGCTTGCAATCCATGCCGGATCGGTTTCGATGCGGCCTGCACCAATCAGGTCCAGGCAATAGGGAATGGCGGCAAAAACGGTATTGAGGCTGAGGCGGATCGAGGCCGGATTGCCGGGGAGGTTGACGATCAGGGTTCTGCCGCGGACGCCGGCCGTCTGCCGCGACAGGATCGCCGTCGGCGTCTGCTGCAGGCTGGCGCGGCGCAGTTGCTCGCCAAAGCCCGGCAGCTCCTTGGTAAGGATCGCAACGGTTCCCTCCGGCGTTTCGTCGCGCGGCGAGGGACCGGTGCCGCCGGTGGTCAGGACGAGGTCGACACCGTCCTCGTCGCAGAGCGCGGCAAGCGTCGTGCTCACGCTGTCCCGGCCGTCCGGAATGAGCCTGCAGACCGTCTCGAAAGGCGTTGTGATGACGGTGCGCAGCCACGCCTCGATCTCCGGGCCACCACGATCGGGATATTCGCCGCGGCTTGCACGATCGGAGACGGTGACGATCGCTATTCGAACGGGGTCTCGGGGCTCCATGGCCGTTGCGCTCATGATTGGATCAGCCCTCCCAAGGTTGGGCGATCGGCCCGGAGGGCAATGCCAGAAGGTCGATTGCCCGAGCGGCGAGGTGGTCGATGATCTCGTCGACCGACTTTGGTCGGTGATAGAAGGCCGGCACCGGCGGCATGACGATCGCGCCCATTTCCGTCACCGCGCACATGCTGCGCAGATGGCCGAGATGCAGCGGCGTTTCACGGGCGAGCAGCACCAGACGCCGCCGCTCCTTCAACTGCACGTCCGCCGCACGCGTCAGAAGAGAATCGGCCCGCCCCGTGGCAATGGCTGACAGGGTCTGCATGGAGCAGGGGGCGACAATCATGCCGCGGACCGGAAAGGAGCCGCTGGCGATCGAGGCGCCGATGTCGGTGTTCGGATGGTGTCGATGAACGCGCGGCAGGAGATATTCCAAAGCAGCCGGGCCGTGCTCCAGGTCCAGCGTGCGCAGCGCAGCGTCGGAGACGACGAGGTGGGTCTCGACATCGGCGATCTCCGCCAGCCGCTCGATGATCCGCACCGCAATTGCCGCACCCGAGGCGCCGGAGATGCCGACGACGACACGTTCGGTCATGACGCGACGTCTCCCAACCCGAGCGAAGCCCAGATCCGGTCTACCTTCGAGGCGACCTCCGGCGACATCTTCAAAACCTGCCCCCACTCGCGATCGGTCTCGGAGCCGATCTTGGTGGTGGCATCAAGGCCGAGCTTGCCGCCGAGTCCGGAGCGCGGGGAGGCGAAATCGAGATAGTCGATCGGCGTGTTCTCCACGACCATCAGGTCGCGGCTCGCATCGAAGCGGGTGGAAAGGGCCCAGATCACGTCCTGCCAGTTCTTCACGTCAATGTCGCTGTCCACGGCGATGATCAGCTTGGTGTAGTTGAATTGCGGCAGGATCGACCACAGCCCCATCATGATCCGCCGTGCCTGTCCCGGATAGCGCTTGTCGATCGACACCACCATCACACGGTAGGAGCAGCCCTCCGGCGGCAGCCACAGGTCGCGGATCTCGGGGAACTGCCGTTTCACCAAAGGTACGAACAGCTCCGTCATGGCCTCGCCCAGCCGGGAAGGCTCGTCCGGCGGCCGGCCGGTATAGGTGGACAGATAGATCGGGCTCTTGCGCATGGTGATCGCCGAAAGCGTCATCACCGGAAACTCTTCGACGGAGTTGTAGTAGCCGGTGTGGTCCCCATAGGGACCTTCGGCGGCCGTCTCATTGGCTGAGACTGTTCCTTCCAGCACGATTTCCGCATTGGCGGGAACCGGCAGCGGAACGCTCACCCCTTGCGCGACCTCCTGCCGCTTGCCCTTGAGCAGTCCGGCAAAGTTCAGTTCACTCATGCCGTCCGGCAGCGGCATGACGGCTGAGAGGATCGTGGCGGGATCCGCGCCGATCACAACTGCAACCGGCATGTCCCGGCCAAGCGCCTGCCAGAGTCGATGGTGGCGTGCGCCGCCGCGATGGGCAAGCCAGCGCATGATGAGACGATTCCGCCCCAATTTCTGCATCCGGTAGATGCCGACATTGACGTCATTCGGGTCGTCCGGCGCCTGCGTGATCACCAGCGGCCAGCTGACGAGCGGCGCGGGTTCGCCGGGCCAGCAGCTCTGGATCGGCAGGCGATCGAGATCGAGATCGCCGTCGCGCCAGATCACCTGCTGGCAGGGGGCACGTGTCACGGAACGCGGATTTATGGACAGCGCCGCCTTCAGGTGCGGCAGTTTCTGCCAGGCGTCGCGCATCGAGCGCGGTGGCTTCGGGTCACGCAGATCGGCAAGGAAATCAGCCAGTTGCGGCAAGCCGCCACTTTCCAGTCCGAGCCCCCACTCGATCCTCTCCCGCGTGCCGAAAAGATTGGCGAGCAGCGGAATAGGCTGCACGTTGCCGGCAGCGTCGACCGGATTTTCGAACAGGAGTGCCGGGCCTTCGTCGGCAAGCACCCGTCGATGGATCTCGGTGATTTCATGTACCAGCGAGACGGGACGGGAAATGCGCTTCAGCCTTGCCCGGCTCTCGAGCATGGCTACGAATTCCTGGAGACCAGAAAAACTGCGCGGAATGGGGACATCGGCTTTCATTGCCCAAGCTTTGCCGGGAAATATTCGGCAGTCTTTGCGATAGCGCAAACTGACGCGGCGTGGCCTTCCTTAGGGTCGGGGCGATACGTTCACTGTCTAAGGTTCGTCGCATGCCTCTTCCGTCCACCTTGGTCGCGCCCATCGCCGTTACCCCTCTATGGCTGATCGAGCGCGTCGCAAGGACGATCTTTGCCGGGGTCCTCCGGGCTCATCCCGATCTTTTCGAGCGTCTCGGTGAGTATCGGCAAACGCGATACTGTTTTTCGCCTTCCGACTTGCCCCTGAATTTTGTCGTTGTTCCCGCGACCAGGACGCTCAACGTTTCGCGCAAACCGCAGAAGCCCGCCTCTGACGCCTGTATAGAGGGGCCGCTCGTGCTGTTGCTGGGCCTTCTCGAGGGCCGGTGCGATGCCGACGCTCTGTTCTTCTCGCGTGACCTCACCGTTACCGGCGACATGGAGGCGATGCTGGCACTTCGCAACGCGCTCGACGATAGCGTGATCGACCTGCCGGAAGAGCTCGGGTCGCTTGCCGGGCCGCTGGCGCCGTTTGTCACGGGCACGGCGCGCTACATCCGCAAGCAGGCGCTCGAAGGGAAGGCCGCGACATGGAACTGATATGCCCCGCAGGCACGCCGGCCGCATTCCGCGAAGCCGTCGATGCCGGCGCCGATACCGTCTATTGCGGCTTCCGCGACGAGACCAATGCCCGCAATTTCCCCGGACTGAACTTCAGCCGCCAGGAACTACGCGAGTCGATCGACTATGCGCGCAAGAAGGACGTACAGACGTACGTCGCCCTCAACACTTTCATGCGGGCCGGCGACGAGACACTCTGGTACCGGGCTGCCGACGATGCCGTAAAGATGGGCGCCGACGCGTTGATCGTCGCCGATTTTGGCTTGATGGCCTATGTGGCCGAAAATTACCCTGAGCAGCGGCTGCATGTATCCGTGCAAGCCTCCGCCTCGAACCGGGACGCCATTCAGTTCCTGATTGACGCTTTCGGCGCAAAGCGCGTGGTGCTGCCGCGCGTCCTGACGGTGCAGGATATCGCCCGGCTGACGCGGCAGATCAAGTGTGAGGTCGAGGTCTTCGCCTTTGGTGGCTTGTGCGTCATGGCGGAAGGGCGCTGCTCGCTCTCGTCCTATGCCACCGGCAAGTCGCCGAACATGAACGGCGTCTGCTCGCCTGCCAGCCATGTGAAATACCGGCAGGACGGCAAGACGCTCGTGTCCGAACTCGGCGAATACACGATCAACCGCTTCGCCCCCGGCGAAGCATCCGGCTATCCGACGCTCTGCAAGGGGCGCTTCGAGATCGGCGACACGCACGGTTATGCGTTCGAGGACCCGGTATCGCTGGATGTCGTAGATCATATAGACGCGCTGAAGGATGCCGGTGTCTCTGCGCTCAAGATCGAGGGGCGGCAACGTGGCAAGGCCTATGTCGCCGAAGTGGTCTCGAGCCTGAAGCGCGCTTTGGCTGCCCAGCCGGCGGAACGGGCCGCGCTTGTTTCACGCCTCCGCTCGATGAGCGAGGGCCAGCGCACCACTTCGGGTGCCTATGAAAAGCGCTGGCGATAGGGGATATCATGACGAACGCGTTCAAGCCGACGCTGAGCCTCGGCCCAGTCTACTATCTTTGGGATGGTCCGAAGTGGCGAGACTTCTATTTCCGTATCGCCGACGAGGCGCCAGTGGAACACGTGACGCTCGGCGAAACGGTCTGTTCTAAGCGCCAGCATTTCACCGAGCCCCATGTCGCCGAGGTCATCGAGCGGCTTGAAGCGGCTGGCAAGAAGGTCACGCTGTCTACGCTCGCCATGGTCACGCTGGAACGCGAGAGCCGGCATGTGCGCGACCTGATCCGCGACAGCGTCCATCCGATCGAGGCCAACGACCTCGCAGCACTTGGCCTGATCCAGGGCAAGCCGCATTCGATCGGCCCGCTGGTGAACGTCTACAGTGCAGCAACGGCACGGGTCCTCGCTGCCCGCGGCGCCGATAACATCTGCCTGCCACCTGAGCTTCCCATGAGCTCGATCGAGCACATCCTGCAGGCGATGCCCGAATTTTCCTTTGAGATCTTTGCTTTCGGCCGCATGCCGCTCGCGATTTCGGCGCGCTGCGCGCACGCCCGGTCCAAGGGGCTGACGAAGGACAACTGCCAGTTCATCTGTGGCGAGGAGCCGGACGGGCTGCCGCTTCGCACCCTCGACCGCCAGTCGTTCCTGGTGCTCAACGGCGTGCAGACCATGTCAAACAGCTGTGTTGTTCTGCTCGATGAACTGCCCGCACTTGCCGCCGCCGGGATCGCTCGGGTGCGCCTGTCGCCGCAGGTCTGCGATATGGTCGCCGTGGCCCAACTGTACCAGGCTGTGATCGAAGGAAGCATGGATGGGGAGGAAGCCACCGCGAAGCTGGCGGAAGTTTATCCCGAAGCGACCTTTTCCAACGGCTTTTTCCACCAGCGGGAAGGGGCGGCATGGGTGGCGAGGGCCCGCGATGCCGCGCTGGGGCACGGCTGAGCCCCAGGACACAAGTTGTGCGTTGATTGGCTCGCAATTGTTGCGCGCCTTCGTCCTGCGCCTCAGAGGGCGCGGGGCTCGCCCCTCAGAAATTGCTTGTCGAGTTCTTAGTGCTGCTCGTGTGCTGAACCGCCTCGGATCGGCCGGCGCGGATAGCTGTTACCGCTGCCTCTCCGCTCACCGCCGCCGAACTCCAGTTCCAGCAGGTCGAGGAAAGGCCCGGTATCTCCAGGGCCGATGGTCTGCGACATCAGGATATCCAGCAGGCTGTCTCTATCTTGGCATCGCGGCGGAAGTTTCATCGGGCGTCCTCATCGATAGTGCTCCGCGGCGTCACGGCGGTTGAATTGTCTGGCCTTAGCTGCCGCCATCGCTCACTGCGTTCTCTTCAAGGCGCAACATCTCTCGAAGAAGGGTTGAACCGAGCGCTGCTTCCGATGCGATGTCGTGAAGGAGCAGGCTTGCTTCGGAGAGTTCTCCCTCGTCCGCTGCCGTAGGATCGAAATCCCCGAGCAGATCGAGCAGGGCCGTGATCTTGCGTTTCTGGGTTCGCACCGCATCCGCAAGGCGCTTCTTTTCCCGGCGTTGTTCGAAGTGCTCGAAGCCCCGGATCGCGTCGGCAACGCGATCGCGACAACGGCAATCCACAGCGCTATCCAGAACGACGGTTCGCACCCGCCTGATGGCGCCCAGGACATCGTCCCTTGGACGATCTCCGTCGCCCTCTCCAGCAAGCAGCGTAAGATGTGGTTCCTTCAAGGCTGCCTCCGGTGTGTTGCGTTGTGTGCGTGTCCCGTGCGTTGGAAACCGGGGCGCTGGTGGGAGAAAGCTAGTGACTTTGCTCTTGCTTGAGTTCCGGTTTGTCGGACCTGTTCTGCCAGTGCTCGGCGGCATATCGAACCGCCGCGTATTCGGCGGCTTCCTTGCTGCTGAAGCCACCGCGCAGAACATGGCTGCGTTCGTGCGACTGCAGGAGCACCGTTCGGCTCAGGAAGTCGAAATGGATGCGCAGATCATCGACGATACCCATGGCAATCCTCGCTGTGCTGCAGGGGGAGGCGGATGCTTCGACGATCCGCTTTCTCCGTGATCGGATTGCCCATCGATATGGGCAATCCGCGCTCTCGCATAGCCGCAGCCTTAGAGGCCGGCTGCCGCAATTGCTGCGTCGAGACGCTCGCGCGCCTTCTTGGGAAGCTTGGCAGACTTGATCGCGTCGATGTTTGCCGGAGCATCGTCAACGACGACGAGAGCAATCATGCCCATGCCGACATGCGGCGTGCACTTGACGGCGTACGCGCCGGATGCGTCGAACGTTACCTTGATTGCTTCATTGACCTTGCCCTTGAAAGGCGTCGCGCCTTCCGGGATCAGATCCTTGACGGATTCGGCGTTGTGGGATTTGTCGGTCGGAACGAAGGTGACCGTGTCGCCCTTGGCAATCTTGAGGGAGGACGGTTCGAAGACCATTGCCCCTTCCTTGCCCTTATTCAACATATGGATCTCATGGTCCGCGGCGACAGCATAGCCACCGAGGGCAGCGGTCAAAAAAGCAGCGCCCGCTAAAGAACGAAGGATCATGCGCATTTTTATACTCCTGGATCAGAAGCCCAACCGGCTTCGTCAGGAGCAGATTACCGCGGTGCGAAACAGAATCTTTGACATAGCGCAAACATCAACTGAACGAACCCGGTGTCGGGCTGCGTCAATCTTTCACATGCGCCGCCAGCGCGGAAAGACCGTTGATGTCAATAATGATCAGCTTCTGGCGACCGCCTTCCACCAGTCCCTTGCCCTCCCAGGCACTGAGAATTCTTGACACGGTGTGGAGCGTGGTCCCGGTCATCTCGGCGATGTCCTGCCGGGAAATGGGAAAGTCGATCCTGACGCCTGTGCCTTCCTTCCTTCCGGCCTGTTCGGCAAGGCGCAGGACCGCATGTGCGACCCTTCGCTCGACTTCCTGTGTCGACATTTCCCGGATGCGCGTGTGCGCTTCTTCCAGTCGCTGCCCGATCGTCTGCATGGCAGTGACGGCCAGGCGCGGGTTCCGGTCGATGAATTGTGGCCAGAGCTCGGTCGGCCAGCACAGAGCGATGCTTTCTGAAACCGCCAGCGCCGTCCCGGGGTAGTCCGAGCGCTGCAGGGCCTTGGCAAAACCGAAAAGATCACCCGGATGGACGACGCGCACGATGATCTGCTGGCCGTCCTCGGTCACCTGGGTGACCTTCAGCCGGCCGTGCAGCAGAAGGAAGAAATGCGTTGCCGAAGCACCCTGCTCGAACACCGCTTCGCCTGCGGGCACCCGGCGGGGTACCGCATGGCTCAGAAACTTGTCCAGATCCGCGTCGCTCATCCTGTCGAACAGCGCAATGGACCTGACGAGGCTCTTGTCGATCTTCACGTCTTCCACTCCATACCTGACCGTACCGTTCTAGGGCCAGAACCGATCATGTTGCAAGGCCAATACCAGTCAGCCTTGCTCTGCATTGATCTCGATCAGGTGGATGGTGGAAGTGAAGCGTCACACCAAAATAGTCAACGGCCCTCGGGGCGCCCCTTACAGCTGAATGCCCCTGTCATGGAGTGCCTTCAGCAGCGGGGCATACCATTCGGTCGATTTGACTAGGCGGAAGCCGAGGTTGTCGGGCGGCGTGCCGACGGCGCAGCCGCCGCTTTTGGGATCGCGTATGAACGAAGTCATCGGCGCACGATGGTTGCCCACCGTGACGTAGACACCGCAAATGTCTTCGCTGCGGACGACCGAACCATCCTTGTCCAGCTGGACGCGGCGATGGCAGGTATTGGTCCACTCCCAAACGTTTCCGCCGAAGTCCGAGAGGCCGTATTCGTTTTCGCCATAGCTGCCGAGAACGCGCGGCACCGGGTCACGCTTCGAACGCTCCGCCGCTTCGCGACGGTAGTCCGCAAGCCAGCGGATGGCCGGATTACTGCCATCGTCCTCCAGGCCAAAGGCGTCGTCGGGAAAACCTGTTCCGGCAGCGAACGCCAGTTGCTGGTCGGTTGGCAGGGTCCAGCTTTCACCCGTCCTTTCCGACAACCATTTGGCATAGGCCTGGGCATCCTCATAGTTGACACCCGTCACCGGAACGTCGCCCAGCGAGTACGAAACTGCTTCGGGCGCCTTGCAGGCGCCGTCCGAAACACAAGCGCCATACTCGGCCAACGAAACCTGGTGCTTCATGATCGTCAGTGGCCGGGTTTCGGTGACGGTCTGCATCGGAGCATCGGTGGCATAGGTACCGCGGATGAATTCGCCATCGGCACGATACGAGAAAGTGCGCGGCGGAATGGTGACCGTCTGTGGTTCGAACAATGCCGCACCGGGAGGTGGCGCAGTGAAAAAGCCCGTCTGGTGGGCGATGCCGGCGGTAAGCCCGGCCAAAATCGTGACGGGAATGAGCGTTTGAAACAGCGAGTTCGATAAAGCAGCTTGGAATGTTGACATCGTCACCCCCCAGAAGGCGAGAGCCGGGCCGAATGGCCGGAAATGCCGGGTGGCCCGCCCGACGATCGGGCGGGCAATGGCGATACAGGCCCGCCAGGCGGGCCTGTATCTGTTTGTCGTCGTTACGTCTGCGACGGAGCCAGGACGGCGGTCATCAGGTCGTCGTTCCAGTCACCGGTGACGGTGAAGTGGCCTGCTGCGCCGAGTTCGAACGCTTCGATCAGGTTGTGGTTCACGTAGGCGTAGATGCCGGGCTGCTCGAAGGTGTAGAAGGCAGCACCTGCAGTACCGCCCGGGATGAACCAGGTTTCCTGGTCGCGATCCGGCACGTTGTTGAACTTGCCGGTCTGCCAGACGTAGTCACCGTGTCCGCCGATCAGGTGCGGACGGGTGTCACGGTTGGCCTGCGAATGGACGATCAGAACCTTCTCACCCACTGCTGCCTTGAGGGCATTTTCGCCGGTCAAGGCACCAACGGCACCGTTGAAAACCACGTGGCTCGGTGTCAGCGAGCGCATGACTACAAGCGTGTCGGCATAGGCATCGCCGGCGGTCTCGTACTTCTTGTAGTTGCCTTTCTCATCCTTCGGCACGTAGAAGTCCTGTTCGCCGACATAGTAGACCTTGTCGTAGACCAGTTCCTTGCCGTGGCCGTCGGTCAGGCCTTCGCGCGGCAGCACCATGATTGCGCCGTTCATGCCCGAGGTGACGTGCCAGGGAACCATGCCGGGAGGTGCGCAGTGGTAGACGAACACGCCTGCCTTAGTGGCCTTGAAGCGCAGGATGGCCTTCTCGCCGGGGTTGACGATCGTCAGCGCACCACCACCGAGCGCACCCGTTGCCGAGTGGAAGTCGATGTTGTGCTGCAGAGTGTTGGTCTCCGGGTTGATCAGCGTCAGTTCGACATAGTCGTTCTGATGCACGACCATCAGCGGGCCAGGTACCGATCCGTTGAAGGTCATCGCATGCACTTCAGTGCCGGCGTCGTCGAGGATCATTTTCTTCTCTTCGATCGTCAGCGTGAACTCGACGACCTTGGGGCCGCCCTCAGCCTTCTGGGTGTGCTCGTGGACAAACGGAGGCTTGACGAGTTCAACCTTTACGCGTGGCAAGTGCGACAGATCGGTCGGGTTCATCTTGGCTGGAGGGGCCTCTTCAGCCTGCGCGAAACTTGCAGTAACCATCGGTGCAACTGCACCGGCGAATGCTGCACCAGCCAGAATCGTGCGCCTGGTTACCTGGAATTGGTCGGTCATCGGTTCTCTCCTTCGACAAGACCGGGGCTATCCCCGATCTGTTGGAGAGGAATTTACGCCACTCGCCATAGTAGTCTTTGATCCATCACAAACTTTCGCCACTCGATTTCTTGCCGGACGTCAAAGTCGGTCCATTCCTTGCGAGATGTCAAAGAAGGGTGCGCTCCCCCTTGCTTATTAATGCCTTGAATAGAGGAGCAATCGAATGACGACGTCACAATCAGCAAAGCGGACCGGAGGCATCCCCCGGGGGCTTTCGCAAACCGGTCCGGTTCTCTTTTCTTATGGCTTCCGCCCGTTCTTTCTTGGCGGGGCAGTTTGGGCCTTTACTGCAATGGTGCTTTGGCTCGCCGCACTCTCCGGAAGGCTTGATATTGCTGGAGAATACGGCGTTTTCAGTTGGCACGCCCACGAAATGCTGTTCGGCTATGCCTCGGCGGTCCTCGCCGGCTTCCTGCTGACGGCCGTGCCGAACTGGACCGGTCGACTTCCCGTGTCGGGCTGGCCGCTGTTCGGCCTGTTTCTGTTATGGCTCGTCGGGCGGCTGGCGTTTCTCGCCTCGGATGCGATCGGGGTCCGCGCCGCGGTCGCCCTCGACATGCTGTTCATGCCGGCCCTGCTTTTCATCTGCGTGCGCGAAGTTGTCGCAGGCCGCAAGTGGAACGACTTGAAGGTGATCACCGGCCTTCTGGCGCTAACCCTTGCCAACGCCGCGTATCACTATGAGGTTATCGCCAGCGGCCAGCCGGATCGCGCCTATCGGTTGGCGATCGCAGCCTATGTCGGCCTGATCATGGTCATCGGCGGCCGGATCATCCCGAGCTTCACGCGTAACTGGATCAACCGGCTTGGCCGGAAGGATTTCCCCGTACCCTTCAATAGCTTCGACACCGCGGCGATCGTCACGGGCGTCGTCGCGCTCGGTCTTTGGGTGGCGCTGCCGGAAAGCCGTATCACGGCCGCAGGTGGCGTGATTGCAGCGGCCGTCCATACCGTGCGCCTTAGCCGTTGGCGCGGCTGGACGACATTCTCGGAAATGCTGGTCGCGATCCTGCACGTGGCCTATCTTTTCGTGCCGCTTGGCTTTCTTGCGATCGCGTTGTCGGCGATCGACATCATCGACGCCAAGTCGGCATTGCACGTCGTGACGATCGGCACGGTCGCCTTGATGATGCTGGCCGTGACGACGCGTGCGACCCGCGGCCACACGGGACGGGATCTGACGGCCTCGCCGATGACGACCCTGTCCTATGGTTTGATGGTACTGTGCGCGCTCGCGCGCCCGGCGGCCGGGTTTCTTCCCGACCACGCGCCGGTGCTCTACACACTGTCGGGTGCACTGTGGCTCGCAGCTTTCGCTCTGTTCATCGTCGAGTATGGACCGATGCTCGTGCGCACACGCCGGAAGATCTAGGGGCAAGACCTAGCTAAGGCTGGTCAGGAATGCCCGGACGACAGCGCCCGCACGGCCGAATTTACTCGGCTGGGGCGCTGTCCTATATCAGGTAATTGTCATGAGCGCCGGGGGAACTCACCAGTAATCAGAAGGCACTGCATGAAGCGTGGTTCGTCAATATGCGGCCAGTTCTCTTGTGCAGCCTGGCGCTCGAGCACACGTCGACGAGTTTGCCGGTGGCCTTGGCTGCATACATCAATTTGTCTGCGCCATCGAGAAGCGCGTCAAAGCTTACCCCCGGAGATGCCTCGGTAACTCCTATCGCAGCGCCAACCCGAAGAATGCTCTCATCCATGACAATGTTCTTGGCAATCCGCTGGCCGAGATCGAAGAACCGCGCAAGCGAAAACTCTTCAGTTGCTGCAGTGGAAGAGACAATCGCGAACTCGTCGCCCCCCAGTCGGGCAACAAAATCGTTGTGAGCACTCCACTCAACCAACCGCTTCGCGATCGCTCTCAAGAGCTTGTCACCAACAGAATGGCCATGTTCGTCGTTGATTTTCTTGAAACGGTTGAGGTCGATGTAGGCAAGGACGATTCGAGAATCGGCGTTTGCTTCAGTCAGCGCCCTGCGCAAGTAGCTCTCGAAAGAGGCACGATTCTGCAGGCCAGTCATGGCATCCGTGAAGGCTGCATCCAGGATCGCGCGCTCGAAGGCTTTTCGCTCCGAGTTGTCGAGGATGATTTCTATATCGAAGCTCTCTCCGTCGATCCTGCGCCGTTGCGCGCTGATCAATGTGGGGATTATGCGCCCGCTGACATGCCGCATCTCCACTTCGGCAAGCTCGTAGAAGCCCTGCGTGTCGAGCAAGTTCATCCTGTGCAAGCGTGCCGGATCGTCGGATGAATAAGGAAGGTCGTCAGTGAGCGGCTGACCGTTGATTTCATCCCAGGTGCGGCCGATCAAGCGGAGATAGGCCGGGTTGACCTTGATGTAGCGGGAGTGATGTTCGGTCGTGGAGATGGAGAACGGCACAGGCGATAGATCGAACAGCTCTCTTAAGGCGACGTCGACAACACTGTCGGAAATCATGTTCAGTTCACCCCAATCTCTAAAATATGTTGTCGATCAGCCGCCTAATCCAGCCAACGCACAAACCGGCACCGAGCTTTTGTCAATTTTGATAGTATTTGCCGCGATTGCGTTAATTATTTTTGCATGAAGGTTCGGAGACTCTCGTCAAATCGCCCATCAAACGGCGACATTGACCGGAAATCGCCTTTCCGGCCCACATGGCGTTTCGGGATATGTCGCACAAACGCACGCGACGAAAGCGATGTTGCCGCACAATAACGTGCATAGCGTCAAACGAAGAAAGGCCGCAAAACGCGGCCCCTCTTGGTTCATGTGCGGTCGGTGTCATCCGAGTCGCTTGCTGAACCTGATCACTTCACCAGCCGAATAGCGCCCGGGTTGTTGATTTCGTTGTCGGCCAGTTCCGTCTTGCAATCGATCTTGAAACTGCTGTTGCCGATCATGGTGATCTCCTGCGCGACGATGCGGACACATTCACCCCCGGTGGAGCCATTACCCGAGTATTGAATCTCCTTCGATGCGGGCATGTAGATGATGCCTGCCAACGACGACGCGCTGTTGCCGTTGATGACCGCCGGCTGTGTGTTGTTTCTCGCCGCAACGATCGAAAAACCGGCCCAGGTCCCGGTCGTTGGTGCGGTGACGTGGAAAGTCGAGCCGCCGTGTATGTCGATCTGCGCTCCGTTCAGCAGGAAGAAGGTCACCCCCTCCGCATTGACCACCGATTGACTGGTAAGCTTGAGCGTGCCGCCATCAATTATGTAGTTTCCAGGTTGGAGATTGACCTTTCCCTTGATCTCCAACCCGCCATAGGTGCCGGGCTTCAGCGTTACCGCATACCCGTCAGGCGCCTTGTTCGGAGTCTTGCCGGTGCCGTTGCAATCCCCGTTGCCACCGCCGTTGCCGACGAAATTCTGCCCGCATCCGGCCAGGCTTACCAAGTTGCCCGCATTCGGCATCGCCTTCTTCTTGAATGGATCAGGCGTCCGCGAAACGTTCTCCTGCCCCTTGCCGCAGACCAGATCCAGACTGGCGAGCGTTGCCGATATTTTGCCGGCCGCGTAAAGACATTCGGCCTTCAGGGTGGCGGCACCACCGAGATATATCGACTGCGCGTCGGTCGAATTCGACGTGATCGTACAGTTCGATGTGTCTACCTTCGCGCTTCCGCTTACTTCAAAGGCTCGAGGGGCGGTTGGATGGAGGGCCAGGATACAGGCTTCCCCATCCTGGGCGCGAACGGCGACGCTCTCTCTGCTTATCTTGTAGGGGCTCAGTCCCCAGAAGACCGGGTCATAGTCGGCGGAGTAGGCCGCGGTGGCGGCCGTTTCCTCGCCACTCTCCGTAAATGCAAGCTGAATTGCCGCTCCCGGAAACGAGCTGTCAGCGTCGGGCTGATCGAGGACGGAGGGCTTTCCGAAATTCAGAAAGAAGATTTCGGTCGCTTGCTGCAGGGCATCGCTTTCGCTGTCTCCCTCTCCATAGGCCTTGACTGCGGAAATTGCCGCTGCGTCGAGTGCGGCCTGCATCTTGGAGCTTTCCTTCGTTGCAGTCGCGATGTTGAGCGCCACCGAACCAGCCAGGAAAAGGACTGGGATCAACAGCGCTGTCATTATGCCAAAATTGCCGCCTTTATCTTCGAAGAGGCAGCGCATGTTGCTCTTGCGGACCTTTTGCATCTCGAACCAACCCCTAATTGCGGTTGGACTAATTTAGGCGACGATTCGTGCAATAATCGTTTATAATTTCTCTAAAGTTTCTTCGGGCGTGGTTGGGCGGCAAAAAGCGGCGAATCGCACAAAGTTGGCGGGGTGGGCGCCACAAATTGGACAGGGCTCGCAAAGATTTCCGTAGGGAACGCCTGTAGGACGTCGGGTTCAATTGCGCTTGAAGACGTTTGGCTGGGGAACCTGGATTCTCACATGATTTCAATGGCTTATAGAAATGGCCTTGAAATTCCCTCTGTTTTCCCATCGCGAGCGACCGTGGATGCCACCTTTGTGCCCTGGCTTTGGGCCTCAGTCAACAGTAGGGAGTGAGCGGCAATAATTTCCGCTTTCGGACCTCAAGTTTGCGGTGAGGCGGCCATAAAGCGCCCGGCAGCTTTGCGCCTTCATGTCGGCCGTGGAGACCAGCTTGGCCGCTTTCCGATAGCAGACGTCGCCAGCGACAATGCGGCGGCCTGACGGCCCAAGCGCGGATACCGCCGACCATCTTGATTGCCCAGGCTTAGACTCGTCTGCCGTCACTGCCGAAGAAATGCAGCTTCTCGCGCCGGGCGAACACCGGCAGTTGGTCGCCGGGCTGGACTTCGGTGCGGCCGGGCACACGCACGACGATGCGCCCGCCGGCAGCCTGGCAGTAAAGGAAGCTCTCCGCCCCCACGGGCTCGACGCCTTCGACCTGAGCCACCAGGCGAAGCGCGCCATCAGCGGCGACGCCGTCGGCCTCGATACGCACCTCGCAATCCTCGGGACGGAAGCCGAGCGTCGCAGCATTGGCGGGTACGACCGGCAGCGTGACTGCACCTTCGAGCTGGCCGCTGCGGAGCGGCAGGAGGTTCATCGGCGGCGCGCCGATGAAGGAGGCCACGAAGGTCGAGGCCGGCTTCTCGTAGATGTCGAGCGGTGCCCCCGACTGTTCGACCAGGCCGGCATTCATCACCACAAGAACGTCGGCCAGCGTCATCGCCTCCAACTGGTCGTGGGTGACATAGACCGAGGTGACCCCGAGATTGCGCTGCAGGTTCTTGATCTCGACGCGCATCTGCCCGCGAAGCTTGGCGTCGAGGTTGGACAGCGGCTCGTCGAACAGGAAGACCTTGGGGTTGCGGACGATCGCACGGCCCATGGCGACGCGCTGCCGCTGGCCACCGGAGAGTTCGCGTGGGCGACGCTCCAGCAGGTGCTCGAGTTCGAGCGTTTTCGCCGTCGAACGCACCCGCTTGTCGATCTCGTCCTTCGGCGTGCCGCGGTTGCGCAGGCCGTAGGCCATGTTGTCGTAGACCTTCATATGCGGATAAAGCGCATAGTTCTGGAACACCATGGCGATGTCACGCTCGGTCGGGCCGATCGCGTTGACCACCTTTCCGTCGATGGCGCAGCTGCCGGCGGAGATGGTTTCCAGGCCCGCGATCATGCGCAGAAGCGTTGACTTGCCGCAGCCTGACGGACCGACCAGAACGCACAGCGCCTTGTCGGGAATGGCGATGGAGACGCCTTTCACGGCTTCGACGCCGCCAGCATAAACCTTGCGAACGTCCTTGAGATCGACGGTTGCCATTATTTCTCCGTTTCGACGAGGCCGCGGACGAACCAGCGCTGCATCAGCACCACCACGAGGATGGGGGGCACGATCGCAAACATGGAGGTGACCATCACCAGATGCCATTCGGTGTCGGCATCGGCAAACGAGATCATCTTCCTGAGCGCAATCACGATGGTGTTCATGTCATTGCGGTTGGTGACGAGCAGCGGCCAGAGGTATTGCGTCCAGCCATAGATGAAGAGGATGACGAAGAGTGCTGCGATGTTGGTGCGCGACAAGGGCAGCAGGATATCCTTGAAGAAACGCCAGGGACCGGCGCCATCCACGCGGGCCGCCTCGACCAATTCGCCCGGTATGGTGAGGAAGAACTGGCGGAAGAGCAGAGTCGCCGTGGCTGATGCGATCAGCGGCACGATCAGACCAGCGTAGGTGTCGATCAGGCCGAGATCGACCATCACCTTGTAGGTGGGCAGGATGCGCACTTCGACCGGCAGCATCAGCGTGATGAAGATCAGCCAGAAGAAGAACATCCGGCCGGGAAAGCGAAAGAACACGATGGCATAGGCAGACACGATTGAGATGATGATCTTGCCGATGGCGATGCCGAGCGCGACGATGGTGGTGTTGACGAGAAGCGTCGTCACGCTGACCCCGCCGATGCGGCCGACGCCGCCGAACAGCGCCTCCGAATAGTTTTCGATGAAGCGATCGCCGGGCAGTAGCGGCAGCGGCGGACGCAGGATCGTCTGCAGCGAATGGGTCGAGGCGACGAAGGTGTAGTAGATCGGAAACGCCACGATCAGGATGCCGAGGATCAGCACGGCGTGCGCCAGATAGATGCCTGCAACCGACTGACCGATCATCAGCTTGTCATGGCCGCTTGCGGGCGGAAGCGTCGACGGTTCAGCCATAATGCACCTTCCTCTCGACGTAGCGGAACTGGATCGCGGTGAGCGCGATGACGATGACCATCAGGATCACCGACTGGGCGGCCGAATCGCCGAGGATGAGATTGACGAAGCCGTCATTGTAAACCTTGTAGACCAGCGTCTCCGTCGCCTTGCCCGGCCCGCCGCCGGTGACGGCGTGGATGATGCCGAAGGTGTCGAAGAAGGCATAGACGGTATTGACCACCAGCAGGAAGAAGGTGGTCGGCGCGAGCAAGGGAAAAACGATCGTCCAGAAGCGTTTGTTCTCGCCGGCGCCGTCAATTGCCGCCGCCTCGATCAGTGTTTTCGGGATCGCCTGCAGCCCGGCGACGAAGAACAGGAAATTGTAGCTGATCTGCTTCCACGATGCGGCCGCGACGACCAGAACCATCGCCTGCGAGCCATCGAGCAGCGGATCCCAGTTTATGCCGAGCCAGCGCAGGCCATAGGCGAGCGAGCCGATCGAGGGATTGAACAGGAACAGCCACAGCATACCGGCAATGGCCGGTGCCACCGCGTAGGGCCAGATCATCAGTGTGCGGTAGAGGCCGCGACTGCGCACGACCTTGTCGGCCATGACGGCAAGCAGGAGTGCCACACTCATGGCAACCGCTGCGGTGGCGATGGAGAAGACGATCGTGACCTGAACCGAATTGAGGTAGTTCGGATCCGACAGCACCTTCCTGAAATTGGCGAACCAGACGAATTTGGATGACAGCCCGAAGGGGTCCTCCTTGAGCATCGACTGGTAGAGCGCCTGGCTGGCCGGCCAGTAGAAGAACACCAGCGTGATCGCCAGCTGCGGCGCGACCAGCAGATAGGGAAGGACCTTGTTGGGAAAGACGACGCGTGGGGACAATAAGAGCCTCTTCGGCGGCTGGATCATCGGCTTGCTGGAGGAACGCCTCGCCGAACGTGGCACCGTTCGCCCAGCCGATGGGGCGGGGAAAGGTGCCACGTCAACGCTGCGATTCCTCTCGTCGCGGGAGAAAGGCGGTAAGCGCGGCGAACCCGATGGAGGGGCCGCGCTCACACGGACCTGGCATCAGTTGTCGAGCGCGTCCTGGATCGCCTTGTTGCCACGCTCAACGGTATTGTCGAGCGCCTGCTGGGCGGTCTGCTGGCCCGCGAGCATCTTCTCGATCTCCTCGTTCTCGATGTCGCGGACCTGCGGCAGGTTGACGAGGCGGACGCCCTTCGAATTCTCTGTCGGCGCCTTGCCCATCATCTGCTTGATCGGAATCTCGCGGGCCGGGTTCTTGTCGTAGAAGCCCGACTTCTTGGTCTCCTCGTAGGCGGCAAGCGTGACCGGCAGGTAACCCGACACCTGGTGCAGACGTGCCTGGATCGGCGTCTGCGACAGGAAGTTGAAGAAGGCGGCAACGCCCTTGTACTGTTCGTCCGGCAGACCGGCGAAGACCCACAGCGATGCACCGCCCGGGATGGTGTTCTGCGGCGCACCCGCGGCATCCGCCTCGTAGGGCAACTGACCGGTGCCATAGTTCATGCCCGACTTGACGATGTCGCCGAGACCGCCAGAGGATTCGGTGAAGATGCCGCATTCGCCGGCGAGGAAGACCTGCTTGGCTTCCGACGTGCGGCCGCCATATTTGAATGTTCCGTCCTTGGCGAGATCGGCCAGTTCCTGGAAGTGCTTGACGAAGGTCGGGGCGTTGATCTTGAGCTCGACGTCCGTGCCGCCGATGCCGTTCTCGTTGGTGCCGTAGGACAGGTTGTTCCAGGCGGCGAAATTCTCGGTGTGGATCCAGGTCAGCCAGGTCGAGGTGAAGCCGCACGGTGCTGCGCCGCTCGACTTGATCTTCTTGGCCGCATCCCAGACCTCGGACCAGGTCTTCGGCGGGTTGTCGACGTCGAGGCCGGCCTTTTGGAATATGTCCTTGTTGTAGTAGAGGATCGGCGAGGACGAGTTGTACGGGAACGACAGCATCGTGCCGTCAGGCTTGGAATAATAGGCGACGATGCCCGGCAGGTACTGGCTCTTGTCGAAGGCCTGACCGCCCATCGACAGGATCTCGGCCACCGGTTTGATGGCACCCTCGGCGCCCATCATCGTACCCGTGCCCGCATCGAAGACCTGCATGATCGCCGGCGGCTGCTTGGCGCGGAAAGCGGCGATGCCGGCATTCAGCGTCTCAGGATAAGTGCCCTTGAACACCGGAACGACCTTGTACTCGCTCTGGCTCTCGTTGAATTCCTTGGAAAGCTGCTCGACGACCTCGCTGTTCGCGCCGGTCATGGCGTGCCACCACGAAATCTCGGTGACGGCAAACGCGGAGGTGCTGGATAGCAACGTAAATGTGGCGGCAACTCCCGCCGCGAATCCTAAGGTCTTCATGTCTCGCTCCCGTTTTGGTTGGCGAAAGGTTTAGTTTCGCGTGGAGCAGTATTGTCAGATTATGACAGCCATACAACAGTTTTGTAGTGCCATGTGATATTCGTCGTGGATTCACATGGCGTTCACTTTGAAGTGCAATCGAAAGCTTCACTTTCGCTTGCTTCTGAAGCGAAATCTCCGCCTGGATCGCGGTGATTGGGGCCGCAGTTGTCTGTTGGTTTGCTGTGGCAAAGAACGCGCCCAGTGCAGTTTAATGTCAAATAAGGGGCCAATCGCAGACATCGGCGGCAAGAACTCCGATGTCCGCTTTTCGTGTTGGATGTCCCAGCAGCGGACGGTCGGCCATCGGCCCCGAGGCCGACAGGTCGGTTCCCGGCTTGAGCAGCCTGTCCGCATTGCGCCTTCCTTGTCAGCCATAGATCGCTTCCTCGCGGCTGCCTGAAAGGAGACATTATCTTGACCAAGGAGCTCGTCGCCGTCACGCCGGCAGCAGATTTTAGCCGTGCGTTCGTCCCGAGTAACCTCAAGGCGTGACTTCTGATGCGAACTAACGGATCCATGGACCAGCTAAGCATGAGAGATCTAACGGGCGGTCAGCTTTTCTTTAGACGCTTGGATTAATCTCCACGCCTGAGCGCGATTTCAGCTTCCAGGAGGCAGCCTTCTTCTTTTTCTATTTTGGCTTGGGAAAGTTCCCGGAACGACATGTATTCGCCAGAGTCAGTCGAATAGACCAGATCGGTGCTGGCCCGCTTGCGAGATCGGTGATCGAGTTTGACACGGTGACTGCGGACGCAGGTGATCAGGCTGCTGACTGGATTAAAAGCGCGGCTCCCGAGCACGACGCTGATTTCGGATTACTCCGTCTAACCACAACACCTAGTAAATTCGCTAAATTCGCCAACGACATTGTAGATGTGCAACCGGGGTTTTGGTTTCACCTGGAGCTGAATCCCGATCAATCGGCAGAGGGAATGCGTGCATGGTTTGCCGGGAGCACTCCTTTGGGGTTCACTGCCTTCTCGAAGGGGCGTGTAGTGAAAGGCGAACGGCTCGTTTCCAGCATTGATCCAGTGCCTCGTCCAGCGTCGCTTGGCGCGGCTTCTGTGCCTGCCCTAACACTGCCGTCAGCAATCGCCGCCGTCTGCCGCATACCGCAGCGCTTGTCGCGGTTAAGCGTTCAGGATGTGTTGACGCGCGTTCCGCAGGCGGACAAGGTATTGGTACATGATGTTGGGCAGGGGAGCTTCACGACGCTTTTAAGGGAAGGTCAACCTTGCCTTCACTTTGACGTCGGCTCTCCTACGGCTTTCAATGCGAAGGGCGCAAGGTCTGTACCTTTCACAGTGGACCTAGACGCGCGTGTCCCGATCGTTCTCTCGCATTGGGATTGGGACCATTTCCACGCTGCATTTCAAATCCAATCGCTCAGGCGTTGTAGATGGATAGTGCCTGACCAGATCCTTGGGCCTGGAGCTGCAAGGCTCGCCAGAGGTTTGGCGGATGCGCGTCGCCTGTACGTGTGGAGCGGTGGATCGTCGTCATTCAATGTGGGCGACCTCGGCGAATGCGCGGGTTTGGGCAGGAACGGTACGGGCTTGGCAATGCGCGTCTCGCTTCTCGATGGACGTAGTATCCTGCTGGCGGGGGATGCAGATTATAACAGTCTGCCGTTTGGTCCGCTGCAATTCGACGGCCTTGTGGCTACCCATCACGGAGGACGCGCTCATAGCGCATTTTCAATGCCGCCTACTCCAATTGGACGGTCGAGTTATGTAATCTCTTACGGTGCGTCCAACGTCTATCGGCATCCACACGAAGAAGCTCTGACACTTCACAGTAACGTTGGATGGACAGATCCTGTCAGAACTGCCAGTTTCGACGGTATAGCTCGCGGCGACCGAGTCTTGTGATCAGCGGCGAAGCCTCATTGTCGAGGCGCCCGGGGCCGGCAGTTGATGTCCGGCAGGCCTTGCAATCTGAGCTTAGATATCGATCTATGGTTCGGCGATGACCATAGACGAGACGGAGACAATGACCGACCGAAACGACCAGGCTGGTATAAGCTCCGAACAATTGCGGACCCTCATCGAGCTCGCCAATAACTCAGCGTGGAAAAACCCCGATCTCGACGTCCTCAAGCCCGGCCCCGACATCGAGTACAACGAGCTCGCGCAGATCCTGCAGGACCTGATGAGGAAGTCGCACCGGCGCGGCAAACTTATTCTGCCCGATCTCACCGCGCACGGTAACGAAACGGTGGCGGTATTTTCCGACTATGCTGGGGAATCTTCGGGTGATCACCACACCTACTCGTTCCTCGCCTGCGGCTGGAACAGTTGCGGCGCGTTCCTGGGCAAGGTTGCGGAGATCCGCAAGCAGTTCGGCATGGGCGAGAAGGAATTCGCCTTTAAGGATTTTCGCATGGGCCAGATGCAGCGCGCCTTGCCCGAATACCTCAAGGCTGCCGATATGCTGCTTCACGGTTTCCTGCTGACGATCGTCGTCGACAAGCGGCTGATGACCGTGTTCGGTCCGAATGAAAAAGCTACTCTGAGGCAACTGGTGGGAGTCCTCGAGACGGCGGGACTCGGCATCTGGAAACCTGACAGCGCCGAAAAGTTGTTACGGGTGGTCCATACCGTTGCCTTCCTCGTCGCTCTGCTCGCCAGATCGGGCCAGAAGGTATTCTGGATGAGTGACAACGACACGATCTGCGCCAATGAAGGGTTGCACCGCCATGCCCTTGACCTGCTCGCACGGGCTGTTGGAGTTTATTCTCAGGGCCGGAAGTTCTCCGAGTTTGGCGGGGCGGCCCCGTTCAAGGATCGTAGCCTCGGCCATCTCGACCTGCTCAGCCTCGCCGACATCACCGCCAGCTCGGTCGAACATTACCTGACCCTCAGAAGCGCGGCAGGTGGTAACGATTTCGAGGTCAAGGCCGGATCCCCATCGGTCCTGCAATGGCTCGCGCACGATGGCCTGTTGCTCTCGAAAATGAACATTGTACTTCGCCCAGGAGATAATGGCGGCATCGAGACGGCCAATATCGAATTCAACCTGACCGAGGTGCCGGATAATATCATCGAAATCCCCGTCATGATCTGAATCCGGCCCGGCAGGTTGGCGCCTTCTCGCGCTTGTCAGGTTTCGACCGAGCCACACTTCCGCGAAGCTCCGTCGAAGCAGTCATCCGAAGGCATCAGTCGAAAGCCGCACCTTTCTCGCCAGTCGGCCCGCTGTCTCCCTTGCAAGTATACGGTTGCTGTGGACATTTATGTTGTCATGGCATTGATGTTCTTGGCGAGGGTGGCATGGACCCAGGTGGAAGCAGCGGCGATTTGTTGATCTGTGAGCAGATGAGGTGCTTCCCGGCTTCAATGATCAATCATGGCCAACCGGATACGCTTCATGAGGCGCGTCCGCTTTCACATTCGGCGACGCTAGAAAGCATGTTGGTTAGAACCCGATTGCTCAAGGGCGGGTCAACCAGCGGGGACCGTTCAAGGACACGAAGTGCTTTATAAATCATTGATTTCAATGTATGGATCGTCGCTTTCAGGCAAGTCAACACCTAATGATGACATCGTCTGGCACTTTGCACCGTCTGAGCACCTTAGGTACTTCCGCGAATACGCGCTCGATGCGTTGCAGCAGGCAAAGGTGTACCTTCTCGACCATTTGGCTGCCGCTTATGCTGATACCCTTCATGAGGCTTTCACTGAGGAGGCAGACGAACCGAGATTGCCCGCTCTGGCGATCCTCGGGGAGGTAAAGCTTCCTTCTAAAGTCGCCTGGGTAGAGTTCGATGATCAAGCGTTAGGTAAAGCACGTTTTGAGCGCGCTTCGCCCGTGACGAGGTTTGAAGACAAGCCATCAGCCACAGGACAGCGCGGCTATCTGCTCGATGATCGGAACGAGGGCTATCTGCGTGTCACGATGTTTCACAAACGCGAGGGAAGAGGCGTTGTCGATCCGATATGCGCTCTGCTCGTCGAGCGGACCGCGGCAGGGACACTGAACTATGACGACATAGAAGTCGAACTCAGCCGCTCCATGTTTGAGTTTCACATGCGTAGTGGTGTCTCACCAGAAACGATCCACGGCATGCGCACAGTGCATCAGGTTGAAACGGGATATGATCTGTTCATTCCTTATGCTCTCTTCGCCATGCTCGTATCGCCGGATCTAGGCGGAATCATCCCTACAGAAACCGAGACTTTCACCACCAAGGACTGGAAGACCGCCCGAAAGTTCGGCAAGTTGTGGTTGTTTGGCGCTCAGAAGTCACATTTGACGATCCGGATCGGCCCGCAGGCCGCTGCGCACATGGCAGAAAGGACCGCTCGCCTAGAGTTCCAACGACAGGCGATCGAGGCGCGAAACGGACCAGTTCGTCATTGGGTTGCTGCGCATGAGCGGCACTATCGCAGTGGCAAAGTCGTTCTCGTCAAAGGGCACCACCGGGGTCATCAAGCGGCACGAGAATTGCCGACCCGCGTAATGGGTCCGAGACTCGATGTGACCAGATTCGAGTTTCCAGCCACAAAGCCGCAAAATCATAAAAATCATAAATGATGTGGCAGATCTTGACGTTATATCTCCAGGTCTCTTGCGAGCCGTGTAGGTCATCGGCCGCGACTGCAAAGCGCCCGCCATCTCGGTCATTTGAGAGGGCTTTAAACCATCCGCAAAGCGGACATTAGTGGTCCAGGTGCGGCCTTGCACCTCTATCATTCTCGCCGGCAAGACGGCACGCCGGTGCGCCTTGAAGACCTTCAGCCGACCTGGCGAGCGTCGGTAGATGCGCCCCTCATTCCTGGCTCCCGCACGGTCGCGGGGGACGAGGTCCGCAGCGGGTGCTCGGGACCCAATTCGCGCGAGTTGCCGCCAAAGGGCTTACGAACGCGCGATATCTACATTCCCGATCTTCGTCTCGACATGATCAGAGTGAAATCGCGGAACTTTCACCAGGCAATCCTATCTGCCACATTATCGCCTTTTTTGTTCCACACAAATTCTTCCTCACTTTTGGAGTGAAATGGATGCCGCTGAATCTCTCGAACAGCGCGGCTCTCGGTCGAACCTATGCCGCGGCGCGGATGATGGCCGGTCTCGATCAGGCGACCCTGGCCGACCGTGCCGGGATCTCTGCCGGTACGGTCAGCAACGTCGAGCGTGGCCGCGACTCCAAGGCCGACACTCTGAAGGCCATCCGCCGTGCGCTGTCCCAAGAAGGGGTTCTAATCGCCTTCAGCCGAAACAATGGTTTAGCGAGCGTCTCGATCGCGTTCGCCAGCGATGACGAGGAGGACGACTGATGCGATATTTTGCCGAATTCAATCGCGTCCGCGGTGACAATATACGTCGCGCCGCGACAAGCCTGCGCCGCCGCGGCTTGGACGTGTCTATACTGCCACATCGAACTTCGCTGGAGATTATTCGCCCGGACGAGATGTCCTGGAAGAGCTTCACCAACGCGATCCGCGCGCAGCTTCAGCCACGCCGAGGCTCTGTTCTCATATCGAGCGAACGCACCGGCAATGCCTTCATTTGCAGCTTCGCCAGCAATCAACCTGGCCGCTTTCATCGGCTGTAGCCGCTATGGGCTCATTGCTCGCCGACCAGATCGAATGCTCCGGCTATAGTTTCCTGTCCACCTATTTGCCTGATGCCGACTCCGTGACGGTCGCAACCCGCCTCGGCTCGCCATTGGTCCCCTGGAACGGCGGCCTCGTTCAGCGGCTCATCCCCCGTGCGACCGCTACGCCAAATACCTACAGCGGGATCTACGGCCTAGACCGCTTCCCGTTTCACACTGATCTCGCGCATTGGCGCCTGCCGCCAAGATATCTTATGTTGCGCTGCGTGAACGGCTACACCGACATCCCGACAATGTTGATCGACGCAAGGGCAATCTTCGTTGGCAGCACGCTGAATTTCTTGACACGCGCTATCGTGAAGCCTCGCCGGCCGCAAGGCGGCGCAGTTCCACTGCTACGGCTATGCGAGCAGGTTGGCGCCAAACACCGGTTCCGCTGGGACGAAGTCTTCCTCATCGCTGCCAGCAGGACGGGCGTGGGCGCGATCGAAGCGGTACGATCCCTTCTTTCTGACGCCGAGACAATGTCGATAGCCCTTGCCTCGACTGGGGACACATTGATCATCGACAACTGGCGCATGCTGCACGCCCGGTCGCCCATCGTCACCGGAAGAGAGGACCGCATCATCGAGCGTATTTACCTGGAGAGGCTTTATTGAAACAGACCATTGCCCCCGATGCTACACCAGATACGTGGAGTCCTGAGGCGCTACTCGTCAAAGCGCAGCGCTACGTCGAAAACATGCTCGCGACCGACAGCGACAAGTGGGAATACGCTCTCTGGTCAAGCCTCTCGCTAGAGTTCCTAGCGAGAGCTGCTCTTGCCAACGTGAGCCCGGCCCTTCTCGCGGACAACAAGGATAGCTGGGCAAGCCTTTTCCACGCTCTCGGCTTCAAACCAACCGAAGCAAGGTTCACTCCGAAATCGATATCAATCAGCGAGGTGTTTCGACGGCTCGCCGCGATCATTCCGGATTTCTCGAAGGAGAACGCCGATTTCGGCATTTTGCACACTGGTCGACGCAATAGCGAGCTTCATTCGGGTGAAGCCGCTTTCGAGGGCGTCAACCCCTCCAGATGGCAGCCGGAATTCTATCAGGCGAGCGAAATCTTGCTCCGCTCGATGGGAATGTCGCTCCCCGATTTGATTGGCGAAGAAGAAGCCGAAGTCGCGGCCAAGCTTATAGACGCCGCTGCCGATGTCAGTGCTAAGGCGGTCTTCGGGGACATCGAAGCTCACAATAAAAGCTGGAATGCGAGGCCGGAAGAGGAGCGCTTGGCGCAGGCCCAGGCCGCGGCCATCTGGGCGACGCGCCAGTACGGGCATCGTGTTGTCTGCCCAGCGTGCGCCTCACAGGCCCTGGTGGTCGGAGAGCCTGTCACCGCCCCGGTGCAGAAGCTCGACGACGGTGAAATCACGGAGACGCAGGAGCATTTGCCAAATCGCTTCGAGTGTATCGCTTGCGGTCTGAAGATTGCGGGTCTTTCGCGGCTCGCCGCCGCCGGCCTAGGCGAGCGATACAAGAAAACCCAGGTCTACGACGCAGCCGAATATTACGCTCCGCAAGATGACTACTCGGGCTACGAGGAAGACAACAATGAGCGATGACGCTGACAACGGGGAGGAGCGCGACCCATACGACGTCTTCCTCGATACCTGGGAACGGGGGGAGAGACTGCGCTACGCGACGCTTCCACAGAATCTAGGCGATCCTTTCGCGCGCCAGCGACTTCTCGAAGACAGCTCCGGTGCCGCGCCGTTGGAGCGTACAGCTTTCGCAGTTGGCCAGAAAGTCATGACGGGGAACGAGCTGATGGCGCGCGACCTCGACTTCTTTGTGGACCGGCAGAAAGAATGGTCCGCTGGTTTCCTCGATTATGTTCTGAACGAAGGCGTCCCCTCTTCGAAGCTCGACACCTATATTGTCGGTTTCGCCGAGGCCTGGGTCGATGGGCGCAAACGCCGTCAGGATTCGCTGGAAATGCTGGCGATCAAGGCATCAGTTCGCGCCTTTGATCTTCTTTGCAATCGGTCCCAGGTCGATCGATTCGTGTTTAATCGCCTCGACGAAAGCATTGCTCCCCTGTTTACGGCCGAGGAAATGGCCGTGATCTTTCAGGCGAATTACGGCCTGCTCGCCGCCTACTTGCCCGACTATCTGGATCATCTCGGCGACGAAGGCCCGAGCTCGCTCGATGAACTCTATGTCCGACGTGGAGTCTACATGCCGAAGCAAGATACGGTACGCCGAGAGCTTCACTATCTGAGCTCATATTCCCTGGCGCTCGGCCCCGTCGAACAATTCGCCCAGACATGGACCCCTTCGACCCGCTGCACCGGAGTTCCATCGATCTTCTCCGCGCCGATCGCTGCTATCCAAGATCGCGTCGTGGCCTTCGCCCCGTTCATTGAGAATATGGACTTGAGCCAACTGGAATTCGTTATGGCGCCTCCTGTCGAGGAGATGCCGCTCGAATACAACGGGGTGTTCGGCGATATTCACGAGTTCAGCTTTCGCTGAGCGACCCACCACAAGGGCGGCGCCGGCATTGCCTCAGGAAAGGCAAGTCGTCGTCGTCCGTCGTGACTGCCGGCGTCGCCCCGGTGGGAAGCGGCAGATTGGTCACAACGTAGAGATTGAGCAGGTCCTCGCGATCCATGAAGAGGATCTGGCTGCGCTTCGGTCCCCGGATCGGCCAAGCTGGGCGGCGAATCCTGCGGAGCGACGTAGGATCGCATGGCATCTCCCCGATGACTTCAACTCGCTTCCATTCGCCAAGCGCGAGGAGATCCTCGATTGGGTCCGCCGTGTGATCATCAGCGGGTCGACGGACTATCGCAAGTTTCAGGCTGCTGCGGCCAAGCAGCGCTACGCCATCCGCTTTCCCGGCGTATCGTATGGTGGGCGCGCGCCGCGTGATGGAAAGATCGCGGTACCGGCGAACTATGAGGAGACTTGGATTGAGGATCCCGACCTGTTGTCCGGCGTCATCGATGCGCCGCCAACACTTGCCATGGAGATGGCCGATCTGGTTCGCTTCAAGACATCTGCACTGACCTCGATTGGATTTCAGCGAAATGGTGTCTGGGGCGAGGAAACTGCTTCCCAGAAGATCGAGCATCTCGGCCTGATGTTCGGCGCACTTGCGGCGTCAAAGGCGGGAGAGATCAAGGGATATGGGGTACCGCTGCGTCAACTGACCTTCGGGCTGCTAGTCTTTCCTGGCGTCTGGGACTGGTATTTGCAGTGGCGCGAAAGCCGCCGGGGTTTCTATACGGCGTGGGAAGTCGACATGCTGCGGATCGCCCTGGCAATCACCAAGGAAAGCACCGGGTGGCTTCGGCAACATCCTGAACTCTTGGCGCGTGTCCAGCCTATTGCCGGTCTCGTCTCGCAGAACGAGATCGATTATGCCCGGGAGGACTGGCATGGCGCCTGCGAGGATTTTCACAAACACGCATCCCACCGTGTCAAAGAGATCCAGCGCATCGCCCGGGTCCATCGTGATCCCTTCGAGCCGATCATGCCCGTGCTTGAAGCCGACAGCCCGGTCGGCGAATACCGGAAGATTACCGAAGAGATCATCCGCCTGATGCCTGACGAGGAGCGCTATCCGCGTCCGGCTGCCGAGGCGGTTCGCTCGTTCCTCATGCTGAGGCTAGGGCTGCATCTCGGGCTTCGCCAGAAAAATCTGCGGCAGTTGATGCTATGCCCACGGGGACAGATGCCGCGTCCGGAACGGGTGCTCGAAAAGCTCAAGCGCGGAGAAATCCGCTGGAGTGACCGAGACGGTGGCTGGGAGGTGTTGATCCCGGCGGTGGCTTTCAAGAACGCCCATTCGTCGTTCTTCGGAGACAAACCATTTAGGCTGGTGCTGCCCGATCTGCTCGACCTCTACCGCCGCATCGATGACTACGTCGAGCGCCATCGTTCGGTCCTTCTTAAAAGTGCTGCCGATCCCGGTACGTTTTTCGTGAAGACGGTCAAGACAACGAGTACCGACGCAGCCTACGACATCACCAGCTTCTATGAGGCATGGCGGCTCACCATCCAGCGCTATGGCATCTACAATCCATACACCGGCCGTGGGGCGATTAAAGGTTTGTTGCCCCATGGGCCTCACAATGTTCGTGATGTGCTGGCGACCCACATCCTGAAGCAGACCGGCTCATACGAGCAGGCGAGCTATGCCATCCAGGATACGGCGGACATGGTGGCAAAGCACTACGGCCGTTTCCTTCCGCAGGACAAGGCGGCATTGGCGGCACGAATTCTCAATCAGGTTTGGGAAGCAGCCTAGTCACGCAGCATGCCGGGGCGGAAATCATTTCCGCCCCGGGCTTCACTTCTTCGAACGTCCAGTCCTCGATTTCGAAACCGTGGCCCTTCAGATGCTTCAGGAAGTGTTGGAGGTTACCAAAGTGCTTACGGATCGTGCCGGCTGCGAGGCCAACCTTAGCCTTCCCGCCTGAAGTCTCGGCCGCCTTGCGCAGCTTGTTACCTTCCGCCCGCAGTTCCGGCGACGACATGATTCTCATCCGGCTGCTTCGACCCCAGTCGGTCGGGATGTCGTTGAAGTGCTGACGCAACAGGCCGATATGGTATTGCTCGATCTGTCCGGAATGTTCTACGCCATGTTCCACGAGTACCGACTTGAACATTCGCACCAGCGCCATGGCGTCTCGCTCCGTCTCCGCTGTCCATTCATCGCCCATGTTTGCGATGAGCTTTTCACACTCCTGCTCGAACTCCGATACGGCAACGACGCGCTGTTCGGCTTCGCGAGGTTTGGGTGAAGCCTTCCTGACCGTTGCGGGACGAGGCGATAGGTCGAGGTAGGCGATATCCGCCTCCTCCGGGATATCCGTCGCAGTCGATGCCGGTATGCTCTCTTCGGTCAACGTCAATGAGAGAGGGGTGGCTGGCTCGACCTCTGCGAGCTTCACCTCCGCCTCGGATTTGCTGGCTCTGCCGCCGCCTGTGAATTCGCTTGAAGTCCGGTCGACGAGGTCGTGGCGTTCGTCGATATCCAGGAGGGCCGCCGCGCGTGCTTCGAACATTTTCGACATGGCGCGTTCGCGATTGAGCGCCGTGTCCTCAATCTCGAAGTGGTAGATCAGTCGTCTGATGCCGTCTTCAAATCCGGGGCTGCGAGCCGTGCTCAGCTCGCCGCGATAGTTCGCCCGGATGGCATCGACATGCGAGGCGGGGACGCCGTTCTTCAGCAGATAGGTGAGACCAGGGCAATCGCCTTCTAGGATGAGCTCCGACCGGGTCCCGAACTTTGCCAGGAGTTGGCAAGCCCATCCAACCTCGAGATCGAGCTCCATCTCGACGACATCGCCACCGCGACCGTTGCGTTTGGCCATCGTGCTGACGTCATCGAGCCTCTCGATTTCTTCATCCCGTACGTGCTCGAACAGGATCTGGAGCTGCTTCTTGGTGGTCATCACGTCCTTCGAATTCATCTTCAGTTCGGCCAGCCGTGTATTGAGCTTCCGGCCGATGATCTGAGCCTTTTTATGGTCGGAACAATGAAGGCTGAGTGAAAGGCGACTGCCGGGGCGGCAGTGGACGAAGACGGCCGGTACGCGCGCACGCCAATAGAAGATGTTTCCGCGGCGGATCAGATTCTCGACCTCGTGGCGCACGGCCATGACGAATGCCCTGTCTTCCCCAGGGCTCGTCCATCGCGTTATTTCGCGTGGGCATCACCTGTGGGCTACAGTTCTGGGCATCAGGTGGAAAATCAAGGAATTAAGGGGTTTTTTGGGAGAATTGGCTGGGGAACCTGGATTCGAACCAGGACTAACGGAGTCAGAGTCCGTGGGTCTACCGTTAACCTATTCCCCACCAGCGGCGTCGGCCGTGGCCGGTTGCCTGTGAGGCGGGCTTATAACCAAAAGGCTCGCGGATGCAAATAGGGTTCGAGAATTTTTTTGCGATAGTCTGCAAAGCGCGTTTTGTGGCCGACGGATCTGCTGCCATCGCAAGGCGTGGCAGCGGGGGATGCTGCCGTGCACAAAAGGAATTGTCCAAAACGACCCGTGCTGGTAAGGTCCTGTCAACGAAAAATCGAGAGAGCGCCTGCTGCAGCTCAAGAGAGCTTTGCGCGGCGCGATAGGCAGACACGTGAACGACCCCGATCACGGCCTCAGGCCGTCCGTTTCCGGGGGGCAGGCCACGGGCGGACAGGCAAAGCCGAAACGGTCGCGCCGCCGCAAGGGAAAAGCAAAGCGGGCCCAAGGTCCGTCTTCCGCTCCCCTTTCCCCGGCCAACAGTTCCAGCCGCAGCGGTCTGGAAACAAGCCCCCAATCCGTCGCGTCGGATGGCGATGCCGTCCGCAAGCGCAAGCGTCGACGCCGCGGCAAGGGTGGCGGCCAGGCAAATCGGCCATCGCAAATCGAAGCCGGGTCTCCCGCGAAGGCTGCGCAGGAGCAGTCCGGGCAGGGGCGTGCGAATCGCAAGGCGCATCAGCAACGCAGCCTGCAAGGGCGTCCGCTGAGGGGGCCCGAATCGTCGCCTGAAGTCGTAGGGCCTTCGCTGAAGGCAGCGCCGTCGTCGACCGCGCCCCTAGTTGCGTTGTCGACAGGCGGCCGCAATCGAGGCGAACCGTCGACCGTAAGTGGACAGCGCGGAGAGGCGAACGATACGTCGCTTTATGCTGCGCTCGACCTCGGCACGAACAATTGCCGCCTTTTGATCGCGCAGCCGACGCGTCCGGGACAGTTTCGCGTCGTCGACGCTTTTTCACGAATTGTCCGGCTTGGCGAGGGACTGGCCGCGAGCGGCCGGCTGTCGGACGGGGCGATGGACCGATCAATCGAGGCGCTGAAAGTCTGCGCCGCCAAATTGAGAAGCCGCAATATCCGCCGCAGCCGCCTGATCGCCACTGAAGCCTGCCGAAGGGCGGAGAACGGCGAGGAATTCCTCGCTCGCGTCAGGTCGGAGACCGGTCTCGAGCTTGAGATCATCAACCGGGAGACGGAGGCGCGGCTTGCCGTGTCGGGCTGCTCCTCGCTTGTCGGCCGCGAGGCGAAGTCCGTGGTGCTGTTCGATATCGGCGGCGGCTCGTCCGAGATCGCCGTGATCCGCATTGGCGAAAACCGCTCCAGTCGGCTTGCCAACCACATCACCCACTGGACCTCGCTGCCGGTCGGCGTCGTGACGCTGTCGGAGCGACACGGCGGTCGTGACGTGACGCCCGAGAGCTTCGCCGCCATGGTAAGGGAGGTCGAAGCCATGCTAGTGGATTTCGATTGTGCCGGGCATGGCGACCATGGGGCATCGGACGACTTCCATCTGATCGGCACATCCGGGACCGTGACGACGCTCGCCGGTGTGCATCTGGACCTTCCGCGCTACGACCGGCGCCAGGTGGATGGCGTATGGCTTTCGGACGCCGAGGTCAGCGCCATGCAGGCGCGGCTGCTGTCCTGGGATTTTTCCGCCCGCGCGGCCAATCCCTGCATCGGGCCGGATCGTGCCGATCTCGTCCTGGCTGGTTGCGCCATTCTTGAGGCGATCCGTAACCGCTGGCCATCGACCCGCATGCGTGTGGCCGATCGCGGCCTGCGCGAGGGCTTGCTGACTGACATGATGGCCGATGACGGGGTCTGGAGACGCGGCCGCCATCGCCGGCAGCATCGCTACCCTGGCCGTTCGGAAGGACAACAGAAATGACCAAGCCCCCTGTCGGCGGGAACCGCACCGGGCGCAAGCTCGGCCAGAAGGTGAAGAAGGGCAAGCTCAAGGCGTCCTCACGGCGCTGGATCGAGCGCCATATCAATGATCCCTATGTGCAGCGCGCACGGCTCGAGGGCTATCGCGCGCGCGCTGCGTTCAAGCTTCTGGAGATCGACGAGAAGCACAAGATCCTCGACGGTGCCAGGCGCATCATCGACCTCGGCGCCGCGCCCGGAAGCTGGTCGCAGATTGCCGCCAAGGTGACGAATTCGACCGATGAGGACCCGCGCGTCGCGGCGATCGACTTCCTGGAGATGGACCTGCTGCCGGGTGTGAAGATCCTGCAGATGGATTTTCTTGATCCGGAGGCCCCGGAAAAGCTGAAAGAGGCGATCGGCGGCACGCCCGATCTCGTGATCTCCGACATGGCGGCACCCACGACGGGACACCGGCAAACCGACCACCTGCGCACCATGCATCTGTGCGAAGTCGCTGCGTACTTCGCCGTTGAGGTGCTGGCAGAGGGCGGACATTTCCTGGCAAAGACCTTCCAGGGCGGTACCGAGCGCGATCTGCTCAACATGCTCAAGCAGAATTTCAAACAGGTCATCCATGTGAAGCCGGCCGCCTCGCGCGCCGAATCGGTCGAGATGTTCCTGCTCGCCAAGGGCTTCAAGGGGCGGAGCAGGGAAGCGGCCTCAGCCGAGGCGGAGACCGAGGCAGACGCGTGATGCTGCTCTATGTGACCGTCGGGACAAATGACATTGAAAGGGCGGGCCGTTTCTATGACGCGGTCCTGCCGCTGCTTGGCTATCGCCGGCAGAAGCAGGCGCCAGGGGAGATCGGCTATGGCGCGGACGAGGATGTGCGCAGCCGGTTCTGGGTGGTGGAGCCGTTCAACCGCGAGCCGGCGACATTTGGCAACGGCGTGACGGTTGCGCTCGATGCGCCGAGCCGCGCTGCAGTGGACGCATTCCACGCCGCCGCGCTGGAAAACGGCGGTACAGATGAGGGCACCCCGGGCATCCGGCCGTTCCATCCCAACTTCTACGCGGCCTTTGTCCGCGACCTCGACGGCAACAAGCTGTCGATTGTCTGCGAGCGGCCGGAATAGCCGACCGCCTATTTGACGGCAGCCGTCTCTTCCTTCAGCCGGTGGCCGGAGACCGAGGCTCCGGCATTCTTGGCCATGGTAATGAACGGGATCACCGCGATCAGTGTCAATGCGGAAATGATCATGAAGGCGATGTGAAAATCACGCAGTTCAAGCTGCGTGCCGGTCAGCATGGTCTCGACTTCCAGGATCATGCCGGCAATCGCAACGCCCAGCGCCAGGCTCATCTGCTGCAGCACCGCGCTCATCGAAGTTGCCTTGCTGACATCCCGGTCTGAGATATCGGCAAATGTCAGCGCGTTCACGCTGGTGAAGAAGAAGGAACGCGCAAACCCGGCGAGCAGCAGCACGAACGACATCAGCACAACGGAGGTTTCCGGCGTGAAAAGGCTGCTGGCGGAGGTGAGGGCGGCCCCGGCGACACAGGCGGCGATCAGCGTGGTCCGGAAGCCGGCAAAGGTCAGCACGCGCTTGGCCAGGAACTTGGTGGTGATGGCGCCGATTGCGCCGGTGAAGGTGATCAGACCGGACTGGAACGGTGAAAAGCCGAAGCCCACCTGCAGCATCAAGGGCATCAGGAAGGGGACCGCGCCGACCGAGATCCGGAACAGCGTGCCGCCGACCGCGGCTGCTCGAAACGCGCGGTCGCGGAAGAGACGTAGATCCAACAGCGGCGCTGGATGGTTCTTGGCGTGGCGCACATAGAGCCAGCCGGAAAGGAGCCCAAGAACTGTGGCGGCGAGGCCGATTTCCGGCGGTAGCGCAGGAAGGCTGATGACGGAAAGACCGAACATCGTGCCGCCGGCGGCGACAGCACAAAGCAGGAAGCCTCTGACATCCAGTGGTGCGGGCGGGCTCGCGTGGATCTCGGGAAGATAGATGCCCGACAGCACGTATCCGACAATCCCGACAGGCACATTGATGAGAAAGATCCAGTGCCAGGCGAAATAGGTGGTGATGAAGCCGCCGAGCGGCGGGCCGGCGAGCGGACCGACGAGGGCAGGGATCGTCAGCATCGCCATGGCGGAAACAAGTTCGCTGCGCGAGGTGCTGCGCACGAGCACGAGGCGGGCCACCGGCGTCATCATCGCCCCGCCCATCCCCTGGATGAAGCGGGAGACGACAAAGGCAACGAGGCTGTTCGACACCGCGCAGAGAATGGACCCGAAGATGAAGACGAGGATCGCCAGCCGGAAGATGCGCTTGGCCCCGAAGCGGTCCGCCATCCAGCCTGAGAGGGGAATGAAGATCGCGAGCGACACCATGTAGGCCGTCAGCGCCAGCTTCAGCGTGATCGGTCCGACGCCGAGATCATGGGCGATCGCCGGAAGCGAGGTGGCGATCACGGTAGAATCCATCTGCTCCATGAAGAGGGCGACGGCAAGAATCAGGGGAACGATGCGGTTCATGTGATGATGCGCCCCGGAGCAATCCCGGATCAATTCTTCGAGGAGGTGCCGGCTCGGCGGGGATGGTTCCGAAGGGCCCGCCGCACGGATAGTCCACCGCCTTTTGCGCCTGCTTCGGTCAACTGTCAAACCACATCGTTGGGGCTGCGGGACGTGCTTGACGGCAATGTCTCGCCCGTGGTTGCTGCGATTGCACTTCCGGGTTCGTCGGTAGCGGCAAAGGTGCTCCAAATCGCTGGACGACGAGCAAGGGGGCCGATTCTCTGGTGTTTGCTATTTTCATTCTGTCGTGAACGTGTTACGAGCCCTCGCCAACTTCCAAGACTTTTCTTGCAAGCAACCAGGTGAACCGCTCCCAAAGGTTCCCTTGGACCGCAGCCTTTTACACCGAAAGGAATTGGCCATGGCGCGCATCATAGAAACCGCAACCGGACTGGAAGCACTCACCTTCGACGACGTGCTTCTGCAGCCCGGCCATTCCGAAGTCATGCCGGGGCAGACGAATATCGCGACCCGCATTGCCCGGGACTTCGACCTGAACCTGCCTATCCTGTCCTCGGCGATGGACACCGTGACCGAGGCGCGGCTGGCGATCGCCATGGCCCAGGCCGGCGGTCTTGGCGTGATCCACCGCAACCTGACGCCTGCCGAACAGGCCGAAGAGGTGCGTCAGGTCAAGAAGTTCGAAAGCGGCATGGTCGTCAATCCCGTGACGATCGGCCCTGACGCCACGCTTGCCGATGCGCTGGCGCTGATGAAGGCCCACGGCATTTCCGGCATTCCGGTGGTCGAAAACAGCGCCAAGGGTGTCGCCGGCCGCCTCGTCGGCATCCTGACGAACCGCGACGTCCGCTTCGCCTCCGATCCGAAGCAGAAGATCTACGAGCTGATGACGCGAGAGAACCTCGTCACGGTGAAGGAGAACGTCGAACAGCAGGAGGCCAAGCGGCTCCTGCACAAGCACCGCATCGAGAAGCTGCTGGTGGTCGATACCGATGGCCGCTGCGTCGGCCTGATCACGGTCAAGGACATGGAGAAGTCGCAGCTCAACCCGAACGCCTCCAAGGACGCGCAGGGCCGCCTTCGCGCCGCTGCTGCGATTTCCGTCGGAGACGACGGTTTCGAGCGCGCCGAGCGCCTGATCGATGCCGGGGTTGACCTGCTGGTCGTCGACACCGCCCACGGCCATTCGCAGCGCGTGCTCGATGCCGTTTCGCGGGTCAAGAAGCTCTCCAACGCCGTGCGCATCATGGCCGGCAATGTCGCAACCGCTGGCGGCACGAAGGCGCTGATCGATGCCGGCGCGGACGCGGTCAAGGTCGGTATCGGCCCCGGCTCGATCTGCACGACGCGCATCGTCGCGGGCGTCGGTGTGCCGCAGCTTGCCGCGATTATGTCCGCCGTCGAGGCGGCGCGTGAAGCCGATATTCCTGTTATCGCCGATGGCGGCATCAAGTTCTCCGGCGACCTTGCCAAGGCGATCGCCGCCGGTGCCGCGGCCTGCATGGTCGGCTCGCTCTTGGCCGGCACGGACGAAAGCCCGGGCGAGGTGTTCCTCTACCAGGGCCGTTCCTTCAAGGCCTATCGCGGCATGGGCTCGGTGGGCGCTATGGCGCGCGGTTCGGCCGACCGCTACTTCCAGGCGGAAGTGCGCGACACGCTGAAGCTCGTGCCGGAAGGCATCGAGGGCCAGGTGCCGTACAAGGGCCCTGTTGCCGGCGTCCTGCACCAGCTTGCCGGTGGTCTCAAGGCGTCGATGGGCTATGTCGGCGGTCATGACATCAAGGACTTCCAGGAGAAGGCCACCTTCGTGCGCATCTCCGGCGCCGGCCTGCGTGAAAGCCATGCCCACGACGTCACCATCACCCGCGAGAGCCCTAACTATCCGGGTGCCGTGGGCTGATCGCAACAGCTGATTGAAATTCAAACCGGCGGCGGCACTGATATAAAGTGCCGCCGCTTTCCTTTTCTGTCGCCCGCTCTCTTCTGGATGGTTCGAGGGTGGGATCGAATACCACTTAAGCCATGTCACGAGCGATTGATGCGGATCAACTTCCAATCCGCCGGCTTTGACCATAGTGTTGCCGATGCCCGCTTTTGGCGAGGCGGCCGAGTTTCGCCTCGCCATCGCATTCCGAAACCTTTTGCGTCTGCCCCCTAGGCTTTGCGGAGGGCACATGCGCAAGCCCAAGGAGACTGGCAATGGCAAAGACGATGAAGGCTGCGATTGTACGAGAATTCGGCAAGCCGCTGACGATCGAAGAGGTGGATGTTCCCGAACCCGGCCCGGACCAGATCCTCGTCAAATACGAAGCGACCGGGGTTTGCCACACCGACCTGCATGCTGCGAACGGCGATTGGCCTGTCAAACCAAAGCCGCCATTCATTCCGGGGCACGAAGGTGTCGGCTTCGTCGCCAAGGTTGGGTCCAAGGTCAAGCGCATCAAGGAGGGCGATCGCGTCGGCGTGCCATGGCTTCATACCGCCTGCCGCTCCTGCAGCTATTGCAACACCGGCTGGGAAACGCTCTGCGCCGAACAGCAAAACACCGGCTACTCGGTCAACGGTACCTTCGCGCAGTATGGTCTCGCCGATCCTGCCTTCGTCGGCCACTTGCCTGACAATCTCGAATTTGGCCCCGCCGCGCCGATCCTGTGTGCGGGCGTCACCGTTTACAAGGGCTTGAAGGAAACCGAAGTGAAGCCCGGCGAATGGGTGGTCGTTTCCGGTATCGGCGGGCTCGGCCACATGGCCGTGCAGTATGCGAAGGCCATGGGCATGAACGTCGTCGCCTCCGATATCTTCGAGGACAAGCTGGCGCTCGCTGAAAAGCTCGGCGCCGACATGGTCGTCGATGCGCGCAAGGCGGATGCGATCGAAAAGGTCCAAAAGGAGATCGGCGGCGCCCACGGTGCGCTGGTCACGGCTGTATCGCCCAAGGCGATGGAGCAGGCCTATGGTTTCCTGCGCTCCAAGGGAACGATGTCGCTCGTCGGGCTGCCGCCGGGCTTCATCTCGCTTCCCGTTTTCGACACCGTGCTGAAGCGCATCACCGTGCGCGGCTCCATCGTCGGTACCCGGCAGGATCTGGAGGAATCGCTCGAATTCGCCGGGGACGGCAAGGTTGCCGCGCATTTCTCCTGGGACAAGATCGAAAACATAAACGACATCTTCAAGCGCATGGAAGCGGGCAAGATCGACGGCCGTATCGTTCTCGATTTGAACGGCTGAGTGCTCCGTATGTCGCTTTCCGCGCCGGCTACGCGGCGCGGGATCACGCAACCGTGAGGAGGTGTTGCTCGGACATCGAACCGGCATTGGCGTATTCTGCCGCGCGACGTGCCCCGTCAAAGGGCGCGAAGGGAACGCGGGAGAAGTCATCATGGAACAGACGCCGAAGATCACGCAGGCGATGATCGACGCCTATGACGAATACACCCACCTGTCGCTCGACCGCCGCCGCTTCATGGAGCGGCTGTCGATGCTTGCCGGATCTGCCGCCGGGGCCGCCGCCATCGCGCCTTTGCTCGCCGCCAACAGTGCCAGTGCCCAGATGGTTGCGGAAAGCGATGCCCGCCTGATCGCCGAAGAGGTGACTTGGGCCGCGCCGAAGGGCCAGATGAAGGGCTATATCGCCCGCCCGAAGGATGCGCAGGGCCAGCTTGGCGGGGTTATCGTCATCCACGAAAACCGCGGCCTCAATCCGCATATCCGTGACGTCGCCCGCCGTATGGCGCTCGAAGGCTTTGTTGCGCTAGCGCCTGACTTCCTGTCGGTGGATGGCGGCACGCCTGACGACGAGGACAAGGCGCGCGAGATGATCGGCAAGCTCGATCGCGCCGCGACCGTCGAGAACGCGGTCGCGACTGTCGCTTATCTTTCGGAACTCGACTGGGTGAACGGCAAGGTCGGCGCCATGGGCTTCTGCTGGGGCGGCGGACTTGTCAATCAGCTGGCGGTCGCCGACCCGAACCTGAAGGCCGCCGTCGCCTATTACGGATCCCAGCCGCCGGCCGAAAGCGTCGCCAACATCAAGGCGGCGATGATGCTACACTATGCCGGCCTGGACGAGCGGATTAACGCAGGGATCGACGCCTACAAGAAGGCGCTGGAGGACAACGGCAAGACTCACGAGTTGTTCGTTTACGAGGGGGTAAACCACGCCTTCAACAACGATACCTCCGCTGCGCGCTACGATAAGAAGGCTGCGGAACTGGCGTGGATGCGCACGGTGGAATTCTTCAAGAAGAACCTCGCGTAAACGGCTCTGCCACGGCGCGTTTGACGACACAGAAAAGCCGGGCGCATGGCCCGGCCTTCTCCGGCGAGCAGCAGGAACCGCTTACCAGCCCGGCAGCACGTGCCCTGGCCGCAGACGCGGCAACCGCGGGAACTGCTTGACCTCGGCTTCCGGCAGGTCGTCGTTGACGGCGAGCGGCGAGATGTTGTCGAGGCAGGCGGTGATGTGGCTGGTGATCGCGTTCATCAGCGACGGCGACAGGCCGGGCCGCTTCATGATGCCGATCTGCACCGGCGCGAGCGGCGGAAAACCATCCGCCTGGGTCAAAACCTTCATGCCCGGCCGAAGTGCCGATTCCGGCAGGACCGAAACGGCCATCCCAGCCATGACGGCGGCTGCGACGACGGTCGAGGACCAGCTCGTAAATAGCACCTGGTAGTCACGGCCGACAGAGTCGAGTGCAGCACAGGCAATTTGCCGCCACTGACAGTCGCGCCGCCCCACGGCGAGCGGCACGGGCGCGTTTTCCGGTAGCGGGTGGTTAGCCGACATGACCCAGCAGAGCGGCTCCGTCCGCACGACGTCGGACTGGCGCTGGCGGGGGTTGTGGGTGACGAGTGCGATGTCGAGCTCACCTTTGCCCATCTTCTCGGCAAGATCCACCGAAGGTTCGCAGACGATATAGAGTTCGACGTTCGGATGTGTCTTGGCAAACCGCATGATGATTTCGGGCATGTAGCGGTCGGCATAGTCGTCCGGCGTACCGATCCTGAGCGTGCCTTCGAGCCTGTTGTCGTCGAAGGCGGCGATCGCCTCGTTGTTGAGACGGATCATGCGCCGGGCGAAATTCAAAAGTCGGTCGCCTTCCGCTGTCAGCCGGTTACCGCGTCCGTCCTTCATGAACAGCTGCTTGCCGATCCGTTCTTCCAGCCGGCGCATCTGCATGGAAACGGCCGACTGGGTCTTGAAGACCCTCTCAGCCGCCTTGGTGAAGGAGCCGGTGTCGGCGATCGCGACGAAAGTTTGCAACTGATCGATGTCTAGCGGAGCGGACATGACGATGTTCCATAAGAGTGTTTGATTGATACTATTAAAAACATTCGTTGGACTGATCAATGTCAATCTGCGACAAAGAGCCACAAAGTGAATTGCCGGGCCGCGGCTTTTTCATTTTGATTCCCCATCCCGCGTAGACCTCCGGTGGGATGGGCCAGCTATTTGAACGACTGAACATTTTGACCGCCTGTCGTTGACGACCGGCGAAACGAATATGGCTGCGCGCAATTTCCCGCCGAGAGTGGCGAAGCGCCTGCCGGAAAGGAGAAATGCCATGCGCATGATTGATCGCTACTACCTCGACGTTGCCACCTATCGCTCGCCCGTTCCTTCCGTGCTTGCCCGAGTTCGCATGTATGTGATCCGGATGATGCGCATTTGGCGAAACCGGTCGGCGGTCAACAGGCTTCACGAACTTGACGACCACATGCTGCTCGATGTCGGGCTGCGGCGCGAGGATGTGAGGAGTGCCCTGGCATCCTCCTACTACTGGGCCGACCCCGACATCCACCTGACGATGGCGGCGCGCGAGCGTGCTCGCAGACATTTGCGGAGCGGTCGCCCCGATTAAGGGCGCCTCCCAGCTTCCCCGCAGGGTGAGAGCCAATTAGCCCTGCCGCTTGCCCGGCGCGCGACCTCCAAGGTCCCGCCGGGTTTTTTCTTTTGCAGCGCCGAGGTGCGACTATTTCGGTTTCCCGGCTGCAGACGTCTTGCTCATCGCGTCGAAAATGCCCTCGATGCTCTTCTGGTAGTCCTTCTGCATTTCGAGCCCGGTGTCGAACATGGTCGAGACGAATTTCGTCAGCGAATCCGCCGGTGTTTCGGCCTTGTCCTTGGGGGGCGCATCGGCCGGCTTTCCGCCCATCGCTGTCATCATGTCGGAAAAGGACTTGGCAAACGGGTTGTCAAGGAAGGGGTTCTCGGCCGCCGACTTGTCGGCGCCCGTGCCGAAGAAGGCCTGGGTGAAAGGGTTGTTGAACGGATTGGTCTGCGGTTCGGGCTTCTTCGCCATGCCGGTCGCCTCCAGCCACTGCTGGGTAGCCGCCAGAAAGGGGTTCTCCGTACCGGTCTGCTGAGTGCCGGCGAAAGGACCGAACGACTGCTTGAACAAGCCGCCCATCAAGGTGTTGGCGACCACCGGCAGCATCTGCTTGTAGATCTCTTGGCCGATGCCGGTCATTTGCGCGGCCTGCGCTGCGACGGCGCGCGAAACCTCCTTCGAGCCGAAGAACTGACCGAGCAGGTCGTTGCCTTCCTCAATTCCCTTTGGCGTGAAGGCCTTGGTCACGTCGTCGAAATATTTCGCGTATTCGCCCGAATAGAGGGCCTTGAGAAACGAGCCCAAATCATACGGATTGGCGGCGCTGCGCTTCAAGGCTTCCGAGAAGGCCGGCATCAGGGCTGTAATCGCGTCGTTTGCCTGTTTCTGCGCCAGCCCGAACTGCTTCGCCATCACATCCAGCGCGCCGCCGTTCTGTGCCTTCAGCATCAAGTCGTAAAGCGGGATCATCACCGGTCCTTTCGTCATCGTGCGGGCAACCGCTGGCGCATCCGGCCGGCGTGATTAGCCATGACTCATGCGCGAGCATGTCCTTGCACTATAACGGGAATATCCGGGACGAAAACCGCTTTCTTGGCGCTACCGGTGCGTCAGTACTGGTAGTCTGCGAAGACCGGCTCGACGGACTTGTTCCAGCGGCCGTCGTAGAGCGCCAGCATATCCTCGGCGAGCGCCGACTTCTTGGCCAGGACTTCCTCGAGCGGTGACAGGAACACCGACTCATCCACCCCATCGCCATTGACCCTTGCGCGCGAAACGAGGCCGGAACGTGCAATCGCGAGCACCTCGCGACCGATGTCCCAAAGTGCCACGCCGCGGTGTTTTACATTAAGCCCCTGCGCGGGAACCGCATCGCGGAGCGCTGAGACCTCCTCGACCGTCCAGTCGCGCGTCAGGTCTTCGGCGGCAGAAAGTGCCGTATCGTCATAGAGCAGCCCCACCCAGAAGGCCGGCAGCGCGCAGATGCGGCGCCATGGGCCGCCGTCGGCGCCTCGCATCTCCAGGAAGCGCTTGAGCCGCACGTCCGGGAAGAGCGTCGAAAGATGGTTGGTCCAGTCGCCCATGTTGGGCTGCCAGTCGGCGATCTCGCCCTTCAGCGCGCCTGCCATGAACTGGCGGAAGGTGATGTGGGTGCAGTCGTGATACTTGCCGTCGCGCACGACGAAGTACATCGGCACGTCGAGTGCCCATTCGACATAGTGCTCGAAGCCGAAATCCGGGGCGAAGGCGAAGGGGATGATGCCGGCGCGATTGTTGTCCGTGTCGCGCCAGATGTCGCCGCGCCAGGAAAGGAGCCCGTTCGGCTTGCCCTCGGTGAAGGGGGAGGAGGCGAAGAAGGCGGTCGCGAGTGACTGGAGCTTCAGCGACACCTGCATCTTGCGGCGCATGTCGGCTTCGGAGGAAAAGTCGAGGTTCACCTGGATCGTGCAGGTGCGGTACATCATGTCGAGACCGTGCGAGCCGACCTTGGGCATGTAGCGGGTCATGATGTCGTAGCGCGACTTCGGCATGCGCGGTGTATCGGCGAGCGACCATTTCGGGCTGCCGCCCATCCCGAGGAAGCGGATGCCGAGTGGTTCGGCCACTTCACGCAGCGTCGAAAGATGCTGGTTCGATTCCTTGCAGGTCTCGTGGATGTTCTCCAAAGGTGCGCCCGAAAGCTCGAACTGACCACCGGGTTCCAGGGAGATCGCGCCGGCGCCCTCGGGACCGGCAAGTCCGATGATGTTGTCGCCGTCCATGATCGGCTCCCAGGCGGTCTTGGCCTGCATGCCGGTCAGGAGCGCTGCGATACTGCGTTCACCGAAATAGGGAACGGGGCCATTGTCGGCGGTGAAGAACGCGAATTTCTCGTGCTCTGTTCCGATGCGGAACGCTTCCTTCGGCTTGCAGCCGGCGGCAAGGTATTCGGTCATTTCCGCTGTCGAGCGAACCGGCGTCTGGTCGGTGGTGTCACGGGCCATGGGCGTCTTCTTGTCAGGTGGGACCGGCCGGAAGGGCCAGGCAGGTGAAGGTGCTTGGACCGTAATTATGTGCGGTGCAAGCGAATTTCTTTCAAGATGCCATCAAAAAAACGGAATGGTCGTCCTTGGGCCAGGCGATGCCGCAGCCGTCAGAAATGGTCTATTTCCAGTCGCCGATCGCGGCCTGGATAACCGCAAGGGCGGCGACCGCGGCGGTGTCCGCCCTGAGAATGCGGGGGCCGAGCGGGATGGGCGTGACAAAGGGCAGGGCGCGCAAAAGTGACCGCTCGCCGTCGGAGAAACCGCCTTCCGGACCAACCAGAAGCGCGAGCTTGCTTTCTCTGATTGCGTTGAGAGTAGGCAGGGGATTCTGGCTGTCATGCCCCTCGTCGCAATAGATGATGCGGCGGTCGCTCGGCCAGTCCGGGAGAAGATCCTCCAGCCGCCGGGGGGCTGTGACCTGCGGAATAGCGAGAATGCCGCATTGCTCGGCAGCCTCGATCACGTTCGCCTCGATCCGCTCCAGGCTGGTGATCTTCCCCTGAACGTGTTGCGTCATGACCGGTTGTAGCAGGCCGGCGCCCATCTCCACCGCCTTCTGCACAAGATAGTCGAGGCGGCCAACCTTCAAGGGCGCGAAAAGATAGTGAAGGTCGCTCGGTGCGGGTTGCGGCCGCGTCTGTTCTGTCGCGGTCAGCAGCAGCCGCTTGCGGGTCGGATAGGAGAGCTGCGCCCGCCATTCCCCGTCACGGCCATTGAAAACAAGTACGTCTGAGCCTTCTTCCGCGCGCAACACGTTGGCCAGGTAGTGGAACTGGTCCTTCGAGGCTTCAAAGGCGCGGCCTCTGGAGAGATCAGCTTCGACGAAGAGTCGTTGCATGCGATAGTTGGCGCGCATTGTCGTTCCGGTTAGCCAAACAAGCCATTGAGAAGCGTGAAGAGGATGGCGGCTGCCATCGCGGTGAGCGGTACTGTGATGATCCAGGCCGCGACGATGGTCATGAAATGCGAGCGTCGCACCAAGCGCCGCCGGCGTATTTCATCGGGGTTGCGATCCTCGAGTTCCTCAACATCGATGATGCCGCCGCGCTTGCGGATGTAGTCGAGCCGGCGTCTGGAGTTGCGCGTGTACCATTCGCGGAAGAAGCCGACACCGAAGACTGAGCCGACTGCAATGTGCGTCGAACTCACGGGCATGCCGAAGGCAGAGGCGACAAGTACCGTCACGGCGGCGGAAAGCGCCACGCAATAGGCACGCATCGGGTTGAGCTTGGTGATGTCCTTGCCGACGAGCTCGATGAGCTTCGGGCCGAACAGCAGCAGTCCCAAAGAAATGCCGAGCGCGCCGATCAGCATCACCCACAGCGGAAGAGTGTGATCGAAGCCGCTCTGCGCCGTTTGGGCGGCATGGACGATCGCCGCAAGTGGGCCGATCGCATTCGCCACGTCATTGGCGCCGTGGGCAAAGGAGAGGAGGGCTGCCGAAATGATCAGCGGAACCCGAAAAAGCTTGCGCAGCGACTGGTTGCGATTGTCAAGGCCAATCGACTGGCGCGCAATGAACGGGACGCTCGCCGCATAGGTCGCCATACCTGCCGCAAGTCCGAGCAAAAGGCTGGCGCCGAGGCTTAAGTCGAGGAGATGGTCCAGCGGGCTGATCGAAAGATAGGCTACAAAGCTGCCACTCATCAGCCCGACCAGCCCCGGCACCCAGCGGCGTGCCGCGGCGATCTTGTCGTCGCGATAGATGATTGTTTCCTTGATGAAAAAGAGGAGAAGGGCCGCAATCACACCGCCGAGCAAGGGCGAAGCGACCCAACTCGTCGCAATGCCCGACATGAGCTTCCAGTCGACTGAAGCAGCACCGGCAGCAGCGATTCCCGCGCCCATCACGGCGCCGACGATCGCGTGTGTCGTCGAAATCGGCGCGCCCAGCCAGGTGGCGACATTGATCCACACCGCTGCCGACAGCAGCGCGGCGAGCATCGCCAGGATCAGCGTATCCGGCGGCATCGAGGCCGGACCGACGATCCCCTCCGAAACGGTCGAAACCACGTCGCCGCCGGCGAGCAGGGCGCCGAGCGTCTCGAACACCGCCGCAATGACAAGGGCGGCCGTCATCGTCAGGGCGCGCGACCCGACCGCCGGGCTGACGTTGTTGGCGACGTCATTCGCGCCGATGTTCATGGCCATGTAGGCGGCAAGCGCGGCGGCGGCGATGATGACCGCGGCGCCGGGCCGGTCGATCACGAAGGCTGCCGCGACAATCATCGCGAGCGCAAGAAAGATCAAGCCGATGCCGGGTGCGAGCAGGCCTCTTGAAATGAAATGCGTCGCCTCCTCGAGGCGCGTCAGCTTGTCGAGATCCTTGTCAAGAGTCGGCTTTCCCAGCCGCGTGGGGGTATTGTCCATCCAGATGCTCCAGGAGTTACCGTGGCACTACTGCCTCAGCACATCGAGAGCAATATGACGGGATGTTCAGGCGTGCGCATTTTTTGCCGGGACTGGCTGGTGCGACGCTGTCCAGGTGCGCTCGAAATCCAGGATCAGGGTCTTCAATCCGGGTTCGGCGACGCGCGCAGCGGCCTCGGAGCAACTGACCCACTCCAGGCGACGCTGACCCTTTTCAGGGAAATTCTTGCATAGCTCGTCCACTTCCAAGGCGTAGACCTGCACCTTGCACGGGACCTTCAGGCCCTGGGAAAGCCCCTTCTGGTACATGTAGTAGCCGATCGGCTCCTTGTGGGGCCTGCCTTTGACACCAGCTTCTTCATAGGCCTCGCGCTCGGCGACGGCAAAGGATTGCCGGCCCTCCATCGGCCAGCCTTTTGGAATAACCCAGCGTCCGGTGTCGCGGCTGGTGATGAGCAGAACCTCGATCTGGCCCCGCTTCTTCCTGATACGGAAGCACAGCGCAGCATACTGAATCCGGGCAGGTCGCCGGAACATCAGTCGCACGTCGCTGGCAATTCGATTCAGGATATTCAATCTCTTCATCATCCCTTCCAGCCGCTCTTCCGGCTGATTCGCATTGAACACGTGTTCGTTGAGTATGAGCGCATTTGCGCCCCTGTAAACGGCCACGCCATCCCGGATCATGGCGATAGCGGTGAAAAGCGGGCGAAAAGCGGCGGAGGATCGCTTTCTGGGGCTAGTCGCTCTTGCCGGAAGCCGAGCGCTGCTGCATCCGCAATTGCGAAATTCGCTGCCATTCGCCCGTGCGTTCCGCCTCGCGGATCGCGTCGGCGATGTAGTCTATGTGGGCCTGCGCAGCCGCCTTCGCAATGGCAGGCTCGGCGCGGATGATGGCATCGCTGATCGCCTCATGCTGGGCGAGCAACTGGCCACGGGCATGATCTGAAGCGAAGACGAGGTGTCTGTGGAAGAAGATCCCCTGTTCCAGCAGCCGGTAGCAGGCCCGCAGCGTATGGAGGAGGATGATGTTGTGGGCCGCCTCGCCGATCGCGTTGTGCAGGGCGACGTCGGCGGCAAGTTCGTCCTCGAAGCGGCCGCTGGCATGGGCCCGTCGCATGTCTTCGACAATGCGCTTTAGCGCCTGCTTGTCATACGCAGTCGCTCGTTGCGCGGCAAATTCCGCGGTGATGCCTTCCAGCGCTCGGCGGTACTCGAGATAGTCAATGGTCGCGCGCTGGTGGCGGGCGATCAGCTCGACCACAGGCTTGGAAAACACCTGGCCGATGATATCCGCCACATAGGTGCCTCCGCCGTGATGACTGACGAGCAGTCCGCGGACTTCCAGCACCTTCAATGCCTCGCGCAGGATCGGTCGTGAAACGTCCAGCCGCTTCGAAAGCTCGCGTTCTCCCGGCAGCCGTTCGCCGTCGCGCAAGATCCCTTCCAGCAACAAAAGCTCGATCTGGCGGACGACCTCATCTGCCGTACGATTGTGGCTGACGTGGGTGAAGAGGTCGAAGGGCGTTTCGGCGTACAGGCTTTCCATGCCCGGAGGATAACAGTCTGCCACAACTGGTCAATAAACTTGTCCACGCTAGCCGATGAACTGCCGTGAGTGAGGAAGCGCCTCGATATTCGGCTCCCTGCGTCAATGCGCCCTTTTCCCTGCGCAATTGTCATTTGCTAAACAAGCCTTGGGGAATGCATCACGAGGGGGACGATGCAGGCATGACCAATGGAAGCTTTGCTTTCCCGGCCGCTGCGGCGCGCGCGCAGGCACTTGGGGAGATACACGCCAGGCCTTACGCGCTGGTTCCGTCGCCACGCGTCATCTTTCAATTGGCTTTTCTCACCGAGGGCGGCACAGGCGTAGACCACGCTGTTCTTTCCGACCTTTCCCGTTCGCGCGGTATCTCGCCGCCGGCGCGCGATGCCAGCCATCATGCGATGAGCTGGGGGCAGGGGACGCTGCGCTGGGAGCGTCACACCGAGTTTTCGACCTATTTCTGGGACTGTCCGGTGCCGGAAAAATTCGGCGACGTGGTCCCGGTTCATCCGTTCGGCGACAGCTTTTCGCCACCGGGCACGCTGATCTCCGGTATCCGCCTCGAAATCCGCCCGGACACGCCGCAGACGAGAGAGGCAATCGGCACATTTGACCCGACCAGCCTTTGCTACAGCGAGGTCAAGGACGGACAGGCCGTGATCCTCACCGACTTTCGCCAGAACGGCGACGGGCTGACGCAGATCCTCGTGATCGACCGGGGGATGACCGAAGCCGGGCGTGGCGCACTGGTCCAGCGCCTGCTCGACATCGAGACCTACCGGACGCTGGCGATGGTGGGCCTGCCGCTCGCCCAGTCGCTGTCGCCGGAGATCCGTCGCATCGAGGATGGGCTGACGGCCGTGACGCAACGCATGAAGCAGCATGCGCGTCACGAGGCCGATTCCATGCTCTCCGAGATCACCCGCCTTGCCGCCGAACTCGAGGCGAACGCCGCGCTCAGTCTCTATCGCTTCGGTGCCAGCCGTGCCTATTACGGCATTGTGCAGGAGCGCATCCGCACGCTGGCCGAGACGGCCATTCCTGGCTACGAGACGCTCGGCTTTTTCCTCGAACGGCGGCTCGCGCCGGCTATGCGCACATGCCAGTCAGTTGAGGAGCGGCAGGCCAACCTGTCGCGCAAGCTGGCGCGTGCCACGGCACTGCTGCGCAGTTGGATCGACGTTGAACTAGAGCAGTTGAACACGGGTCTGCTCAACTCGATGGACCGGCGCGCCAAGCTGCAGCTCCGCCTGCAGCAGACAGTCGAAGGGCTGTCGGTCGCTGCGATCTCCTACTATGTCGTCGGCCTCTTCGGCTATCTTGCCAAGGCGGCGCACGGCCTCGGCCTGCCTGTCAAACCGGAGACGCTGACCGGTCTCTCTGTCCCGGTCGTCGTTGTCGGCATGTGGCTGATGGTGCGGGCTATCCGGCGCAAGCACGCCGAGGAGGATGCGCACTGAGGCTCAACAAAGCATGTCTCCCGAAAGTAAGGACCGGTTTCGGGGTAAGTCATACGCAACACCAATGCCTAAAGCGCAGTGAGCGAATCTGAAAGATCGCGATGCGCTTTGGGCGCCTGCCCATGCTCCCAGTAGGGCGTTGGGCCATAGAGGTCGGCCAGATAGTCGATGAAGACGCGTACCTTGGCCGGAAGGAACTGGCGGCTCGCGTAGATCGCCGAGAGGACGACGTTGCGCGAGCCTTCATACTGCGGCAGCACCTGCATCAGCCGCCCGTCTCGCAGCTCCTGACCGATGTCCCAGGTCGAGCGCAGTGCGATGCCCATGCCGGCGATCACCGCTTCGCGCACGACTTCGCTCGAATTCGTAATCAGGGTACTCTGCGGCCGGTAGGTGACCGGGCCACCTGGGCCGTCCAGCCGCCAGATGTCCTGGCTGTGGGGAGGCAGGCAGGTGTGTTGTGCCAGGTCGGTAATCGCAAGAGGAGTGCCGCGGCGTTCCAGGTAGGCAGGCGAGGCAGCGAGCACACGCCGCACCGGTGCCAGTCGACGTGCCACGAGCGAAGAATCCTCCAGTTCGCCGATGCGGATCGCCAGATCGAAGGCTTCACCGACGATGTCGGAAAAGTCGTCCGTCAGGACGAGATTGACGGTCAGTTCCGGATTGGCCTCCATGAAGGGCACCAGATGCGGCGCGATATGCATCCGCCCGAAGGAGGTCGGGGCGGAGATCCGCAAGATCCCGCGCATTGCGCCGGCGCGGCCGGAAACGAAGGCTTCCGCCTCCTCGATGCCCGCGAGAATGCCGAGAATGCGTTCATGGAAGCCTTGTCCGGCTTCCGTCGGCGAGATCTGCCGGGTCGTGCGTTGCAGGAGTCGTGTGCCGAGCCGCTCCTCCAGCCGCTTGATGCGCTTGGAAATGACGGCGGGCGAGAGCCCGAGTGCCCGGCCGGCGGCAGACATGCTTCCGGTTATGACCACGCGGGAGAATATTTCCAGATCACCCAGATTCGTCATAAACGGGATCCATTTTCGCCTTAGAGGAAAAAGTGCTTAACATTTGCCTGCCTTCGGGCAAAGTGGTAAAGAAAAAATACCAATCGGATGTAGCGGGGAGAGCTTTGGGATGGAGCAGATCGGCTTTCTGCCGCCGAAACCCGCCGTGCTGTCGCGACGGCGCGAGATCGTCGGCGACCTGATGGACCTGCTGCCGGAGGGCTGCCTCGTGCATGAGCCGCGCGAGCTCGTGCCGTTCGAGACAGATGCCTTCGTCTCCTATCGCCGCGTGCCGCTGGCCGTGGCGCTGCCGGAGACGACAGCGCAGGTGGCTGCCGTGCTGAAGTACTGCCATCGCTACGGCATCCCGGTCGTGCCGCGTGGGGCCGGCACCTCGCTTTCCGGCGGGGCAATCCCGCAGGAAGATGCCGTCGTTCTCGGTCTTTCCAAGATGTCACGCATGCTTGAGGTGGACTACGCGAATCGGACGGCGACCGTCCAGGCTGGCGTCACTAATCTCTCCATTTCCGACGCCGTTTCGGGCGACGGCTACTTCTATGCGCCCGATCCGAGTTCGCAGCTCGCCTGTACGATCGGCGGCAATATCGGCATGAATTCCGGCGGTGCCCACTGCCTGAAATACGGCGTGACGACCAACAACCTGCTTGGCGTGAAGATGGTGCTGGTCGACGGTACCGTGATCGAACTCGGCGGCAAGGCGCTGGACGCGCCGGGCCTCGACCTGCTCGGCCTCGTCTGCGGCTCCGAAGGCCAGCTTGGCGTCGTCACCGAGGCGACGGTGCGGCTGATCGCCAAGCCGGAAGGCGCCCGACCGGTCCTGTTCGGCTTTGACAGCTCCGAGGAGGCCGGCGCCTGCGTTGCCGATGTCATCGGCGCGGGCATCATCCCGGTCGCGATCGAATTCATGGACAAGCCAGCGATCGAGATCTGCGAGGCCTTCGCCCAGGCCGGATACCCGATGGACGTCGAGGCATTATTGATCGTCGAGGTCGAGGGTTCCGAGGCCGAGATGGATGGCATGCTTCAGAGCATCATCGAGATCGCTGGGCGCCACGGCGTCAAGGTCGTCAAGGAAAGCCAGTCGGCCACCCAGGCCGCGCTGATCTGGAAGGGCCGCAAATCCGCATTCGGCGCGACGGGCCGCATCGCCGACTATATCTGCATGGACGGGACCGTCCCGCTCAGCCAGCTTTCGAACGTGCTGCGCGGCACCGCCGAGATCGTTGCGCGCCACGGCTTGCGCGTCGCCAACGTCTTCCACGCCGGTGACGGTAACATGCATCCACTGATCCTTTTCAACGCCAACGATCCCGAGGATGCGGCGCGGGCCGAAGAAGCAGGCAACGAGATCCTCAAGCTTTGCGTCGACGCCGGTGGCTGCCTTACCGGCGAGCACGGGGTCGGCATCGAAAAGCGCGACCTGATGCGTCACCAGTATACCGAGGCCGATCTTGCCCAACAGATGGCCGTGCGCGCGGCCTTCGATCCGCAATGGATTCTCAATCCCTCGAAAGTCTTCCCGCTGGAGGGGCGCACCGCCGCATGACCATGTTCCATGAACCCTTGTCCGAGGAGGCCGCCTCCCGGATCATCCGTGCTGCTGTGGCTGCTTCCTCCCCGCTCGAAATCCGCGGCGGCGGAACCCGCATGCTTTCCAGCGGCCAGGCCAGCCGGGACGTGCTGTCGTCGACCGGTCTTTCCGGCATCGTTTCCTACAATCCGGCCGAGATGACCATGACCGCCAAGGCCGGCACTCCGTTGGACGAGATCGCGGCGGTCCTCGCCGAAAGACGGCAGATGCTTTCCTTCGAGCCGCTCGATCTGCGCCCGGCACTCGGCACGAGCGGAATCCCGACGATCGGCGGCGTCTTCGCAACCAATGCGTCCGGCCCCCGACGCTTCGTTGCCGGGGCCGCGCGCGACAGCCTGCTCGGCGTTCGCTTCGTCAATGGCACGGGCGAAATCGTCAAGGCGGGTGGCCGTGTGATGAAGAATGTCACCGGCCTGGACCTGACGAAGCTGCTCGCCGGCTCCCGCGGCGCGCTCGCTTTCCTCACCGAGGTGACTTGTCGGCTGCTGCCTGTTCCCGAAACGGCCGCCACCATCGTCGTTTCCGGCCTGAACGATGCGGAAGCGGCCGCCGCGATGGCAACGGCGATGTCGATGTCGGTGGAAGTCTCCGGTGCGGCGCATTTGCCCGAGAGCGTCTGCGGACGGTTTATCGGCGGGCGGCTGCCGGAAGGGCCTGCGACCGTCTTGCGGATCGAGGGCCTTGCCGCCTCTGTTGCGGTGCGCGCCGAAAAGCTGAAGGCTTTGGCGTCGTTTGGCGGGATTTCGTCCCTTAACGCCGAAGATACAGGAGTGCTCTGGCGTGAAATCCGCGACGTCCACCCCTATGCCGATGGTACGGCACGCCCGCTCTGGCGCGTATCGGTCGCACCGACTGCGGGCCACCAGCTTGTAGCAGCGCTACGCCTCGAAACCGGTGTCGATGCCTATTTCGACTGGCAGGGTGGTCTCGTTTGGCTGCGCATGGAGGCCGATCCGGAAGCCGAACTGGTGCGCCGCTACATCAAGGCGCTCGGAGGCGGGCATGCCACACTGATGCGCGTCTCGGCGGCGGTTCTGGCAGCGACCGCCGTATTGCAGCCGCAAGCGGAAGCGATCGAACTCCTGAGCGCGCGGATCAAGGAAAAGTTCGATCCGGCCGGGATCTTCGCCGGCACATCTGCGAGCGAGGCGTAAGAGAGATGCAGACCAATTTCACCGCCGAGCAGTTGGCCGATCCGCATGTCGCAACCTCCGAGAAGATCCTGCGCAAGTGCGTTCATTGCGGATTCTGCACTGCCACCTGTCCGACTTACGTGACGCTTGGCAACGAACTCGACAGCCCGCGTGGCCGCATCTACCTGATCAAGGACATGCTGGAGAACGGCCGGCCGGCCGATGAGCAGGTCGTGACCCACATCGACCGCTGCCTGTCCTGCCTGTCCTGCATGACCACGTGCCCTTCCGGCGTCGACTACATGCACCTGGTCGATCATGCCCGCGCCCACATCGAGAACACCTATCGTCGTCCGTTCTGGAACCGTGTGGCCCGCAACGTGCTCGCGGCCGTGTTGCCTTATCCGGGACGTTTCCGGCTGGCGCTACGGGCCGCTGCCCTTGGCCGGCCCTTCGCGGGGCTGTTCAAGCGAGTGAAGGGCCTGGAGCCGTTCGCAGCGATGCTGGATCTGGCGCCGCGGCATGTGCCAAAGCCGTCGCCAAGCGCCCGGCCCGGCACGCATGAGGCCACAGGAGAAAAACGCGGTCGGGTGGCGATCCTGTCCGGCTGTGCACAACCGGTCCTGAAGCCGGAAATCAACGAAGCGACGATCCGGCTTTTGACCCGCCTCGGCGTCGACGTGGTGGCGCCGGTCGGCGAGGTCTGTTGCGGTTCGCTCGTCCATCACATGGGCCGGGAGGAGCAGGCGCTGGAGGCGGCGCGCCGCAACGTCGACGTCTGGCTGCGCGAAATCGACAATGGCGGGCTGGATGCGATCATCATCACGGCGTCGGGCTGCGGCACGACGATCAAGGACTACGGCTTCATGCTGAGGCTCGATCCGGCCTATGCGGAAAAGGCGGCGCGTGTCTCCGCCCTCGCCAAGGACATAACGGAGTATCTCGCCACGCTTGACCTGCCGCAGCAGGAGATGAAGCGCGTCACCGTCACCTATCATTCCGCCTGCTCGATGCAGCACGGCCAGAAGATCACCATGCTGCCGAAGACACTGCTGAAGAATGCCGGCTTCACCGTGCGCGATCCGGCCGAAGGCCATCTCTGTTGCGGCTCCGCCGGCACCTACAACATTCTGCAGCCGGAAATTTCCGAGAAGCTGAAGGTGCGCAAGGTGAAGAACCTGGAGGCGACGAAGCCGGACGTGATCGCCACCGGCAACATCGGCTGCATCACGCAGATTGCCACCGGCACGGAAGTACCGATCCTGCACACGATAGAACTTCTGGATTGGGCCTATGGCGGCGAGAAGCCGGCGATCCTGGCGTGAGGAGGGTGCGCCAGTTGGCGATGTAGACTGCGCCCCTGCAAATATTCTCGCGCCCCCACGCGTTGAAGAGGGAAGAACCGGTTCCGGGAGTTCCTCATGCGCATTTGGATCATTTCAGCCTTATCGGGCCTTGCTATTCTCACGTCGGCTTCATCCGCCTATGCGACCGGCGGTTTCGCTTGTGAGATAGATGATGCCAACCTCCGACTTGAGGTGGAAAGCGGCTTCGGACACGGCATGGGCGCGCCTCTGCTGAATTTTGCCGGTCAGCTCACCCTTTCGCCCACCATCGCGCCGAAGGAGTTGGAAAAGGTCTCGCTCAACGGAGACAATCTCCCGCATCACTGGCTGCACTACGACGAATTGCGGCTGCTGATCTATGTCGAGACCCAGGGTGACCTGCCATTCTCATCGGCCGAAATCGTCATCATGACAAAGACGGGCGAGGAAGGAATGACCTACGAGGGCCAATACACACTGTGGCTGTTTTCGGCGAGCAGGCCGACAGAGACGATCGAAAGGCACGGCAAGGCAAAGTGCTCGCTCAGTGAATGAATCTGGGAAAAAACGAAACGGCGCGCGACCATGCGGACGCGCGCCGTTCGATTGTTTGTGATGGTCGGGCTCAGCCGCCGAAGCTGCCGAAGATCGTGCGAAGAACGTCGACGCCACGATCGTCGTAGCTGACCTTGCCCTGTTTGCCGCCGGGCCCGACAACGATCACCTTTGCACCGATGTCGGCGCGCTCGTAGAGGTGCTCGACATCCTTGTTCATCATGCGGATGCAGCCGGACGACATGTTGAGGCCGATCGACCAGGGCTCGTTGGTGCCGTGGATACGGAACGACGTGTCGCCGCCGGACTTGCTGTAGAGATAGAGCGCGCGTGCGCCGAGCGGGTTGTTGATGCCGCCTTCCTGATAGGCGGGCAGGATCCGGCCCTTCTTGCGCTCGCGGGCGACCATTTCCGGCGGCGGCGTCCAGCCCGGCCATTCCGCCTTGCGACCGACCTTGACGACGCCCGACCAGCCAAATCCCTCGCGGCCGACGCCGATGCCGTAGCGGATTGCGCGGTTCTTGCTCTCGACGAGATAGAGGTACTTGTTGTTGGTATCGACGATGATCGTGCCCGGACGCTCGTCCGTGGTCAGGCGCACCATGCGGCGGTGGTATTTCGGTGCGACCTGCTTCGACTGCGCGACGCGAATGATGTCGCTGGATGCAGCGTCAGACGATCCGGTCTGGCCTGCGGTGAAAGCATTCGCGGATGCAGCCGGCAGAAGTGTTGCAAGCGCAACGCCTCCGGCCAGCAGCACATGCACGAGTCTCGTCATTTCGTTTTCCTCTTGGCCTCAAATTTGCGCGGAGGCTAACGAAGTTTTAACGCTTTTCAAGCGGAGCGGCCGCGCAATAGGGATTTGTGGAGGCAGTGTAGCACCAGTAACGCCGCATGTGTTGCGCGCGGCACACAGAGGAACGGCGGCATGATTGCCGCCGTTGTCGATGCTTCAACCATTGATGTTGGCGAATCGCCAAGGTGTCGTCTTCGGCACCTTTGCTTAGATAACGATCACCTTGGTGCCGACGCCGACACGTTCATAGAGATCGACCACGTCCTCGTTGCGCATGCGGATGCAGCCAGAGGAGACACCGTAGCCTATCGTCCAGGGGGCATTGGTGCCGTGGATCCGGTAGAGCGTCGAACCAAGATACATGGCACGCGAGCCGAGCGGGTTGGCAGGTCCACCTTCCATGAAGTCCGGCAGGTAGTGGCCCTTGGCGGCCTCGCGCGCAATCATCTCCTTCGGCGGTGTCCAGCTCGGCCATTCCTTCTTGGCTGTCACCTTGTGCGTGCCGGCCCATTCAAAGCCGGGCTTGCCGACGCCGACACCGTACCGCCGGGCCTCGCCGCCATCGAGAACCAGGTAGAGGAAGCGATTGTTGGTGTCGATGACGATCGTGCCGGCCTTGTGGGGGCTTTCGTAGTCGACGATCTGCGGCAGGTACATCGGATCGATCTGGGGCCTTGCCGGCTGTGCGCCGCCTACCGCGGCCAGTTGCACGCCGGCCGCGTTCGGTTGACGCACGATGCGCTTCTGCTGCACCTTTTGCCGGGTGACGATCCTGCGGGTTGATACGGCCGGCTGGACGCCCCGGCCGGTCAGCTGCATGACCCAGGGTGCGGTGAGGTCAGGGCTGACGACGACCGGCGGACGGGTTGCGTACCGGTCGCTTGCCTCGGCAGCGGGGACGGCGCAAAGAAGGCTTGCGGCAAGCAGAAGGGACTTTTTCAACATCGGGCGTACTCTCAACCTTTCGCCGGACATGATCGTGCCGCTACCCCGGATGGGCGGCGGATGTCGTGCGTAAATGGGCGCTGTCATGGCGCATCGACCGCGATGGTCGCACCGTGCGGGAAGCGAAAGGTAAATTCCCGTTCATTAAAAGCCGCTGGAACGATGAAAGCTCCGGGTAGGGTTATTGCGGCCTTTCCAAATCTGGTTGATGGATGGTAAATCGGAACAAAGCAGAAACGAATGGAGCAGTTTATGACCGCAAAGGGAATCAACGTCGGGGACGACGGACGCGAACGCTGTAGCTGGACCGGCAACCTGGAAGACTATCGCCGCTATCATGATGCGGAATGGGGACGTCCCGTCACCGATGACATCCGTCTGTTCGAGAAGATCTGCCTCGAAGGTTTCCAGTCTGGCTTGTCCTGGCTGACGATCCTGCGCAAGCGCGAAAATTTCCGTGCCGCCTTCGCCGGCTTCGACTTCGACAAGGTAGCGGAGTTCGACGACGAGGATATCGCCCGTTGCCTTGCCGATACCGGCATCGTGCGTCACCGCGGCAAGATCGTCTCGACCATCAACAACGCCCGCCGGGCACAGGAGATGCGCGCTGAGTTCGGCTCGCTGGCCGGCTATTTCTGGAGCCACGAGCCCCAGGCCGGCGAACGGCCGGCTGTCATGGACTATGAGACATTGATCGCCAATCCCAGCACGCCGACCTCCAGCCGCATCTCGAAGGATCTGAAGAAACGCGGCTGGACATTTGTCGGCCCGACCACCGTCTATGCCTTCATGCAGGCGATGGGGCTAGTCAACGATCATGTCCACGGCTGTTTCTGCCAGCCGGAGGTCGAGCGTCTCAGACGGGAGATGAAGCGGCCGTTCGCGGCTGTTCCCGTGTCCTGAAGCAAGGCGACGCTACCCATAGGGCGACGCGGTTTTGGAACCTTGCGTGAAAATATCCAGGATGCGGCCGGGCCAGTTGCGGCCGCGTGTATTTTTTGACGAATCATGTATCGTCATGGTTGCGGGGCGATCAGTTCACGGATTCAACGGGGAAGTTTCTGCGTTAATTTAGCCAACGGGGACGAAATGACGCAAAACGGGGCAGACATCGAAATTTGGGCCTGCAACAAGGCCCAGGAAATCGTTTTGCGCGAGGGGTTTGACCTCATCCGCTCGGCGAGGACCGGTAACAGCATTGAAATTCGACAGCACAGCATGACGCTGGCCAAGGCAATTGCGGCTTCGCTGGTTGAGGCTTCGGCAGCAACCGCTGAGCAATTCACGCCTGCCGGTGAGTAACTGTATTCAACGAAATGCCAAAGCAAGGCCGCCGCACTAGCGGCGCTTTCAAAGACGCCAGCATCTTAAATCGAATGCGAACGAACCCGGCGATGGTCTCGCCGGGTTCGTCGTTTTGGTTACTTGGCGTTCTTTTCCAGCCAGGCTTTCATCATTTCGATTTCACCTTCCTGGGCCTTGATCACCTCTTCGGCGAGCTTGCGCATCGCCGGATCCTTGCCGTGCTCGAGCTCGATCTTGGCCATGTCGATCGCGCCCTGGTGGTGGGCGATCATGCCGCGGGCGAAGTCGACGTCGGCATTGCCGCTGAACTCGATGTCCATTCCGGCATGCATCTTGGCGTTGGCTTCCGCGAAGGCTTGGCTCGAGGGTCCCTGGTCGCCCTTCGTTTCGGCCATTTGGATGGTGGAATGATCCATCGGCTGATGGGAGGAATCCTGCGCAAAAGCGGGCAGGGCGAGAAGAAGCGCGAGGGCGACGCCCGGCGCGAAGGTCTTGATGTTCATTGTCATGTCCTATCTGAAATTGGTCTGCGGAGCAGCGCTCCGCGTGCTTTAGGTTTTCAGCAGGCTCAGTTTCGGGGAGGTGGTTCCAGAGGCAGGACATATCCGCCAAGCAGCGTGTTGCTGATTGCGGCGGGGTGGACGGACGGAGCCGGTGGCGGCGCGATCCTGTCTGCCTCGGCCACAACGGCGAAACAGGCTGAGCACAGCAGCGGGTGGACCGCTTGATGCTTCTGGTTGCCGTGATCCTGGTGCTTGCCCCCGGACAGATGGCCTGCGTGTTCGTTGGCCACCGTGGCCGCGTGCAGCGACGCAGCCATCGCGGGCGTCCAGCCGGCGAGGAGGGCGGCGACAAAGGCCAGGATCACGAACAGTCTTCTCATGCCGCTGATGTAGGGAAACAATCTGGAGGTGAAAAGTCCCGATCGGCTATTTTCTTCTTCATCGGATTCGCGTGCTCTGCCGGAGGCCTGAATGATCGGCCGGTGCATCGTCAGCCGCCGCCGCCCTTGCCGCACCCCGCCCAATCCGCTAGGGAAGCCACCAAAAGCGATATCAGCATTCTGGGCGTCCACGATGAGCGAAAAGCAGAAAAAACCGCAGAAACTGAAGGCCCGCCTGCCGCGCGGCTTTGTCGATCGTTCCGCCGCCGATATTCGCGCCGTGGGCGAGATGACGGCGAAGATCCGCGAAGTCTATGAGCGCTACGGTTTTGACCCGGTTGAGACGCCGCTGTTCGAGTATACGGATGCGCTCGGCAAGTTCCTGCCCGACAGCGATCGCCCGAACGAAGGCGTGTTCTCGCTGCAGGACGACGACGACCAGTGGATGTCGTTGCGCTACGACCTCACGGCGCCGCTCGCCCGCCACGTGGCCGAGAACTTCAACGAGATCCAGCTTCCCTACCGCACCTATCGCGCCGGCTACGTCTTCCGCAACGAGAAGCCCGGCCCGGGTCGCTTCCGCCAGTTCATGCAGTTCGATGCCGACACGGTCGGCACCGCCGGCGTTCAGGCCGATGCCGAGATGTGCATGATGATGGCCGACACGATGGAGGCGCTTGGTATCGCGCGCGGCGACTACGTGATCCGCGTCAACAACCGCAAGGTGCTCGACGGCGTGCTGGAGGCGATCGGCCTCGGCGGTGACGACAAGGCCAATGCGCGCCTTAATGTGCTGCGCGCCATCGACAAGCTCGACAAGTTCGGCCCCGAGGGCGTGCGCCTGCTCTTGGGCGAAGGCCGCAAGGACGAGAGCGGCGACTTCACCAAGGGTGCCGGGCTCGGCGCCGAACAGATCGAGAAGGTTCTCTTTTTCGTCGGTATCAAGGACTATGCCGAGAGCGCGGAGCATCTCGCCGAAATCGTCGCCGGCACTGCCAGGGGACCGGAAGGTGTGGATGAACTGAACCAGATCGGCCATCTGGTATCGTCGGCCGGCTACGAGTCTGATCGGATCAAGATCGATCCCTCGGTCGTGCGCGGTCTCGAATACTACACCGGCCCCGTCTTCGAGGCCGAGTTGCAGTTCGCCGTGACCAACGAGAAGGGCGAGAAGGTCGTCTTCGGCTCGGTCGGCGGCGGTGGTCGCTATGACGGGCTCGTCTCGCGCTTCATGGGCCAGCCGGTTCCGGCGACGGGCTTTTCCATCGGCGTCTCCCGCCTGATGACGGCGCTGAAGAACCTCGGCAAGCTTGGCGAGGACGAGGTGGTGGCACCCGTGCTCGTGACCGTCATGGACGGCGATATCGAGAGCATGGGCCGCTATCAGCGCTTCACCCAGGCGCTGCGTGCTGCCGGCATTCGCGCGGAGATGTACCAGGGCAACTGGAAGAAGTTCGGCAACCAGTTGAAATATGCCGACCGCCGCGGCTGCCCGATCGCCATCATCCAGGGCGGCGACGAGCGCGCGCTCGGCGTCGTGCAGATCAAGGACCTGATCGAGGGCAAGCGACTTGCCGGCGACATCGAGGACAACGTCACCTGGCGCGAGGCGCGCGTGGCGCAGGTCGTGGTATCGGAAGAAGACATGATCCAGCGTGTTCGTGAGATCCTGGCCCATCAGGCCGATGACCGGGCGCGAGCCACCAAAGGCTGAGGGAAGGCGCACCATGCCGCTGATCAATCTCCCCGCCTTCGTCCCCGAACTGCTCGCCGAATTCGCAAGCCTTGACACGGAACGTGTCGACACGCCGGTGATCCAGCCGGCCGAGCCGTTCCTCGACATGGCCGGCGAGGACCTGCGTCGGCGCATCTTCATGACCGAGAGCGAGACCGGCCAGAGCCTTTGCCTGCGTCCCGAGTTCACCATTCCCGTCTGCCTGCGCCACATCGAAACCGCGACCGGGACGCCCAGGCGCTATGCCTATCTCGGCGAGGTCTTCCGCCAGCGGCGCGAGGGCGCCAACGAGTTCTATCAGGCGGGCATCGAGGACCTGGGCGAGGGCGATGTCGCCCGCGCCGATGCGCGCGCCGTTCATGATGCGCTGTTGGTGCTCGGCAACCGGCTGCCCGGACGAACCCTCAAGGTGGTTCTGGGCGACCAGAGTGTTTTTGAAGCGGTCGTCGCTGCATGCGGGCTGCACTCGGGGTGGCAGAAGCGGCTGATCCACGCCTTTGGCAATCAGGATCGGTTGCGCAAGCTCTTGTCGGAACTGTCGGAGCCCGTCGCGAAGGGGGTATTCGGCCCGGAGGTGGAACGTCTGGCAAGCCTCGGCCTGCTCGAGGAGGAGGCGACGCTCGCCCGCCACATCGACGAGACGATGCAGGCGACAGGCTACTCGACCAACGCCAGCCGCAGCCCGGTCGACATTGCGCGGCGACTTCGCGAGAAGATGACGCTGGCCAGCACGCGCCTCGATGCCGGCACGCTCGATACCTTGCGTGCATTTCTTGCAATCGAAACGCCATTCGCTGATGCACCAAAGGCCCTCAACGATTTCGCCCGTACGGCCGGCCTTGCCATAGACGAGGCGCTGTCGCGTTTTGAAGCCCGTGCGAAGGCGCTTGTCGATGCGGGCGTCGACCCGGCGTCGATCACCTATCGCAGCGCTTTCGGCCGGCCGCTCGACTACTACACAGGGCTTGTCTTCGAGATCACCGCCAACGACAATCCCGCGGTACTGGCCGGCGGGGGCCGTTTCGACCGGCTGATGACGCTGCTTGGTGCGACGACGCGTATCCCGGCCGTGGGCTTTTCGCTTTGGCTCGACCGCATCGAACAGGCGATTTCGGAAGGCGTATCCGCATGACCATCACCATTGCGCTTCCTTCCAAGGGCCGCATGAAGGAGGACGCCTCGGAGATCTTTTCCAGGGCAGGCTTCACGATTACCTCCGTCGGCAACGACCGCTCCTATCGCGGGCGCGTTGAGGGCCGCGACGACATCGAGATCGCCTTCCTCTCGGCCTCGGAGATTTCCCGCGAGATCGGCAACGGCTCGGTCGATTTCGGCGTCACCGGCGAGGATCTGGTGCGCGAGGGGTTGGCTGAGGCCGACGCCCGCGTCGAGTTCTGCGCCCGCCTCGGTTTCGGTCATGCCGATGTCGTCGTCGCCGTGCCGGAAATCTGGCTCGATGTCGACACCATGGCCGATCTCGGCGACGTGGCCGCCGATTTCCGCGCCCGCCATGGCCGGCGCCTGACGATCGCAACAAAATACTGGCGGCTGACGCAGCAGTTCTTTTCCGGCAACCACGGCATCCAGCTCTATCGCATCGTCGAGAGCCTTGGCGCCACTGAAGGCGCGCCAGCCTCCGGCTCGGCCGACATCATCGTCGACATCACCTCGACCGGCTCGACGCTCACAGCCAACCACCTGAAAATTCTGTCCGATGGCGTGATCCTGAGGTCCGAGGCTTGCCTTGTGCGGGCCCGCCGGGAGAGCCACGCGGGTGATCCGGTAGTCGAAGAGATTATCCAGGCGGTGCGCAAGGTTCTTTGATCGGGGGACTGGCCCGGGCGGAAACGGCATCCTATGTAGGGGCTCCATCGAACGAGGAGTTGTCCGTGGTCGACCTTACTGCTTTTCCTATCACCAAGAAGTGGCCTGCAAAAAACCCCGACATCATCCAGCTCTATTCGTTGCCGACGCCGAACGGCGTGAAGGTTTCGATCGCGCTGGAGGAGCTTGGCCTTGCTTACGAAGCGCATCGCGTCGATTTCGGCGCCAACGAACAGAAGTCTCCAGAGTTCGAGTCCCTTAATCCCAACGGCCGCATCCCTGCGCTGATCGATCCGAACGGCCCCGACGGAAAACCGATCGGTCTCTTCGAATCCGGTGCGATCCTCTACTATCTTGCCGAAAAGACGGGCAAGCTGATCCCCGCCTATGCCGCAGGCCGCTACGAGACGCTGTGCTGGGTCATGTTCCAGATGGGCGGGGTCGGGCCGATGTTCGGCCAGTTCGGCCATTTCTACAAATACGCCGCCGAGAAGGTCGCCAACAATTCCTACCCCGTAGAGCGCTACCGCGACGAGGCCAAGCGGTTGCTCGGCGTCATGGAAGGCCGGCTGAAGAGCCAGCAGTGGATTATGGGCGACACCTATACGATCGCCGATATCGCGCTCTTTCCATGGGTCCGCGGCGCAGACGTGTTCTACGGCGGCCGGAACGTGATCGGCTACGACGATTTCCCCGCCGTCATGGCCTGGCTGGAGCGCTGCCTTGCCCGCCCGGCCTCTGATCGGGGCATCGACGTTCCCGTCAAGGAGTGACGCAAAGGCGCGACCGGGCGGCGCGCCAGCGCGTTGACGTCGCCCGCCACTGCGCGCTACCTCTGACGAAACGCAAGGACGCAGGATCAGCATCGTGACCGGAAGATTGGTAGTCGTGGGCGGCGGACAGGCCGCGTTTGCCTTGGTCGCAAAACTGCGCGCGCTGAAGGATATGCGTCCGATCACGATCGTTGGTTCTGAGGCGAGCCTGCCCTATCAGCGCCCGCCGCTGTCGAAGAAGTACCTTCTCGGCGAGGCCGACCTTACTCGCCTGCAGTTCCGTCCCGAAACCTGGTATCCGGAGAACGACGTCGAGGTCAGGCTTTCGACCACGGTGACCTCGATCGACCGGGCGGCAAAGACCGTCGCGCTCGATGACGGCTCGAAGCTTGACTACGAGTATCTGGCGCTCGCCACAGGCGCTGCGCCGCGCCGCTTGTCGGCGGAGGTCGGTGGCAACCTCGAGGGCGTCTACACGGTGCGCGACTATCTCGATGCCGATCGCCTCGGACTTGAAATGACCGAAGGACGCAAGGTGCTGGTTGTCGGTGGCGGCTATATCGGGCTGGAGGCGGCCGCGGTTGCGCGGGGCAGGGGGCTGAACGTCACCGTCATCGAGATGGCTGACCGCATCCTCCAGCGCGTCGCCTCGCCGGCAACCGCGACGATCCTCAAGGCGATCCATATGGCCCGCGGCGTCGATGTCCGCGAGAAGACGGGGCTCGTTCGGCTGATCGGCGAGGAAGGTCGCGTCACCGGGGCGGAGCTCTCCGATGGTTTTGTCCTGCCCGCCGATATCGTCATCGTCGGTATCGGCATCGCGCCGAACGACCAGCTTGCGCGCGACGCCGGCCTCGAGGTCGCGCATGGCATTGTCGTCGATGAGTTTGCCCGCACCTCCGACCCCGCGATCTTCGCCATGGGCGACTGCGCGGTACTGCCTTTCGAGGGCAAGAGGGTGCGGCTGGAATCCGTGCAGAATGCCGTCGATCAGGCCGAAGCCGCGGCCGCCGTCATCGCCGGCGGCAATGACCCCTACGTGCCGAAGCCCTGGTTCTGGTCGGATCAGTATGACGTGAAACTGCAGATTGCCGGCTTCTGCATGGGCTACGACGATACCCTGGTCCGACCTGGTCAGCGGGAGGGCAGCGTTTCGGTCTGGTATTTCCGCGACGGCCGCTTTATCGCCGTCGATGCTGTCAACGACGCCAAGGCCTATGTGGTCGGCAAGAAGCTGCTTGAACTCGGGCGCAGTCCGGATCGGGCGCAGCTTGAAGATCCGTCTTTGGATCTGAAGGCACTGACGCTTTAGTCAGCCAGTCTTGGCATTGTTTAGATAGGGCAGCTTGACCCCTTCCGGCTGGGTGTGCCGTTTTGCGTTTATTAAGCATCATGCGGCAAAGGGTTGCAACGAGTCCGCCCCTTGCGGCCCGGTTCATGCATTTTTCAACATTCTGCGGCTGAGTGCGCTTCCAAAGCCCACACTACCGGATTTCCCATGCTCCGCATCCTCACCTGCCTCACCGTAGAGCACGATCTGCGGTTGGTTCTCCTCGCTGCTTTGATCTGCTTACTCTCCTGCTATGTGGCGGTGTCTCTGACCCACCGGGCCAGGTCCGCATCGGGAAAAGCGCGGATACTGTGGCTCGGGGCTGCCGGCGTCGCGAGTGGGTTCGGTATCTGGGCAACGCACTTTATCGCCATGCTGGCCTACGATCCGGGCGTCGTCATCGGCTACGGTTTGCACCTGACGCTGGCATCGCTTGTTGTCGCCATCGCCGTAACAACGAGCGGTGCCGCATTTGCGACCTATGTTGCCGGCCCGGCCGCGGCAGCCAGCGGCGGGCTCATCGTTGCCGCTGGCGTTGCCGGCATGCACTATCTCGGAATGGCAGCGCTTGAGCTGCCCGGTGAGATCATCTGGGACCGTGCGCTGGTCGCAACATCCCTCGCTGGGGGCGCGCTTTTCTGTGGCCTGTCGCTGGTGCTGTGTATGCGCCGAGGAGGGAGTGCGGTATCGCGCCTTACCGCGACCGTCTTCATGGTACTTGGCGTCGTCTCGCTGCATTTCGTAGCGATGGCGGCCGTCACCGTTGTGCCGGGGCCGATGCAAGTCAATGACAGCGCAGTGTTGTCGCCCGCACTGATGGCGCCTTTGATCGCAGTCGTGGCCTTCTCTCTGCTTTTCACCGGATTGACGGCTGCGATCTTCGCGCGGCAGACGGAGACGGCTGTCAACGACAGTCTGCGCCAGTTTGCATTGCTGGTTCAGGGCGTCACCGACTATGCAATCTACATGCTCGATCCGAAGGGCGTCGTTGCCAACTGGAACGCCGGGGCGGAGCGCAACAAGGGATACAAGGCGAACGAAATCGTCGGACAGCATTTCTCCCGCTTCTATGACGAGGCAGATCGCGAGGCAGGCCTTCCGGAAGAAGCGCTGAGGATCGCGCGCGAGGAGGGCAAGCATGAAGCCGAGGGACGTCGTTACCGGAAGGACGGGACGCATTTCTGGGCGCATGTCACGATCGACGCGATCCATGATGAGAATGGCACGCTGCTCGGCTATGCCAAAATCACCAAGGACGTGACAAAAGAAAAGGCCAACGCCGACCGCATCGCAGAGGTCAGCAAGAACCTCGATCTGGCGCTGGAGAACATGTCCCAGGGGCTGTGCCTGTACGACCGCGACGAGAAGCTTGTGTTCTCCAACAAGCGCTTTGCGGAGCTGTTCGATCTGTCTGACCAGCGTGTGCGCGCGGGCCTTACCTTCCGGGAACTTATCGACAGGGCTCTGGCGGATACGTATCGGGCGCCGGAAATTTGGCTGCCGAAGGCCTCCGAACTCTATGGGCGCCATCGCGCGATCATCCAGCAGAGCGGTGGGGTCGTCGAGAAGCTGCCGAAGGGAATATCCGTCCAGATCAGATATCGTGCCCTTGCCGATGGCGGCTGGGTGGCGACCTATGAGGACATTTCCGAGCGCCTGCGCAACGAGGAACAGATCGCCTTCATGGCACGGCACGACGGGCTCACGGGCTTGCCGAACCGCGCGAATTTCAACGACAGCCTCGCAACCGCCATCGAGCATGCCGGCCGTTTCTCCGGCAAGGTCGCAGCGATCGGCATCGACCTCGACAGGTTCAAGGAAATCAATGACACGCGCGGCCACGCGGTCGGGGACCAGGTATTGATCACGCTTTCACAGCGCATGCAGGCTTGCCTCGGGCCGGATGAGTCGGTCGCCCGCTTCGGTGGCGATGAGTTCGCTGCCTCCAAGCGCTTCGACGATGTCGGCGAGCTCAATGACTTCATCGAGCGGCTGGAGCGATGCTTCCAGGAAGACATCATCATTGACGGTTACGAGATCAAGCCTGGGGCGAGCCTCGGCGTTGCGATCTATCCTCAAGACGCCGACGACCTCGAAGCGCTCCTCAATAATGCCGACCTTGCGATGTATCGGGCCAAGGACGCGCTGACGCAGACCGTCTGCTTCTACGAGGTTTCCATGGACGAAGCAGCCCGCAGTCGGCGTCTTATTGCCAACGACCTGTGGCTTGCCGTCGAACGAAACGAACTACACTTGCACTATCAGGTCCAGAAGGCCGTCGGTTCCGGCTTCATTACCGGATATGAGGTGCTTCTGCGGTGGAACAATGCCGAAAGAGGCGCGATCGCTCCATCAGATTTCATTCCGGTTGCCGAGGAATGTGGCGCCATCATACCGATCGGCGAGTGGGTGCTGCGGGAGGCCTGCCGGGAGGCGGCGAGCTGGGAGCAACCGCACAAGATCGCGGTCAATCTCTCGCCGGTGCAACTCGCCCATGCCGATGTCGCGGGCCTGGTTCAGCGTGTTCTGCTTGAAACGGGCCTTGCTCCTCAGCGGCTTGAGCTGGAAATAACGGAATCGACCATCATCGGCGACAAGGAGCGCGCCCTCCACACGCTGCGCCAGATCAAGGCGCTCGGCGTCACCATTGCGATCGACGATTTTGGCACAGGCTACTCGTCGCTGGAGACGCTGCGTTCCTTCCCGTTCGACAAGATCAAGCTGGATCGCAGCTTCATGAACGAAGTGGAGGACAGTCCGCAGGCGAAGGCCATCCTCCGCGCGATCGTGGCGCTCGGGCAAACCCTGGAAGTCCCGGTACTCGCCGAAGGCGTCGAGACCAAGGACCAGCTTGATATCCTTCTCACTGAGGGATGCAACGAAGCGCAGGGATACTACCTCGGTCGGCCGCAACCGATGACGAGCAAGGGCGAAACGAAGGCCGCATAGGATTTGCCAGACCTTGCGTTTACTGCGGCTTGAATACCTGGCTGACGCGATCGAGCTGGAAGCGAGGGAAGAGGAATAGCCCGATGATCGTGCCGGCATAGCGCTGCTCAAGGCCCGTCGATTCACCGACGCAGAAGACCGGCTGGCGCGGTGCGCCGGTCGCGTTGATCGTCGTCGAAAAGCAGAAGCTCGAAGATGCGGTAGCCGCCTGTTCGAACAATTCGAGCACTCGGCCGCGATCCAGTGGCTCATAGCAGCGCACGAGATTGAGAAGACCGCAATTGCGCTGATCCAGCCCATGCATCCGGGCGGCTTTCTCGCCCAGCCGGAAAAGACCGTTCGACAGGTCGCCGGTCCAACGCTCCGTGACGCAATATTGCGTCAGCAGTTCATTGTCCGAGGAATCGAATGAAATGGAGCCAGGCACGAACGGCGAAGCGAAAGCGGTCTTGGCAATCTTGAACACATCTAACCCCAGCCGGTAGGTCCGACTCCACCATCGCGCCGTCTTTCCGTGACGACGCTGCAAGCAAACTCACTGCGTTCGGCGAAGGTGCGGGCTTCTCCGGATCGCAATTCACTTCGCGACGCCTGTCCGGTCCCGGCAAAGAGCCTGCCAGTCAAACAGCCGTCCTCCGACAAGATCTTTCGATCGTGCCGGCAATCATATTATGATTAGGCATTCCTTGAATTCAAAGGACATGTTCGCTGCAGGGTTAATGCGCAACGCGTTCCCGGCCCTCGCATTCCCGACACCTCACCCCTTCCGGCAAGTCTTTTGCTTGCTTGGGGCGCTTCTATACTGTGTTTTTTGCAACCAGCAATAACTTCAAGCACGAATTTGCAGCTATCAAGTCGCAGGAAACAACAAAAAGGGCGGCCCGAAGGCCGCCCCCTGCATGTCATAAGACTTTCGTCTAATTACATCATGCCGTCCATGCCCATGCCGCCCATGCCGCCCGGCATGCCGCCAGCAGCTTCCTTCTTCGGCAGCTCGGCGATCATGGCTTCGGTGGTGACGAGCAGGCCGGCAACCGAAGCAGCGTCCTGGAGAGCGGTGCGAACGACCTTGACCGGGTCGACGATGCCCATGGCGATCATGTCGCCATACTCGCCGGTCTGGGCGTTGTAGCCGAAGTTGTCGCTCTTCTCGTCCAGAATCTTGCCGACGACGATCGAAGCTTCGTCACCAGCGTTCTCGGCGATCTGGCGGGCAGGAGCCTGCAGGGCGCGGCGAACGATGCTGACACCGGCTTCCTGGTCGGCGTTCTCGCCCTTGACCTTCAGCTGGGCGGAGGCACGCAGCAGAGCGACGCCGCCGCCCGGTACGATGCCTTCCTGAACGGCAGCGCGCGTCGCGTTGAGCGCGTCGTCGATGCGGTCCTTCTTTTCCTTCACTTCGATTTCCGTCGAACCGCCGACGCGGATCACAGCAACGCCGCCGGCGAGCTTTGCAAGGCGTTCCTGCAGCTTCTCGCGGTCGTAGTCCGAAGTGGTTTCTTCGATCTGGGCCTTGATCTGAGCGACGCGGCCTTCGATTTCAGCCTTCTGGCCGGCACCGTCGACGATCGTCGTGTTTTCCTTGGAGATCGAAACCTTCTTCGCACGGCCGAGCATGTCGAGCGTGACGTTTTCGAGCTTGATACCGAGGTCTTCGGAGATCACCGTGCCGCCCGTGAGGATGGCGATGTCTTCGAGCATGGCCTTGCGGCGATCGCCGAAGCCAGGAGCCTTGACGGCAGCGATCTTGAGGCCGCCACGCAGCTTGTTGACGACGAGCGTTGCAAGAGCTTCGCCTTCGACGTCTTCAGCGATGATGACGAGCGGCTTGCCGGTCTGAACGACGGCTTCAAGAACCGGGAGCATCGCCTGCAGGTTCGACAGCTTCTTCTCGTGCAGGAGAACGTAAGCGTCGTCGAGGTCTGCGATCATCTTTTCCGGGTTGGTGACGAAGTAGGGCGACAGGTAGCCGCGGTCGAACTGCATGCCTTCGACGACTTCGAGTTCGGTCTCGGCGGTCTTGGCTTCTTCAACCGTGATGACGCCCTCGTTGCCGACCTTCTGCATGGCTTCAGCAATATCGAGACCGATCTGCTTTTCGCCGTTTGCCGAGATCGTGCCGACCTGTGCAACTTCTTCCGAAGTGTTGATCTTCTTGGCCTTGGCCTGGAGATCCTTGACGACTTCCTTGACGGCGAGGTCGATGCCGCGCTTCAGGTCCATCGGGTTCATGCCGGCAGCAACGGCCTTTGCGCCTTCACGAACGATCGCCTGGGCCAGAACGGTTGCGGTGGTCGTGCCGTCACCGGCGATGTCGTTGGTCTTCGAAGCGACTTCGCGGACCATCTGGGCGCCCATGTTCTCGAACTTGTCTTCCAGTTCGATTTCCTTGGCAACGGAAACGCCGTCCTTGGTGATGCGCGGAGCGCCGAAGGACTTGTCGATGATGACGTTGCGACCCTTCGGGCCGAGCGTGACCTTCACTGCGTCAGCGAGAATGTCGACGCCACGAAGCATCTTTTCGCGAGCGGTGCGGCCGAATTTGATTTCTTTGGCTGCCATTTTCAAAACTCCTGGTTTCGAAATGCCGGTGGTTCCGGCTTGAAATTTACAGAAACGTTCGTGGGGAACCGGCGATCAGCCGATGATGCCCATGATGTCGGCTTCCTTCATGATCAGAAGCTCTTCGCCGTCGAGCTTGACCTCGGTGCCGGACCACTTGCCGAACAGGACGCGGTCGCCGACCTTGACGTCGAGAGCGACGATCTTGCCGCTTTCGTCACGCGCGCCCGAACCGACGGCGACGATTTCGCCTTCCTGCGGCTTTTCCTTCGCGGTATCCGGAATGATGATGCCGCCCTTGGTCTTTTCCTCGGACTCGACGCGACGTACGACGACGCGATCGTGCAGCGGACGGAAGTTGGTGCTTGCCATTGTCTAATCCCTCGATCAAATGACATTTCTCAGGTCGGGTCCGACCCGGTGGATAGGTGTTAGCACTCCAAGTTGGTGAGTGCTAGCGATAGGGGAGATAGGCTTGGGTCCGGATGGAGTCAAGAATTGGCCATCAAAAAAGTTGGCTCCCCGGATCCGATTGACTTGATTGCCGAGATTATGTTTAACGGTGGCATGGGGTTTGCGAATGCCCCACGAGGCGCCATGCCGAATTTCGCGTCCTTTTTGGCTCTATCGAGGGACGTATCATGGCTTCCTACAACGCAATTTCTCCCGAAAAACTTGCTCGCCTGATCGGCACGCCGAGAGCGCCGGTCATCATCGATGTGCGCGACGACGATGATTTCGCCGCCGCTCCTTGCCTGTTACCCTCGGCAATCCGCAAAAGCTACGCAGATGTCGAGGCCTGGGCTCCGGCCTACCGCGGCCGCTGGGTGGTGGTCACGTGCCAGAAAGGGCTAAAGCTGAGCGAGGGCGTTGCCGCCTTCCTGCGCCGTGCCGGCGCGCAAGCTGAAATCCTCGAAGGCGGGTTTGCCGCATGGCAGGAGACTGCCTTGCCGCTCGTTCCGGTCAAGAGCTTGCCGCAGGAAGAGACGGCCGGCGGCACGCTCTGGGTCACGCGGTCGCGCCCGAAGATCGACCGTATCGCCTGCCCCTGGCTCATCCGCCGTTTCATCGATCCTGAAGCGAGATTTCTCTTCGTCTCTCCCTCCGAGGTGGAGGCCGTGGCCGAACGGTTCGGGGCAACGCCTTTCGATGTTGAGGGCGTGTTCTGGAGCCATCGGGGCGAGCTGTGCAGCTTCGACGTGATGGTGGAGGAGTTTGGCCTTTCCTTCCCCGCCTTGAAGCATGTGGCGCGCATCGTCCGTGGCGCCGACACCAATCGGCCCGATCTCGAACCGCAGGCGGCGGGGCTGCTCGCAATTTCGCTCGGTCTGTCGCGCATGTATGTCGACGATCTCGAACAGCTTGAGGCCGGCATGCTCGTCTATGACGCGCTCTATCGCTGGGCGCGTGACGCCACGGACGAGAAGCACGACTGGGTCTCGCACACGCCGCGCAAGAGGGACGATCGTGGATAAGCCGGTTCTTTCCGGCGGTGCCGAGCTGTCGGCGCCGCCGCATCCCTCCTTTCGCGAGGCGCTCCGCGTTTGGGCGAAGATCGGTCTTTTGAGTTTCGGCGGTCCGGCCGGCCAGATCGCGCTGATGCACAAGGAACTCGTCGACGAGCGCCGCTGGATCTCGGAGAGCCGGTTCCTGCATGCACTGAACTACTGCATGCTGCTGCCGGGGCCAGAGGCCCAGCAGCTTGCCACCTACGTCGGCTGGCTCCTGCACGGCACGCGCGGCGGCATCGTGGCCGGAACGCTGTTCGTGCTGCCGGGCTTCCTCGTCATCTGCGCGCTGTCGGCGGCCTACGCTCTTTTTCAGCGGACCGACTGGCTGCAAAATCTCTTCTTCGGCTTGAAGGCCGCAGTTCTGGCGATCGTCCTCGAGGCGCTGGTGCGGGTTGCCGGTCGCGCACTCAAGACGCCGTTCGCACGCCTTCTGGCAGCACTCGCCTTCATGGGTCTGTTCTTCTTCGCATTGCCGTTTCCGCTGGTCATCGCGGCGGCGGGCATTGCAGGCTATCTTGTCGCGCGTAGGTCGCCGGGGCTTTTGCAGCCGCCGGCTGGCCACAAGGCGCATGCACCAGACAAACCCTCGGTGGTCGGTGAGACCTTTGCTGACAGGCGGCGGGGGCCTGGCGCAACACTCGGCGTCACCGTCGTGGGCGCCGCTCTCTGGGCGGCGCCCTTTGCGCTTCTGCCGCTGCTCCCCGAGGGGCCGGGTGCATTTGCCGACATCGGCATCTTCTTCTCCAAGATGGCGGTCGTCACTTTCGGCGGTGCCTATGCGGTGCTCGCCTATGTCGCCCAGCAGGCGGTCGAGACCTATCACTGGCTGAAGCCGGGAGAGATGGTGGACGGGCTGGCGCTCGCCGAAACGACACCGGGGCCGCTGGTCCTCGTCCTATCCTTCGTCGGGTTTCTCGCCGCGTTCCGGGATACGGCAGGTCTGGATCCGCTCGTGGCCGGCCTGCTCGGCGCGTTCCTCACCACCTGGGTGACCTTCGTTCCCTGTTTCCTCTGGATTTTCCTCGGTGCGCCCTATGTCGAGCGTCTGCGCGCCAACGCAGCCCTGTCCGGCGCGCTTGCGGCGATCTCGGCGGCCGTCGTCGGCGTCATCCTCAATCTCGCCGTCTGGTTCGGCCTGCACGTTCTCTTCCGGGAGGTGGGTACCCTTCGGATCGGCCCGGTCTCGATGGCGCTGCCGGAACCGGCCTCTCTCGATCCCCTTTCTCTCCTGCTGACCGCCGCTGCAGCCCTCATGCTGTTCCGCTTGCGCCTTGGGATCGTCTACACGCTCCTTGTCTGTGCGGTGGCGGGGTTCGCCCTGAACGCGCTCATTTGAGCCGGTGAACGGCAAAATTGCCATTTGGCCCTTGTTTTCTCGGTCCGGCTTTGCGATGTCAGCCGGGCTCTTCAGGATCGGGGAACCAGCATGGCCAAGTGTATTCAATCCTTTCGCGAGATCGCTGATCAGTACGACGTCGTGCTCTGCGACGTATGGGGCGTACTGCACAACGGTGTCGAGGCCTTCGCGCAGGCTTCCGAGGCGCTGGCAGAAGCGCGCGCCGCCGGCCTGACGGTTGTGCTGATCACCAATTCGCCGCGCCCGCGCCCCGGTGTAAAAGTGCAGATCCGCGGCCTTGGCGTTCTGGATGAGGCCTATGACCGCATCGTGACCTCCGGCGACGTGACCCGCTCGTTGATCACCGCCGGCCCGGAGAAGATCTACTTCATCGGTGCGCGCAAGGACGAGGCGTTGCTGGACGGCCTTGGCGTCGAGGCCGTTTCGGCGGAGGAAGCTGGCATCGTCGTCTGCGCGGGCCTGCGCAATGACGAAAAGGAAACGGCGGAGGACTATCGCGCGGAGCTGGAAAAGCTCGCGGCCCGCCATCTGCCCTTCATCTGCGCCAATCCCGATCTGGTCGTGGAACGCGGCCATCGGCTGATCCCGTGCGCCGGCGCGCTCGCCAAGCTCTACACAGACCTGGGTGGAACGACGCTGATCGCCGGCAAGCCGCATCGGCCGATCTATGAGAAGTCGCTCGAGGAGGCACGCGAGGTGCGGGACGGGTTCGATCTTTCACGCGTGATTGCCATCGGCGACGGCATGCCGACCGACGTGCGCGGCGCCGAAGCCTTCGGCCTCGATGTGCTCTATATTTCCGGCGGCATTCACGCCAAGGAATATGTCAAGGACGGCAAGACCGACGAGGCGAAGCTGGAAGCGTTTCTGGCGCGCGAGAAGGCGGCGCCGAAATGGTGGATGCCGCGATTGCAGTGATTTCAACGGACGAGGGCACATGACCGTATTCCATCGCAACGAAACGAAGGAGCCGCTGCCCGAGCGTCTTCGCGGCGGCGTGATCGCGATCGGCAATTTCGATGGCGTTCATCGGGGGCATCAGTCGGTTTTGCAGCGGGCGCTGGATATCGCCAAAGCGCGAGGCGTGCCGGCGCTGGTCCTCACCTTTGAGCCGCATCCCCGCACGGTCTTCCGCCCCGATCAGCCGGTCTTCCGCCTGACGCCTGCGTCATTGAAGGCGAAAATCCTCGAGGGCATGGGGTTTTCGGCAGTGATCGAATATCCCTTCAACCGGCAGTTCTCGCAGACGGCGGCAGCGGATTTCGTCCGCCAGGTGTTGATGGAGTGGCTGCACGCAAGCCATGTCGTCACCGGCTTCGATTTTCATTTCGGCAAGGGCAGAGAAGGTGGACCGGCCTTCCTGATGGCAGCCGGTGAGGAAAACGGCTTCGGCGTGACCCTGGTGGATGCCTTCCGTGACGAGAGCGCCGAGGTGATCTCGTCGAGCCGCATTCGCGAACTGCTTGCGAAAGGCTGCGTGCCTGAAGCCGCGGGCCTGCTCGGCTATCACTACACGGTGGAAGCCGAGGTGATCGGCGGCAAGAAGCTTGGTCGCACGCTCGGTTTCCCCACCGCCAATATGCAGCTTCCGCCAGAGGTGGAACTGCGAACCGGTATTTACGCGGTCCGCTTCCGCCGCGCCGACGGGACACTCTTCGACGGCGTCGCAAGCTACGGCCGTCGGCCGACCGTCGACAGCAACGGTGCGCCGCTGCTTGAGACCTTCGTCTTCGATTTTTCCGGCGATCTCTATGGCGAAACCTGCACGGTGTCCTTCTTCGAGCACCTGCGCGACGAACTGAAATTCGACGGACTCGACGCGCTGGTCGTGCAGATGAAGCGCGACGAGGAGGAGGCGCGGGCACTCCTTTCAGATGTGCGCCCCCTCGGCGAAATCGACCGGCTGCTCTGTTGCTGAAGAAGAAAACGTGCGGGCTGCGTCTCCGCACCTTTTCAATCGCGCCAAAACGCCGTAATACCGCGCGTCATGATGTTCTACCGGCTGACCATCGATCTGCGAATTAGTGGCCCGGCCTTCCGCGCGCTCTGAGCGAGGCCGGAAGGTCCGGGATTTCGGGCGTTTCGAACAACGCCCCCGCCGTCACCGACAGACAGATTCCCACCTGTAGCGCGACAGTTCGCGCGATGAAGCGATAGCCAAGCCATGACCGATACCGCTGAGAAGATCGACTATTCCTCCACCCTCTACCTGCCGCAGACGGATTTCCCGATGCGTGCCGGCCTGCCGCAGAAGGAGCCGGAAACGGTGGCCCGCTGGCAGAAGATGGATCTCTACAAGAAGCTGCGCGCCTCTGCCGCCGGCCGCGAGAAGTTCGTCCTGCACGACGGCCCGCCCTATGCCAACGGCAACATCCATATCGGCCACGCGCTGAACAAGATCCTCAAGGACGTCATCAACCGCTCGTTCCAGATGCGCGGCTATGACGCCAACTACGTGCCCGGCTGGGACTGCCACGGCCTTCCGATCGAATGGAAGATCGAGGAGAAATACCGCGAGAAGGGCAAGAACAAGGACGAGGTTCCTGTCAACGAGTTCCGCCAGGAATGCCGCGACTTCGCTACCGGCTGGATCAAAGTGCAGACCGAGGAGTTCAAGCGTCTCGGTATCGAAGGCGACTTCGAAAACCCCTACACGACGATGAATTTCCATGCGGAAGCCCGCATCGCCGGCGAACTGATGAAGATCGCGAAAAGCGGCCAGCTCTACCGCGGCTCCAAGCCGATCATGTGGTCAGTCGTCGAGCGCACGGCGCTGGCCGAGGCGGAAGTCGAGTATGCTGACGTCGAGAGCGACATGATCTGGGTGAAATTCCCGGTCAAGGAAGGCCCGGACGCGCTTGCCGGCACCTTCGTCGTCATCTGGACGACGACCCCGTGGACGATCCCCGGCAACCGCGCGGTCGCGTTTTCCTCACGCTACGCCTACGGCCTCTATGAAGTGGCGACCGCCGAGAACGATTTCGGCCCGCAGCCGGGCGAAAAGCTGATTTTCGCCAAGCGGCTTGCGGACGAGTCCGCCGCCAAGGCCAAGCTGACCTTCAACTTCGTCCGCGACATTGAGGCCGATGAGCTCGCCGCGATCACCTGCGCCCATCCGCTGCACGGTCTCGGCGGCGGCTACGACTTCAAGGTGCCGCTGCTTGACGGCGACCACGTCACCGACGACGCCGGCACGGGTTTCGTCCACACCGCCCCCGGCCACGGCCGCGAGGACTTTGACGCCTGGATGGATTCTGCCCGCGCGCTCGAAGCGCGTGGCATCTCCTCGGCCATCCCCTTCACCGTCGACGACGCCGGCTACTTCACCTCCGACGCGCCCGGCTTCGGCCCGGATGCGGAGGGCGGTGCCGGCCGCGTCATCGACGACAAGGGCAAGAAGGGCGACGCCAACGACCGCGTCATCAAGGCGCTGATCGCCCGTCACGCGCTCTTCGCCCGCGGCCGCCTGAAGCACTCCTATCCGCATTCCTGGCGTTCGAAGAAGCCGGTGATCTTCCGCAACACGCCGCAGTGGTTCGTTTACATGGACAAGGAACTCGGCGATGGCACGACGCTGCGCTCGCGCTCGCTGTCGGCGATCGATGCCACCCGCTTCGTGCCAGCCGCCGGCCAGAACCGTCTGCGCGCCATGATCGAAGCCCGCCCGGACTGGGTGCTTTCCCGTCAAAGAGCGTGGGGCGTGCCGATCGCCATCTTCGCTGACGACGACGGCAACGTACTGCTCGATGAGGCGGTCAATGCCCGTATCCTCGAGTCCTTCGAGAAGGAAGGCGCCGATGCCTGGTTCGCCGACGGCGCCAAGGAGCGCTTCCTCGGCAATGACCACGACCACGCCAAGTGGACGCAGGTCATGGACATTCTCGACGTCTGGTTCGACTCGGGCTCGACCCACACTTTCACGCTCGAAGACCGCCCGGACCTGAAGTGGCCGGCCGACGTCTATCTCGAAGGCTCAGACCAGCACCGCGGCTGGTTCCATTCCTCGCTGCTCGAAAGCTGCGCGACGCGCGGCCGCGCGCCCTATAACGCCGTTGTCACCCACGGGTTCACGATGGACGAGAAGGGCGAGAAGATGTCGAAGTCCAAGGGCAACGTCGTCTCGCCGCAGGACGTCATGAAGGACGCCGGCGCCGATATCCTGCGTCTCTGGGTCATGACGACGGACTACTGGGAAGACCAGCGCCTCGGCAAGACGATCATTCAGACCAACATCGACGCCTACCGGAAGCTGCGCAACACTATCCGCTGGATGCTCGGCACGCTAGCGCACGACAAGGGTGAGGAGATCGCCTATGCCGACATGCCGGAGCTGGAAAAGCTGATGCTGCATCGCCTCGCCGAGCTGGATAAGCTCGTGCGCGAGGGATACGACGCCTTCGACTTCAAGAAGATCGCCCGCGCGCTGATCGACTTCTCCAACGTCGAGCTGTCGGCCTTCTACTTCGATGTCCGCAAGGACGCGCTCTATTGCGACGCACCCTCCAGCCTGCGCCGCCGCGCAGCACTTGCGGTCATCCGCAAGCTGTTCGACTGCCTCGTCTTGTGGCTTGCGCCGATGCTGCCGTTCACGACCGAGGAAGCCTGGCTGTCGCACAAGCCCGATGCGGTTTCGGTTCACCTCGAGCAATTCCCGCAGATCCCGGCGGAGTGGAAGAACGACGCGCTCGAATCCAAGTGGGAGAAGATCCGCACGGTCCGCACCGTCGTCACCGGCGCGCTGGAGATCGAGCGCCGTGAGAAGCGGATCGGTTCGTCCTTGGAAGCCGCTCCGGTCGTCTACATCGCCGATACGGAATTGATGGCGGCACTGGAGGGCGAGGATTTCGCCGAGATCTGCATCACCTCGGCGATCACGCTCGTCGCGGGTGAGGGGCCGGCCGAGGCCTTCCGCCTTGCTGAAGTCGCAGGCGTCGCCGTCGAGCCTAAGCTTGCAGAAGGTAAGAAGTGCGCCCGGTCCTGGCGGATCACCACCGATGTCGGCTCGGATCCGGACTATCCGGACGTTTCCACTCGCGATGCGGCAGCCCTTCGCGAGATCGGCTTTCGCGCCGCCGCTTGAGCGGTGTGATCACGAAAGGTTGTGAACAAGGCATCTAAGTTACCGGATGAATTGCACATTTGTGCTTCATCCGGTATTGCTGCCTGAAAATCGTCGGATTTCTCGGCCAACGCACGGCATCCGACAAACATGGTCGACGTGATTCACCGGCTCTGCTGGGAAGGGTTTGCATGGGAATGACGCGAGGAATTCGACTGGGCGCCAGCGTAGCGGCACTGCTTGGCGCATGCGCTGTGCTTTCCGGCTGCATCGGCGGCCCGACTTACGGAACCGACAAGACGAGCGGCGAGCAGCTGATGGACGACATCGGCAACTCGGTCATGCTCAGGGCGCCGAACAGCAGCGACAAGAAGATCGCCTACGCGCCGCGCGGCGGCCTCGTGGTGCCCAAGGAGCAGGGGCAGCTCGTGACGCCGCAGAAGTCGCTCGCCTCTACGACGGACAATCCGCAGTGGGTGGAAAACCCCGAGGATATGCGTGACCGTCTCAAGGCCGAGGCAACCGAGAACGAGCGCAAGATCGGCTACAATTCTCCGCTGCAGACGCAGAACAACACGATGCGCCAGCTCTCGACAAAGGAGCAGACGGAGCAGTATCGTGAGGCGCGCAGGCTGCAGCAGGGCCTCTATTCCGACAAGCGTCGCTACCTTAGCGATCCGCCGCTCGACTATCGCAAGCTTCCCGAAGAGGCGGCCGCGGACCTCGGCGAGCCGGAAAAGAAGAAGGAGCGCCGGCGTCTGAAGGAGGCCAAAATGGCCAACGGCGGCTCGAAGACGTGGTGGCCGTTCTGATGTCTGCAGCGCAAGGGCGACGCCCTTGCGCAATGTTCCAGCGAAGTGCCGTTGTCGGGTTGCCGCACAACGGCCTTTTTATTTTCGAGCAAGAAGCGATGAACTACAGAATCCGCAACGCGACTGCGTCCGACGCGCCAGTCATCCTGCGCTTCATCACGGAGCTCGCCGTCTACGAAAAGGCGGGACATGAGGTCGAGGCGACGGTCGAGACCCTGACGGAGACGATGTTCGGACCGAAGTCGGTGACGCGCGCGGTGATCTGCGAGACTGAGATGGGGGTTCCGGCCGGCTTCGCCATCTGGTTCTACAACTATTCCACCTGGCAGGCCCGTAAGGGGCTCTATCTCGAAGACCTCTACGTGACACCTGGCCATCGCGGTGGCGGAGTCGGGCGCAAGCTCCTGCGGCATCTGGCACAGGTCGCCGTGGCCGAGGGATGTGGCCGCTTCGAATGGAGCGTGCTCGACTGGAACGAACCGGCGATCCGCGTCTATGACGCGATCGACGCCGAGCCGCAGACCGAATGGGTACGTTACCGCCTGGCAGGCGAAAAACTCAAGGCATTCGCGGCCGGTTGACACGCCCGCGTTGTGAAAGTTGCAAATTTCACTTCACATCTCATATCTTCTTAACCCGGCAGGGATAGCTTCCGCCGCATGTTGGGTATCAGCAGAAAAACGGCCATGAAGGCTGCAGTCGCGACGGGAGCCTCCGTCGTTGTTTCCGTTTGCATCGTCCTGTTGTTGGTGCCGATACTGGGTGGCCACCCGGACGGACCGGGCTTCTGGATGAGTGTGCTGTGTCCGTTGCTCATCGGCGGCCCTGCCAGCACCTACCAATTCCACCAGAAGGAAACCATTGCGCGGCAGCACGAGGATTTGGCCCGCATGCATGGCGAACTGGAGGAGGCGCATCTGACGCTGAAACGCCTGCATGCCGATCTTGAACAAAAGGCACGAACGGATTCCCTGACTGGCGGCCTCAACCGTGAGGCATTCTTCGCAAACTTCGAAGCGAAAGGATCCAATGCAGGGCCGGTTGCGCTGTTGATCGCCGACGCAGATCACTTCAAGAAGATCAACGATGCCTTCGGCCACCTGGTTGGCGACGAAACGCTGAGGAGGATCGGTGCCGTCATGACCAAAACCCTGGGAGAAAACGCTCCATGGGCGAGGATTGGCGGGGAAGAGTTCGTGGCTTTTCTGCAGGGCGCGGATCGCACAAGCGCCATTCAGGTAGCCGAGCGCATCCGCCGTTCCGTACTGGTAAGCGGCCTCTTGGCCGACGGAAGGCCGGTCCCGTTGAGCATCAGCATCGGAATCGCAATCAGCGACGGCCCATTCGATCCAATGGAGTTGTTTCGTCGGGCGGATGCAGATCTTTATCGCGCGAAATCCGCGGGCCGAAACTGCATCGTGATGGACGGGCGCGAGGTATCCGCATCGACCAGGGCTGCCTGAATTCAGTCGCCTTCGCGTCGATCCCGGAAAAACTGCCTGAGTATCTCTGCCGCCTCGCTTTCCTGCAGACCCGAATAGACGTCAGGCGTGTGGTGGCAGGTGGGTTGAGCGTAAAAGCGCACGCCATTGTCGACGCCCCCGCCCTTGGGATCCTCAGCGCCATAGTAGAGCCGCCGCAGCCTGGCGAAGGAGATGGCGGCGGCGCACATCGTGCAGGGTTCCAGCGTGACATAGAGATCGGCATCGTTGAGGCGTTCGTTGCCAAGAACTTCGGCCGCTTCGCGGATGACCAGGATCTCCGCGTGCGCTGTCACGTCGCGATCGGTGCGGGTACGGTTGCCGGCGCGGGCGATGATCTTGCCGTCATGGACGAGAACGGCGCCGATCGGCACTTCGCCGCGTTTCGCCGCCTTGCGGGCTTCGGCCAACGCCTGATCCATGAACCTATTCGTCATGTCGCTCACAATTTCTCTTAACCCCGGTCGCCTGACCTGATACGACACGCCAAAACGCTAGGCAAACAACATATGATATCCAGAGACAAGCCAAAACGGCCGGGCGCAAAGCCCTTCGACCGCGATCGCAAGCCCCGTGACGGCGCTGGCAAGCCTGCCGGCAAGAAGCCGTTTGGCGCGGGCGCGAAGGCGGGCGGCTTCACAAAATCCGAACGCGGTCCCGCAAAATCGCAAGGACCGCGGAAGGACACCGAACGCGACTTCGGAAAGAAGGCCAAGTCGAGCGCCCCCGCTGCCGCATCCGGCCATTCCGCAGGACAGGAACCGGAGCGCATTTCCAAGCTGCTTGCGCGCGCAGGCGTGGCCTCGCGCCGCGATATAGAGCGCATGATCATGGAGGGAAGGGTCAGCCTGAACGGCGCCGTGCTCGACACGCCGGTCGTCAACGTCACCTTCGCGGACCATATCGAGGTGGATGGCGTGCCGATCCGCGGCATCGAGCGCACGCGCCTGTGGCTCTATCACAAGCCCGCTGGCCTGGTGACGACGAACTCCGATCCTGAAGGCCGCCCGACCGTGTTCGAGCACCTGCCGGCGGACCTGCCGCGGGTGATGTCCATCGGCCGGCTCGATATCAACACGGAGGGCATTCTCCTTCTGACCAATGACGGCGGCCTTGCGCGCGTTCTCGAGCTGCCGACGACCGGCTGGCTGCGCCGCTACCGCGTGCGCGCCCATGGCAAGATCGAACAGGAAGCACTCGACGGCCTGAAGGACGGCATTGCCGTCGACGGCGTTCTCTACGGCGGCATCGAAGCGACGCTCGACAAGGTGCAGGGCTCGAACGTCTGGATCACAATGGGTCTTCGCGAAGGCAAGAACCGCGAGATCAAGAACGTGCTCGGCGCGCTTGGTCTGGAGGTCAACCGCCTGATCCGTATTTCCTACGGCCCGTTCCAGCTCGGCGACCTGCCGGAAGGGCACGCACAGGAAATCCGTGGCCGCACGCTGCGCGACCAGCTCGGTCCGCGGCTGATCGAGGAAGCCAAGGCGAATTTCGAGGCGCCTCTGTTCGATCAGCAGCACGACGACAAGGAAGAAGCCCTCACGCGCGCCCAGAAGGGTGGCCGCGAGGAGCGCGGGCCTTCGTCATTCCGGGAAAAGGACGGCGATCGCCGCGAGAAGGCGCGGGCGCGCCTTGATACGAAGCGGGACGACCGGTTTGGAGACAAGCGGGGCGAGCATCGCGGACGTGACCGCGACGATGACCGCTTTGACGACCGGCCGAAGCGTGAGCCGGGTCATCGCGCGCGCAAATCCAACGTCTGGATGGCACCCGGCGCACGCCCCGTGGCGGAGAAGGGTCAGAAGGCGGCCGAGGGTGAGGAAGCCGTGAAGCGCACGCCGCGTGACCGGCCGGAAGGCGCTCCAAAGACCAAGCGCTATGGCCGGACCCGGGATGGCGAGGCGACGAAGTCGACGCATAAATTCGATCCCGACCGGAAAAAGCCCGGCGGCCGTTTCGAGGAACGCGGCGATCGCGACCGCAACCGAGACAGCAACCGTGGCGCGCGCGGTCCGCGTGTTCTCGGCGCCGGGGATGAAGGCGGCGAATGGATCCGCGCCAGCGAACCGGAAGCGCAGTCGCGTGACGATCGCGGCGGTGGCTTCGGCCGCTCGCGATCCGGAGACGAGCGTGCACCGCGCGATTTCGGTGATCGCCCCGGGCGCGACGACCGCAAGCCGCGCGGCAAGCCCTTCGGCGAGCGGAGCGGCGACAAGCCGTTCGGCAAGCGCGAAGACAGACCTTTCCGCGGGCGTGAAAACGACAGGGGCGAGCGCTCTTTCGGTGACAGGCCTTCTGGTGGCCGAGGCGGGGAACGTTCTTTCGGTGACAAGCCTTCCGGCGGTCGGGGTGGAGAACGTGCGTTCGGTGGCAAGCCGGGCGGGAAATCCTTTGGTGGAAAGCCGTCTTTCGGCAAGTCGGCAGGTGGCCGCCCGGGTGGAAAGCCTGGTGGCGGCAGGCCCGCAGGCAAGCCGGGTGGCGGTCGCCCCGCCGGCGGCAAGCCGCGCGGACGAGGGAACTGACGCGCTGTGCGGATTGTCGGGGGAACATTGCGGGGCCGTGCGCTCGCTACGCCGAAAGGCGATGACATACGGCCGACCACGGACCGCACGCGCGAAAGCCTGTTCAACATTCTGGCGCATGCCTACCCGGATCACCTTGAGGGAGCGCGGGTCCTCGATCTGTTCGCCGGGACCGGCGCCGTCGGTCTTGAAGCGGTCTCCCGCGGCGCCCGCGCCGCACTCTTCGTTGAGCAGGGCGTGGAAGGCCGCGGCCTGATCCACACGAACATCGAGGCGTTCGGCCTGCAGGGCCGGGCGAAGATCTTTCGGCGCGATGCCACGTCGCTTGGCGGGGTCGGAACTATGGAGCCGTTCGACCTGCTGTTCGCCGATCCGCCTTACAGCCGTGGTCTCGGAGAGAAGGCCCTTGACGCGGCGGCAAAAGGCGGCTGGCTTGTGCCGGGCGCCCTTGCCATTCTGGAAGAGCGCGCCGATGTGACGCCCGCGGCCGTCGGTGGCTACGAGCCCTTGGAGGTTCGTGCGTTCGGCGATACGCGAATGCATTTCTACCGGTATACGCCCGCCTGAGACCCTGCGGGCAGAGGAGGTTCGATGCTGGCCGATGCCCCCAACCCGGATGCCGCAAAGAGCGCCGCAGTGCACTCGACGCCGACGGTTTCGCTCGCCCTCGGCGGCGGCGGCGCACGGGGGCTTGCGCATATCCATGTGATCGAAGTCCTCGACGAGTTCGGCATTCGGCCAAAACTCATCGCCGGGTCATCGATCGGCGCGATCATGGGCGCGGCGATGGCGGCAGGCCTTAGCGGCAAGGAAATTCGCGGTCATACACTCGCCGCAGTCGGTCGTCCCACAGAGGCGCTCGCCCGCATTTGGGGCCTGCGGCCCGCGACACTTGCGGATGCCTGGTCCGGCGGGCTTCGCATCGGTCAGTTCAATCTTGAACGCCTCCTGCGCGCCTTTCTGCATCCGCAGATGCCCGAGCGTTTCGAGGAACTGCAGATCCCGCTGAAGGTCATCACGGCAGATTTTTACGAACAGTGCGAACGCGTGCAGGAGAGCGGCTCCCTGTTTCCGGCGCTCGCCGCCTCGGCCGCGCTTCCAGCCGTGTTTCTGCCCGTGCGGATCGGTGGGCGCATTCTCATCGATGGCGGGCTCTGGAATCCCGTGCCGTTCGACCACCTCGTGGGTACGGCAGACATCACCATCGGCGTCGATGTCGTCGGCAAGCCTACCGGCGATGAGCGTGCAATTCCCAACAGCATCGACAGCCTCTACGGCGCCAGTCAGTTGACGATGCGCTCAATGATCGCGCTCAAGCTGAAACAGTGCCAGCCCGACATATTTCTCCAGCCGGAAGTCGGCCGGTTCCGGGTTCTCGACTTCGTCAGGGCGAAGGAGATCCTCGATCATTCCGCAGGTGTGCGAGACGATCTCAAGCGTGCGCTGGACAAGCGGCTCGCACGACCGTCGGGCGGGTTTAGCGGGCAGCTTAGTCAGCCGCCGACCTAGCCATGACGGGGATGTCCTCCTCGTCGTCGTCTGGCACCTGCTCGGTATGCTTCGGCTTGATCAGCGGTTCCGGTCTTACCGGACGGGAATGCAGCATGTGCCGGCCAGCGGTCAGCCCTTCGGCTGCTTGCAGGATCAGGCGCTCTTCGTCGCGGCGGCGGATGTCGTCGCTGATCGCCAGCGCCTCGTCGTCGCTCACGCCGAGCTCTTCCAGGGTCTTGCGGCCGAAGAGCAGACCGGATTCGAAGGTCTCGCGCACTTCGACATCCACGCCGCGGGCCCGCAGTGCCAGTGTATGGATGCGGTCGTAGGAACGAACGAACACGCGGGCATTCGGGTAGTCGGACTGGACCAGGTCGACGATCCGGTCGGTGATCTCGGCCTTGTGGGTGCAGACGGCGACGATCTTGGCTCGCTCGATGCCGGCCGCGCGCAGCACCTCCTTGCGTGTTCCGTCACCGAAGTAGATGCGAAAGCCGAAGCTCGCCGCCTGCCGGACGCGGTCGGCGGAAAAGTCGATGACGGTCACGTCACGCCCGCCGGCGAGAAGAATCTGCGCGGCGATCTGCCCGAAACGGGAGAAGCCGATCATCAGCACGTCGGAGCCCGCACCTTCGAAATCCTCCGCAATCTCTTCCCGGCTGTCCTCGCGGATCAGTAGTCCGGCCAGCAGTGAGGCGAGCGGTGTGAGTGCCATAGAAACGGTGACGATCACCACCAGCAGTGAAGCGACGGCGGAAGAGAAGATACCAGCCGCGGCGGCAGCGGTGAAAAGCACGAAGCCGAATTCTCCGCCCTGCAGCAAAAGCAACGCCACGCGCACCGCATCGTTGTGTGGCGAGCGCCCCATGCGGCAGATCAGATAGATCACGATCGCCTTGACCAGCATTAGCGCCGGCACTGCCACGAGGATGATCTGGTAGTTGCGGAACACCACGTCGAGGTCGAGCGACAGGCCGACTGCCATGAAGAAGAGTGCGAGCAGGATACCGCGGAAGGGTTCGATGTCGGCCTCGAGTTCGTGTCGGTAAGATGACTCCGAAAGTAGCACGCCGGCGAGGAAAGCGCCCATGGCCATCGAGAGCCCGGCGAACTGCAAAAGCGTCGCCGAGCCGAGAACGACGAACAGGGCGGCTGCAATCATCGCCTCACGCGCACCAGTGCGGGCGATCACCTGGAAGAGTGGGTTGAGAACGTAACGTCCGATCACCAACATGGCGGAAATGGCCGCGATTGCGATGATGAAGTCCTGAAGCGCAGTGGTCGTGTCCTCCGGCGTCTGTTTCGCCAGGAGCGGGATCAGGGCAAGGAGCGGAACGATGGCGAGATCCTGGAACAGCAGCAGCGAGAAGGAACGCTGCCCATAGCGGGTGTTGGTATCGCCTTTCTCGTCCAGGATCTGCAGTGCGAAGGCGGTCGAGGACAGCGCAAGCCCGAAGCCGATGATCAGCGCCGCCTGCCATTCCTCCACGCCCATCACAAGGACAAGGGCCGTCAGCGCCAATCCGCTCGCCACGACCTGCGCAGTGCCGAGGCCGAAGATCTCCCGGCGCATCTGCCACAGACGCGACGGTTGCAGTTCCAGCCCGATGAGGAAGAGCAGGAAGACGATGCCAAGTTCGGCAACCCCCAGGATCTCCTCGCCGTCGTGGATGTAATGCAGGATCGGGCCGATCACGATGCCCGCAGCGAGATAGCCGAGAATGGTCCCGAGCCCGAGCTTCTTGAAAATCGGTGCAGCCAGTACCGCCCCTCCGAGGAGGAGCAATGCTTCTGCGAACAGGGCATGCGTGTTTGCCATGCGCGTTGGGGTCCTTCGACATGTAAGATCGGTGCTGGCCAAGAATCACAGGCTCGACCCTTGATGCCTCTGCCACTGCACAATAAATGGGGCAGGAATGAAAGGCCAAATCATGTCCGAGACAATCGATTCCGAAAGCCTTCTCGCCCGCGCCGGCGAGCTTATCGACCGTGCAATGAGAGCAGGCGCCGAAGCAGCCGATGCGGTGGTCGTGCGCGGCCGCTCGCGGTCCGTCACTGTGCGGCTCGGCAAAGTCGAGGGAACGGAAGCCTCGGAGAGCGATGATTTCTCCCTGCGCGTCTTCATTGGCAAGCGTGTGGCGAGCGTTTCGGCCAATCCGGGCTTCGATCTCCAGCTTCTAGCCGAGCGAGCTGTCGCGATGGCCAAGGCCTCGCCCGAGGATCCCTTCGCTTCACTCGCCGATCCGGCCGACCTCGCAAAAACCTGGCCGGACCTTGAGCTATTCGACTTGACGGACGTCTCTTCGGACAGCCTTGCCGAGGCCGCACTTGCGATGGAAGCGGCCGCTCTCGACGTCTCTGGCGTGACAAACTCCGGCGGATCTGGCGCTTCAGCCGGCATGGGCGGTCTCGTGCTTGCCACCTCGCACGGGTTCTCCGGCGCCTATTCGGCGAGCCGCTTCGGCCGCTCCGTCAGCGTGATTGCGGGCGAGGGCACCAAGATGGAGCGGGACTACGATTTCGACAGCCGTCTCTATTTCGCCGATCTGCGTGACGCTGTCGACATCGGCCGCACGGCAGGCGAGCGTGCGGTCAAGCGCATCAACCCGCGGCAGGTGCCGACGGCCAAGAACCTCACGGTCGTCTTCGACCCGCGCATGGCGCGCGGCATGGCCGGCCATATCGCCGGCGCCATCAATGGCGCCTCCGTGGCGCGCAAGACAAGCTTCCTGCGCGACAAGATGGGCAAGCAGGTTCTCAAGACCGGTCTTTCTGTCACCGATGATCCGCTGGTCGTCCGCGGATCTTCCTCACGCCCGTTCGATGGCGAAGGGGTGACAGGCGAGCGCCTCGTCATGATCGAGGATGGTGTTCTGAACCACTGGTTCCTGTCGACTTCCACCGCGCGCGAACTGGGCCTTCATACGAACGGCCGTGGCGTGCGCGGCGGCACCGCCGTCAGTCCGGCATCGACGAACCTGGCACTCGAGCCGGGCGATATCTCGCCGGAGGATCTCATCCGCTCGGTCGGCAACGGCTTCTACGTGAACGAACTCATCGGGCACGGCGTCAACATGGTGACCGGCGAATACAGCCGCGGTGCCTCCGGCTTCTGGATCGAGAACGGCGAGCTTACTTTTCCGGTTTCCGAGGTGACGATCGCGTCCAACCTGACCGACATGTTCATGCGGATGACGCCTGCCAACGACATCGACCGGAAGTTCGGTGTGGCAGCGCCGACGCTCGCAATCGAGGGCATGACGCTCGCAGGTAAATGAGTACGCAGGCCCGATCAAGGAAACTGGAGCGCACATGCCGATCGAGAGTAAGTCTGAATGGGAGGATGATCTCGATCTGTTGCTCCAGGCCGCGCAGGCGGCGGGCGCCCGGGCGATGGAATTTTTCCGCAAAGAGCCTGAGGTCTGGTGGAAGAACGAAGGACGTTCGCCCGTCAGCGAGGCGGATATTGCCGCCAACGACATCCTGAAATCGACGTTGCTTGCGGCACGTCCGAACTACGGTTGGCTGTCGGAGGAGACCGACGACGATCCGGCCCGCCTTTCCTGCGATACGTTGTTTGTCGTCGATCCTATAGACGGCACGCGCGCCTTCATCACCGGCAGGGACCTGTGGTGCGTCAGTGCCGCCGTGGTCCATCAAGGGCATCCCGTCGCTGGCGTGCTTGTGGCGCCCGCGTTGAATGAGGCTTTTGCTTCGAGGCTCGGTGGACCGGCCTTGAGGAATGGCAAGCGCGTGCGCGTGTCAGAGCCCGGCGAAGGAGGGCCCTTGCGGCTGGCCGGCGCGGAGGACATGGTTGCTCGTCTGGACCGCGCAACGCTCGGTGTGATCCAGCGCATTCCGCACGTTCCGTCGCTTGCCTATCGTCTGGCAATGGTGGCGGACGGCCGGATCGACGGCACGTTGGTCAAGGTCAACTCGCACGACTGGGATCTCGCTGCTGCCGATCTCATTCTCACCAATGCCGGCGGCGCGCTTGTGGCGCTGGACGGTGCCGCACTCACCTACAATCGGCCAGAAGTCCGCCACGATGTCCTGTGCGCGGCGGGTAATTCATGGCTCGGAAGGTTGATAAGCGCCTCGTGCGACCTCGCCGACCATTGACCTTTTCGCGCGGATGTCCCAAATCCGATGTGAAAAATATCACAATTGAAGAGAACACCATGACAGAGACCGGCGACAGCAAACAGCGCCTGCATCTCGTCTTCGGCGGCGAATTGGCGACGCTGAAGGATGTGCAGTTTCGTGACCTCGACAATCTCGACGTTGTCGGGATTTTTCCTGACTACGCGAGCGCCCTGGCGGCATGGAAGTCTAAGGCGCAGCAGACCGTCGACAACGCGCACATGCGTTATTTCATCGTGCATATGCACAAGCTGCTCGATCCAGAGAACGGCTGACGCCTTCTTTTCGCCTTGCGGCTGACCTTGATGCCGCGGGCAAACAACAACCGGAACCTCCATGAAGTCTTTCGGACGGATCAACGCAGCCGGTGGGTGCCGATGAGCAACGCTCTCGCGCGCCTGGCCCTGTCCGCCTATCGCTGGGTCGGCTTCGGCCTCTATCCGGTGATGCGGCCCTACCTGGCCATACGGGCGGCGAAGGGCAAGGAAGAGCGTGGCCGTCGGCGTGAACGCTTCGGCCGCGCCAGCGTCGAGCGCCCTGCCGGTCCGCTCGTCTGGGTCCACGCCGCAAGCGTCGGGGAGACCAATGCTGTCTCGCCGCTGATCCGCGAAATTCGCAGGCGGGGGATCAACGTCGTTCTCACCACCGGGACCGTCACTTCGGCCCGCGTGGCTCGGGAACGGCTCGGCGACAGCGTTATTCATCAGTATGTGCCGCTCGACCTGAAGCCGGTGATAAGTCGCTTCCTCGACCACTGGCGCCCGGACCTGGCTATCATGGTGGAGTCCGAGATCTGGCCGATGACGATCCTCGAACTTGGGGCGCGCCACATAGCACAGGTGCTCGTCAACGGGCGGATGTCCGATCGTTCCTTCGCACGGTGGAAGAAGCGGCCGGCACTTGCCGACGCGTTATTCGAAAAGTTCGCCCTTGTCATTGCCCAGTCGGAGGCGGACGCGGAGCGTTTTCGCACCCTTGGCGCCTTGCCGGTTCTCGTCTCCGGCAATCTGAAGGTGGATACGGACGCGCCGCCCTACGATCCCGCAAGTCTCTCCGCCTACCGGAACCAACTCGGCGACCGCAAGACCTGGGCGGCGATCTCCACGTTCGAAGGAGAGGAACTGGCAGCCGGCACCGTGCACGCCACGTTGAGGGAACGTTTGGGGCTCCTCACGATCGTGGTGCCGCGCCATCCTGAGCGTGCCGACGCGATCGAAGAAGAGCTTGTCGCCAACGGACTGAAAGTTGCGCGCCGGACGCGCAATGATCCGCTCACGGCGGAGACCGATATCTTCCTGGGGGACACAATCGGCGAGATGGGGCTTTATCTGCGCATGACGGAAATTGCTTTCGTCGGCCGTTCGCTTCGCGGCGAGGGCGGGCAGAACCCCCTTGAGCCGGCTATGCTCGGTTGTGCCGTTCTCTCCGGCCCGAATGTGCAGAATTTCCGCGAAAGCTATCAACGGCTGGCCAAGAGCGGCAGCGCCAAGATGGTGCGAGATGTGGAGATGCTGACCAAGGGCGTTGGCTACCTCCTGATCAACGACGAGATGCGCCACAAGATGATTGCGGCGGGGCAGGATACCCTGCAGGAGATGCGCGGCGCTCTGACCGAAACTGTCCGTGGTCTGGAGCCCTATCTCAATCCATTGACGGTAAAGGCGCGGCTTCACCCGCGCGAGGTATGATGATCGAGAACGCAATGGAAAAGACTCGCACGATTTCCGGTATCCTGTTCGACAAGGACGGGACACTGCTCGACTATGCGAAAAGCTGGGTGCCGGTGAATTATGAACTCGCCCGCATCGCTGCCAAGGGTGACGAGGGGCTGGCCCGCCGGCTGCTTGTTGCGGGTGGGATGGACCCGGATACCGGTCATGTCGCCCCCGATACGCTCCTTGCCGCCGGCAATACTGTCGAAATCGCCGAGGGAATGGTTGCCGCCGGTTCGCCGATGACTGTGACCGAGCTTTCCGTGCTGTTCGACGGCCTCTTCGCACAATCGGCATCCATGGCCGTGGCGGTGACGGACCTGGCCGGTTTTTTCGCTGCACTCCATGAAAAGGGCTATCGGCTGGGCGTCGCATCGAGTGACAACGAACAGTCCATTCGGGAGACCGCGCGCCGCTTTGGTTTCGACAGCTATCTCCACTACGTCGCCGGCTATGACAGCGGCTTCGGCATAAAGCCGGAACCGGGCATGGTGCTGGGTTTCTGCGCCGCCACCGGGCTCGATCCGCATGAGGTCGCCGTCGTCGGCGACAACAATCACGATCTGCACATGGGGCGCAGCGCCGGGGCCGGATTGACGGTTGCCGTGTTGACGGGAACCGGATCGCGGGAATCTCTGTCCGCCGCCTCCGACTATTGCCTCAACGACATCACCGAACTGCCGGCCTTGCTGCCGGATCATGGTGCACCGCGCCGGGCGACAGCCTGATACCGTTGCATTCCTTGATTTTCCGGGCATTGTTAGTGCGAATGCGGCAAGCGTCCGGAGCGGACGGGCCGTATGCTGTGGTCAATGCATGGACATCGCGCCGGGGGCTTGCCGTCGCAGGGCGGAACTGATCGGGGGAAGGCATGGTTTCTGAGGCTCCACCTTTCTGGTGGACGAAGCCGGACTGGCGCGCCTACGCGCTGTGGCCGGTATCGCGGCTGTACGGATTGATCGCTGGCGCCCGCATGCGCCGCGCCCGCCGCGCTTCTATCCCAGTCCCGGTTATCTGCGTTGGCAATTTCACTGTCGGTGGTGCCGGAAAGACGCCCACATCGATCGCGCTTGCGCGGGCGGCCAAGGCACGTGGCCTGCGCCCTGGATTTTTGAGCCGCGGCTACGGCGGCTCACTCGATGTCATCACCGTGGTCGATCCGGAGCGTCATCGGGCGCGTGACGTCGGCGACGAACCGCTCCTGCTTGCGCGCGAAGCGCTGACCGTGATCTCGCGTCGCCGGGTCGGGGGCGCCCGCCGACTGGCGGAAGAGGGGGTCGACCTCATCATCATGGACGACGGGTTCCAGAGCGCTCGGCTCGTTTTCGATCACGCTTTGCTCGTCGTCGACTCTCGGCGCGGCCTCGGCAATGGCTACCTAGTCCCGAGCGGTCCCGTGCGCGCGCCACTTTCCGAACAGATGCACCAGGCCTCGGCGCTCATGGTGATCGGCGACGGAAACGCAGCAGACGCGCTGATCCGGCAGGCGGCCAGGGCTGGCAAACCCGTTCATACGGCGAGACTTGCAACCGTCGACGTGGCGGATTTGAACAGCACGCCGGTGCTGGCCTGGTCCGGGATTGCCGACAACGAGAAGTTCTTCCGCACCGTTGAGGGCACCGGTGCCTCGCTCTACGTCACCCGCAGCTTTCCCGATCACCATCATCTCACGGAAGACGAGGTGACGGATATTCTCGACCACGCCGAGGCGCACGGCTACGGCATCGTGACGACTGCGAAGGACAGCGTGCGCCTTGCGGGCGGGCATGGGCGATCGGAAGAATTGCGGCGCAAGAGTCGCGTGATCGAGGTCGAAATCCGCTTTGACGACCCCAGGGCGCCGGACAAGATCATCGATGCCGCCCTGGATTCAGCCCGCAAGCGCAGGCTCGGGACTCAGCGACGGCCCTAGGAGAGAAGCGTCGCCGTATCAGTGCGTCTGATTTGGCAGGGCGCCCGCCCGCTTATCTCCCTCCAGCGAGGCAGCCGCATCGATGTATGCCTCCTGGCGGGCGACGCTCCAGTACCGCAGTTCATCGATCGGAATCTGCTCGCCGGTCACGGCGCAGACCACATAGGCGCCGGGCATCAATATCTGGAAATCGCCATCGAGGTAGCGGATTTTGGCCTCACGGCTTCCTTCAAGTCGGTTCATCGTCCGCATCTCCTGTTGCCTTCGTCTGCTGGCCGGGAAAGGGCGTCGCGAGGCCTTCATGCTCCGCGGGCGCCTGCTTGCCGATACTCGGGGACGGCAGCAGTTCCCGTGCCATATCGCGGTGTTTCATCGAATGCCAGCATTTTCAGCTTCTGCCGAACAGCCGCTCGATATCGGCAAGCTTGAGTTCGATATAGGTCGGTCGGCCATGATTGCACTGGCCCGAGCCAGGGGTGGCTTCCATCTGGCGCAGGAGCGCATTCATTTCCTCCGGCCGCATGCGCCGGCCCGAGCGCACCGAACCGTGGCAGGCCATGGTCGCGGCGAGATAGTCTAGGCGGCTTGCAAGGCCATTCGCCGTGTCCCATTCGGCGAGCTCGTCGGCGAGTTGCCGCACAAGGCCGACAGCATCCATCTCGCCCAGCATCGCGGGCGTTTCCCGGATGGCGACAGCGCCAGGTCCAAAGCGCTCGATGCCGAGCCCCAATCTCGCGAAGGCCTCTGCATGGGCGACGAGGCGATCGCAATCGTCCTCCGGCAGGTCGACAATTTCCGGGATGAGAAGAGCTTGCGCGGGGACGGGGCGGGAATGCAGCGCATTGCGCATTGCCTCGAAAACGAGCCTTTCATGCGCCGCATGCTGGTCGACGATGACAAGGCCATCCTCGGTCTGCGCCACGATATAGTTCTCATGCACTTGCGCCCGCGCGGCGCCAAGCGGATGACGTTGTGGTTCTGCATCGGTAGCGGGCGGGACCATGGACGGGATCGGCTCGGCGCGCGCCGAGGGCCGGATACCCATGTCGAGGCCGGCTTGCTGCATGTCCGAGAAACCGTTCGAGATTGGTGGTGTTTCGAACGGCCGATAGGGTGATGTCGATGGGCTCCATGCTTGCTGGCGGGCTGCCTCTGGGCGGAAGGCCCGCATCAGTCCGGCGGCACCAGTCGTGGCGGCGCGGTCGCCCTCGCGCGTCAGCGCCTCGCGGATCGCCCCGATGATCAGGCCGCGCACCAGGCCGGGATCACGAAAACGCACGTCCGACTTCGCCGGATGCACGTTGACGTCGACGAGGGCCGGGTCGATCGCGATGTCCAGAACGGCGACGGGATAGCGGCCGCTCGGCACCGTCTCGGCATAGGCTCCGCGCAACGCCGACCAGATCAGCTTGTCCTGCACTGGCCGCCCGTTGACGAAGGCGAACTGCTGCAGGCTGTTGCCGCGGTTGAAGGTCGGAACGCCGGCAAAACCGGTCAGCCGTACGCCTTCACGCTCGGCATCGATCTCGATTGCGTTGTCGCGAAAGTCCTTGCCCAGCACCTGGGCGATGCGGGCGAGCCGGTCGTCACCGGTGGCGGGCAGTTCCAGCGTCGAGCGGTCCGGACCGGAAAGCACGAAGCGGACCGCCGGGAAGGCAATCGCCATGCGGCGCACAACCTCGGTAATTGCAGCGGCCTCGGCTTTCTCGCTCTTCATGAATTTGAGCCGCGCGGGTGTCGCGAAGAAGAGGTCGCGCACTTCGACGACCGTGCCGCGATTGGCCGGTGTCGGCCGCACCGGCGCAAGCCGGCCGCCGAAGATGGAAATCTCCGAACCCTCCGAGGCGGCGGCTGTGCGGCTCTGGATCGTCAGCTTGGCCACCGATCCGATGGACGGAAGCGCTTCCCCGCGAAAGCCCAACGTGCGGACGTCCTCGAGGCTGTCGCTGATCTTGGAAGTGCAGTGGCGCCTGACGGCGAGCGTCAGGTCGTCGGGCGACATCCCTGAGCCATTGTCGGTGACGCGCAGCAGCGTCTTGCCGCCGCCGGCGGTCGCAATCTCGATCCGGGTGGAGCCGGCATCAATGGCATTTTCGATGAGTTCCTTGGCGGCACTGGCCGGCCGCTCGATGACTTCGCCCGCGGCGATCTGGTTGATCAGGGTTTCGGAGAGCTGGCGTATCGTCATGGCCGCATTTTCCGGGATTCGGAGCCATGTGAAAAGGGCGAATGTTCCTGTGCCGCACTTCTCCCGGTATTTCAGGTGGCGGCGTATTTCCGTGCCGTTTGCCGTTTAATTCGACTTTAATAAAATGCTGAGAATGTGTGCTTCTCGCTTGTATGAGCACAAGCCAGCCGGATCCTACCGGCGGACGATTTCAGCGCTGCTGGCCGCTGAATTTCCTCGCGTCCAAGGGCATTCTGCCCGATCAGCATGGATCTTTAATCCCAGGGGCGGCGGGGGCTGCAGCGAATGAACGATGGTGCGTCCGTTGACGCAGACATCCAATCTGGAATGTTCGACGCGGCCTGCGACCTTCTCGGCGTCGGTGCGTTCGTCTATGACAAGAACGATTGCCTCGTCTTCGCCAGCCGCCAGATCCAGCGTTTTCTGCCAATCAGCGCCGATGTCCTGCGCCCCGGTGCGCGCCTGCGCGACGTTTTGGGTGCGGTCTTCGACGCCGGCATCCGTTATGGCATCCCGCCGGAAGACCGTCACAAGACGGTCAATCGCGAGGACTGGATCTCGGCGCGGATCTCCGCCCATTGGCGCGAACAGCACGACATGGTCGAGCGGCTCGGCAAGGACCGCTGGGTGCATTTCCGTAAACGGCGTTTGCCAAACGGATACAACGTTTCGACGCTGACGGATGTTTCCGATCAGCGAAAACAGGAAGAACAGTGGCGCGCCGACCAGGTGCGGGTCGCGTTGACCGAGCAGGTTCTCGATACGCTGCCCCATCCGCTGATCATCAAGGATCGCAATCTCGCCTATGTCGCCGTCAACAGGGCATTCTGCGCTATTCACGGGCTCGAGGAAGAAGCTATCCTCGGCCGTACCGTGTGGGATCTGGTTGATGGTGAAAATTCGGCGCGCATCGACGAGAGTGATCGCAGTGTGCTCGAAACCGGCATACCATTTAGATGCGAAGAGCATATTGTCGGTGTCGACGGCCGCCACTTCTACGTCGTCACGCGCAAGTACAGGATCGGTACGCCAGACAATTCTATGCTCGTCACGCTGATGGACGACGTCACCCAGATCGTGGATCCGAAGCACGGGATGGCTGCAAACCGTTTCAAGCTCCGGGTGAGGACGCAATTCCAGAAGGCGGAAAATTGCTTCGATCCGGTTCGTGAAACGGAAGAGCGGCTACTGTTGCAGCAGTGGAACTCGGGTGGCGACGCCGATCTTGCCGGTAAACGGGTCCTTGTCGGGACTGCAACCCGGAGAACGGAAGACCTGTTGATCGGCCAATTGCGTGTCCGCAGCGCGGACTGCTGTGCTGTGCGCTCGCTTGACGAATTTTGGGCGTTTCTCGAGGTTGCAAACCGTTCCGGCGTCGGGCTTGACCTCATAGTGGTCGACGAGACCATGGACGGGTATGCAGCAATTGTTGAAGCAAGCGGCGTGCCGGTGCGGGTCATAGCGCCGGATCGTATCGGGACGGACTTCTTCCGGGCGCTCGTCGAGCCGCATGAAGTGATGGTGGAAGATCTGCCAACGGACATCGCCGCCCCGTCGGCCCTGTTCGACGACTGGTATATCGCGACCGATCCCGAAGCGATGGTCCCGATCGTGCACGGTGACATCGAAGTCCTGGTCGCCGAGGACAACCAGATCAATCAGTTCGTCTTTTCGCAGATTCTGGAAGGTATGGGCGTGTCGCACCGGATCGCCGAAAACGGCGAGGAGGCGGTGGCGCTGTGGCACAAGCATCAGCCGCGCCTGGTGCTCATGGACATTTCCATGCCGGTCAAGAACGGGCTTGATGCGACTGTCGAGATCCGCGAGGCGGAGAGGGTGTTCGGTATCCGCACACCCATTGTCGCGGTCACCGCACAGGCATTGAACGTCGACATGCAGAATTGCCTCGACGCCGGCATGGACGACTACATCACCAAGCCCGTCAGTCCGGACATGATCGAAAGCATCTATAACCGGTTCGTGGCGCAGAAGCGCGACAGGAATGCAGCCTGAGGGTGTGGATTGCTGTCAACTCCCGACATTTCGGGTGCCTGCAGGCAAAAAGTGAAACCGGTTGCTATGTGTTTATTAATTCTCGTGCCCCATTCTGTCACTCGGAGACAGATACGTGTCGGGAAGTCAGTGAATGAAGTCGGGTGAGTATTCGGATACGGACGTTTCTCCAAGCGATCTGCATGCCATGGCCTACACGGACCCGCTGACGGGTCTCGGCAATACCTACCGCCTCAGGGATAAGGTTCGCCAGCTTGCAGCCGAGCGTGCCGAAGACCCGGCCCCCTTCGCAGTCGGCATCGCCAATCTCGACGGCTTCAAACCAATCAATGACCTTTTCGGCCCGCAAGCCGGCGACGAGATCCTCTGCCAGGTCGCCCATCGCCTGAAAGCTTGCATCCCGGACGGCGCGACCGTGACGCGCCACGGCGGTGACGAGTTTGCCTTCCTCTTCCCTCTCGTTTTCGAGCGCAAAGGTGCTGAGAAGATCGGCCAGATGCTGCGCGAAGTCCTCTCGGCCCCGTTCGATCTCGGCGACCGCAACGTTCGGCTGTCAGCTTCTTTCGGCCTTGCGATCTATCCCTTTGCCGGTGAAGAATTCGCTGACCTGCTCAAGAGCGCCGATACGGCTCTCTATCGCTCGAAGCGCCGCGGCCGCGGGCAGATAACGGTCTATTCGCAGGAAATCGCGCAGGAAATGAAGCGTGCCACCCATCTGGAGCAGGCGCTGCGCAACGCGATCATGGCCAATGAAGTCGACGTGCATTTCCAGCCGATCGTCAGCCTCCGCAATGACATGGTGGTCGGTTTCGAGGCGCTGGCGCGCTGGTGCGATGCCGATCTCGGTTACGTTTCGCCTGCCGTCTTCGTGCCGCTTGCCGAAGAGCGTGGCTTCATCGATACCCTCTCAGAAACTTTGCTTCGCAAGGCCGCCGAAGCCGCGCTCTCCTGGCCGAAGGAGCTGTTTCTCTCCTTCAACCTTTCGTCGGCGCAACTGATGGACCCCAAGACGAGCCTGACGACGCTTGCGATCCTCAACCGGGTCGGTTTGGATCCCCGCCGGCTTGAGCTCGAAATCACCGAAACAGCAGTGATGACGGATGCGGCAACGGCGCAGAAGATCGTTGCGGAACTGCGCGGCGCCGGCGTGCGGGTCTCGCTCGACGACTTCGGCACCGGCCAGTCCAGTCTTGGCCGCCTGCGCGACTTCACCTTTGACAAGGTGAAGATCGACCGCGCCTTCGTTTCGCGCATCTCCGACGATCGCGTATCCGAACACATCATCAAGGCGATCGTTGCGATGTGCGAGGGGCTCGACCTGGAGGTCGTGGCGGAAGGGATCGAGGATTTTTCCGAAGCTCTGAAACTGAAGGCGCTCGGTTGCGGCATGGGACAGGGCTATTTCTACGGAAAGCCCGCCGATGCGGTCGCAACGATGCGCTTCCTGGCTGAGCGCTACATGCGCGTCGAAGCAGAAGCGGCTTACGGTTGACTCCGCTCGAGCGATGGAATGGGCAATACACCGCGCATTAACCAATCGCCTTAGCCGGAAATAAATTCGCTCCTCCTAACGTAACGGCATCCGAATAAGAAACGGGGCAATAGGATGCTGCAGAACATCAAGGATATGCCGGTCAGGGGCAACGACCGTTCCAAGGTCCGTATCTTCGTGACGGTGAAGGTCATGCATGAAAAGAGCCGGGCGCGGGTCGTCGACCTTTCGCCGACTGGCATGGCGCTCGATATCGAAAGCCCCATCCGGATCATGCCCGGCCAGATCGTGACGATTGAAAGCGAGGAACTGGGGCAGTTGTCGGGTACGGTGCGCTGGTATAACAACGGGCGCCTCGGCATTGAGTACAAGCTCAACACCAACGCCCTGGCGCAGATTTCTTCCTATTTCCGCTTCTTCCACGAGGAAGTGAAGCCTGTCATGCGCCGCTGACCGGCGCGCATCATTCTTCCGGTTGGGAGAGATCCCGCCTGCCTTCTTCCAGCAGCCAGTCGCGAACGCGCCGCGCCTGGCTGTTGAGTTCCCGCGATCGCGGCCAGACCACATAGAAAGCCAATCCCGTCTCAAGGACATGTTCGCCGACCGGCATCAGCGCGCCGGATTTGATCTGCCGCGCGATCAGGTGATGCCAGCCGAGCGCAATGCCTTCGCCTGCCAGCACAGCCTGAATTACAAGCACGTAGTCGTTGATGGCCAGGCGTCGGGATTGCGCCGGATCGCGTAGTCCGGCACTGGCGAACCACTCCGGCCAGTCGCAGGCCTGCCGCACCGGTTCTTCCAGATGGATCAACGGCAAGCTCAGTAGGTCTTGCGGCGTCGTCGGCATGCCGTGCGCCTCGATGAAAGCGGGGCTGGCGACGGCATTGATCACCTCCGGCGCAAGCAGGGCAGCATGATAGCGCGGCCAATTGGCGGGGTCGCCGCCGCGAATGCCGAGCGGGATCGGCTCTTCCTCGAGATCGAGGTCGCGCACGCTCGTCTGGATCCTGAGATCGATCTCCGGCAGGTCCTCGCGCAATTTCGCCAACCGCGGCAGCATCCACATTGAGGCAAAGGCGGTCGAGGCCGCAAGTGTCACATTTACCTCGCGCCCCTTTGCGCGGATGTCCTCGGCCGACTTCTGGATGCGCCACAGCCCAAGGGACACTTCGGTGTGAAATCGTTCGCCTGCCTCGGTCAGGGCGACGGCGCGATGGGCGCGATGGAAGAGAGGTACCCCAAGCTGTTCTTCCAGCCCCCGTATGGCATAGGAAACCGCGGCCTGTGTCATGCCGAGTTCCTTGGCGGCATGTGTGAAATTCTGGTGGCGTCCCGCGGCTTCGAAGACGATCAGGCTGGCGGCAGAGGGGAGGAGGCGGCGAAGGGTTTCCATAAATCCAACTTATATCTGCCCCAAGTTTTTTCCAGCGTTACACGGGCGTTTTTCCCGTCTAGCCTCTTTCCCGATTATGGAGGAGACATGGTGGCGACGGCGGCAGTTGAAAACACGACAAGACGGACACGCGGGGCCAGACCCCAGCGCCGGGAGGGGGCAGCGAAGGCAAAGGGCGTCCCCTACATCCAGCGCAACATCCCGACCTACGACATTCTCTCCGAGGAGAACCTGCAGAAGATCGAGCGCACCGCCGATCGGGTCCTTGCCGAGGTCGGCATCGAATTCCGCGATGATCCGGCCGCGATCGAACTCTGGCGGCGGGCGGGCGCAAAAGTCGATGGCCTGCTCGTGCGTTTCGAGCCCGGCATGTTGAACGAGATTGTTGCGACCGCTCCTGCGCAGTTCACGCAGCATGCGCGCAACCCGGCAAACAACGTCGAGATCGGCGGAAAGAATGTCGTCTTCTCTCCCGCATACGGCTCGCCCTTCGTCATGGATCTCGACAAGGGGCGTCGCTACGGCACGATCGAGGACTTCCGCAACTTCATCAAGCTCGCCCAGTCGAGCCCCTGGCTGCACCATTCCGGCGGCACGATCTGCGAGCCGGTGGACGTGCCTGTCAACAAGCGCCACCTCGACATGGTCTACAGCCACATCAAGTATTCCGACCGGGCCTTCATGGGCTCGATCACGGCAGAAGAACGGGCGGAGGATTCCATCGACATGGCGCGGGTCCTGTTCGGCGCCGATTTCGTCGACCGGAACTGCGTCATTCTCGGCAACGTCAACGTCAACTCGCCGCTTGTCTGGGACGGGACGATGACGAAGTCGTTGCGCGCCTATGCCCGTGCGAACCAGGCGGCCGTGATCGTGCCTTTCATCCTTGGCGGCGCCATGGGGCCAGTCACGAATGCCGGTGCAATCGCCCAGTCCTATGCCGAGACGCTTGCCGGATGCGCGCTGACGCAGTTGGAGCGCAAGGGCGCGCCTGTCATCTTCGGCAATTTCCTTTCGTCCATGTCGCTGCGATCCGGTTCGCCCACTTTCGGCACGCCGGAACCGGCAATCGGCTCCATGGTGATTGGCCAGCTTGCCCGTCGCCTGAACCTGCCGCTGCGCTGCGCCGGCAACTTTTCCAACTCGAAGTTGCCCGACGGCCAGGCGATGCAGGAAGGGTTGATGTCGATGCTGTCGGCTGTCCACTGCGGCGCCAACTTCATCCTGCATTCGGCAGGTTTCCTCGATGGGTTGCTCGCCATGTCCTACGAGAAGTTCGTGATGGATGCCGACCTTTGTGGGGCGCTGCATTCCTATCTCGCCGGTGTCACCGTGGACGACAACACGCTGGCGATGGACGCCTTTCTGGAAGTGGGACCCGGCAGCCATTTCCTCGGCTGCGACCACACGATGCGCAACTACCAGACCGCCTTCTGGGATTCGACGCTCTCGGACAACGAGCCCTTCGAGAAGTGGAGCGAGGAGGGCGGTTCCACCGATATTGCCACACGCGCCAACCGCCAGTGGAAGAAGACGCTTGCCGAATACGAAGCGCCGCCATTGGACGAAGCGATCGACGAGGCGCTCTGTGACTATGTCGAGCGGCGCAAGGCCGGCATGGCCGACGCTTGGTACTGATGTAATCGTCAAGGACAATTCGCATGTCGCTTTCGAAAGACCCGCTGCTCCAGCCCTATCAGTTGAAGCACCTGACGTTGAAGAACCGGATCATGTCGACGTCGCACGAGCCGGCCTATTCCGAGGACGGCATGCCGAAGGACCGTTACCGGCTCTATCATCTGGAGAAGGCGAAGGGCGGTATCGCCCTGACGATGACGGCGGGTTCCGCGATCGTCTCGGAGGATTCGCCGCCGGCCTTCGGCAATCTCTATGCCTACTCCGACGAGATCGTGCCGTGGCTGAAGAAGATTGCCGACGACTGTCACGAGCACGGCGCGGCCGTGATGATCCAGCTCACGCATCTCGGTCGCCGTACCGGCTGGAATAAGGGCGAATGGCTGCCCGTGCTTTCCGCTTCGCCCATCCGCGAACCCGCCCATCGTGCCTTTCCGAAGGAGATCGAGGACTGGGATATCGAACGCATCGTCGGTGATTATGCGGCCGCCGCCCAGCGCATACAGGCCGCCGGCCTGGACGGCATCGAGTTCGAGGCCTATGGCCACCTGATGGATGGTTTCTGGTCGCCGGCGACCAACCGGCGCGAGGACGAGTACGGCGGCTCGCTGGAAAACCGGATGCGGTTCTCCAGCATGGTGATCGACGCCGTGCGCAAGGCCGTCGGGCCGGATTTCATTGTTGGCATCCGCATGGTGGCGGACGAAGACTGGGACATCGGCCTTTCCAAGGCTGAAGGGGTCGAGATCGCCAAACGGCTCGCCGGATCCGGCAAGATCGACTTCCTGAACATCATCAAGGGCCACATCGATCATGACGCGCATCTGACCAACGTCATCCCGATCCAGGGCATGGCGGCGTCACCTCATCTCGATTTCGCCGGCGAAGTGCGCGCGGCAACGAAATTCCCGGTGTTCCATGCCGCCCGCATCGCCGACGTGGCGACGGCCCGACATGCGATCGCCGAGGGCAAGCTCGACATGGTCGGCATGACGCGCGCGCACATCGCTGACCCGCACATCGTCCGCAAGATCGAAGAAGGCAGGGAGGCGCAGATCCGTCCCTGCGTCGGCGCCACCTACTGTCTCGACCGCATCTACGAGGGCGGCGGGGCGCTTTGCATCCACAACGCGGCAACTGGGCGCGAGGCGATCGTTCCGCACGTGATCTCGAGGACGACGGGCCCGATCCGCAAGGCCGTCGTCGTCGGTGCCGGACCGGCCGGGCTCGAAGCTGCCCGCGTCCTTGCCGAGCGCGGGCATGCCGTCGAGGTGCTTGAGGCGACCGGCTCTGCTGGCGGACAGATCCTGCTCGCCGCCCGCAATCCGAGGCGCAAGGAACTGATCGGCATTGTCGACTGGCGGCTATCCGAACTCGAACGTCTCGGCGTGCCGGTGCACTACAATGTTTTTGCCGGCAGGGACGAGGTCCTCGAACGCACGCCCGATGTCGTCGTGATTGCAACAGGAGGGATCGCGCAGAATCCTGAACTGGAATCGGGTGACGATCTAGTAATCTCAAGCTGGGACATCATCGCCGGTGCCGTGAAGCCCGAGGGGCCTGCATTGCTCTACGACGACAACGGCGCCCATTCCGCCATGACGGCTGCGGAGCTGATCGCCAATGCCGGCGTCGAGCTGGAGGTGGTTTCGCCGGAACGCTACTTCGCGCCGGAGATCGGCGGCCTGAATCACGTGCCTTATGCAAAGGCCTTTGCCGAGAAGAATGTGCGGGTGACGATCAACACGCGGCTGAAGGCGGTCCGGCGGGACGGCAACGCGTTGGTGGCGACTTTGGGGTCTGATTACTCCGAGATCGCCAGAACCGAGCGGCGTGTGGCGCAGGTCGTGGTCGAGCACGGCACGATGCCGATGGCTGACCTCTATTTCGAACTGAAGCCCCTCTCCCGCAATCTTGGCGCCGTCGACTACAAGGCGCTGATCCGACGGGAAAATCCGATCGCCACGCGCAATCCCGATGGCACGTTCGACCTGATCCGTATCGGCGACGCCGTCCACAGCCGCAACATTCACGCGGGCATCTATGATGCCCTGCGTTACGGAGTGCTGATCTAACCGATAACTGGAAACCGATGCCCGACAACGTATGTGCGTGGCCGGGCGTCGGTCGCTCCTGTTGTCCCGCCTACTTTGCGGGTTCCGTCGTCGGAGCCGGAGCAGGGGTTACAGGTGCCGGTGTCGTGCCTGTCGTCGAACCCGTTGTGGTCGTATCGACAGTGGCGCGCTCGGCAACCTTCTGCGTCAGCGTCTTGAATTCGGGCGCTGCCTGCAGGCTTTCGGCCGTCTCAGTGGTGGTCAGCTTGACATCGCCGCTGTCCGGCATCTGGGTCACGGCGATATTCTCAAACGGCACGGCGACCCATTTTTCGCCTATCCCCAGGAAGCCGCCAACACCGATCACGGCAGCGGTGATCCCGCCATCCTTTTTCATGATCAGATCGTTGATCGAACCGATGCTTTTGTCAGCGGCATTGTAGACCGGCTGTCCTATATAGGTGTTGGCGCTGATCTGGTCGGCCGCCTGTTCGGTCAGATAGGTACCGGCTTCTGCCGTATCCATTTCCGGGGCAGTGGAGCCGGTCTGCGCTGCCGTGTCGTCCATCGGCTTGGTCTGGTCAGCGCTGGCGTCAGGCATGACCGGCGGCTGTTCCATCGTCTGGTTGGTCTGCGGCTGGGTGGTGTCCTGCGCATATACCGCGGGCGCAACGGCAGCACCAAGGAAGAGCGCGCTAGCGGCCACGGAAGTGAGAAGCTTGTTGGTCATGGTAAACCTGCCTTTCTTCTGCATCTTCATCAGGGCGCGGATATTTCTGGCTGTCACTACGCGCCCGCTGATGTTTGCAAAACTCGCGCATTCGCGATTGGTTCCCATAAAAATCGAGAACACTTGAAGCCGTTTCTCAAAGGAAAACAGCTTCGGATGGCAATCCGAAGCTGCAGCGCAGTTTGGAGTCGCGGCAAATTAGAGCCGGAAGGCTGGCTCGAATCGTCCCTTCACTGTAATGCCGAGTTCGAACGTGCGGCCGGCGTCCGGATCCGCCGCCTGCGCCTTCTCGTCCATCCCTTGCCAGGCGGAGGTGACAAGCAACCGGTCGGCCTTGGCTCCAATGAAGGCAGGGCAACTCGCCTGCGTCGCGGGTGTGGCGTAGCGCTGGACCTTGGTTCCGTCCGGACGGTAGACGTCGACCGTTGCCGCCCCCCAGCGAGCGTTCCAGATCAGTCCATCCGCATCGCAGACCGAACCGTCCAGGCCGCCGGGGTGGCCCTTCGGCTCACTGAGCACTTCGGGCGAACCGGTTGGCAGGCCGGTTCCGGGATCGACCTCGACGCGCATCAGCTTGTTGACGGTGGTATCGGTGAAATAGGCGGTTGCACCGTCCGGCGAAAAGCAGATGCTGTTCGGAATGGAGATATTGGAATAGAGGCGCGTCACCTTGCTGCCCGCGACGTGGTAGATGGCTCCAGCGTCTTTCTCGGCACGGCACCCCATTGTCCCGATCCAGAGCGCCCCGCACTGATGCACGCGGCCATCGTTGGAACGGTTGCCGGGCTTGTCCTCGATCGTGACGAGGTGCTCGAGCTTTCCCGAATTCGTGTCGCGCACGAACAGGCCCTCGTCGGAGGCGATCAGCTGGCGTGCCGGATCGATCACTGCGATGACGCTGCCCATGAAGGGAAGGTCGTGTACCCGCTTCGTTGAGGACGACAGGTGCAGTTCGTGCAACTTGCGGCCCGTGATGTCGAACCACCAGGCGGTATCGGTTGCGGGATCATAGCTCGGTCCCTCGCCGAGCTCGCTGTTGACCTGGCACAGTGTCTTGCCGGTAAAGGGTACGATATCCGTCATCATCACACTCCGTAGACGCGGTCGTAGGCTTTGATCGTCGCGCGGGCGCGCGCAGTGACATCTGCTGCAGTCATGCCCGGTTTGTAGAGGCTCGATCCGAGGCCGAAGCTCCTGATGCCGATTTTCGCATAGGCGGCAAAATTCTCCTCCGAAACGCCGCCCACCGCCGCGATTTCCAGATCGGGAGGCAGAACGGCACGGATCGCGTTTATGCCGGAAGGCCCAAGCACGCTCGCCGGAAAGAACTTGAGGCCAGTCGCACCGGCACGCGCCGCAGCCAGCGCCTCGGTGGGCGTGAAGACGCCGGGCATCGTTACCATCCCCTTGGCTCCAGCCAGCGAAATCACGGCAGGCTCGACATTCGGGCTCACCATCAGGCGACCGCCGACGGCGTCCAGCTGTTCGACCTGGTCCGTTGTCAGCACGGTCCCAGCACCGATCAGGCAGTTCTTTGGTGCCATCTTCGCGGCGATCTCGATCGAGCGGAAGGGGTCGGGTGAGTTGAGCGGAATTTCGATCGCGGTGAAGCCCGCGTCGATCAGGGCGCCGACGACCCCTTCGGTCTCGGCTGGCTTCAGGCCGCGCAGGATGGCGATCAGCGGATATGTCATGGGCGGAAAGGGAATGCGGTTCATGTGCAGGACTTCCTTGAGGAGTAAAGCGTTCAGACGGCCCAGAGGGCGTGTGCTGCTACGGCAAGGCCGGCGCGCACGGCCGCATCCGCGTCGACGATCGTCGGCTCAACCCCGGCTGAGTCCAGTGCGCTTTCGTAGAGTGCGCCCAGCGGCCCTGAGGATACGAGCGTTACAGGCGCGTCAGGCTCCGCAGCATCCAGCGCACCTGCGATTTCAAGGCCGATCAGCGTGCCGGAGATCAGGGCTTTTGCGTCCGCCGGGGAAAGGCCGTGCAGAAGGGCTCCCGAGCGGGCGCCAAACAGAAGGTTGGTCGCAGCCGACGGGTTGCGTACGACCTCGGTGACCGCCTGCCGGAAGGCGCCATCGTTGCCGTCGATGGCGCCGGCATCGCCGATCGAGTGGCTGAGGATTGTGTGCTTTGCGATCGCATCGAAAAGCTCTCCGGTCATGAAGGTGGAGAAGCGGGTCACGAAGCCGTCCGAGACATGCACCCATTTGCTATGAGTGCCCGGCATGCAGACAAGGCTGTGCCCGTCCGAAAGTTCGGCAAGCGCGCCAAGGAGTTGCGTTTCCTCTCCGCGCATGACGTCGGGATGCGCCCTGTCGCGCTGCGCTAGTCCCGGCAGGATGCGGATGTCGGCGGCGGTGCCGGGAACGCGCACGGCAGCAAACGGGATGCTGGAAAGGGCAGCCGGAACATCGATGTAGCCCGCCTCGACCCATCCCTGTCGGGCGCCGGCCATGCCGCAGACGATCACCGGCAAGCCCGCGGGCGCAGACAGCGCCTCGATATGGCTTGCCAGCACACTGCCGAACCCGATCGAGGCCGCTGTCGTCATGCCCTCGCCGCTACGGCGTTCCGCTAGGACAGCGCCGTCATCGCCAATCAGCCAGAGCCGGAAGCTGGAGGTGCCCCAGTCGACTGCGACATAGGCTGGTTTTACCATCAGAATACTCCTCCATCGATGATCATGGATTGTGCGGTCATTGCGCCCGAGGCGTCGGACGCGAGGAACAGGCAGGGGCCGACGATGTCTTCGGGTGTGAGCGGACGCTTCAGGCACTGTTCCTTCAGCATCGCTGCGATCGCTGCATCGTCGATCCACAGCCGCAGCTGCCGCTCGGTCAGCACCATGCCAGGTAGGATCGCGTTGACGCGGATATTGTCTGGTCCGAGCTTGCCGGCCAGCGATTTGGTCAGGCCGATGATGCCGGCCTTGGCAGTCGCATAGGCAGTCAAGTCGCCCATGTTTAGCATATAGGCAATGGACGAGAAATTGATGATCGACCCGCCGCCAGCCTCACGCATCGCCGGTGCCACGGCCTGAATGGCGAAGAAGACGTGGCGCAGATTGACCGCCTGGTTCTCGTCCCAATATTCCGGCGTGATCTCCCCAAGCTCGTGCCTGTCGTCCCGGGCAGCGTTGTTGACGAGCACGCGAACGGGCCCGATCGCCGCGATGGCGGCTGCGATCGCCTCCCGGTAGGCCTGGATGTCGCGAATGTCCGCCTTGAGGAACAGCGGCCTGTGGGGCACTTCTGCCGCAAGGCGATCAATGAGCGCCGCGCTTTCCGCTTCTGCAATGTCGACGAAGGCGACTCGGGCGCCCTGGCGCGCAAACGCTTCGACCAGCGCCGCACCGATGCCGGAGCCACCCCCAGAGATCAGCACACTGCGATCACGTAGCTCCGGATAGAAGACGGCGCTCACGGACATGACGGCCTCCTGCCGGCTCGGAGTAATAGATGCTCAAATTGGGTTCCAATATATGGAACATAGTTTGAATATATGGAATTATGTTTGCCACCAAAAACTTGTCAAGCGATCGGAGGGAGCATGGCTGGACAGAGCGAAACAGACTTGCCTGTCTCGAACACAGGGACACTTGGCAAGGCGATCGCCGTTCTCGAGCTTGTGGCGCTGGCGGATCGACCCCTGCGCTTCACCGAAATACTCGAGCGTGTCGGGCAACCGCGCGGTACGCTGCACCGCCAGTTGAGCCATCTGGTCGAAGAGGGGCTGCTCGACCTGAAGGCGGACCATTGCTACGAGCCCGGTCTTCGTCTCCTAAAACTCGCCTCCAACGCCTGGATGCGCAGCGACCTGCGCCGGTTGGCAGCGCCGCATTTGCAGACGTTGCATGAATTGACCGGAGAAACCGTCCATCTTGGTGTCCTGAAGGGAGCGGAGATCATCTATCTCGACAAGGTCGAAAGCAAGCAGGCGGTGCGCATGACCTCGCAGATCGGTAAGGCTTCGCCTGCCTACTGCACCGGCGTCGGCAAGGCGGCGCTTTCCGTGCTGCCGGAGGCGCGTTTGCGCGACCTTTTGCGTGCCGTGTCTTTTCAGCGCTTCACGCCGCACACGATCACCACCTGCGAAGCATTGGGGGCGGAACTCGCGGTGATTCGCGAAGTTGGATATGCCTTCGACCGGGAAGAGCATGAACCTGGAATTCGCTGTGTCGCTGCGGCGATTGCCGATTCGGCACAGACTTTTGTTGGCGGAGTCTCGGTCACTGGGCCTGCATACCGCGTCGGCGAGGAGGTCTTGGAGACCTGGGCGCCGCTGGTCCGCAAGACCGCAGCAACGATCATGGAAGAAATCGCAGCCCGCCTCGGACCGCATCGTTAAGAGATGCGCGCTCCCGGTGCAGGTTCAAATGCGAAACCATTTTACGGTAAATTAGCGAAATGCGCTGGACGCGCATGGGGGGGATGGTTAGCTTCTTCGCCCGAGCGAACATTTCTGGGTGCATGCCGTACCTGACGAGGGACGAGGGGGGCCAGACTTGTTGGTGGGAGTGGGGAGGATGCAGGACCGATATGCGATGTCGAACTTGGCACGCGACGGTTTGCTGCAGGAAGATACGGTATGACCGAACAGCTGCTAACGATCGCATCAAGGACGCCTCCGCAATGGGCGCGCAGCTTTGCCGAGGTCGGATCGGAACGCGAAGTATCGACGCTGCTCGCTGATGTGACGAGGGCCTACGGCCTTTCTAGTTATTTGCTGATCAACGTACCTACCAATACCTCGACCGAGATCTCTCCCTACGTCCTGATGACGACCTGGCCCGACGACATGCTGAAGGGTTATGATCAGGCGGAACTGATCCTCGGAAGTCCGGTGATACAGCACCTGCGCGACAGTACCAATCCGTTCACCTACGATACGATCAGCACCAACAGCATCCGGCATGACGGCAAGGCGCAGATCGCCATCAGCTTGTTTGGCCAGTATGGCCTCCCGCGCGGGGCCTATTTTCCGGCCCACAATCCTCTGGGGCAGCGCGGCGCCCTTGCCTTTGGCGGCAACAGGACCGTTCTAACGCACATGGAAATGGCCGAACTCAACGCCATCGCCAATCTCGCTTTCAACAAGGTCCTTGAGTTCCGGGTCGGCGGTCGCTCGAATGTGTCGCTGTCCCGCCGCGAAGTCGAATGCCTGTCCTGGGCGTCCGCCGGCAAGACAAGCGTCGAGATTTCCGAGATTCTGGGTTTGTCAGAGTACACCGTCAATCACTACCTGAACCGCGCAACGCGCAAACTGGATGCAGTCAACCGCGTCCAGGCAGTTGCCAAGGCGATCCGGGCTGGGCTTTTGAATTGATCGCATTTTGGGCGCATGACGGTCGTGGATGCCGCAGGCTCAAGCCTGTGAATTACGGAGTGCATGGATGCGGATCGACATGACAGCGGACGAGACGGGTCGCGGCGAACGAAACGGTCATGACGCCAGTGCCGAAATTGCAGGCCTTGAGACCCAGTTCGATGTCGTGCGTTTCCTGCGACGAACTGGCGAAACCTTTTTCCTGAAGCACTTCATCGTCATCTCGCTTCCTGGTTTCGAGGCGGAGAAGCTCTCGGCCCACTCCATCGTCAGCAACTGGCCGGCGGAAGTCATTGCCAAATACGATGCGCTCCATATGGTGCGGCGCAGTCCCGGCATTCGAAAGCTGCGCGTTACAACGGTCCCATTTTCCTTCGACATGGCGAAATGGATCGGCGAAGCGTCCCAGGATATGGACCTGAGCGATCTTGCCAAGCTCATGCAACACCATGGCATGCTCGTTGGCCACATTTTCCCGGTTCATGACGCGCTTGGAAACCGGGGCGCCGTTGTCTGGTGCGGAGAGAAACGCACGCTGAGCTTTGAAGACCGGCTACTGCTACAGATGATCTCGATACAGGTGTTCAACCGCCTCGCCGAGATTGGGGCCGTCTGGAAGACCGGGCAAGTCGTGCTGACCGAGCGGGAGATCGAGTGCCTGAGTTGGACGGCGGCGGGCAAGACAAGCATAGAAATCGCCGAAATTCTCGGTCTGTCCGAGCACACGGTCAATCACTATCTCAACCAGGTGACGCGCAAGCTCGAGGCGGTAAACCGCACCCAGGCCGTGGTGAAGGCCATTCGCCGAGGTCTCATTAGCTGAGGTGCCGCAGTTGTAGTCGCGAAGCAGCCAGCGAAGGCGGTCATCTTGCCGCACCGGACGGCCTGCGCCGGTCCATCACGCTGATTGCCGTTCCCGTCCAGCCGTGAATGCGCTATCAAAGCGCTAACGAATACTGGCGAGGCTTGCATGGCAGACGTTTCGAAAGACCTGGTACTTGAAAAGCTCAAATCGGTTCGTGGACCGGACATGGACGGCAATATCGTCGACCTCGGCCTGGTCTCCGACGTCTTTGTCTCCGATGGCAAGGTCTATTTCTCGATTACGGTTCCGGCAGAGCGGGCGAAGGAGCTTGATCCCATGCGCGCTGCTGCTGAGCGCGTCGTGCGGGACATCCCCGGGGTGAAGGCCGCGATGGTGGCACTGACCGCCGACAAGAAGGCAGGCTCGGGATCGGCGCCCGTGTCGCGGCCGGCGCCCCAGGCGCACGCGGGCCATGCCCAACGCGCCCCCGGCCAAGCGCCGCAGCAAGCCAAGACGGGTGTCCCCGGCGTAGGCGCCATCATCGCCGTTGCGTCAGGCAAAGGCGGTGTCGGCAAATCGACCACTTCGGTCAATCTTGCGCTGGCACTCAAAGCGAACGGCCTCCGCGTGGGCATTCTCGATGCCGACATCTACGGGCCATCAATGCCGCGTCTCCTGAAGATCTCTGGCCGGCCACAACAGATCGAAAACCGCATCATCAAGCCGATGGAGAACTACGGCATCAAGGTCATGTCCATGGGCTTCCTCGTCGACGAGGATGTGGCGATGATCTGGCGCGGCCCGATGGTCCAGTCGGCGCTGATGCAGATGCTGCGCGAGGTGGCATGGGGCGACCTCGACGTGCTGGTTGTCGATATGCCGCCGGGGACCGGCGATGCCCAACTGACGATGGCGCAGCAAGTGCCGCTTGCAGGTGCCGTCATCGTCTCCACACCGCAGGACTTGGCCCTTATCGACGCCCGCAAGGGATTGACCATGTTCAAGAAAGTCGAAGTTCCGGTGCTCGGAATTGTCGAGAACATGAGCTATTTCATCGCGCCCGACACCGGCAACCGCTATGACATCTTTGGACACGGCGGCGCACGCAGGGAAGCCGAGAAGATCGGCGTTCCCTTCCTCGGCGAGGTTCCGCTGACGATGGACATCCGCGAGACGTCCGATGCGGGTACCCCGGTGGTCGTTTCCAATCCGGGAGGGGCTGCGGCGAATACTTATCGCGAGATCGCAGCTCGCGTCTGGGAGGGCCTGAAGGCGCAGCAGACAGCCGGCGCACGCACAGCCCCAAGTATCGTTTTCGACTGAGGCGGGCGTTCCCAAACGTGGCGGAAATGGGGCTGGGCTTGATTTTGGGCCCCGCCTGCGCAATATGCGCATCCGCCCTGCCTTCGTGAGCAAGGTGTCAGATAGGGCAAAGGTGCGCGTTTGGTCTTCCTCGGAGCCCCCCGCAGGTGATAACGATCTATCGTTCCAACGGGGACGCACGGATTCTTGCGCCCGAAGCGCTGACGGATTCCGTTTCGATTCCTGATGATGTCGTCTGGGTGGATCTCCTTTCGCCGACGCATGATGAGGACGCGCTGGTCGAAAGGCTGCTGCGCATCGATGTGCCCACGCGTGACGAGTTGAAGGACATCGAGCCTTCGAGCAGGCTCTACACCGAGAATGGCACGATCTACATGACGGCATCACTCGTCTGGAAGGCCGAGAGCGATCAGCCGGAGCTGACCGATGTCGCCTTCATCTTGACCGATCGCTTTCTGTTGACGATCCGCTACGCCGAACCCCGTTCCTTTGAGCTCTTCAAGGCGGCTATGTCGCGAATTGCAGGGGAATGCCGATCAGGAACGGCAATGATCGTGCGGCTGATGGAAACGATTGTCGACCGGACTGCCGAGATCCTTGAAACCTCGGTAGCGAAGGCGGACACGCTGTCGCTGGAGGTTTTTGGCGACAAGCGGCATCTCAAACGAAGGCCGCCGCACTATCTCGAAGATCGGCTGGTCGCAATCTCCGCACTACATCGGCTTGTGGCAAAGACGCGAGACAGCCTGATGTCGCTTTCACGGTTGTTGACGTTCCTATATGCCGCGCCGATGCTTCAGACAGACCGGGAGAGCCGGGAGCTGTGCCGCACCGTTTCCCGTGACATCCAGTCACTGTCAGAACACGCGAACTTCATTTCAAGCAACATCTCGTTCCTGCTTGACGCCTCGCTCGGACTGATCAATCTGGAGCAGAATCAGATCATCAAGATCTTCTCCATTGCTTCGGTCGTGCTGCTGCCGCCGACGCTGATCGCCTCGATCTATGGCATGAATTTCGAGTTCATGCCGGAGCTGCACGCGCAATATGCCTATCCGCTGTCGCTTGGCGCAATGGTCGTATCGGCAGTGATACCGTTCTTCTTCTTTCGCTGGAAAGGCTGGCTCTAGGGCCTGTTCGATACCATGTCGCATACCGAAGCACACGCAGCCGCTGGCCATAGCCGGGCGCGCACTCTGTTTCTTCTCGCACTCGGCTCGGTCGGGGTTGTTTATGGCGATATCGGCACCAGCCCGCTCTATGCCTTTCGCGAGGCACTTCGCCCGATCTCCCATGACGGTGTCACATGGGAAGAAGTCGTGGGGTTGATCTCGCTGGTGATCTGGACGCTGACGATCATCGTGACGTTGAAATATGTGCTCTTCCTGCTGCGTGCCGACAACCAGGGTGAAGGTGGCACGCTGTCGCTTCTAGCACTGCTGAGGAAAACAGCGAACGGACACAAGGCCGTTCTCTTTTTTATGGGGCTTGCCGGCGCTGCGCTCTTCATCGGTGACGCCATGATAACGCCGGCACTCTCGGTGCTCTCCGCTGTCGAAGGTCTGAAGCTCGTCACTCCCGACCTTTCGGACTATGTCGTGCCGATCTCGGTCGTTATCCTCGTCATGTTGTTTGCGGTGCAATCCTGGGGGACGGATGCCGTCGCCAAGTTCTTCGGCCCGATCACAGCACTCTGGTTCATCGTAATGGCGGTTGCAGGTGCTGCGCATCTTGGGGATGATCTCAGCATCCTAGCAGCCTTCAATCCGGTCTACGCCGCCACATTCCTCTATCACGACGGATACCTCGGTTTCGTCGTGCTCGGCGCGGTCTTCCTGACCGTGACCGGAGCGGAAGCTCTGTACGCCGACCTCGGCCATTTCGGGCGTAAGCCGATCCAGTGGGCATGGTTCTGCCTGGTCTTTCCCGCCCTGACGCTGAACTATCTAGGGCAGGGCGCCCTTGTCCTGAAGCATCCCGAAGCGATCGAGAACCCCTTCTTCATGTTGTTCCCGAAATGGGCACTGCTTCCCGCGGTCATCCTCGCGACGGCAGCAACGATCATCGCCAGCCAGGCCGTCATCACCGGCGCCTTCTCGATCACCCGTCAGGCGATTCACCTCGGCTTCCTGCCGCGCATGGAAATCTTCCATACCTCCGCGACCCAGACGGGGCAGATCTACCTGCCGGCGGTCAACGCCATCCTGCTGTTCGGCGTCATGCTCCTTGTCTTCCTGTTCGGTTCTTCCGAGGGGCTGGCGACCGCTTACGGTATCTCGGTCACGGGCGCCATGGTCGTGACGACGGTGCTCGCTTTCGAATTCCTGCGTATGCGCTGGAACTGGAAGCCTATGACGGCAGCGTTGGTGCTGCTTCCGCTGCTCCTTCTCGAGCTGGTCTTCCTCAGCGCCAATCTGCTCAAGGTTCACGATGGCGGCTACGTGCCGATCCTGATCGCAGCCAGCTGCATGCTCCTCATGTGGACCTGGGTACGCGGAACGGCGCTGCTGCGCGAAAAGACACGCCATATCGAGGTGCCGCTGGAAGCCTTCGTCAAGTCGATCGAGAAGAAGAGCGCGCATGCGCCCGTCTCTGTCGGGGGGACGGCAATCTTCCTAACGAGCGATCCGGAATCGGCGCCTGCTGCTCTGCTGCACAACATCAAGCACAATCGGGTGCTGCACGAGCAGAACTTCATCTTGACGATCACTTCGACCAATACCCCGAAGGTGCCGCCGGCCGAGCGCTGCAGCATGGAGCGGCTTTCGGACCGCTTCGCGCGTATCCAGGTCCGCTTCGGCTTCATGGAGACGCAGAACGTTTCCCAGGCGCTCGGGCTGTTCCGCAAGTCTGGCGTGAAGTTCGACATCATGTCGACCTCCTTCTACCTCGGCCGGCGCAAGCTGGTGCCTGACCGCCATTCGGGCATGCCCTACTGGCAGGACCGTCTGTATATCGCCATGGCGAACGCCGCAGTCGATCCTTCCGACTACTTCCGCCTGCCGACCAACCGCGTCGTCGAACTCGGCTCCCAGGTCATCATCTGAAGAACGAGTGCGATTTGTGCCCCACCCTCGCGGACCAATGCTCGCGAGGATGGGTCACACGTATGTGCTTCTGTGGCCGGCGGCGTTAACCGTCCATCAAGGTTAATTCTTCATTCTCCGTCAATGAAACGAGCCGACTGACCCTGCTTCATGAGGGGGCGGCTTCAGCAAGAGTAATCGTCAGCAGGGAAAGCACCCTGGTTCGCCGGGCGCGACCCCGCTCGGCCAGTCGGTTGTCGGAGTGTGTCGGTGCGTATGCGTAGCGTTCGTTTGATGAAGCAGGCCCTGTCGCGCCGCACCTGGACTGCTTCCTTCTCCCTCGGGCTCACTTTCTATGCGGCCCTTCCAGTCGATGTCGGCCATTCGGATCTAGCGACCTTCATCTCAGGGCTGAACCGAAAGGGCTCCGGCCAGAATGTCGTCATGACCCGTTCACCGGCAGGTTCCGTCCACGCGGTCGATATCGCCTTCAACGATCCGATCACGACAGGGGCGCTTGCCGACGGCGCAGGCTTCACGCTGCCTGGCGGCGCAGAGGCGTCCCTCATCGATGCTCGCAAGAGTGAGGGGGGCGTGCCGGACGAGGATCGTGTCACCCGCGGGCAGAAGAAAGGGCGCATCGTTGCCGTCACGCCCGTGGCGCCGCCAAAGGCCTTTACCGCCGGATCCGTGCTCGACCGTCAGGCTTCCCTGTTGCAGCCCGGATTTTACAGCGCCGAGCGCATGCACTTTGCCTCCGCGAAGATAAAGGGCAAGGAAATCGAGATCGCCACGGCCTTCTACCGGAAAAAGCCGGTTCTGAAGGATCCTGGTGTGCCGGCCATTCTGGCGGATCTGGTTACCAATGATGGCGCCGACATTCTTGCGACGGCCTATGCTCCGCCCGAGACGGACTATGCCCGCGTCTCGCCGTTCGATTCGATCCTGACGAAGAGGGATCAGGGCGAAGGCCGCTTTGTACCCGAGATTTCGGCAGAGGATCACGACTGGGCCGCCACCGTGCTTCCCGCCACCGTCTTTTCTGCAGCCGAACAGAAATGCCTGGCCGAGGGCATCTATTTCGAAGCGCGCGGAGAATCGTTGAAGGGCCAGGCGGCCGTCGCGCAGGTCATCCTCAACCGTGCCCGCAACCCGGCCTATCCGAACACGGTCTGCAATGTGGTCTACCAGGGCGAAAAACTGCGTACCGGCTGCCAGTTCTCCTTCACCTGCGACCGCATCCCGGACCTTGTCCTTGCGCCCTGGCACTGGAAGACGGCCAAGGAAGTGGCGATGGCGGTTACCGCCGGCAAGATCTGGCTGCCGGAAATCGGCTCGTCCACCCACTACCACGCCACCTATGTGAAGCCGAACTGGGGGCCGACAATGAAACAGGTCGCCAAGATCGGAAAGCACATCTTCTACCGCACCTATGGCGGAGGCTGGATCTGAGTCTGGCATGTGGCTGGGCGCGGCAAGTGCGCGTTCTCCCGGCGATTCCATGGTTTCAGACCGACCGGAATCGCCGTTCATTCCTTAATTGATTGATTTTGTTGATTAAAAATCACGTTAGTCAAAGCTTCGCCCCGCCTTGACTATGCAAGCCCCTAAAACTATGTTGCGCCCGACTTCAAACGGGCCTGAAGCTGGCTTAAAGCCTAACCGTGAATATGTCCGCAATAGGGCGCATCCAGCGTCGCGGAAACGGAAGGAAGCGCCATGAAAGGCGGCCGCAGGGAAAGTCTGGAAGAACGCATGCAGCGCCTTGACGCGGAACTCGCGAAAAGGCGCGCCGATGACAGCGCAGGCGATGCCGCCGAGGAAAAGGCGGCCGAAAGTCGCAAGGGCTACGCGGTTGCGATGAAGCTCTCGAGCGAGTTCGTCGCCGCGGTCATCGTAGGTGCGCTTCTGGGGTACCTGATGGACCGTTTCGCCGGGACTGCGCCGTGGGGCATGATCGTGCTCCTGTTGCTCGGTTTCTGCGCGGGTGTGCTGAACGTAATGCGGTCGGCGGGTTTGGTGGCTTCGCCCCATCCTGTCGACAGGATGGCCGGCAGAGATGCTGGAGACAAGACGAACAAGGATGGCGCGTAAGCGCTGTCCGGCCTTAAGAGGATAACCGTCCGGCGGGCGGCAAGAGAGAGAGATTAGCGGTGTCCAACGATCCGACCCATCAGTTTCTGGTCAACAAGATCGTTCCGATCGAAATTGGCGGAATCGATTTCTCCTTCACCAATTCGTCGCTGTTCATGGTCGCCTCCGCCGCTGTCGCTGCGGGCTTCCTCTACATGACGACGTCGCAACGCGGCATCATTCCGAGCCGCATGCAGTCCGTCTCGGAAATGTCCTATGAGTTCATCGCCTCGATGCTGCGCGAAGGTGCTGGCAGCCATGGCATGAAGTTCTTCCCGATGGTCTTCTCGCTGTTCATGTTCATCCTGACGGCGAACCTGCTCGGCATGGTGCCCTATTTCTTCACTGTCACCAGCCAGATCATCGTGACTTTCGCGCTCGCGATCTTTGTCATCGGCACGGTCATTCTCTACGGCTTCTACAAGCATGGATTCGGCTTCCTGAAGCTGTTTGTGCCACATGGCGTGCCGGGTATTCTTCTGCCGCTGGTCGTCGCGATCGAAATCATCTCGTTCCTTTCCCGTCCCATCAGCCTCTCGGTTCGTCTGTTCGCAAACATGCTGGCCGGCCACATCACGCTGAAGGTTTTCGCAGGCTTCGTTACGTCGTTGAGCGCGCTCGGTGCGCTCGGCATCGGTGGTGCGATCCTGCCGCTCATCATGACCGTCGCAATCACCGGTCTTGAATTCCTCGTCTGCTTTCTCCAGGCCTATGTCTTCGCGGTACTGACGTGCATGTACCTCAACGACGCTGTGCATCCGGGAAGCCACTAAGGAATAACAGTCGTTTGCTTCCGGCCGGTCTTTCCGCCGGAAGCGCTATCTAAGCCGCAACAACCCATTCGAAGGAGTTCATCATGGAAGCGGAAGCAGCAAAGTTCATCGGCGCAGGTCTCGCATGCTTTGGTATGGCCGGCACGGCCCTCGGCCTCGGCAACATCTTCGGCAACTACCTCGCCGGCGCTCTGCGCAATCCGTCTGCTGCTGACGGCCAGTTCGGCCGCCTCGTATTCGGCTTCGCCGTTACGGAAGCTCTGGGCATCTTCTCGCTGCTCGTCGCTCTGCTGCTGCTCTTCGCCGTCTAATAACGGCTCGAAGACCGGACCACGGCTCCTTCCGGGCCGTGGTCCGCTTACTATTTGAGTGCACCTGGAGGTGAGCATGTCTGCGACCGCGGCCAAGGCCGAGTCCACCCCAATCACGATCGCTCAGGCCGAGACCACGACGCAAACGGCTCCGGCAGGCGACGCACATCAGGCTGCTCCGGCAACCGATGCCCACGGCGCTGCCGCTCCTGCGGGCGACCTGCACACAGAGACAGGCGTCGCGCACGGCGAAGAGCCTGGAAGCGGTGTCTTCCCGCCGTTCGACGCCTCTACGTTTCCCTCCCAGCTCCTGTGGCTGGCGATCACCTTCGGCGTCTTCTATCTGATCATGTCCAAGGTCATCGTGCCGCGTGTTGGTTCGATCCTCGAGACGCGCCACGACCGCATTGCGCAGGACCTCGACGAGGCAGCCCGCCTGAAAAACGAGGCGGACAGCGCGATTGCGACCTATGAGCAGGAATTGGCCGACGCCCGTTCAAAGGGCCACGCCATTGCTTCGGAAGCACGTGACGCTGCCAAGGCCAAGGCTGACGCCGAGCGCCAAAAGATCGAAGAAAGCCTCAACGGCAAGATTGCCGCCGCCGAGACCCGCATTGCCGGGATCAAGGAAAAGGCACTCGCCGACGTCGGCGCGATCGCCGAAGAAACTGCTGCGGCTGTCATCGAACAGCTGATCGGCGGAAAGACCACCAAGACCGAAATCGCGGCTGCGGTGAAATCGGCGGCAGCGAAGTAAGGAAGCGGATCATGGCATTTGATGCAACTTTCTACGCCTTCGTCGGTCTTGTCCTTTTCCTGGCGCTGATCGTGTACCTCAAGGTTCCTGGCATGATGGGCAAGTCCCTCGACCAGCGGGCTGAGAAGATCTCGAACGAGCTCGCGGAGGCCAAGCGCCTGCGTGAGGAGGCCCAGAGCCTGCTGGCCGAATACCAGCGCAAGCGCAAGGAAGCCGAGGCCGAGGCTGCCGCCATCGTGGCGACTGCCCAGCGCGAGGCCGAGGCGCTGACCGCCGAAGCCAAGCAGAAGACCGAAGAATACGTCGCCCGTCGCACGGCGCTGTCGGAGCAGAAGATCAAGCAGGCCGAAGTCGACGCGATCAACGCCGTTCGTTCCACTGCCGTCGATCTCGCCATCAGCGCAGCCGAGAACGTGCTTTCGAGCAAGGCCGACGCTGCCACCAGCAAGTCGCTGTTCGACAAGGCCGTCTCGGAAGTGAAGGCTCGCCTGAACTGACGTTCGGATTGCAATAAACGTAGTTTGAAAAGGCCGGAGCGATCCGGCCTTTTTTCTTGGGTGGAGTTTGGCGCGCTCCATCGCGGTGTCCAGCGTCGTCGCCGTTTCGCGGTGCGGGTTCGCATCGTGTCGGCAGGGTGATCGCTTTGGCAGGGCGGGGGGCGGAAGCCGGTGACGTCTGCACCGTTGTTGACAACGCATCAGAAATGCGCCGGGCCGTCTCCGCCCGATTTATCGAAACCGCCAATATCTGTGGCCCGGTATTGATGCCGAGATCCGATGGAGCGCAGAAACGGCCTTCTGCGCAGGGGGGCTCAGTCAACCTCACCGGCGCGAAGCGGCCGAAAGCTCATTCGATGCAGTGCGCATGGACCGAACTGGCCGATCGCGTCGCGATGGCGTTCGGTGGCATAGCCGGCGTGCGCGGAAAAGCCATAGTCGGGAAAGGTCGTTTCCGCGCAGGTCATCATTCGGTCCCGAACCACCTTGGCAACGATCGAGGCCGCTGCGATCGAAAGCACACGTGCGTCCCCCTTTACGACCGCCCGGCCGTCGCAACATAGACCAGGCGGGACGTCCAGCCCGTCGGTGAGCACGAGGCCAGGCCGGATGGGAAGGGCGCTGACCGCTCGCCGCATGGCATCGAGGCTGGCCTTGCGGATATCGGTCGTGTCGATGCGCCGGGCGCTGCTGGAAGCGACCGCAACGGTCGCGGTCTTGAGGATCGCCTCAAAGAGGATGGTGCGCTTTGCGGCAGTCAGTTGCTTGGAATCATGAAGGCCGTCCGGAATTCTTTCCGGGTCGAGGATGACGGCCGCCGCCACAACGGGGCCTGCGAGCGGACCGCGCCCGGCTTCATCGGCACCGGCAACCGGCCACTGACCGGCCTTGCGGGCGGCCAGTTCCATCAGGAAGTCCGGGCCTTCGGGAAGGTCGAAGAGGAGGGGGGAATCGGTGGTCGCGCGGCGTGGCATGCGGCGACCCTCGCACGACCGACCGATTCCCTGCAAGTCCCCCGGCGAGGCGGCGCCGAGGGAATATCGACATTGCGGGGACGGGCAATGTCGAATCGAGGCCGGCAAAGGACCGGCATGTCTCACACGCCACGCCGGATGCGATCACTGGCGGCACCTTCACTCGCTGACACCCCGCCGTAGGGTCCATCAGTCACCCGCAGGCGACCAATGTGAAGCGTCAGATGATGTCTGCACCCACACAGCCGCTTAGAAACCACGGCGCGCAACGGAACGCTTCCAAGCCCTTCGCCCTCGTAAAACCTTTGAAGGACGCTGAATGCACCGCCTTCCTGCTACAGAAGCGAAAGCTGTACGCCGCTGCCCGAAGGCGGTGTGAACAGATCAGTCGAAAGGCTACGGCGGATCCGGTTCAGCTTGAGCCTCTTCGTCGCCAGTTCGAAGCGCCGCGCAATCTGCCAGGCATAGGGACCGGCGCCCTTCATCCTTTTGCCGAACTCGGCGTCATAGTCCTTGCCACCCCGCATCGAGCGGACGAGCGACATGACGTGGCGATAACGATCCGGATACTCGCGCAGCAGCCAGTCCCTAAATAGCGGGCTGACCTCGAGCGGCAGGCGCAGGAGCACATAACTTGCTTCCTGGGCGCCGGCGGTCTTGCCGGAGTCGAGGATGCGCTCGATCTCATGATCGTTCAGGCCGGGAATGATCGGCGCCACCATGACACTGACCGGAATGCCGGCCTCCGACAATGTGCGCATCGCCTCCAGCCGCCGCGCGGGCGTCGCAGCGCGCGGCTCCATGCTGCGGGCCAGCTTGCGGTCGAGCGTCGTGACCGACAAGCCGACCCAGGCGAGCCCTTTTGTAGCCATGCGTGAGAGGATGTCGAGATCGCGCATGATAAGGGCGGACTTGGTGACGATGGAGACCGGATGGTCGGCTGCTTCCAGCACTTCGAGGATCTGGCGCATGACGCGCCATTCTTTCTCGATCGGCTGGTAAGGGTCCGTATTGGTCCCGATTGCTATCGCCCGGGGGCGATAGCCGGGCTTGGACAGTTCTCGTTCCAGCAGTCGCGGCGCATCCGGCTTGGCAAAAAGCTTCGCTTCGAAGTCCAGCCCGGCGGAAAGCCCCATGAAGGCATGCGAAGGGCGGGCAAAGCAGTAGATGCAGCCGTGCTCGCAGCCGCGATAGGGATTGACCGAACGATCGAAGGGAATGTCCGGAGAGTCGTTTCGCGTGATGATACTACGCGGCTTCTCCACCTGAACGTCAGTCTTGAAGGGTGGAAGATCCTCCAGCGATTGCCAGCCGTCATCAAAGCTCTCGCGCGTCCGTGGTTCGAAACGGCCGGAAAAGTTGAGCCCGGCCCCGCGTCCGCGACGCCGGTCCACATCGACGCGCAGGCCTGTCTGCGCCATCAATGCATCGGCAATATCGACCGTATTGGCTGGCGCAAGCGCGCCCTCCCTGAGGATTTGCAGTTCGGTCATCGAGGTTCTCCGTCGAGGGAATCGTGTCTCTCTCAATGACTTTATTCCTAACAGTGGAAAGAGAACATTGCAAGAACAAATCTGGGTGCGTGCGCGGTTGATGGGGCGTCGCCTTTCAACCAGGGCGGTGCTAGCGTCCCCGTGGCGTTGCATGCAACAATGCGATATTGGTCTGGGTATGCTGACGGTAATCATCGAATGCCAAGACAACGAACCCGAGCTGGCGCACACGCTGGCAGCCCTTGTTGCCGGGGCGGTCGAAGGGTTGGTCAAGGATGTCATCATACTCGACCATGGCTCGTCTGACGGCTCGTCCAAAGTGGCCGATGCAGCCGGTTGCAGCTTTCTGACGGACTGGGACACGCAGGATGTCGTGCGCTCGGCCCGGGGCGAGTGGCTGCTGCTGCTCGAGCCGGGCGCTCGCCCGTTGAATGGCTGGGTTGAAGCCGTGGCCGAATATGTCTCGCTGAATAAGGCACCAGCCCGCTTTGCCGGTTCGCGCAACCACCGCCGGCGGCTCCACAAGCGGCTCCTGCGGGGGCGAGCACCGCTCGAACAAGGACTGCTGGTTCCCAAGGGCCAGGCCAGCGCGCTGGTCCGGCCGGGTATGCGGCTGGATCAGATTGCCAGCGGCGTGGCGGGGCGCCGGTTGGTTGCGGAACTCGTGCCAGCCTGGGCGGTGCGCGCCATGCGCGATGCGGCCGACGCTTGACGCAGGCGGAGGAAGGCCGCCTACTTCCGCTTCAGGTGTTCATCCAGCCGCGGCATGATCTCGACGAAATTGCAGGGCATGTGACGGTAGTCCAGCTGCGCCGCGAGGATGCCGTCCCAGGCGTCGCGGCAGGCGCCGGGCGAGCCGGGCAGCACGAAGATGAAGGTCGCGTTCGCCACGCCGCCCGTGGCGCGGGACTGGATGGTGGAGGTGCCGATCTTGTCGTAGGAGATCCGGTGGAACACCTCCGAAAAACCGTCCATCTTCTTTTCGAACAGCGGTTCGAGCGCTTCGGGTGTCACGTCGCGGCCGGTGAACCCGGTTCCGCCGGTGGTGATGATGACATCGATGCCGTCGTCCTTCGTCCACGCCTCGACCTGGGCACGGATGGCCGCCTTGTCGTCGGGTACGATCGCACGCGCCCCGAGCCGGTGGCCGGCCTTCTCCAGTCGCTCGACCAGTGTGTCGCCGGAGCGATCGTCCGCAAGCGTGCGCGTGTCCGACACGGTCAGCACGGCGATCGAGAGGGGAATGAAGGGTCTCGTCTCGTCAAGCCGTGCCATGGTGATCCCTTCCCTCATAGCTTTCGGTCGCGACAATGAACCAGTCCGGGCGCGACTTTTTCAGCGCTTCGGCTGCCCGCTGCGCCGCGTCGATGGTCTCGTAGAGGCCGAAGCAGGTGGCGCCTGAACCGGACATGCGCACCAGTTGGGCATCGGTACGGGCCAGTTCCGCTCTTGCCGCATCGATCTGCGGGCAAACAGTCCGCGCCGGATCCTCGAGATCGTTGCGCATCCCTTCTAACGCTGCAAGCCATCCTGACCTGCCGGTGACAGCCCCGCGCAAACCGAGCGACGGGTTATCCTTGGTAGCAAGGCGCCGGAAGATGTCCGGTGTCGAAACGCCGACGAGGGGATTGACGAGCACGATCGGGAAAGCGGGCAGCTCTTCGAGCTGGGTGATCTCTTCGCCGATACCGCGGGCGATCAATGGCCGCCCGGCAAGGCACATCGGCACGTCCGCGCCCAGTTGCAGTCCAAGATCGTTCAGTTCGTTTGCAGGGAGTGAGGCTTGCCAGTGCCGCAAGAGCCCGCGCAGAGTAGCGGCCGCGTCCGCCGAGCCGCCACCGATACCGGAGGCGACCGGCAGGTTCTTTTCCAGATGCAGGTGGGCGGGACCGGTCGAAACACCGTTGCGTCGCAGCGCGGCCCGGAGAAGATCGCGCGCCCTTAGCACGAGATTGTCCTCCGCCGCGCCGCTTGCATCGAGCTGCTGCGCAAAGCGGCCTGAGACGGTGAACTGGTCGACATCGCCAGATGCGATCCCGATGCGATCGCCGAACCGGGTGAAGGTCACGAGCATGTCGAGGAGGTGGTAGCCGTCGGCGCGTTGGCCGACGACATGCAATGCCAGATTGATCTTGGCGGGTGCCGATTCCGTCTGGACGAAGCCGGCTATGCCTTGGTCGGGAACCATTGCCGGATCAGGATTTCTTGTCAGTCTCCGTCACAGTCAGTGATGGGGTCTTGATCGGCTCTTTGCTGTCCGTCGCCTGGGCGGCGGCTGGAGGCGTATCGGTCAGTTGGGGCAGCCCGGCTTCGATCTTGGCCTTGATCTTGGGGATGTCGGCTTCCTCGGGTTTGAGACCAAGTGCGCGGTTCCACTGGAAGTTCGCCTCCAGCTTGCGGCCAACGCGCCAGTAGGCGTCACCGAGATGGTCGTTGATGGTCGCATCGCCCGCCCGCAACTCGGCGGCTCGCTCGAGCTCCGCCACCGCGTCGTCATACTGACCGAGGCGGAAGTAGGCCCAACCGAGCGAGTCAACGATGTAACCGTCGTCGGGCTTGATGCTGACCGCCTTGCGGATCATCTCCAGCCCTTCGTCCAGATTGATGTTCATATCCACCCAGGAATAGCCGAGATAGTTCAGCACCTGCGGCTGGTCCGGGTTCAATTCCAGCGCCTTGCGGAAGTTCGGCTCGGCGAGATCCCACTTCTTCTGGCGTTCATAGGCAATGCCGCGCTGGAAGAAGATCGTCCAGTGCGAGCGGTTTGGCACGCTGCCGATCTGCTCGACCGCGCGGTCATATACCTCGCCCATCTCCTTGTATTCCTTGGCATCCGAAAGGACGCTGCCATAGGCGAGGTAGCTGCGCATGTCCTTCGGGTCTGCGTCGATCAGCGCCTTGAGGTGCTTCTTTGCCTCATCCACCTTGCCAAGATCGGCAAGCTGCAACCCGAGTTGCAGCTCGGAGATGCGACGCATCGGCGAATCCTTGGGCACCTGGCGGTAGTACTCGATCGCCAGTTCAGGCTTTTTCTGGCTCTCCGCGATGCCGCCGAGCAGCACCAGCGTGTCGGCGCTGTCAGGGTCGAGCGCGCGTGCGATCTGCAGATAGAGCGAGACGATATCTTCCGCGCCTTCGCGGTTCAACGCGCCGCCGATCGAAAACAGCACGGCGGCAGCGCCCTGGGCTGCCGTACGGACCTGCTGATCCTGCTTCTCGCCGCTTTCAATTCCCTCGCGCAGCGCCTTCAGGGGCGCATAGTTCGAGATCAGGTTCTCACCCACGGAAACTGCGTCGAGCGCCTTCTGCTTGTTGCCGTCGCGGGCCTCGAGCCGGGCAAGCGTCATCACCGCGCGCATGAAGGTGTCGGGTGCCGCGCTGCCACCGTCGCGATCGAGGATGGCGTCGTTCAGCCGCTTGCGTGCCGTGGCCTTGTCGCCGGCTGCGGCGGCAATGGCACCTGCATGGTAGTTCTTGAAGATCCCGAACCAGTCCGGGCCCTTCATGTCCGAGATAGTGGCGAGCGCTTCCTTCGTCTTGCCGTCACCGAATTTCGCCCAGGCCAGCAGCAGGCCATTCATCATTCGGTCCAGATCGTTCGGACCGCTGTAGCGGAGAATTTTCTCGGCTGTGCGGTACTCCCGCTTGCGGATTGCGTCCATGCCGCGCACGACCGTTGTAATACGCTCGACGGCCGCGTCGCCCTTCAGTGCTTCGGCCAGCTTCACGCCCTCGTCGAACCTGCCATCCATCAGGAGCGTGATCATCAGCCGCTCTTTGACCTCGGTGTTCGTAGGGTCATATTGCAGGGCAATTTGATAGAGCGCGATCGCGTTCTTGAAGTCCTTGTCGACATCGGCGGTGCGGGCCGCCAGGAAAGCCCCGGAAAAGCTGTTGACGCTCTGTGGATCGAAGGGAGCTTCTTCGGTTGCGGCGGCTGGCGCATCTTGGGCCTGGGCGGCTGGAAGACCCGAAAAGGCAATGCCGGCCACGATGGCGGCGCCCGAGAGAAGCCTGATGATCAGGGAATGCCGCATGCAGATGCCTTTCACACTTGTGGGGTCGGCAGGTGCGGCCGCCGACCACGTCGCGATCTTGTCCAAATCACCTGGACACATGACTTGAGAGAATGGCTTTTTTGGCGCGGTGCGGCAAGAATTTCCTGCGAAACTGATCGCGATCAGCTCACGCGGGAGATGCAGAAATCGATCACTTCCAGAAGCGCGGATTTCCACGGGCTTTCCGGCAGCGGCGCCAGCGCGTCACGGGCAATCGTGCCGTAGTGCTGCGCGCGCGCGATCGTGTCCGACAGGCCACCGTAACGAGTAATCAGCCCGAGCGCGTGCTCCAGGTTGGCCTCATCGCTTTCGCCGCCCTCGATCGCCTTGCGCCAGAAGGCGCGATCCTCGGCCGTTCCGCGCCGCCAGGCGAGGATAACGGGGAGGGTAATCTTGCCCTCACGGAAGTCGTCGCCGACGTTCTTGCCGAGATCGGCGGCCTTGCCGCCATAGTCGAGCGCATCGTCGACCAGCTGGAAGGCAAGTCCGAGGTTCATGCCGTAGGACTTCAGCGCATTGCGTTCGGCCCGGCCAGTGTTGGCGACGATCGGGCCAACTTCGGCTGCTGCGGCAAAGAGCGCTGCCGTCTTGGCGCGGATGACTTCGAGATAGTCGTCCTCTGTCGTCTCCATGTTCTTGGCGACGGAGAGCTGCAGCACTTCGCCTTCAGCAATCACCGTGGCGGCGGAGGAGAGCACGTCGAGCGCATCTAGCGAACCGACCTCGACCATCATCTTGAACGCCTGGCCGAGCAGGAAATCGCCGACGAGTACGCTTGCCTGGTTGCCCCAGATCATCCGGGCTGTCGATTTTCCGCGGCGGAGATTGCTTTCGTCGACCACGTCATCGTGCAGGAGCGTCGCCGTGTGCATGAACTCGACGCTGGTCGCGAGCTTGATGTGATGATCGCCCTCGTAGCCGAACATCGAGGCGGACGCGAGCGTCAGCATGGGCCGCAGGCGCTTTCCGCCCGAGGAAATCAGGTGATTGGCAACTTCCGGAATCATCTGGACGTCGGAGCCGGCCTTCGACAGGATCAGCTGGTTAACGCGCTCCATGTCGGCTTTCGTCAGGTCCACCAACGGTTTCACCGACGCCAGTTTGTTTTTGCCCTCGTCAAGCGGTATCACGACGCCCAAATGCCCGGACTCCTGTTCAATTCTGTCGCGGGACAATAGAAAGGGGGGGCTGTCGGAGCAAGAGGCGAAATGTCTCGCTTTCGCAAATATAACTGGAAAACGAATGATCGAACTGATCCGGACCAACGACGCAGTCCTGCTCTCCTTCGCTGAAAGCCTGATGAAGGATGCGGGCATCCATTGTCTCATCGCAGATCAGGGGATGAGCATCCTCGAAGGCTCGCTCGGCATGTTGCCGCGTCGGCTGCTGGTGGATGCGGAGCGCGAGGACGAGGCAAGGCGCATTCTTCGGGATGCCGGACTGGGTGCGGAGCTGCGACCCTGATGCCGGTGACTGACACGATCGACGCCTTTCATCGCGGTCGCTTCCACCTCGTGCAGCCGAAGGGCGGAGGGCACCGCGCCGGCATGGATGCCATGCTGCTTGCCTCGCTCGTCACGGGCGACGGACCGATGCATGTCGCCGATCTCGGCGCGGGAGCGGGGGCGGCGGGCCTCGCGGTCGCGTCCCGGATCGAGAGCGCGCATCTCCTGCTGGTGGAACGCTCGCCGGTGATGGCCCAATATGCGCGAATGAGCCTTGCGCTTCCGGAAAACGAACGTCTTGCCGGCCGGATCGAGATCATCGAGGCGGACGTGACGCTCACGGGCCGCTCGCGACTTGCCACGGGGCTTGAGGACGAGATCCAGGATCACGTGATCATGAATCCGCCCTTCAATGACGCCAGCGACCGGCGTACGCCCGACGCGCTCAAGGCCGAGGCGCATGCAATGGACGACGGGCTGTTCGAGCAATGGATCCGTACTGCTGGCGCGATCATGAAGCCCGGCGGGCAGCTCTCACTCATCGCCCGGCCGGAATCGATCGCGGAGATCATCGACGCCTGCGGCAAGCGGTTCGGCGGCATCGAGATCACCCCCCTGCACCCGCGCCCCGGAGAAAGTGCCGTGCGTATTCTCATCACTGCGATCAAGGGCTCGCGGGCGCGCCTGACGATGCGCGCGCCGCTCATCATGCACGAGGACGACAGCCACCGCTTTTCTGCCGCCGTGGACGATCTGAACAACGGGCGCACGTCCTATCCAAGGCTTGCAAGCAGAAGACGCTCCTGACTCAACGGAATGTGCTGACGCTGCGTAAGTGGCTGACTCTGCGGCAAGTGGGTTTCTCAAGGTGAAGCGCCTGCTACCCGCCCAATTTTACCCGGAAACCATTGCGTTTTTCCGCCATGTGCATACATCTGGCGCTAGAGTGCGCATTGGAGACTCGATAGCGACATGGCCGGATTTTTCAGGAAGTTGATGCCGAAACGATTCCGCAAGGAGGGCGTCACCATTCCGGTCGTGCGGCTGCATGGCGCAATCATGGCGGGCGGCGGGCAGTTTCGTCCGGCGCTCAACCTTGCCACTGTGGCCCCCGTCCTCGACAAGGCGTTTGCCGTTAAGGACGCGCCAGCCGTCGCCATCGCCATCAACTCGCCCGGCGGTTCGCCGGTGCAGTCGCGGCTGATCTTCCAGCGCATTCGTGATCTTGCCAGCGAGAAGAACAAGCGCGTCCTCATCTTCGTCGAGGATGTCGCAGCCTCCGGCGGCTACATGATTGCCCTCGCGGGCGACGAGATTTTCGCGGATCCGACCTCAATCGTTGGTTCGATCGGCGTGGTTTCCGGCGGCTTCGGCTTTCCGGAACTCCTGCGCAAGATCGGCGTCGAGCGGCGTGTCTATACCGCCGGCGAAAACAAGGTCATCCTCGATCCGTTCAAGCCGGAGCGGGAATCCGACATCGAGTATCTCAAGTCGCTGCAAGTCGAGATCCACGACGTTTTCATCAATATGGTCAAGGAGCGGCGCGGCCCGCGTCTGTCCAGCGATCCTGACATTTTTACCGGCCTGTTCTGGACTGGTCAGCGTGGCCTGGCCCTGGGGCTCATCGACGGCCTCGCCGACATGCGCGGCGAGATTCGCCGCCGCTATGGTTCGAATGCAAGGCTGCAGCTGATTTCGCCTTCACGTGGCCTTTTCGGCCGCAAGATACCGGGCGTCGGCGCGGGTCTTTTCGCCGCTGCCGCAGAGCAGGCCGGAGCGGCCGGGATCGGCGCGCTTGCCGAGATCGCGGAAGAGAAGGCGCTGTGGTCGCGCTACGGCCGATAGGGCCTTGGAGGAGAAATGCCGCAACTCATTTTCCTGCTGATCGTCGTCGCGGTCGCCTGGCTGGGTTACCGCAAGTTTGTCGCCGATGCCGAGCGGCTTTCGCGCAAGCGCCGCGCCGCGGAGAAGGAACACGAAACCGGTGCGATCGGCACGCTGGTGAAGGATCCCGAGACCGGCGAATACCGCCTTCGCCGGGACGACGAGTAGCTTGCCGTTGTGCCGTTTCGGGACTCTGGCGCTGCCTTCCGTGTCGAACCGGGTCATTAACCAGGTCGCGTAAGGTTAACGCCGCATAAAGATCTGCCGATCCGCCCGCCCGCATTGCACTACCCGGCCAAAACTCCGAAATCTGCCATTCCAGATTGCAAAACATGGGAAGGCAGACATCATGGCTTCGCTCGACCTCGCCAGCATCCGCACCATCGTCGTCACGGGTGGCGCCGGCTTCATCGGCTCGCATGTGGTCGACGATCTGCTCGATGCCTGCCCGGCAGCACAGATCCGCGTCATCGATGCCTTCACCTATGCCGCCAACATGGCGAACTTGGACAGCGCCATGCGCACCGGTCGCGTGACGCTGCGTCAGGGCGATATCGGCAATCTCGAGCTCGTGACCGACGCATTGCGCGGCGCCGATCTGGTCGTGAACGCCGCGGGCGAAAGCCATGTCGACCGTTCCTTTTTATCGCCCGAGCGCTTCAGCGTCTCCAATGCCATCGGCACGCAGGTGCTGGCCGAAGCGATGGCCCGGCGTCGCGTGCCGCAGATGATCCACGTGAGCACGGCCGAGGTCTATGGTCCATCGAGCACTCCGCTCGCCGAAACGGCACCGATGCAGCCGGACAATCCTCTCGGTGCCTCGAAAGCTGCGGCCGAGATGCTGCTTTCCGGTCTTCGGGTGGTCTACGATCTCGACATACGCGTGCTGCGTCCCGTCAACATCGTCGGCACCCGACAGAACACCGAGAAATTGCTGCCGCGCTTCCTCGAGCTTGCCGCCGTCGGCAAGCCGCTGTCTGTTCATGGCGACGGCAATCAGCGCCGCTCTTTCCTGGCGATCTCGGATTTTTGCGCAGGCCTGCGCACCGTCATCAGCCGCGGCGAGCGGAACGGCGTCTACAACATCTCAGGACCGGAGACCTATTCGGTCCTCGAGGTCGCACGCATGGTGCTCGATGCGGTGCCGGATCCCGTCGCCGGCGTCGCCTTCAACAACGGTCGCCCCGGCAATCAGGACCGTCCCCAAGTTTCGACGCGGGCGCTCGCCGCTCTCGGCTGGCAGGCGGAGGCTTCGCTGCGAAGTGAAGTGAAATTGCTCGCCGGGTGGTACCGGTCGCGGCTGTCGCCTCTCTCGCGCACCGTCTTTCGCAATGTCCCGGACCTTGCACCGGGCAAGTCGGCGGTCACGACGCAGCCGGCAGGTTCCGGTCTCTTCCGGTCGCTCGAACGGCATTGACGGCGCTGTGTGGGTGCGAAAGGGGCCACCGAACCCTTGACCGTGCCTGCATGTCGTGGCACCTGTCCGCGCATCCAAAGACCCATCCGGACAAGACCGATGACCGCTGCCGCCCTGCCTGACCACATGCACCCGACGCGCTCCTTCCAGGGGCTGATCCTGACGCTCCACAACTACTGGGCGGACAAGGGTTGCGCGGTGCTGCAGCCCTACGACATGGAAGTCGGCGCGGGTACGTTCCATCCGGCAACGACACTGCGTGCCCTTGGCCCCCGTCCGTGGAAAGCAGCCTACGTTCAGCCGTCCCGCCGTCCCTCCGACGGCCGCTATGGCGAGAACCCCAACCGCCTGCAGCACTACTATCAGTATCAGGTTCTTCTGAAGCCGAACCCGTCGAACCTGCAGGAGCTTTATCTCGGCTCGCTCGCCGCGATCGGCCTTGATCCGCTGCTGCATGACGTGCGTTTCGTCGAGGACGACTGGGAAAGCCCGACGCTCGGTGCCTGGGGTCTCGGCTGGGAATGCTGGTGCGACGGTATGGAAGTGTCGCAGTTCACCTATTTCCAGCAGGTCTGCGGCATCGAATGCTCCCCCGTCTCCGGGGAACTGACCTATGGCCTGGAACGCCTCGCCATGTACGTGCAGGGCGTCGACAACGTCTACGACCTCAACTTCAACGGTCGCGAGGGCGAGGACAAGATCACCTATGGCGACGTCTTCCTCCAGGCCGAGCAGGAATATTCCCGCCACAATTTCGAATTCGCCGATACGGCGATGTTGCATCGTCATTTCGTCGATGCGGAGAAGGAGTGCCTGGCGCTGCTCGCCGCCGGCGCGCCCGGCGACGCGGCCAACGGTTACCACAAGTGCGTGCTGCCGGCCTACGACCAGTGCATCAAGGCTTCCCACGTCTTCAACCTGCTCGACGCCCGTGGCGTCATCTCGGTCACCGAGCGGCAGAGCTACATCCTGAGGGTCCGCACGCTGGCAAAGGCCTGCGGCGAAGCCTTCCTGCTGACCGATGCCGGCGGCGTGAACTGGGTGGGCAAGGCTGCGTAGTAGACACTGTAGTCTTGTTGGTCTGCAACTTGACGATGGCGTCGACGTAGGTAACTCTGCCCGGATAACGGGTGGGGGAATCATGAGCACAATTGAAGAGAGCCTGCGCGCGATATCTGAGCGCGTGAAGTCGCATTCCAGCACAATGGCCACGGAAGAGGCGGTGAAAACTGCCGTTGTTCTGCCATTCCTGCGGTCATTGGGGTACGACGTTTTCGATCCGTCCGAGGTCATACCCGAATTCACGGCTGATGCCGTAGGAAAGAAGGGCGAAAAGGTCGACTACGCAATAAAGATCGATGGCGATATCCGGATACTGATAGAGTGCAAGCCAATATCCGTCGCGTTAGATAAGAAACACCTTGATCAACTTTATCGCTATTTCAGTGTCACAAATGCAAAGTTTGCCATTCTAACGAATGGGCGCACCTTCAATTTCTACACTGATCTGGAGGCTCCAAACAAACTCGATGTTCGGCCATTCTTTGTCTTTGACGTAACCGACTTTAATGCCGGCATAGTCAACGAACTGCGAAAGTTCGAGAAATCTTCTTTCGATGTATCGGCGATTTTGGCTACGGCGGAACGGCTGAAGTACACGTCGGGCGTCAAGCAGGTGATCTCCAAGCTGATAGAAGATCCCTCCGAGGAGTTTGTGCGAATGGTAGCGGGTGAGGTCTACGAGGGGCGGATGACCGCGACGGCCCGAGAAATGTTGACGGGTGTTGTTCGAGCGGCCTTCAGAGAAGTGATTATGGACACTGTTAAAAGCCGCCTGTCGAGCGCACTTGCGGACACGCAGGAAGTAATCGAGAAAATTGATGATCCAATCGCGGACGAGCCGGAGATTGTGACGACAGATGAGGAGCGCGAAGGATACATGATCGTGAAGGCGATCGTGCGCGACACGATCAGTCCGCAGAGAATCATAATGCGTGATCAAAAATCCTACTGCGGAATACTCATTGATAACAATAATCGAAAGCCGCTGTCGCGGCTCTGGTTCAATCGCTCGGTGAAATACATAGGTCTTTTCGACGGTGAGAACGAGGAGAGGATCATTATCGACTCACTCGATCAAATCTACGAACACTCCGATCGCTTGAGAGCTACCGCGGCGAAGTACGCCAGCGGAGTTTAGACGAAGCCTTCCTGCTGACCGATGCCGGCGGCGTCAACTGGCTCGGCAAGGCGGCGTAGTAGACGGTCGACCGTTCTGGCATCGAACGGGTGGGATTCATTGCTGATCTCATCCGTTCACCCCTTTTTCGCTCACCATCACGCCCATTTCGCGCAACCGATCGAGCACCGGAAACGCGATGGTCTGCGACTGGCAGCCATAGGTCTGTAGCGCCCGGCGCACACCGGCCGGACGTTCATCAGGGACGCCCGCCGTATAGGCGATGAAGAGGGCGGTGAAGCCGAGGATGTTGAGGGTGGTTGCGAGCGCTTTCATCGCCGTTGGCCTTGCAGGTTGATGCTGCTTGATGGCCCGATTGTCGCGCCGACCGCACATTCCAGCGGTTCCCTGGGGAACACGTCGATATCGTTCTGCCGGTCACATTGAGCGGACGGATTGAAACGTTTCTGCAAAGCCGCGGCTTCCGCTCGCGGAATGATTTCCTGTTGCAACTGTGGAGCGAAACCGGGCGAGGGGCTTCCCTATGCCCTCGTGAATGCTACTGTCGCGGCGCTCGACTAACGGAGGACACCCATGATCGGCTTGGCAATCGCAGCGGTGGTCGCGCTTTACGCGATCCTTCTCTACAACGGCCTGGTGAGGGCCCGGCAGGTCAAGGAAGAGGCCTGGTCCGGCATCGACGTGCAGTTGAAGCGCCGCGCCGATCTCATCCCGAACCTGATCGAGACGGTGAAGGGCTATGCCAAGCACGAGCGGGAAACGCTGGAAGAGGTGGTGGAACTGCGCAACAAGGCGCAGGCGGTGCCGGCGGGCGACGTTGCCGGGCGCGCCGTCGCCGAAGGCATGCTCGGCCAGGCGCTCGGCAAGCTGATGGCGCTCGCCGAGGCCTATCCCGACCTCAAGGCGAACCAGAACTTCAGCGAATTGCAGCAGTCCCTCGAAACCATCGAAGACGAGATCCAGATGTCGCGCCGCTACTACAACGGTGCCGCGCGTGATCTGAACGTCAAGGTCGAGAGCTTCCCCTCAAACCTGCTCGCGACGGCCTTCTCCTTCGTCAAGGCGCCGTTTTTCGAGATCGAGAACGCGGCCGACCGTGCGGTCCCCACAGTGAAGTTCTGAGAGCCGGAGCAGTCATGTCGCGGATCGCAGCCTCTTTCCTATTTCTGATCGCCCTTCTTGCGGCCGGTGTCGGTCAGGCGGCGGAGTTCATATCCTCCTTCCACGCCGATATCGACGTGGCCAAGGACGGGGAGCTGACCGTCACCGAGACGATCGAGGTCAATGCCGAGGGTGATCTCATCCGTCGCGGCATCTATCGCGACTTTCCGCTTACTATCATCGATGACGAGGGTCGGCAGCGGCAGGTCGGCTTCGAGATCCTGGAGGTGCTGCGGGACGGCGACACCGAGCCGTATCACACCGAGCAGGAGAGCGGCGCAATCCGCATCTATTTCGGCTCCTCCGACGAACTGCTCGATCCGGGGCCGCACACCTATGAACTGACCTACCGGACGGACCGCCAGATCCGCTATTTCGAAACGTATGACGAACTGTTCTGGAACGTCACGGGGACGGAATGGGCGTTTCCGATCCGGCTGGCCTCTGCCACGGTGATGCTTCCGGAAGGCATCGAACCGCAGGAGCTGACTTATTTCACCGGCGCCTATGGCGATACCGGCAAGAACGCCCGGGCCAGTTCGGCGGGCAATCAGGCCGAATTCATCACGACCCGTGGGCTCGGCGCGCATGAAGGGCTGACGATCGGCGTAAAGCTTCCCGCCGGGAGCATCGACAGGCCAAGCGCCGCCCAGGAGCGGTGGTGGTTTCTCAAGGACAATGCCGGATCACTGATCGGCATCGGCGGGCTTTTGCTGGTCGCGCTCTATTATCTGCGCGCCTGGATCGTCGCAGGGCGGGATCCCGCCGGCGGCGTCATCGTCCCGCAGTGGCATCCACCTGATGGTGCTTCGCCGGCGCTCGTGAACTACATAGACAACAAGGGTTTCGGCGGTGAGGGCTGGACGGCGCTTTCAGCAGGTCTGCTGAACCTCGCGGTGAAAGGGCTCGTCACGCTCGACGACCTGAAGCAATCGATCGTGGTGACCCGCACGGCTAAGCCGGTGGATGGCAAGCTTCCGATCGGCGAGGGCGTCCTGCTGAAATCGGTGAGCGGCGAAGGCGACCGCCTCGTCATCGACAAGGCCAACGGTTCCCGCGTCCAGACGCTCGGGGCCCGGTTCCGCCAGTCGATGGAGGCGGAGCACCGCGACAAGTACTACCACGCCAATTGGGGCTATATCGTCGGTGGCGTCGTGCTGTCCGCGCTCTGTCTGCTGGCGCTCCTCTTCTTCGGCAATCTGTCCGAGGATGGGATCGTGCTGGTCGTCGTCCCGGCCGCTGCGGCTTTTTTCCTTTCCGTCTTTTCCGTGTCCTTCGGCAAGTCGCTGGGCGGCGCCAGAAGCCTCGGCCAGCGCATCATGTCGGTCGTGATCGTCGCCTTCTTCGGTTTCGTGTTCCTGAGCATCTTCGGCGCGGTTCTGGCCGGGCTCGTCGCAAGCGGCATCGAAAGCGGGAACCTCCCGATCCTCGCCGCGGTCGGCGGCATCATCCTGCTCAACCTGCTTTTCTACTTCCTGATGGGGGCGCCGACGCCGATCGGCCGGAAGATGATGGATGGGATCGACGGGCTTCGCCAGTATCTGACGCTTGCCGAAAAGGAGCGGATGAACATGGCGGGCGCACCGGAAATGTCGCCGCGCCACTATGAGACGCTGTTGCCCTATGCGGTCGCACTCGGCGTCGAAAAGCCCTGGTCCGACACCTTCCAACTCTGGCTGGCGACAGCTGCGGCCGGGGCGGCGGCTACCACCTACCATCCGAGCTGGTACAGCGGCGACGGCTTCAGCTCCGGCAATTTCGCTGATCGCATGGGCGGCTTTGCCGGTTCCATGGCCGACACGATCACGTCCTCTCTTCCTCCCCCGCCGAAGAGCTCGTCCTCAGGCTTCTCCGGCAGTTCCGGCGGCGGCGGCTTCTCCGGAGGCGGCGGTGGCGGCGGCGGCGGGGGAGGCTGGTAGTCTCCACCTCCCCCTTGAGGGGGGAGGTCGCCGCGAAGCGGCGGGTGGGGGTGATCCATGGCTGGTGTTGGGAGCCACCCCACCCCGGCCCTTCGTGCCGACCCTCCCCCTCAAGGGGAGGGTGTCAACGCTCGGTATCGGCGTCTTGGAGTTCGCGATGAAAGGGAAGGCATCAAAGCTCAATCGCTTCAAAGTCTCCAATAGTCGTCGCTTGCGGGCGAATGTGACCGATGCGGAAACCAAGCTTTGGAGCCATCTTTGGAGGATCCCGCTCGAAGGCGCCCATTTCCGCAGACAGGTGCCGATCGGTCCGTACTTTGCTGACTTCGCCTGCCACCAGATCGGTCTCGTGATCGAACTCGACGGCAGTCAACATGCGACCGACGACGGTGTCGTGCGCGATGGGCTGCGGACTGCGTTCCTTGAAGCCCAAGGCTATCAGGTGCTGCGCTTCTGGAACGCCGACGTTCTCAATGACATCGACGGGGTTCTCGACACCATTTTTGCGGTTGTGCAGCAGCGACAAATTTTGTTAGCAGAGGCCATCGAAAATCATCCCATACCGGCACCTGGTGCCGACCCTCCCGATGAAGGGAAGGGCGAGGAAAGCTGACATGCCCGATCTTCTGCTAGAACTCCGTTCCGAGGAAATTCCCGCCCGCATGCAGCGCAAGGCGGCTGGCGACCTGAAGAAGCTCGTCACCGACGCGCTGGTGGATGCCGGCCTCACCTACGAGGGCGCTCGGGAATATTGGACGCCGCGCCGGCTGACGCTCGACATTCGCGGCCTCAACGCGCGCTCGAGCGACGTGCGCGAGGATATCAAGGGGCCGGCAACATCGGCTCCCGAGCAGGCGATCCAGGGCTTTCTGCGCAAGGCAGGTCTGGCCTCGATCTCCGAGGCGCATGTCCATAGCGATCCGAAGAAGGGCGATTTCTACGTCGCTCATATCGTCAAGCAGGGCCGGCCGGCAGACGAGATCATTGCCGAGGTGATGCCGGGCATCATCACTAATTTCCCCTGGCCGAAGCCGATGCGCTCCGGCGTAGCCTCCGCCAGGCCCGGTGCGCTGCGCTGGGTGCGCCCGCTGCAGTCGATCGTCTGCGTGTTCGGTTCGGAAACCGAGGAAACCCGGGTCATTCCGTTCGAGGTCGACGGCATCGTCGCTTCCAACGTCACCTACGGCCATCGCTTCCACGCGCCGGAAGCCTTCACCGTGCGCCGCTTCGCCGACTACGTGGCGGGCCTGGAAAAGGCCAAGGTCATTCTCGATGCCGAGCGCCGCAAGCAGATCATCGCCACGGACGCCGCCAACATCGCCTTTGCCAACGGCCTTGAACTGGTCGAGGACGAAGGGCTGCTTGAGGAGGTCTCCGGCCTCGTCGAATGGCCGCAAGTGCTGATGGGCACCTTCGAGGAGGAATTCCTGGCGATCCCGGCGGAAATCATCCGCCTGACGATCAAGACGAACCAGAAGTGCTTCGTCACCCGTCCGGCGGGCGGCGAGGGGCTGTCCAACCATTTCATTCTCGTCGCCAACATCGAGGCGAAGGACGGCGGCAAGGAGATCGTCCACGGCAACGGCAAGGTCGTGCGCGCTCGCCTGTCCGACGCCCGCCACTTCTGGACCCGCGACCAGCAGGACCTGCCGGACCTCGATACGCTCGTCGCCTCGGCGGAAAAATTCGGCCTCGACCTGAAGAAGCCGCTCGACCAGCGCATGGCCAAGCTCGATGCGCTGAACGTGACCTTCCACGCCAAGCTCGGCACGCAGGGTGAGCGCGTCCAGCGCATCCGTGCATTGGCTGCGGAGCTTGCCAAGGTCACCGGCGCTGATTCGAAGCTCGTCGATCGCGCCGTGGTGCTCGCCAAGGCGGACCTGCGCACCGAGGCCGTCGGCGAGTTCCCGGAACTCCAGGGCATCATGGGCCACAAGTATGCGCTCCTGCAGGGCGAGCCCCAGGCCGTCGCCGATGCGATCGAGGATCACTACAAGCCGCAAGGCCCCTCCGACCGCGTGCCCTCCGATCCGGTCGCCATCACGGTCGCACTGGCCGACAAGCTGGATACGCTGATCGGCTTCTGGGCCATCGACGAAAAGCCGACGGGTTCGAAGGATCCTTATGCGCTGCGAAGGGCGGCACTTGGCGTCATCCGCATCCTGCTGGAGAAGGGTGTTCGCCTGCCACTACTGTCGGTCGTCAAGGATGCCGATCTCCTCTCCTTCTTCCACGACCGCCTGAAGGTCTACCTGCGCGATCTCGGCGCCCGCTATGACCTGATCGACGCGGTGCTGACGCCGGATGCCGACGATCTCCTGATGGTCGCCCGCCGCGTCGAGGCGCTGACGGCCTTCATCAGTTCCGAGGACGGCAAGAACCTTCTCGCCGGCACCAAGCGCGCCACGCAGCTTCTGGCTGCCGAGGAGAAGAAGGGCACGGTGGTCGCCGACGGCGTCTCCTCCGACCTCTTCAAGATTGCGGCGGAGAAGGACCTGCACGATGCGATCGTGGTTGCCACGGGCGAGGCTGCCGGCGCCGTTGCCAAGGAGGACTTCCAGTCTGCCATGACGGCGCTGTCGAAGCTGCGAGCACCCGTCGACACGTTCTTCGAAGACGTGCTCGTCAACGACGAGGACGCGGCGATCCGGGCAAACCGCCTGGCGCTGCTGGCCGCGATCCGTTCGGCAACCGGCACGGTTGCGGATTTCTCCAAGATCGCGGGCTGACAAGGACAGGCGCTGATGGCCGGCAAGATCCTCATCAGCGCCTGCCTCATGGGCCTGCCGGTTCGATACGACGGCTCGGCCAAGCCGCTCCTGCACGAGGCGGTGTCGCGCTGGCGGGAGGAGGGGCGGCTCGTCACCTTCTGTCCCGAGCTTGCCGGCGGTTTCTCCATTCCGCGCCCCGCCGCCGAGATCGAGCGTGCGATGGATGGCGGCGATGTTCTTGATGGCTCTGCCCGGGTGATCGAGGCGAGCGGCCGGGACGTGTCCGACGGTTTCGTCGAAGGCGCGCGCCACGCGCTTGAGATTGCCCGGGAGAACGGCTGCCGGCACGCGCTGCTGATCGACGGCAGTCCGTCCTGCGGTTCTGGCTTTGTCTATGACGGTAGTTTTTCGGGCAAGCGTCAGGCAGGCGAGGGCGTGACCTCGGCCTATCTCAGGCGCCACAGCATTTCGGTGTTCGCGCACACCGAAGTCGAACGTCTCGTCGCAGAGCTTGCCGCTGAAGACGCCATTCCCTCATAAAAAACTTGCGCCCCCGCTTCTCTTCAGGGGCGCAAGATATCCGCCGCTTCGGGCGGATACCCTATCAGCCTGGAGGGCCGATGGGGCAGGGAACCGCTCTATTATGGGGTCAATTGACCCGGAGTTCAAATGTTGACGGATCAAGCTCTCGTGAGCCGGGCTCATGGCCGTCAGCTGCAGCGGCCACGGCGTGGCCGGAAGCATTGGCGTTAAGGGCGCCGGTCGTGGCTTCCGGATCGACGGTATGGACAGCTGTCGCGGCCACATCGTCCTTGGCCGCATCGTCCGCCTCTTCCGGTGCCTTGCTGACGAAGACGACCGGCGAGCCGCCCAGCCAGGACTCGCTGCGGAAGATCATTTTTTCCCCGTCGACTTCGCGGATCTCGACCTTTTGCGTGCCGGGCTCGACTTCAGGCACGAAGTAGGTCTTGCTCTGCTTCTTTTCCTTCAGCGCAGGGCAATCGGTGCAGGAAATCGTCGCGATGCTGCCCTGGCCCTTGTCGCTTGAGGCAATCGGTTCGATCGACGAGGCAAGGGCAGGGGCGCCAAGAAGCGCAAATGCAACGGTCGGCAAAAGGCTACGCATCAGTGGTTCTCCCGTAAGGTCGACGGAAAGACTATGCGTTTTCCGTTACGTTCCGGTCAGGAGAATTGGTAAAAATTGAATGACGCGTTGTTTTGTGCCGCGTCCCGCGGCAAGCCAGTTCAGACCGTTTCGCGTTCGACCGCGCGCCAGCCGATGTCGCGGCGGCAAAAGCCGTTTTCCCATTTCACCTGATCTGTCAGGGCGTAAGCGCGGGCTTGCGCCTCGGCGACGGTCGGAGCGACAGCAGTCGCGTTCAGCACCCGGCCGCCGGTCGCGACCAGCCCGCCGTCCTTCAGCGCTGTGCCGGCATGAAACACCTTGGCCGATCCGCCATCGGCCGGAACGAACGCGATCGGCGTGTTTTTCTCGTAACTACCCGGATAGCCCTTCGAGGCGAGCACGACGGTGAGCGCCGTCTCATCCTTCCATTCGGCGGATACCTTGTCGAGCGAACCGGTTGCCGCGGCATGGAGCAGGGCAAGCAAGTCGCTTTCAAGCCGCATCATCAGCACCTGGCATTCCGGATCGCCGAAACGGACGTTGTACTCGATGAGTTCCGGCCCCTTCTTCGTGATCATCAGACCGGCGAAGAGGACGCCGGTGAAGGGGTGGCCGTCCGCCGCCATGCCGCGGATGGTGGGCTCGATGATTTCTTTCATCGTCCGCTCGGTCATTTCTGCCGTCATGACGGGGGCGGGGGAATAGGCGCCCATGCCACCCGTGTTCGGGCCGGTGTCGCCGTCGCCAACGCGCTTGTGGTCCTGGGCCGAGGCGAGAGGCAGTGCATTGGTACCGTCGCACAGGCAGAAGAAACTCGCCTCCTCGCCATCGAGGAACGCCTCGACCACCACTTCGGCTCCCGCCGCACCGAACGCGCCGTCGAAGCAGTCGTCGATTGCCGCAAGCGCCTCGTCGATGGTCATTGCCACCGTCACGCCCTTGCCTGCAGCAAGCCCGTCGGCCTTGATGACGATCGGCGCGCCCTGTTCGTTCACATAGGCCTTTGCGGAGGCTGCGTCCGAGAAGCGCTTGTAGGCGCCGGTTGGGATCGCGTACTTGGCGCAAAGGTCCTTGGTGAAGCCCTTGGAGCCCTCCAGTTGCGCGGCAGCGGCCGAAGGGCCGAAGACATCGATGCCATCGGCGCGCAGCTTGTCGGCCAGGCCTGCAACCAGCGGCGCCTCAGGGCCGACGACGACGAAGGTGACGCCGTTGTCGCGGCAGAATGCCGAGACGGCTGCATGATCCTCGATGTCGAGCGAGACCAGCGTCGCGCATTCGGCCATGCCGGGATTTCCCGGAGCGACAAAGAGCTTGGTCAGGCGTGGCGACTGCGCCAGCTTCCAGGCCAGTGCATGTTCGCGCCCGCCCGAACCGATCAACAGAACCTTCATGGCCAAATCCCTTGCAATCCGCGTGTGCCCGCGGGTTAAGCGGGCAGGGGGCAAAGGTCAAGTGCCGTACTTGCGCGAATCGCAATGTCCGGCGATGAAGAATCCGGCTTGCCTGAGGGGGCGCGCACTGCTGGGATGGTCGCAATGGGAATGGTTAAAGCAACGGTAACGAAACATGGTTAGCCTTTGCCTTCATTTTCGAATGCGCGTCCTGCGGCATCCGCTTTTCCGTATTGATTGTCTGAGGTTATGTAATGCGTAAAGCCTTCGCCCTGTCTGCAACTCTCCTGCTCGCCGTTCCCGCGTATGCGCAGGCCGGTGACGGCGGCTACTGGTGGTCGGGCGACTGGTACCTCTCTTTGGGCGCCGAGGGCTTTGTCGCGCCGAAATATAAGGGTTCAAAGGACTACCTTCTTCAAGCCTCACCGCTGATCTCGCTCGGCAAGGCCGGAAACGTCACACGCTTCACCTCGCGCAACGACAGCGCTTCCTTCTCGCTGTATGACGCAGGCGACGTGCGCGTCGGCGTGGCCGGCCGGTTCGTCATGCCCGATGACAAGGACATCAAGGGACTGGACGACCTGGAGTTCGGTGCTGAAGTCGGCGGCTTTGCCGAGTACTACCCGACAGACTGGCTGAGGCTCCGCGCGGAGGTGCTCCAGGGCATACGCAGCCATTCCGGTCTCGTCGCAGACCTTGCCGCCGATGCATTCACTGACGTCGCGCCGGGGGTCCGCGTCTCGGCTGGACCGCGCGCCTCTATTGCATCGAGCGACTACATGGACGCCTACTATGGGGTTTCGGCGTCGGAAGCGGCCGCTTCCGGGCTTTCCGAATACGATCCGGGCGGCGGCGTGCAGTCGGTCGGCGTCGGCGGGGCCGTGACCTGGCAGGCGACCGACAAGATCACGACTGGCGTCTTTGCCGAGTATTCGCGGTTGACGGGGCCGGCCGGAGACTCGAGCCTTGTGCGCGAACGCGGCAGCCGTAACCAGTTCCTCATCGGTGTCGGCGCCACCTACAGGTTCGGCTTCACGCTTCCCTGAGCGCGCCGGAAGCGTATCTGAGCTTGACCTGTCGCAGGCAGGCTGCGAACTAGGTGCATGAGCATCAATCCCGATTCCGGGCGCGTTGCCGACGCGCCCTCAAACAACTGGGTCTACCGCGTCCTTCCCCGCTCGCTCTGGCCCTACGCGCAACTTGCCCGCTGGGACCGGCCGATCGGCTGGCAGCTGCTGCTGTGGCCTTGCCTGTGGTCATCAGCACTGGCTGCCAATGTTGCGCGGGCCGCCTCAGCTTATTCACTCTCACAGCTTGTTTGGCACCTGCTGCTGTTCCTCATCGGCGCGATTGCGATGCGCGGAGCCGGCTGTACCTACAATGACCTCGTCGACCACGAGATCGACAAGGCGGTCGCACGCACGCGTTCCCGGCCGCTGCCGTCGGGCCGCGTCACGCGTACTCAGGCGAAGCTGTTCATCGGCCTGCAGGCGTTGACCGGACTGCTGGTTCTCCTGCAGTTCAATCTCTTCACCGTCGTGCTCGGCGTCGCCTCGCTGGTGATCGTCGCGATCTATCCCTTCGCCAAGCGCTTCACCGACTGGCCGCAGTTCTTCCTCGGCCTGGCCTTCTCCTGGGGCGCACTGATGGGCTGGGCGGCGCAATTCGGCACGCTTTCGCTCTCCGCCATCGCGCTTTATGGCGGCGCCATCGTCTGGACGATCGGTTACGACACGATCTACGCCCATCAGGACAAGGAAGACGACGCGTTGATCGGCGTTCGCTCGACCGCGCGCCTGTTCGCCGAGCGAACCCGCCAATGGCTCGTCGCGCTCTATGGACTGGCCGTTCTGCTGGTCCTTGCGTCCTTTGTCCTGGCCGGTGTCGGCTTCCCGGCCTACCTCGGGCTCGCCATCGCCGCCGGAATGCTCGTCTGGCAAATCGTGACGATCGACATCGACGATGGCGATCAATGCCTGGCGCTGTTCAAGTTCAACAGCGTTGTCGGTCTGATCCTGTTTGTCGGCCTTCTCGCCGCATTGCCTTTCGCCTGAGGCGTCAGGCAGTCTCCAGCGTACGCGCCGGCGCTTCGTCCGAAGCGACCCGGCGTGCGCCGCCATAGACCGTCGTGCGATCGAAACCAACGCGTGATGCGCCGGAGTGGCGGCTCGTGGCGACCACCTGGAACGCGTTGAGCGCGCCGCGGTGGAAGGAGAGGGCGCAGAGCGAGAGATAGAGCAGCCAGATGCGCGTCTGCGGCATGCCGACGAGGGCGGCGCCCTCTTCCTTGCGCTCATAGAGGCGGCGCACCCAGTGCTCCGTCGTGTAGCCGAAATGCTCGCGCACGGCCTCGACCTCATGCACTTCGAAGCCGGCCTGCTCCAGCGCGCCTGTCGTCATGCCGATATGGTCCAGCTCGCCGCCCGGGAAGATGTACTTGATGATGAACTGCATATAGGGCGTGAGACGCGGGAAGTCTTCTGGCCGCGCCGTGTTGCGGCGGAAGCTGGCCTGGCCGAAATAGACGCCGCGCGGGCGCATGTGCTTGCGCAGGTACTTGTAGAAATCCTGGTGGTTGGCGATACCGACATGCTCGATCATCTCGACCTGGGCGATCTTGTCGAAAATCTGGTCGGCTGCGAGGCTGCGGCAGTCGCGCAGTTCCACCCTGACGCGGTCGCCAAGGCCCATGTTCGCAACCTTGGTCTTCACGTGGGCGAATTGTTCCTCCGACAGCGTCGTACCGTAGGCGTCGACGCCATAGTGCTGGGCGGCATAGCACAAGAGGCCACCCCAGCCGCAGCCGGGATCGAACAGCTTGTCGCCGGGTGCAAGGCGCAGCTTACGGCAGATGAGGTCCAGTTTGTTGAGCTGTGCCTCGTCGAGCGTGGAGTCTGGCGTCGGGAAATAGGCCGAGGAATACACCATCTCCTTGTCGAGGAAGAGTTCGTAGAACGCGTTGGAGAGGTCGTAGTGGAAGCCGATCATCTCCTTGTCGTTGCGGCCGCTGGTCGGCGTGACGCCGGCCGTCTTGGTGAAGCGCTTGACGAAGGAGGAGACCGAATAGCTCTTGAGCAGGATGGGCAGGGCCATCTTCAGCATGCGCGCCTTGTTGACCTTGCGCGGCAGTGCGAGGAACTGCAGGTGGTCGACATTGCGCATCGCGTCGACCGGGTTGGCACCAACGACGTCGAGGTCGCCCGTCGCGTAGAGTTCGGCGACACTGATCAGCGAGGGCTGGCGCAGCAGGCGGCGCAATACGTTTGCGGAGGCGATGACGAAGCGGATCTCTTCCTGCGCGCCTTGGCCGAGCGGTATGATCGTGCCGTCCCAAAGCTCCAGGCAAATATTGACGTCGAGATGTTTCGCCAATTCTCCGATGACGGCCTTGGTTGCATGCAATTCACGATCAGTACCAAGTTCACGCGACATATAGCGACTTCCCGACGTTGAAAAAAACCGGAGTGCAATGTGCGGTTTCACAGCCCGTTGTCAACCGCTGATTGATCTACCGATAGCGCGGAAAGCGATCGCCGCGGCGGCGCTGGGCGCCGGCAGTGTCCTAAGGGTGACACAAAAAAAGCCGGCCGCAGGGGGCGGCCGGCTTGGGCAATTCCATAAGGGTGCGAGGCGGTCGCGACCGGAACTGCCGAAGGGATAGGGTGTCGTCGCGACTGGAGGAAAGCGCAAACGCCCTATGGGGTCATGTCGTCATCGCATGTTCAACGGCGGGCGATGATTTCCCGGCCCTCGATCTTCATCTGCACGCCGAGCTTGCCGGTCGAACGGCGAACGAGGAAGCGCGGCCGGCGGTCGGCGAAATAGGTGTGGTGGCGGCGCTTCCGTGCGGGGCGGGCCGGGAGCGAGCCGAGATGCATTTCCAGCGGACGGGCGACGCCATCGGCCTCCACCATCAGCATCGGGATGCGATAGGCTTCAGCCCAGCTGCGCCAGTCGGCAGCGATGTCGCACAGGTCGTGCGCAACGAGCAGCGGAATGCACAGGTCCTGATCGTCGTGATGCAATTCGAGCGTCACGGTAACCTCGCCGTTGCCGTGGTCGATCGCGCGTGCGGCCACGCCCTTGAAGGCGCGGGCGGGCAGGGCAAACGAAAGTGGCAGGCCGCTGGAGGGCAGGATCTTGCGCAGCACCGCGCCGCGCTCGTCGAGCGTGATCGTCACGTCGCTCGCATCGCTGCGCAGGGCGTAGGTGATCTGCTGGGGAAATCGTTTGGGGTCGAGCCGCAGTGTGCTTCCGGCCCAGGCCGGCTTGGAAACGGTGTTCAACATGTTTTTCGCCCTTGTCTTCCTTGAGAGCCGGTATCCGGTCTTCTCCTGGGGACTTTGCGTCCCTCTATGGCGTGAAGATTAGGCGCCGCATCTTCCGCTCCGCTTAAAAATCGCGGTTAAGAAAACTTTGCCCGAGCGGATGGTTAGCAAAATGCCGCCCGGTCAAGGTTTCCGCTTCGTCAACGTACGGTTCGACAGCCACGGACAAGGCAGCGCGGCCATGATGGGCAAAGGGTTTATGCGCATGCGCGGCGTGACCGCCGTCGCCAAGGTGCAAAAGGGATAGTCTTACAATGCTTTCGACTTACACGAGCTATAGTCTTCTCGCCAAGGATATGCTGACATCGCTGAGCCGTGTTTCGCAGCAGACAATCAATGCGCGCGAGGCGGAATACTACAAGGCGAACATCGGCAAGGTCGGCTCGGTCGACGAGTTTCTAGATGACTATCGGCTCTACAACTATGCAGTGAAAGCCTACGGCCTAGAGGATATGGCCTATGCCAAAGCTTTCATGCGTAAAGTCCTGGAAAGCGATCTGACCGACCCGAACAGCTTCGTCAATCTTCTGACAGATACGCGATATCGTTCATTCGCGAATGCCTTCAGCTTCGAAGCGTCAAGCGTGTCGGCGCAAACCGAGGCTCAGCTCGATGAGATCATCGGGCTCTACTCGGCGACAGTCGCCAATGCCGGTTCGGCAATCAAGGAAGAAACGCGCTACTACAATATCGTCATCGACACCCTGACGGACGTGGACCAGTTGCTGAACAACGACCGCTTGCGCAACTACATGTTCACTGCCTTCGGTGTCGATCCGAAGACCTACTCGCGTGACACGATCCGCCAGCTCCTGACGAGCGACCTCAATGATCCGGCAAGCTACTTCAATACCGAATTTGCGGCCAAAATTCCGGTTGCGGAAGCGGCCCGCCAAGCAGCAGCCGACGAGTTGGCGCCGCTCGAGCAGCGGGAAGCCCACCTGCGCAGCATTGCCAAGCTGGAAGCGGATATCCCCAAACTGCAAGAAAGTATCGCCAGTCTCCAGGCCGAGATCGCCGCGCTCAGCGGAAACCCCGACGGTCTCGGAGACGAGGAGCTGCAAGCGATCATCGCGGCGAAGCAGGAGCAGCTAACTGCCCTTGAGAGCACGTTGACGGAATACCAAGACGACCTGGCGACAAAGCAGACTGCCGTCGCAGATCTGGATGCCTTGCTCATTCCCCGCTCCGAGGCCGCCGCTCGCATAGCTTTCCTCAAGGCGGAGTCCGCCCGGCAGACCGCAGTGATCACGACGGTCGAGAAGTATCACGTGCTTGCGGCCGCCTATAACTTTAACACGGATGGTACAGCAACGGCCGGCACCGTTCAGGATGCCGACCAGAAGAAGAGCACGAATGAGCTCTATACACTCTCCAATCCACGCGTGACGACGGCCGCCGCGTTGCTGAACAAGGAGTATTTCGAGAGCCGCATCGGCAGCATAACTACGGTTGAAGAGCTCGTTTCCGATCCGCGCCTGCTGGCCTACGTCAAGGTGGCCTTCGATCTCGACAAATCTTCCGTCGTGGCGGCGACGATCCGCAACGTCCTGACGAGCGATCCTGACCCGGACAATGCCAGCAGCTACATCAACCAGTTCGGCGGTGCAAATAAGGAAAAGTATTTTGCGCTGCGTGCGGCCTTCAATTTCCAGGAGGACGGCACGCTAGCGGCGAGTGACGCGGCACAGACAGCCGAACAGACCGCCAAGACCGGCGAAGGCTACCTGGTCCATTATAACGACAAGGACGACGCGGCGGATGAGCTCGCCGTCAAACGCTTCAAGAGCCAGATCGGCGCAGTGAAGACTGTGCAGGATTTTGTTGGCGAAGCCACGATCTACAACTTTGCCCTGAAGGCCTTCGATATTGATCCGAGCAAGGTCTCAGCCCTGACGATCAAGAACGTGTTGAAGAGCGACCTCAACGATCCGCGAAGCTATGTGTATCAGTTAAAGGACGAACGCTTCGTAGAACTGGCCAAGGCTTTCAATTTCGGGCCTGACGGAAACATCACACAGCCCAAGCTGGCTCAGGCTGAATCAGAAACTCGCGTGATGTCTCGTGCCTATGTGGTTGAAAAGTCCCGCTTCGGAACGGAAGACGACCGCAAGCTCGCCGAAGAGGAGGCGAAATATTTCTCCGTCCAGATGCAAAAGGTCGAATCCGTCAAGGAATTTCTGTCCGATGCGCGTCTGGTCGCCTTCGTATTGGAGGCGAACGGTATCGATCTGGAGGGCGTGGACGCCGAGTTCATGGCGAAGATATTCACCTCGGACCTCAATGATCCCGACAGCTTCGTGAACCAGCAGGCGAACCGTTCCTTCCGCAAGATCGTCGCGTCGTTCAACTTTAATTCCGAAGGGAAGGTCGTGCGGCCCGACGATGCCCAGATTCAGTCCAGGCGCGGCGTATTTGAGACGATCGACAGCTATATCCGTCAGATGATGGAGGAGGAGGCCGGTAACGACAATGCCGGGGTGCGCCTCGCCCTCTACTTCGAGCGCAAGGCCCCGTCGGTATCGAGCGCCTACGATATCCTCGCTGACGACGCACTCTACGAAGTCTTCAAGACCCTCCATAGCCTGCCCGACGACATTGGCAGTGCCGACATCGATGCCCAGGCGGAGCTGATCAAGAAGTACATGAACCTGGAAGATCTGCAGGATCCTGAGAAGGTGTCGAAGATGATCGCCAAGTTCGCAGTTCTCTACGACGTTGAGAACTTCAGTGAGACATCGGGGGCCGTTTCCATCCTTAGCGGCGGCGGAAACATCAGTGCCGATACGCTGTTGACCATGGCCCAGTTGCGAACGGGCGGGATGTGAGACGGAGCCGGGGGCGCAACTGCGCACCCCGGGTAAATTAAGATTCTGCCCGCAACACCTTTCCCGGATTCATGATGCCGGCAGGGTCGAAGGCACGCTTGATCCGGTGCATCAGGTCGATCTCGATGGCCGGGCGGACATCGGCCAGTTCGTCCCGCTTCAATTGACCGATACCGTGCTCGGCGGAGATCGATCCGCCGAACTTCCGCACGATCCCGTGCACGACCGCATTCACCTCGCGCCAGCGGTCGAGGAAAGCCTGTTTGTCCGCGCCGACAGGTTGGGAAATGTTGTAGTGGATGTTGCCGTCGCCCATGTGGCCAAAGGCACAGATACGGGCATCCGGGATCATTGCGACGACGGCTGCATCCGCCTCCGCCATGAAGGCCGGAATGCTGGAAACCGGGACAGACACGTCGTGCTTGATCGATCCGCCTTCCGGTTTTTGCGCGAGCGACATGCTTTCGCGCATATGCCATAGAGCCCGCCGCTGCTCGCCGCTCGCAGCGATTACCGCATCCTGGGCGAGATCCCCTTCGATCGCCTCGGCCAGCAATGCCTCGATCATCCGCCGAGCGGTCTCGGCCGAGTCCGACGTCGACACGTCGATCAGTGCATACCAGTCGTGTCGCGTCTGCAGCGGGTCGCGCACGCTGGGGATGTGCCTCATCGTGAAGTCGATGCCGATCCTCGGCATCAACTCGAATCCGGTCAGGGCCGGGCCGCAGCGCCGCGCTGCCAAGTCGAACAGCGCCAGCGCATCAGCCACGGAACGCAATCCGGCGAAGGCGACCTCGTGACCGGCCGGGCGGGGCGCGAGCTTCAGCACGGCTCCTGTGATGACGCCGAGCGTGCCTTCCGCGCCGATGAAGAGGTCGCGCAGGTCGTAGCCGGTATTATCCTTCTTCAGACGCCGAAGTCCGTCCCACACTTCGCCGGTGGGAAGCACGACTTCCAGCCCCAGGCAGAGCTGGCGGGCGTTGCCGTACGCAAGCACCGCGGTGCCGCCCGCATTGCTGGAGAGATTGCCGCCGATCTGGCACGTTCCTTCCGAGCCGAGCGACAGAGGAAAGAGCCGATCCACCGCCTCCGCCGCCTTCTGGATGTCGGCCAATACGCAGCCGGCGTCGGCAACGATGACGTTGCCGATTGGATCAACGTCTCGGATGCGGTTGAGGCGGGTAAGTGACAGCACGACATCGGTCGCGCCCTCCCGCGGGATCTGGCCGGCGACGTGACCAGTGTTGCCGCCCTGCGGCACAATCGCCGTGCCGGTCTCCGTGGCGAGCTTGAGAATATCTGAGACCTCGCCGACGCTTCCCGGCCGCAACACCAGCGGCGTCGTCCCGTGGAAAAGCCCTCGGGTCTCGACAAGGAACGGCGCGACTGCATCACTGGCGGTGAGCGCGTATTTTTCCCCAGTGATGGCGGAAAACCGGGCAATCAGATCGGGCGTGAGCGTAGGGACGGGCATCTTCTAGCTCCTCGGCGCGGCAGCTCGTTCGAGCCGGTCGTTAATGGCTTCGCCCAGACCGGTTGCAGGGATTGGTGCAAACGCAATCGAGCGGGCTCCGGTGGCATCCGCCTTCTGCATGTAGCCGAAGAGATTGGCCGCCGCTTCACGAAGGTCGCCGGAAGGGCTCAGGTCAAGCACGATGGTAGCCCGGTCCTCGCCTGGCAGCGCCTGCCCGCCGAAGCGGATCAACGCTTCACCCGGGGCGACTTCGCTGGCATTGAGCCGCACGCCTGCGTCGGGCGCATAATGCGAGGCAAGCATGCCCGGCGCCTCGATCGTCACTCCGGCGCTCTTCGGCCGTATTATCGTGCAGCCGGTCAATTTCTCCACGTCGGAGACGTTGAGTCCTCCGGGCCGAAGAAGATGGATGGCACCGTCGACCACTTTCAGGATGGTGGATTCGAGCCCGACATCTGAAGCGCCGCCATCGAGGATCAGTTCGATCCTGTCGCCGAGGTCCGCATTTACGTGGCCGGCGCTCGTCGGGCTGATCCGCCCGGATGTATTCGCGCTCGGTGCCGCAAGCGGTCGACCGAATGCCGTCAGAACCTGATGTGCGAAGCCGGTAGGCACACGGATCCCGACCGTATCGAGACCGGCGCGCGCGAGCGGATGGATAGGCGTATCAGCCCTCACGGGCAGCACAAGCGTCAAGGGCCCCGGCCAGAACGCCTCGGCGATCCGGCGCGACAGCGGGTCAAACCGGGCATGCCGCTCCGCCATTTCAAGGTCCGCCATATGGCAGATCAGCGGGTTGAAGCGTGGCCGGCCCTTCGTTTCGTAAATGCGGGCGATTGCTTCCGGATTGGTCGCGTCTGCAGCCAGCCCGTAGACCGTCTCCGTTGGTATCGCGATCGGCAAGCCTTGCTCAAGAATCTCCATCGCGCGCCGAAGAGCCGCTTCGGGGTTCGTCCTCGTGTTGATGACCTCTGCCATCTCGTCCAATCTTCACCGTTGATCGGTCCTCGCTTTACAGCCTTTGACGGCGAGATGCCAAGGCCGAAAGGGCACGGAAACGAACCCTGCGGGGAAGTGAAATCGTATTCGACGGTGCTTCAGCGTTAGATGCTTCGTAACCGATCACTGTTAATAGACGGGGTAACAGGGGAGAGTGGGTGCATTGAAATGAACCAGAGGAAATCCTCCACCAACGATATTGCCTTGCGTATCGCGTCAGCGATGCACCAGATGGGCATTGATGCCTTGCCGCGAAACTATGAACTGGTCTACGAGGCCTATGCCGGGGCCAACCCCGAACTGGTTCGAGAATTCGTCGCCCTCGGAAAGTACAAGACCCAGGCCGCTCTCGACGAGCTTGGCCGGAAGTATCTACCGCATCATCACGAGGAAGGCGTCCTGCAGCGCTCGGCCGGTGCCGTCCGTGACGAGATGGCCAATTTCATGGCCCTGCTGCAGCAGGAGAAAATCTCGCTCAGTGATTACGGCCGCGTGATCGGAGAGGCGTCGCAGGCGATCTTTGCCGACAGTCCCGAGTCCTACTCGGCGCTTGGCAGCTCGATCGAGCGGCTGCGCCAGGCAACCGAGCAGCAGGCGACTCGCAACGCTGCGATGGAGGCAAGCGTCGCGGCACAATCGGAAAACATGGATGAAATCCAGCGCGACCTGGCCGCTTTCGAGGCGACCAAGTTTTCCGATGCGGCCACGGGTCTGGGCAATCGTCGCGCCTTCAACAAGGCGGTCGCCAAGGTATACGCCAATTCCGAGCTCCCGGTTTCCTGCGGCCTTGCCATTGTCGACGTCGACGTCGGCAAGCGCTTTTCGCCGGTCCAGGTCGAAGCGCTGAATGACTACCTGATCCGTCACTATGGAGCGCTCGTCAAGCGGTCGACGCCGTCAACGGACGTCGTCAGCCGTTTCGATGGGCTGCGTTTCGGTTTTCTGTTCTACACATCCGACGAAAACGAGATCGTCCGCTTGATTGGTGTGCTGCGCGCTGCCTTTGCCGCCGCGCCGTTGCGACACCCGGAAACGACGCGCAACCTCGGCAGCCTTACATTCTCGGCAGGCGTCTGCATGGTGGCTGAGGCCGGAAATGCCTTCGATTTCGTCAACTTCGCGGATAAGGCGTTGCAACAGGCGCAGGCCGCGGGCGGCAATCGCCTTGTCGTCCATCGCGGTGGCGATGGTGGGCCTGAGGGCAAGGACTGGATGATCTACAAGGCCGGCTAGGCCGCCGTCCGCGTCAACAATTCGCGTCTTTGTGCCAAGCCTGTGCCGGAACTTCCCGATTGGCTGCCGCTCGGTTTACTCAAAAATCAGCGTTGCCTAATATTCCGATTGGTGCAAACTTGTGCGCCTTCAGTGCTGTGATGATCGTTCCTGTCGACGGGGAGGTGTATCGTGACGCTTGCAATCAATGATGTGGCGCCGGACTTCAAGGCGCAGACGACCGAAGGCGATATAACCTTCCACGATTGGATTGGCGATTCCTGGGCCGTGCTGTTTTCGCATCCCAAGGACTTCACGCCGGTCTGCACGACGGAGCTTGGCTACATGGCCAAGATCAAGCCGGAATTCGACAGGCGCGGCGTCAAGATCATCGGGCTTTCCGTCGATCCGCTCGACCGTCATTCCGGCTGGGCAAGCGACATCGAGGAAACACAGGGGCATGCGCCAAACTTCCCGATGATTGCCGATGTCGATTTCACGGTATCGAAGCTCTACGGCATGCTGCCGGCATCGGTGTCGGGCGATCCGACAACGCGCACGCCCGCGGACAATCAGACGGTGCGCAACGTCTTCGTCGTCGGTCCCGACAAGAAGATCAAGCTGATCCTGGTCTATCCGATGACCACGGGGCGCAACTTCGATGAGGTTCTACGCGTCATCGATTCGCTGCAACTGACCGCAAAGCACAAGGTCGCAACGCCGGTCAACTGGAAGCATGGCGAGGACGTGATCATTGCCGGTTCCGTCAGCGACGACGATGCGCGCAAGCAGTATCCCGATGGATGGCGCGCGCCAAAGCCCTACATCCGGATCGTGCCGCAACCGCAAGGTTGAACCGTCACCTGTGGGAAGGAGTGGCCTGTGATCTTTCGCCAGCTCTTCGACAGCGTCTCCGGCACCTACACATACCTCATCGCCAGCCGGCGGGGAGGGGAGGCGCTGATCATCGATCCGGTGCTGGAGAAGGTCGAACGCTATCTGCAGCTTGTGCGCGAGCTTGATCTGAAGCTGGTGAAAGCGGTCGATACCCATCTGCATGCCGATCACATCACCGGCCTCGGCGCGTTGCGCGACCGCACCCATTGCATAACTGTCATGGGGGAGCAGACCGCTGCCGATGTCGTCTCCATGCGGGTTGCGGAAGGCGACCGCGTGTCCATCGAGGGCTTGAGCCTCAACGTGCTCTACACACCCGGTCACACGGACGATTCCTACTCCTTCCTGATGGACGGACGTGTGTTCACGGGCGACACGCTGCTTATCCGCGGCACCGGCCGCACCGATTTCCAGAACGGCGACCCTCGACAGCAGTACGATTCGATCTTCAACAAGCTCCTGAAGCTGCCGGACGAGACGCTGGTCTACCCGGCCCATGACTACAAGGGCGACACGGTCTCGACCATCGGCGAAGAGAGAAGGTTCAATCCCAGGCTGAGGGTCGGGTCCATCGATGAGTATGTGGACCTGATGAACAACCTGAACCTGCCCAATCCGAAGATGATGGATGTGGCGGTGCCGGCGAACATGCAGGTGGGCCTCCATCAGGACGAGATCGCGCGGAAGGGCTGGGCCGTCTCCGCCAGCGAGGCAATGGCGCTGCGCGGTCGCCCGGACATCGCGATTGTCGATCTGCGCGAACGGGCCGAGCGCGAGAAGCACGGAACCATTCCGGGCTCTTTGCATGCGCCGTATCCTGATTTGCAGGAGAACATCGGCAAGGGTGGCATGCTGCAGGAACTGGCTCTGTCCACCGGCAAGCGGATCGTCTTCTACTGCGCCTTCGGCGAGCGCTCGGCCATGGCTGTGGAAGCCGCGCAGGATGCGGGACTGACGAGCACCTGCCACATCGAGGGCGGGATCGCCGCCTGGAAAAAGGCGGATGGTCCGGTCGTCCGGTAGCCGTCTCAGCGATTAGAGCTTCAGGGCCAGCCTGCCAGATCTTCAGCTGGCATGGATAATCTTGCGCAGTTCCTCGTTGCGTGCGCCGAGCAGCAGTACGTTCTTCATGGCCACCTTCGGATCGTGCGTGCGAAACAGCACGCCATCGTCGCCGACCGACCGGTTGATTTCCAGCCGTCCCTCGGCTTCGGAAGGATTGGTCGCTACCGCGAAATACATCCGCGGAAATTTCGGGCTGATCGCCTTGAAGAAGCGCTCGCCTTCGCCGATCTCCGAGTAGAAGTTCGCCATGTAGAAAGACCACTGAACGTTGTCGTGCTGGGCAAAGCGCGTGTTGGAAACGGTAATATGGCAATAGCCGAGATGCGGCATGGACGAGAGTGTGCGGTGGAAGATCATCTTCGGGAAGCGGATCGAGCGGTCGAACCCATTGATGCGCTCGTGGGTGACGTTGCCGGCCTTTTCGAGCTTCTTGCCGGTGCGCGCGGAGACCTCCTCGTAGCTGAGATAGCGTCTCTCGGTCCCGCCCCAATCCCGTCTCTCCAGCTTTCCGGTGCGCAGATATTCGGTATAGGCGGCAGACTGCGCGCCCTGTGAGCGCTTCAATGCGCCAGCATCGTAGTATCTAAGTTTCGGCGAGGGCTGCACGGGATGGCACTCCGGAGGATGGTGATATCGGAGTGGATCATGCGGCCCTTATGGTTAACGCCGCCCTTACGCCGCCGTGAGTTCTGAGTGTGGCCGTACAGTGAGCGGCTAGAAATCTCGGTAGTTCGCCGGTGTTTCCTTCGCCCCGCCCGACTGGGCTGTCGTCGGGACGACCTGTGCCGCTTCGACGCGGGTGCCAGACGAAGATGCGACAAGGAAAGTTGCCGTGCCGCGATCGCCCTTGTTCACGACATGGGCATCGGCGTCGGCGGCCAGACCGGCGACGCTTTCCGCCTTCACCGTCACTGGCATCGATTTAGGCTCCTCCGTAGCTGCACCGCGCTTCACGGAGGCCGTCATAACATCGTCGAGTTGATCGGTGGTCGGCTCCAGCGGCTTCTCGGGCAGCAGTTCTCCGAAGGCCCAGGTTCTTTTCAGCGCAGCGCGGTTCATTGGTGCGACATTGACGTCGATATCGGTCAGCGCCCCCTTCACGCGATAGGGACAGCGCCGCTTGTTGCAGTTTGCAGCGGCGGAGAACTGCCAGAGCGCGTAGTTGTCCCAGTTGCCGAGCGGGAAGACATTTCGGATGCCCGGCTTGTAGCGGGCATACCAGAGCGGCAAGCGAGAGAGGATGCGGTATTTGTCCCGATTTGCTGCGATGAATCGCGCCGTCGAGTGATTGGTGTAGAGCAGCGGATAGCGCCCGGTACGCGTCTTGATGTGGCTAGCAAAAATCTGTGCATCCGCGAGCGACATGAACTGCTCCGGATCGATGCCCTCGATGTCCAGCACCATCATCTCATCCGGCTGGGGCTTGGCATAGTCGAGAAAATGGTTTGCCTGGTCGACGGGATTTCCGGGGCGCGCAAGATGATAGGCTCCCCAGAGTAGGCCCTGCGCCTTGGCCAGCAGCCTGCGTGTCTCGTAGAGTTCGCGGCTGACGGCGTATTTGCGCCACATCGTCTTGCAGTGCGCCACCGTGTCGCCGTCGTGCTCGCCCTTGCAGGAGAAGCTCTCGGGTAGGCCATCGGATGCCTTGGAAATGAAGCCGGCGATGCGCTTGTCGGTCAGCATGAGTGGCCAATCGATCTCGTTCATCTCGTAGGCATCGATGACGATGGCGTTGTCCGTCTTTCGCCACGGCTCCAGATCGGTGGCGGAAAGTGCACCGGGCATGGTCAGGAGGAGCGCGCCGGCCGCTATCGCGGCGGCCAATCTCTTCATCGTCGTCATGCTTCGATCCCCTGCTTCTGCCCCTCCGCCCCCGGATGGTGCTGTCGACATGGTTAGCAAGACGTTAACAACGAGGTTTTGGCTTGAGCGTCCGCGCCTCGAGTCCTGTTGAAACCCGGACAAACCGGGCAATTTGCATGGTCCGACTACGGCTGTGCGTGAGATGAAGAGCTTCGATTTCCCCCGGCTCTCATGTGAAAGGCAATCCTAATTTACACCGGTGAGCCTCGTTGGGAAGTGTAAAAGAACCTCTTGTCGAAGTGGCGAGGGGGTGGAATGGCTTTCAAATAATTGCTTTTACGTTGACGTTCACGTAAAAATAAATAACCTGCCGCGCATTGCACCTTCCCACTTCGGTAGCCATTCTACCGGCGCACCGGTGCAGGACGAATCTGAGGAGAACCATCATGTACAAGGCTCCAGTCGAGGAGATCGCGTTCACGCTGCGCCACGTCGCCGGCCTCGATAGGGCATTGAATGAAGGCCGGCTCGGTGACCTGTCCGGCGATCTCGTCGATGCCATTCTTCAGGAAGCTGGACGATTTGCCGGTGAAGAGGTCGCTCCGCTGGCCGAGATCGGCGATCGCCAAGGTGCCACGCTGAAGGATGCTGAGGTCAAGACACCGGAAGGCTGGCCCGCACTCTACAAGGCTTGGGCGGAAGGCGGCTGGAACTCGCTGACCGCGGAGAGCGAATTCGGCGGGCAGGGACTGCCTCACATGCTCCATGTCGCGACGATGGAGATGTGGAACGGGGGATCCATGGCGTTCGCCCTGGGCCCCACGCTGACGATCGGCGCCATCGAGGCCCTGTCGGCGCACGGATCGAACACATTGAAGAAGACCTACCTGCCGAAGATGGTTTCCGGCGAGTGGATGGGCTCGATGAACCTCACCGAGCCGCATGCCGGCTCGGACCTGGGCGTCATGAAGACCCGCGCCGAGCGACGCGGCGATGGCACCTATCGCATCTTCGGCCAGAAGATCTTCATCACCTACGGCGAGCACGATTTCACCGACAACATCGTCCATCTCGTATTGGCGCGCCTGCCGGATGCCCCGGCCGGAACGCGCGGCATTTCCCTGTTCCTCGTACCGAAGTTCATCGTCAATGCCGACGGTTCCCTCGGTGCGCGCAACGACGTGTTCTGTCACTCGCTCGAGCACAAGCTCGGCATTCACGGCTCGCCCACCTGCACGATGATCTATGGCGACGGTCGCTTCGGTAGCGAGGCGGGTGCGATCGGCTGGCTCATCGGAGAAGAAAACAAAGGCCTCGCCTGCATGTTCACGATGATGAACAACGCGCGGCTTGCCGTCGGCATGCAGGGGGTCGCGATCGCCGAGGCGGCAACCCAGAAGGCGATCGCCTATGCGAAAGAGCGCACCCAGGGCAAGGCACCCGGCTGGCAGGGTTCGGGCATGAGCCCGATCATCGCGCACCCCGACGTGGCCCGCATGCTCTTGACGATGAAGGCGCTGACGCAGGGAGCCCGCGCCATTGCCTATGCCTGCGCGCATGCGATCGACATGTCCCATGCGACGGATGGCGACGAAGCACGACACTGGGCGGAGCGGGCAAGCCTGCTGACGCCAATCGCCAAGAGCTTTTCCACCGATGCCGGTGTCGACGTCGCCTCCCTCGGCGTCCAGGTTCACGGCGGCATGGGTTTCATCGAGGAGACGGGGGCCGCGCGCCTTTACCGTGACGCGCGCATTGCGCCGATCTACGAGGGTACGAACGGTATCCAGGCAATCGACCTCGTCACCCGCAAACTGCCGCTTTCGAACGGCGCCCAGGTGAGGGGCTTCATCGGCGAATTGAAAGCGATTGCGCGTGCGGTGCGCGGTTCGAACGATCGGGATTTCGGTGAGACGGCTTCCCGGCTGGAGGCCAGCATCGCCGATCTCCGGGAGGCCACCGATTGGCTGGGCGCGGCGCTGGCTGATGGACGTCAGGCGGAAGCCTTGGCCGGGGCGACGCCCTACCAACGCCTCTTTGGCCTCGTCCTGACCGGCGCCTATCTCGCTAAGGGAGCGCTGGCCGAGGCGGGCGACGGTCGCAACGCCGAGCGCGTCGCCCTTTGCCGTTTCGCCGCGGAAAACCTCATCGCCGAAACCGCGGCATTGAAGGATCGCGTTGTGAACGGCGCGGCGAGCCTCGCTGCAGCACGTGCGGTGCTTGGATGAAGATGGAATGCCCCTCCCTATGTCGGGAGGGGCTACTGATCCGTAAAATTACGCAATGTCTATTCGCCGTTGAGCAACGGTGGTTTCATTTTCACGAACATCCGACGACGGGAACGCAAAAGCCATGACCGACCACATTCTTATCGAACGTCCTGACTCTGCGCCCGGCGTGCAGGTCATCCGCTTCAATCGGCCGGAGAAAAAGAACGCCATCACGCGGGCAATGTACCAGGCGATGACCGATGCGCTGCGTAGCGCCGATGTTGACCCGGCTGTCCGGGCGACAGTGCTGCTCGGTTCGGAAGGCTGCTTTTCTGCCGGCAACGACATGGCCGACTTCCTTGCCTTTGCCATGGGCGGAACAATGGGCCGGGAGGTTGTCGATTTCCTGCATGCGCTTGCTGCCCATACCAAGCCGCTCGTTTCCGGTGTCGACGGGCTCGCGATCGGCGTCGGCACGACGATCCACCTGCATTGCGACATGACCGTTGCCTCGCCCCGATCGCTGTTCAAGACCCCGTTCGTCGATCTCGCGCTCGTGCCGGAAGCCGCCTCCAGCCTGATCGCGCCGCGGCTGATGGGCCACCAGCGCGCCTTTGCCCTGCTTGTCGCCGGCGAGGGCTTCTCGGCTGAGGAGGCGCGCGCGGCCGGACTGATCTGGAAAGTCGTCGATGCGGTCGAGACGGAGGCCATGGAGATCGCAAGGCACCTTGCCGCCAAGCCGCCGGAAGCACTGCGCACCGCCCGAGAACTCATGCGCGGCAACCGCGAAGAGATCGCCGGGCGGATCGATGAGGAGGCGCATCATTTCGCCGTTCGGCTGCGCAGCGACGAAGCCCGCGCCGCCTTCGAAGCCTTCATGGCGAAGAAGTAACCGGCTGGGCGTGGCCGCCCATGGAGCAAATGCGCCGGTTCGTCTATTGTCATCCGATCCTAGGTTTTGACAAAGGTTGCGGCCGTAGATCCACTTGCTGCCGGAGCGTGCCGCGTCCATACGGAGTTCGAGAGATTGAGTGTTGCCTTCGTCAAGGAAGAGAGTGCTGAAACCGCTGCCGAAACGCTGTTGCCCGACCGGCCGGTTTCGCCGCACCCGAACCTCGTCACGGAAGCGGGATTGAAGGCTCTGGAACTGCAGCTTCAACAAGCGCGTGAAGCCTACAATGCGGCCAACATCATTGACGACGTGAACGAACGGCGGCGACAAGCGGCCGGCCCCTTGCGCGATCTGCGCTATTTCGCTGAGAGGGTGCGAACGGCCCAACTCGTCCCGGACCCGACGTCGACCGAGACTGTTGCGTTCGGAAGCACGGTGACGTTCACCCGTGACGATGGCCGCGTGCAGACGTATCGCATCGTGGGCGAGGACGAAGCCGATCCGAAGGCTGGTTCGATTTCCTACGTATCGCCAGTGGCACGGATTCTCATGGGCAAGACGATCGGCGATGTCGCCAGTGTCGGCGCGCAAGAGCTTGAGATCGTTGCCATCGCCTGATCGGCTGTCTCGCTGCCACCGCAGGTAGATCGGTCGCAGCGTTCCGTCTACTTCTCCAGTGTCGCCACCGCCTCGACATGCGATGACCAGAGGAACTGGTCGATCGGCGTCACGCGCGTGATGCGGTAGCCGGCAGCGACGAGGATCGACAGGTCGCGCGCGAGAGTAACCGGATTGCAGGAAACGGCGGCGATTTTCTTCACGCCGGAGCGGGCAAGCTCGCGACATTGGTCCTCCGCGCCGGCGCGCGGCGGGTCGAAGACGACGGCGTCGAACACTTTCAGCTCGGAAGCCATCAGCGGACGGCGGAACAGGTCGCGTTTCTCGATCGTCACAGGTTTCAGCCCTTGCGCGTGCCGGGCTGCATGGTCCAGCGCCTTTATAGCCTTCTCGTCCCCCTCCACGGCGTGGACGCGGGCACCGCGCGCGATCCGCAGCGCAAACGTGCCCGATCCGGAAAAGAGATCGGCAACGCGCTTTGCCTTGTCGAGGTGGTCGAGGACGAGGGCCGCCATCGCTTCTTCGGCCTGTTTCGTCGCCTGGACAAAGCCGCCGGCGGGCGGCGAGACCAGCACACCGCCGAAGTCAATTTGCGGCTTCTGCGGCTCGATCAGGATCTCGCCATCGTGGCTGACGCGGGCGATGCCGCGAAGGGAAAGCACGCATTCCGTCACCGCGCGCCGCTGCTTGTCGCCGATCTTGCGGATGCCTTCGAAGGCGAGGTCGAGACCCGAGAGCGTTTCGAGAACGGTCAGGCGGAAGCCTTGGCTGTCGGTCGCAAGCGCCGCGGCCACGGCCCGTATTGCCTCCAGGCGCGAGACGATACCCGGGCTGCTGATCGGACATTCGTCGATGTCGACGATGTGATGGCTCGATGCCTGGTTGAAGCCGAGCAGCATGCCCTTTTCGGTCTTGCGCGCGGTGAAGACCATGCGTCGCCGTTCGCCCGGGCGGGCGATGACGAGCGGCGCCACATCGGCCGTCAAACCCTTGGCCTTGAGGGCATCGACCACAAGGCCGCGCTTGAAGGCGTGATAGAGCGTGTCGCCTGCGTGCTGCAGTGAACAGCCGCCGCAGGCACCGTTCTTGCCGTCCGGGCCGAAATGGTGGCAGGCCGGGGCTATCCGCTCGGGCGAAGCGACGGAGGTGGACATCACCGTCCCATGGTTCTTCACCCGCGCGATCGCGACGGTTTCACCGGGCAGTGTGAAGGGCACGTAGACGGGGCCGTCCGTGCCGGTGACAATCCCGTCACCGCCGCTGCCGAGCCTGTTGATGGTGACCGTTTCGGTGCTCATGATTTCCGTCCTGCGAGAAGATATTCCTGGTTGCCATCGCCGCCGGCAATGGGGGAGGGGATGATGCCGAGACTGCGCCAGCCCATGTCCTCGATGAGCCAACGCTCGAGCGTTGCTGCGACCTCCGGCCCCGATGCGGGATCCTTGAGGAGGCCGCCCTTGCCGATCGCCTCGCGCCCCGCCTCGAATTGCGGCTTGACGAGCAGTACACAGAATGCACCGGGGGCTGCGAACGAGAGCGCGGGCGGCAGCGCCAGCTTTAGCGAGATGAAGGATACATCCGAAACCACGCAACTGATGGCCCTGTCGCCGACATCAGCCGCCGACAGCGCGCGGGCATTCAGCCCTTCGAGATTGGTAACGCGCGCATCCTGTGCGATGCGCGGATGCATCTGGTCGTGGCCAACGTCGACGGCGACGACATGATGGGCGCCGCGCTGCAGCAGCACCTCGGTGAAGCCGCCGGTGGAGGCCCCTATGTCGAGACAGTCCAGTCCGGCCGGATCGAGGTTGAAGTGGTCGAGTGCTGCAGCCAGCTTCAGCGCCGCGCGCGAGACATAGGCACGCGCTGGGTCATCAAGTTCGATCTTGGCGTCCGGGCCGAAGGTCGCGCCTGCCTTTGTTACCACCTTGCCGTCGACGCAGACGGTGCCGCGGTCGATCGCGTCACGGGCGCGCGATCGGCTGTCGAACAGGCCGCGCGCCACCAGAAGCTGGTCGAGGCGAAGGGATGTGGCGGGTTTTTCGCTCATGGCCTCTCATGGCGTGCCGCGGCCAACGAGGCAAGCGTTGCACGCGCCGGCCGAACGAAAAAAGTCAGCCCGCGACGCCGACGCCGATGTCCTTCTGGCCGAGGGCCTTGAAAACGGTCGATACGATGCCGGCACGATCGAGCCCTGCCTTGGCATACATGCTCTCCGGCTTGGCCTGCTCCATCCAGGTGTCCGGCAACACCATGGGCCGAACCTTCAGACCGGTTTCCAGCAGGCCTTCGACGGCGAGGAACTGCAGGACGTGGCTGGCAAACCCGCCGACTGCGCCTTCCTCGATCGTCACCAGCACCTCGTGATGGCGGGCAAGCTGGCGGATCAGATCGTGGTCGAGCGGCTTTGCGAAGCGCGCATCGGCAACGGTGGTGGAAAGGCCAGCGGCATCGAGGTCCTCGGCGGCGAGCAGACATTCGGAAAGTCGCGTTCCAAAGGAGAGCAGTGCCACCTTGGATCCCTGCTTGACGATCCGGCCCTTGCCGATCTCCAGGATTTCGCCGCGCGCAGGCATATCGACGCCGACGCCCTCGCCGCGTGGAAAGCGGAACGAGATCGGACCTTCGTCATAGGCCGCGGCCGTGCGGACCATATGCTTCAGTTCCGCCTCGTCGGCAGCGGCCATCACGACGAAACCGGGAAGCGAAGCGAGATAGGTCGTGTCGAACGAACCCGCATGCGTCGGGCCGTCGGCACCGACAAAACCGGCGCGGTCGATCGGGAAACGAACAGGCAGCCCCTGGATCGCCACATCGTGCACCACCTGGTCGTAGGCGCGCTGCAGGAAAGTCGAATAAAGGGCTGCGAAAGGCTTGTAGCCTTCTGCCGCAAGGCCGGCGGCAAAGGTCACGGCATGCTGTTCGGCGATGCCGACATCGAAGAGGCGCGTGGGATAGATCCCGCCGAACTTGTCCAGTCCGGTGCCGTTCGGCATGGCGGCGGTGATGCCGACGATCTTGTCGTCGAAGCCCGCTTCCTGGATCAGCGCATCGGCGAAAACCGCCGTATAGGAGGGGGCGTTCGGCTTCGCCTTCGCCTGCGCGCCGGTGATGACGTCGAATTTGTTGACGCCGTGATACTTGTCGGCCGCTGCTTCCGCCGGGGGATAGCCCTTGCCCTTCTGCGTCACCACGTGGATCAGCACCGGACCCTTGGCATTGTCGCGGACGTTACGCAGCACTGGCAGCAGGTGTTCGAAGGAATGACCGTCGATCGGGCCGATATGGTAAAAGCCCATCTCTTCGAACAGCGTGCCGCCAGTGACGTAGCCGCGCGCGTGTTCAACGGCGCGGGTGATGGCGCGGTCGACCGACTTGCCGAGGTAGGCCGTCATCTTCTTGCCGAGCTCGCGGAAGCCCATGTAGGTGCGGCCGGAGGCAAGCCGCGCCAGATAGGCGCTCATGGCGCCGGTCGGCGGGGCGATCGACATGTCGTTGTCGTTGAGAATGACGATGAGGCGGGCATCGAGCGCGCCAGCATTGTTGAGCGCCTCATAGGCCATGCCGGCCGAAAGCGCGCCGTCGCCGATAACCGCGATCACGTTGCGATCGGCACCCGAAAGCTCCGACGCAACCGCCATGCCGAGGCCGGCGGAGATCGACGTCGAGGAGTGCGCCGCACCAAAGGGATCGTACTCGCTCTCCGCCCGGCGGGTGAAGCCCGAAAGACCGTCTTCCTGGCGCAACGTCCGGATCCGGTCGCGACGCCCGGTCAGGATCTTGTGCGGGTAACACTGATGGCCGACGTCGAAGATCAGCCGGTCATTCGGCGTGTCGAACACTTTGTGGATGGCGATGGTGAGCTCGACCACCCCAAGGCCCGCGCCGAGATGGCCGCCGGTGCTGGACACGGCATCGATCATCTCGCTGCGCAGCTCAGCGGCGAGCTGCGGCAAGTCGCGATCGTCCACCTTCTTCAGATCTGCCGGGATATTCACCTGATCGAGCAGGGGGGTGGCTGGCAATTGTTTCACTCTCGATGCCCTTTTGCGGATCGTCGGCCGGCCAGGCCTGTGCCGGGGCCCTTGCCGATGGTCCTGTTCTGCCTGTCATTGCCGATGCGGCGGCGCTTTGCAACCTTCGCGCCAGATTAGATGCTATTTCCCGACAAGGAAACCGCACCCAACGCCGCATTTGCCGCTTCTGAAACGACAAGAAGGCTTTGTCGGGGCATTGCGCCGTCAGCTCTCCGGCAACGGAATGAATTCTTCCTCATCGCCCGGTACGATATCGAAGCTGCCGGTGCGCCACTCCTGTTTGGCCTGTTCGATTCGCTCCTTCGACGAGGAGACAAAGTTCCACCAGATATAGCGCTTCGAGCCGAGAGCCGCACCCCCGAATAACGCCACGTGACAGCCCTGTGCGCCGGCTTTGAGTGTAATGGTGTCGCCGGGACGGAACACCAACAGGCGGTCGGCCTCGAAGACATCCCCGGCCACATCGAGTTCGCCTGAGAGAACGTAGACTGCGCGCTCCTCCCAGTCGGCAGCCAGGGGTGCGCTGGCGCCCGGGGCGAGCATCAAATCCGTGTAGAGGGTGTCGGTTGGTACTGCCACCGAAGAGCGATGGCCCTCGTAGTGACCAATGATGACGCGTCCTGTCACGCCGTCCGAAGAAAAGGCGGGCAACTCGTCGCGTGTCGTGTGAACGAAGGCTGGATCGACCTCTTCCTTTCCGTCTGGAAGCGCCAGCCAGGTCTGAAGGCCCGAAAGGCTGTGCGGATGGCCGCGAACGTTCTCCGGCGAACGTTCCGAGTGCACGATGCCGCGTCCTGCGGTCATCAGGTTAAGATCGCCGGGGCGAATGACCATTTCGGTGCCCAAGCTGTCGCGGTGCTTGATCTCACCGTCGAAAAGATAGGTCACGGTGGAAAGACCGATGTGCGGATGGGGCCGCACATCGATCGCCTGACCGGCCCTGAACAGCGCTGGCCCCATTCGGTCGAAGAAGATGAAGGGACCGACAAGGCGGCGTTTAGCGGTCGGCAGCGCCCGGCGCACTTCGAAGCCGCCGAGATCACTCGTTCTCGGAATGATCAGGTTCTCCAAGGCGTCGCAGGCGGCAGAGTCGCCTGCGACTGGGTCCGGTCCGGGGAAAAAGCTCATGTTGCGCACTCCGTTTCACGCGTGTGGCTCACAGTGAACAAGAGGCCGGTGGCCGTGGCAAGGGTTGATCCGGCCTGCCACGTGAACACAGCGTTCAGGGCATTGGTACTGGCGTGGTTGCCTGTTGGTCGAAGGTCTTCTGCGCGGCCTCGATTTCCTCGCTGTTTTCCCGAACCCAGTCGACCAGTTCCGCCACCGGCTTCAGGAGCTTGAAGCCGAGCGGCGTCAGCTCGTAGTCGACGCGCGGCGGGATCGTCGCAAACATCGTGCGCGTGACGAGACCGTCGCGTTCCAGATGGCGGAGCGTCAGCGTCAACATGCGCTGCGAAATGCCTGCGACCTGCTTCTTGAGTTCATTGAAGCGCAAGGGGCCGTCGTTCAGCGTCTCGATGACTGACAGCGACCACTTGTCGCCAACACGATCAAGGATTTCGCGGCTCCCGCCACGAGCGGGGTGATGACGTTCGGTAGACTGGTGATGGTTCAGCATGTGGGGCCTGCATGTAAGTATTGGGGGGCGAGCCGAATGGTTTGAAAACGCTTGAAGGGGAGGTGGGTTTGTATGGTGCGTCAGGGGGGGGAGGAGATCCTGTGACCGGTTGAAAGTCCTCTGCATTTTCCTTCATCGCGTCTCGCCGCGGTATTGCTATCGGAGCGTGCGCCAGTTCAGTCAGGCACACGCGGGTAAGGCGCACCCATTTATTGAGGGTGCTCCTTATGTGGGTGCACTTGATCCGGTCTATCGAAATTTGCAACTCCCAAATACTGGCCCATGCAAATTTGCCGGGTCAAAACGTGCAGGGAGGCGGGGGCAGTTCACAAATCTGAAAGGTCCCCCAAATGTTCAAACCCCAGCCGTTTTACGTGGCCGGGGCGAACCGAAAGTCAGCGTGGGGGAGGTGTGATGACGCGCGGTCACGATTGTGTGACCCGTCAACAGCTGTGGGCCTTGGCGCCTTAACCGTTATCGAGTGGCTCGACGCCTTGCGGGTTACCCGCGCGATCAAGGCGGATCTTCTCGATTCGATTCTCGGCAGCGTTCAGCAGCTTCTCGCAGTGCTTCTTTAGGGATTCGCCGCGCTCGTAGATTTCGATCGACTTGTCGAGCGGCACGTCGCCGCGCTCCAGCGCAGCTACGATCTTTTCAAGCTCCTCCACGGCCTGCTCGAAGGAAAGCCCGGAGACATCAGCAGTAGTCGTCGATGTGGTCATGGTCAGCCTCTCATAAGCCGGTGGATGTGCAGGGCGGCCGATTCGGCAAGCCCTTGCAGGTCGTAGCCGCCTTCTAGAAGACTGACCACTCTGTGTGATGCGGATCGCTCGGCGATATCCATCAATTTCGCCGTCGCCCAATCGAAATCGTCGGCGACAAGGTGAAGTTGCGCGAGCGGATCGCGGTGATGGGCGTCAAATCCCGCCGAAATCACGATGAAGTCCGGGCGGAAATCGGCGAGCCTTGGCAGCACGCGGCTCCTGAAGGCCTCGCGGAAATGATCACTACCGGTCTCGGGCGAAAGCGGTGCGTTGACGATGTTGCCGACGCCGACGTCGTCCTTTGCCCCGGTGCCGGGGTAGAGCGGCATCTGGTGCGTCGAACAGAAGAGCACGGAAGGATCGTCCCAGAAAATGTCCTGCGTCCCGTTTCCATGATGCACGTCCCAGTCGACGATGGCGACGCGCTCGGCGCTGTGCATTTTTTGCGCGTGGCGTGCGGCAATGGCGGCCGTGTTGAAGAAGCAGAAGCCCATCGCCTTGGACTTCTCGGCATGGTGCCCAGGGGGCCTGGCGGCGATGAAGGCATTGTCGGCCTCCCCGGAGAAGACCGCGTCGACCGCCGCGACCGCGCCGCCGATTGCGGTCAGGGCCGCCTGGAGGCTGGCAGGGCTGGCATAGGTGTCGCCCTCGAACTGGTTGATACCCTCTTCAGGAATCTCCTTCATCACGGCGCGCAAATGGGATTCCGGATGGGCAAGGAGAACGAAGTCTTCGTTTGCCTTCTCAGCCGCCTTGCGGACGAGCGGCTGGAAGCGCTCGTGCTCCAGTGCAAGGTTCAGCGCCCGCAATCGGTCAGGCCGCTCGGGGTGCCCCTCGGGGGTCTTGTGCTCGAGAAAAATCGGGCTTTCGAAGAGGAGCGTCGTCATGGCCGGAGGCTACTCTCTGTACAGAGTGTGGTCCACGGGAAATGGGGCTGCCCCGCGTGCTTTTCAACAACAGCACAAATGGGAGTAGGCGGACACCTGCGGGTTCCCGCCAGCGACGCAGCGTCAGCTACGGGCTGGCAGCAACGGGTAGCCGGCAAGCACGGCGCGTCCGGCCAGCATCGCCACAAAGGCCTTGATCAGGTCGCCCGGGATGAAGACGAGCGAGGCGAGCGTGATTTCGACGAAGGCCTTGCCGCTCATATAGGAAAGCCAGGCAATACCGAACAGATAGACGACACCGATGCCGCCGACGATCGCCGCGACGAGAAAGCCGAGGAACTGCGGTAGTTCGGGCTGCCCCTCACGCACGAGCCGCTCGGCAATCAGGCCTGTAACGTAGGCGCCGGCAACCCAGCCGACGAGATAGCCTGCCGTCGGTCCGGCGAAGACGGCAAGCCCGCCGCGACCGCCCGAGAGCACCGGAAGGCCGATCGCCACCAGGAGAACGACGAGCAGGCAAGCGCTCGCACCTCGTTTGGCGCCGAGAATGCAGCCGGCCAGCATGACCCCGAGGGACTGTGCCGTTATGGGGACGGGAATGAAGCCGAGCGTGATCGGCGGCAACATGCCGAGCACGATGATGATGGCTGCAAACAGGGCGACGAGGACGATATCTCTGGTGGTCATGCAAGCCTTCCCGACGATGTGTTGAGCCTGCCGAAGATCGTAGTCAGTTGCCGGCAGGCGTGGGGTCTCGTGGGCGACATGCGTCAGAATTTGCGAACCGCAAGCCGCTAATTTGCGGTTATTGCCGCCGAAATCCGCGAGCGTCAATTGCCATGGCGACCGTGTCGGCGTCCTTGAGCGTCAGGATGATCAGCGGCACGAGAATGCCCAAGGGACGCACCCGCAGACCGCGCGCCCGATGCGCCTCGCGAATGTCGGCATAGCGCGCCATTATCTCAGGGGCGAAACGCAGCACCAACCCGACGGCCAGGCTGACGTCGGCCGCGCGCACGAAGCCGAAGCGCTCGAGCGGGAGCAACAGCCGCGTGATCTCGTCCATGAAGGCGGAGACCGTCGTGGTCGCGGTAACGGCCGCGGCAAAGAGCACAAGCGCGCTCAGCCGGAACAGCACGGAAAGCGCATCGGTGAGCGAATGGAAGAGGTAGTTCGCCAGCGCCACGAGCAACACCGTGAACAGCACGAAGCGCACGCGGCGAAATGCTTCGCGAGGTCCGATCCCCGTTGAGGCATAAAGTCCGGCGGCAACGATTGCGGGTCCGGCCAGCACCCATGGGCTGGAAAGGAGAAACAGGCCGACCGCCGCAGCGAACAAGGAAATGAGTTTCGTCCGGGCTGATGCGCGGTGCAGCAGCGTATCGCCTTCGATGTCGAGGCCGGTCAGCACGTAGCGATCTCCCTGTAGATGCGGATCGCTTCGGCTGGCGCTGTGTCGGCGGCAAGCCGGCCCTGGTGGAACAGGAGCACCCGGTCGAAACCATCCAGCAGCGGCAGGTCGTGCGTGATCACGATCGCCTGCTCGGGAAGCCCTGCGATCGTGCGCTCGATCAGTTCACGGTTCTTCAGGTCCAGCTGGTTGGTCGGCTCATCGAGGATGAGGACGTCGGGTCCAGTCACGAGCACGCTGGCGATGGCTGCAAGCTGGGTCTCACCGCCGGAAAGCTCGTGTACACGGCGCTTGGCCAGATGCGCGATGCCGAAGCGCTCCAGCACCGCTTCTGTCCGCCTCGATATTTCGTCCTTCGCCAACCCGCGGTTCTTAAGGCCGAAGGCGATATCCTCGGCCAGCACCGGCAGGATCATCTGGTGCTGCGGGTTCTGGAAGATGAAGCCGGCGCGCCCGCGTGCGGCCTCCTCGTCCTTCACCGTGTCCAGCCCGCCGACGCTTACCCGGCCGGTTGTCGGCCGCACCAGCCCGTTGATCATCCGCGCAAAGGTCGTCTTCCCGGAGCCGTTGAGCCCGATGATGCCGACGCGGCGTTCGGAGAGCGTCAGCGACAAGGGATGAAGCGCGGGCCTTCCGGCGAAGCTGACCGAAGCGTCGCTGAAAACGATATCCAATGGGAACTCCCGGGCAGATGGCGTGGCGGTCCTATATCCAGTTAGCCCGGCAAAGGAAACCGGGTTGGAAGATGTGGGAATATATGCCTATCATGGCGTATGACGAATCTGATCAAGAACGCCGATGCTCGCCGCATCTTTCTCGCAAAGCAGGGGCTGTGCGCACCACCCGGCCGCCTGCTTGGCAAGGACGGCCTCTTGCAGCTGATCCATAACATCGGCTTCGTGCAGGTCGACAGTATCGCCACCGTCGAGCGTGCCCATCACCAGATCCTCTTTTCCCGCAACCAGACCTACCGCCGCGAGCACCTCGCCGTTCTGCTGGAGAAGGACGGCGAACTGTTCGAGAACTGGACGCACGACGCCTCGATCATCCCGAGCTTGTTCTACCGCTACTGGAAGCACAAGTTCCGGCGGGAGAACGACCGCATCCTCGAGCGCTGGCGCCGTTGGCAGGGGGAGGGGTTCGACACGAGCTTCGAGGAGACCTATGAGAGGATCGCAAAGGGCGGAGCGGTGCTGTCGCGCGAACTGAAGTCCGACGACCACGAATCCGGCGGCTGGTGGAACTGGCATCCGAACAAGACAGCGCTCGAGTATCTCTGGCGCACCGGCAAGGTGGCGATTGCACGGCGCGAGAATTTTCAGAAGGTCTATGACCTCTCCGAGCGGGTGGTTCCCAGCCAGCACCATGAGCCTGAGGTGGATCCTTACGCCTTCGTCGATTGGGCCTGCCGGAGTGCGTTGACGCGGCTTGGTTTTGCGACCCACGGCGAGATTGCCGCATTCTGGGACCTGGTTTCACCGGACGAGGCCAAGGCCTGGGTCGAGGCGCATCGAAACGAGCTCCGGCCGATCCTCATCGAGCCGGCCGATGGCGGCAAACCGCGTGCCTGCCATGCCTTCGCCGACTTCTCGGAAACGCGCGACGATGCACCCGAACCGCCAGCCCGCCTGCGCGTGCTTTCGCCATTCGATCCGCTTATCCGGGATCGCAATCGGACGGAACGGCTGTTCGGATTCTTCTACCGCATCGAAGTCTTCGTTCCCGAGCCGAAGCGGCAATACGGCTACTACGTCTTTCCCTTGCTGGAAGGCGATCGTCTGATCGGACGCATCGATATGAAGGCGGACCGCAAGGCCGGTGAACTCGTGGTCAGGAAACTCTGGCTCGAACCGGGGGTGAAGCCTTCGACAGGCCGGATGGAACGCCTTGATGCAGAACTGTCCCGCCTGGCGCGCTTCACCGGTGTCGAGGAAATCCGCTATCTCGACGGCTGGCGGGGAGAGTGACGGCTCTCGGTCAGTCTTGGATCGGGCTCAGAACGCGACCCGTTTTCTGATCTTGCGAAAATTGACCAGCATGCGCTTGCCGATGTTCATGGCGGCGAGGGGCGGATAGGTCTTGCGAGTCTTTTTCAGGGCCGATTGCAGCAGTAGCTGCACTGCCGGAATTTTGAGCAGTTCTTCCTCGTCGTAATAGACGAACTCCGCGGCGTGCCGTGCAAAAAGCTGGTCGCCCACCGGCTGTGGATACATGTGCTCCCGCAATGCGCTCAACAGTTGCTTCTCGACGGTCAAAAAGCTTTCGGACTGCCGCGGCAGGGTCAGCGTCCGGCAAGCCGAAAGCGCGGTTCCGGCGATCGTCTCGATGATCCGTGTCTTTTCCTCCGGTGTGAACAGATAGCGCATCACCTGGCCGATATGGAGCGCATTGCGGCTGTTCGACCGTCCGGTCGGAAAACCGCTCTCCTTCGCCAGCAGCCGGATGAATTCCGTCATCTCGATTGGCAATCGCTCGTTGGCCGATGGCTTCGTCGCCTTGAGGTCGTGGATGTCGAGTGCGATCTGAAGAAAGTAGGCATAGATGTCGAGCTTTTGCTTGCGGATCTCCTCGTAGTGCAGAACCTTGTAGTCGACGCCCGGCATCGACAGCACCGGCTGGATCTCCTTCAATGGATTCATGTAGGCGCTACGGAGCGGGCTTCGCAACGGCCTTTCCATCCATACCGGCAGGCTCGGCGCCGAGCCCATGCCCGCCTTCTGCGCCCAAAGGGAATAGACCGTGTCGAGCGGGTCGCGCAGCGTGTAGACCACGTGTAGGGAGCGATTGCCGATGAGCTCTGCAATCACCTCGAAATGCATCTCCTTCCAGCGCCGAAATCCCTCGGACGAAAGTAAGATGTTGAGACCTTCCCGATCGGCCCTCTGCAAAACCTTGACAAAGTCGGAATAGGCCGCGCCTTCGCGCTTTAAAAACTGGCTCCCATGATCGGACAGATCGTGGTGGGCGATGCCGACACGCTCGCCGATCGACGGATAGAGCCATCCCCGCTCCAGCAGCCGATCGGCATCGTGATGGAAGTTCGCCTGCATATAGGTGGTTGCGGTCTTGTGGGGACCGATATGCATCACCAGGCGCAACGGTTTGTCCTGCTTCATGCAGGATTTATGTTTCAGGGCGGACTAAAATTCAAGGCCGGATGGCCGGCGTACTGATTAGCAGATATCCGTCGCCGCGATGCGGATGCCGAACCCCTCAAGCCCGACATAGTGACGCTCACGGGACGCCATGAGCCGGATGGAGGTGATGCCAAGGTCCTTGAGGATCTGCGCGCCCAGGCCGATTTCCAGCCATTCGTTCTCGCGTGCCCTGGCCTCGCTGTGCCCTTCGCGATCGTGATTGCCCTTGCGCGCCGTCCGGGAAACACCGACGCCGACCGAGCCTTCACGCAGATAGACGATCACGCCGCGGCCATGTTCGGCGATGCGTTTCATGATCGACTCCATCTGCCGGTCCTTGCCGAAAACGTCTTCTCCGACGTTTTCAAGGTGCAGCCGTACCGGAATGTCGATACCGTCGCGGATGTCGCCGAAGACGACTGCCATATGTTGCATCGGGTCCCAGGGCAGCGAATAGGTGGTCGCCTTTGCCTTGCCGAAGGGCGTGTCGATGTCGAAGGTCGAGCCTTGTTCGATCAGCGTTTCCTTGCGCTGGCGGTAGGCAATGAGATCGGCCACCGAAACCTGCTTCAGGCCGTGTTTCTCGGCAAACTCCGCGACCTGCGGCCCGCGCGTCACGGTGCCGTCGTCGTTGACGAGCTCGCAGATGACGCCGACCGGCGGAAGGCTCGCAAGCTTGCAGAGGTCTACGGCGGCTTCCGTATGACCGGAGCGCATCAGCACGCCGCCTTCGCGCGCAACGAGCGGGAAGATGTGGCCGGGACGGACAAAGTCTGCCGGGCCGATGTTGGGATTGGCGAGATTGCGCACGGTCAGCGTCCGGTCCTCGGCGGAGATGCCGGTGGTCGTGCCGTGCTTGAAGTCGACCGAAACCGTGAACGCGGTGGTGTGCGCCGAATCGTTGTCCGCCACCATTGCGCTGAGGTTCAGGCGCTTGGCCTCCTCGCGCGGCATGGGCGTGCAGACGATGCCGGATGTATGGCGTACGATGAAGGCCATCTTTTCCGGCGTGCAGTGAACCGCAGCAACGATCAGGTCGCCCTCATTCTCGCGCCCGTCATCGTCGGTGACCACGACGATCTCGCCGGCTTCGAAAGCCCGGATCGCATCGACAACGCGCTTCTGGTCAAAGGACATCTTATTTCTCCTAAGTCGTGGTGCGACTACTTCCGGCCGGTCTGGCCGCGGTCTCGCAGATAATGATCGGCGATCGCGCAGGCAACCATGGCCTCGCCGATCGGTACCGCCCGGATGCCGACGCACGGGTCGTGCCGGCCCTTGGTGCGCACGTCCACCTCATTGCCGTCGCTGTCAATCGAGCGGCGCTCGGTCAAAATCGACGAAGTGGGCTTGATGGCAAAACGGGCCACCACCGGCTGGCCGGTGGCAATGCCGCCTAGAATGCCGCCGGCATGGTTCGACAGAAAAATCGGCTTTCCATCGGGGCCGATACGCATCTCGTCCGCGTTCTCCTCGCCGGTGATCTCGGCTGCGCCGAAGCCGTTGCCGATCTCGACGCCCTTGACGGCGTTAATCGACATGAGATTGGCCGCAATGTCCTGATCGAGCTTACCGTAGATCGGCGCGCCGATGCCGGCGGGAACGCCATCAGCCACCACCTCGACGACGGCCCCGATCGAGGAACCAGCCTTGCGGATGCCGTCCAGATATTCTTCCCAGACCGGCACGATCTCTGGATCGGGGGCAAAGAACGGGTTGGTATCGACAACGCTCCAGTCCCAGTTGGCGCGGTTGATCTTGTGCTTGCCGATCTGCACCAATGCGGCGCGGACGGTCATACCGGGTACGACCTTGCGCGCGATGCCGCCGGCTGCGACCCGTGCGGCAGTCTCGCGCGCGGAGGAGCGGCCGCCGCCGCGATAGTCGCGGATGCCGTACTTGACGTCGTAGGTGTAGTCGGCATGGCCGGGACGGTAGCGCTTGGCGATCTCGGAATAGTCCTTCGAGCGCTGGTCGGTGTTCTCGATCATCATCGAGATCGGCGTACCGGTGGTGATCATCGTCTCGCCGTCCTCGTCCGGCATCACACCGGAAAGCACGCGGACCAGATCGTCCTCGCGGCGTTGGGTGACGAAGCGCGACTGGCCCGGCTTTCGCTTGTCAAGCCAGGCCTGGATCTCCTCAAGCTTGAAGCGGAGACCGGGAGGGCAACCGTCAACGACACAGCCAAGCGCCGGGCCATGGCTCTCGCCCCAGGTGGTCACGCGGAAAAGATGGCCGAAAGTGTTGTGCGACATGAAATCCTGCCCGAAGCGCTCGAGATCGGGGCGCAGGCCTGCGCCGCGATCCGGTCCTTCCTGTTGCGGCACTCATAGAGCCGATTGCCGCAAAGTTGAAGCCTTTTTGATGGGGAAAGTCCCGGGCAAATGGAAGATGTCTACACGCGCCGCTAGGACACCGCTTTCCAGCCACGTTCGAGTGCGTAGGCCTGGAAATCCTTGCCCGGCAGTGGCTTGGCGAATGCAAAGCCCTGCAGAAGATCGCACCCCAGCGCGCTCAGCATCTCCGCATGCGCCATCGTCTCCACACCCTCGGCGACGATTGCGATGCCGAGCGACTTGCCGATATCGATGATCGAGCGCACCAACGCCTGCTCATGGCGCGAGGTCAGGATCGGCGCCACCAGCTGGCGGTCGATTTTCAGCCGCTTCGGCCGCAGTTTCAGCAAGCTGACAATCGAGGTGTGCCCGGTCCCGAAATCGTCGATCTCGATGTCGATGCCCAGTTCCTTGATGCGTTCGATATTTTTCAGCACCACATCGTCGGTCTCATCGAGGAAGATGGATTCCACGAGTTCGAAAGAGATCTGGCCCGGCATGATCGACAATCCGGTCAGGCTGTCGACAAGCGTTTCGTCGCGCAGCCGTCGAGCCGAGACATTGACCGAGATCTTCGGCATGAGGATGCCCTTAGCAGCCCACCGACTGCAGTCAATCAGCGCTTTTTCAAGCATCACCCGGTCCAGTGTCGCCATGACGTTCAGGTCCTCGGCGATCTTCAGGAACCGGTCAGGCTTTAGAAGTCCGTCCTGCGGATGACGCCAGCGGATCAGGGCTTCGGCGCCGGCAAGCTCCAGCGTGCGTGCACAGATTTGCGGCTGGTAGTGGGGGATGAACTCGTTGTTTTCGATGCCGCTCAGGATGTCGTCGGCAATTCGCTTGCTGTTGACGATCTCGGCCTCAAGAATCGAATTGAAGAATTCGTGCCGGTTGCGCCCAAGGCCCTTGGCTCGGTACAGCGCGATATCGGCATTGACGAGCAGCTTGCGGGTGTCGAGCGCGCGGCCGTTGGCGACAGCCACGCCGATGCTCACGCCGAAGCGGCACATGTGGCCGTTGTAGTCGACAGGCTGGCGCATCAGGCCGATGACGCGTTGCGACAAAGTCGAAAGGTGCGCCTGGTCGTCACGGTCGGTAACCACAACGAACTCGTCGCCGCCGATGCGGGCGACCAGATCGCCCTCATTGATGGATGAGCGCAGGATTTGCGCGGCATGGACAAGAAGCGCATCGCCGGCCGCGTGGCCGAGCGTGTCGTTGATCTGCTTGAACCGGTCGAGATCGATATGGAGTATGCCGATGCCGATGGTCTCGGACTTGCTGCGCTCGGCCAATGCGTCCAGATGGCCGTCCAGTTTTCGCCGGTTGCCGAGGCCCGTCAACGGATCGTGGAGGGAATTGTACTCGATGCGGTCCTTGGCCTGCTCGAGTTCGATGTTCCTTGCATCAGCGAGTTTCTTGGCGTGCTTCAATTGCTCGGTCATCAGCACGTCGTCGGTGATATCGAAGGCAAGGCCGACAAATTTCCGCCTTCCGTCCGTTTCGACGTGAAACTTGCCAACCGACTGGATATGCCGGATCGCTCCGTCAGGGTGCACGACGCGGGACTTGCGCAGGTAGGGCGTTCCCGCATGGATGCTCTCGGTCGCTTGTGTTTCGGCTTCCGCACGGTCGTCGGGATGAAGCGCATTCAGCCAGGTCTCGTGGGTGACGCGTTTGCCGGTGCTGGGAACACCATAGAGTTGGTGCATGCGGTCGTCCCAGAGCGTCAGCCCTTCATCGAGATCCGCCTCCCAGAGGCCGCACTGGTAGGCGCCGAGCGCCATGTCCAGGCGCTGGGTGATTTTGATCAACGCTTCCTTCTGCCGGTCGGACTGCTCCTTGGCTGTCTTCAGCCGCTCGTTGAGGAGCACGTCTTCGGTAACGTCCCAGCTTATGCCCGTGAGTTTTTCATCGCCGCCGATCGTCAGGCGCGAGCCGACGCTGCGGATGTGGCGAATGCTACCGTCCGGCGGGACGATGCGATATTGTGACCAGTAGCCGGACTGACCTTCGATGGCGGTTGCGATGGCTGCCTCAGCAGCCGTGAGGTCTTCGGGGTGCACAGCTGCCCGCCACAGCTCTTCGTTGGCTGCCTGCGCCTCGGGGAGGCCGTGCAGGAGGTGCATCTGGCGATCCCACTCTCGTCTGCGGTCGGAAAGTGCGATCTCCCAAATTCCGGTCTTGGACGCTTCCAATGCCAGGTCGAGCCGTTGCGAGAGCGAACGGATCTGTGTCTCGCGTGCCTTCAGGCCGGCGATATGCCTCTGTCGCTCTCCAACAAGGCCACCGGCGAGAAAGATCGGGAGAATGATGATAAGGGCGACACCGACAGTGGCAAGGCGGATCTGTGCCTGGCTGTCCGATGGTGCTAGCCAGCCACTTGTGGGCACGGCGGCGAGCTCCCAGGAACCGCCCGGGAAATTGACCATGCGCAGGACGGGCGCACTGTCGAATATCTTGCTATCGCCGAAAAATGGCTCCGGACTGTCGTCGTCAACACTGACGTTGCGGATCGAGAGCTTCAGGCTCGTGCCGCCGCTCCATCGCTCGAGCCGGGCGCCGTTTGCCTGACCGGACAGCCCGGCTTCGGAATAAAGCCTGCGCTCATCGATAACGCCTTCGACGAAGCCCCAGAAAGCAAAAGGCCCCGCGTCGGTGCCAAGCACGGGCATGAACAGCGTGAAGCCACTGTTGCCGTCGGGCAGTTGCACCGGGCCGAGCATGACCGGTCGGCCGAAGGCCCGGTCCTTCTCTGTCGCAATGCGAAACGAACTGAAGCGATTGAGGTCGGTACCGTTGTATCGCTCGTTTCCCCGGAGCGGAAAAGTCTGAGCGACGACCCCGCCTGGCGCGACGGAGATACGGCGAAACTGAACATTCTGCACGAGCAATTTACGGGCAAAAAGGTCGAATTCGGCCGTCGCCTGTTCCGGTGCGGTTGCGAACAGGTTCGCAACCCCTTGCAGTGCAGTCACGTTCCTGTTGATTTCGCCCTCGATCCGCGCGCCGATCAGACTCAACTCCGTAGCGACACGCGCATGCAGCGCGCTTCGGTTCAGGCGTTCATTCTGCTTCTCGTAGGCGTAACCGGCGACGAATATTACGGTCGCCGCGATTGCGGCCGGAAAGAGGGACGGTCTGGCCCAATCGGCAAAGGTCTTGATTCTGTGTGCTATATGCCCGGCCCGCAACGCCATCCCCTAACGTCAGCCCGCACGTTAGGAAGCTTAGATTAAGATTGGATTTATATCCCGCGCAGGTTGTGTTCATTGCCGCGTTCGAAATCCGAATCCGGGGATGGTGTTTTGTCGGGACTTGATCGGCAGCCAGTTTCCCGGCATCCATTTGGACCGGAAGCGTCGCAGCGGGCGAATTTCGCCATATTCGAAGGGCATCTAGCGTGGCTGAGAAGAACACTGATTCAATCAAGGGGGTTCGCAGGATGCGTTTCATGATTGCCGCGCTGCTGGTCGCGGCAGGCTTTCTGGCGCCGCTGAACGTGTATGCGGAAAGCGCCGATGTTGAAGCTGTCATCACCAATGTCGATACGTCTGGACTGAGCCTCTCCCTCGACGATGGAAAGAAGTATCAGGCGCCCGAGGAGTTCAACTTCGAGGGACTTACGCCCGGTGTGAAGGTGCTGGTTTTCTACACGGAGGTCGACGGCAAGCGCATCATCGACGACCTGGAAATAATCCAGTAACGGCCGCCTCAGGGCTCTCCATTACTCCGGGCGACCTATAGCCAGGTCGCTCCTTCGTCATCGATCCGCAGGATTCGATCCTGATGGACAGGGGCGTTTGCCGCCTCGGTCACGGGCATGCCACTGAACTTGAAAAATGCGCGGAAGACGCCACCATGGCTGACGCAGACGGTAGGTCTGTCTATGTCTTTGGCCCACGAGCCGACGCGCCAGGAAAGAATTTCGTAGCTCTCGGCGGCTTCGCCGGGGGGGATGAAGTCCCACTTCGAACGCGAACGCTCCTTCACCCGCTGCCGCACGGTCTGCTTCAGCTCAGAGATGGTGAACCCTTCCCAGTCGCCGAAGGAGACTTCGACCAGGCGATCATCGGTGCGATAGGCGAGGGGATCGATGCCCATGGCTGCACGCACGAGTTCCATCGTTTCGCGCGTTCGTCCGAGCGGACTTGCGACAAAGTCGAAGTCATTGGCGGTGTTGCCGAGAATGGCCTTCAGGGCGTGCCCGTTGTCGGACGCCTGGCGGCGTCCGATGGCGTTTAACGGAATGTCCTTCTGGCCTTGCAGGCGTCCCTCGGCATTCCAGTCGGTCTGCCCGTGACGGATCATATAGACAAGCACAGCCGTGCTCCGGAAAAGCCTCAGTCCTTGACGACCGAGATATCGGGGGCGTCCACGGCCTTCATGCCGACGACGTGATAGCCGCTGTCGGCATGATGCACTTCGCCGGTGACCGAGCGAGAGAGATCCGAGAGCATGTAGAGCCCGACGTCGCCCACTTCCTCGATGGTCACCGTCCGGCGCAGCGGTGCATTGTACTCGTTCCACTTCAGGATGTAGCGGAAATCGCCAATGCCGGATGCGGCGAGCGTCTTGATCGGTCCGGCCGAGATCGCATTGACCCGGATATTCTTCGGGCCGAGGTCAACGGCGAGATATTTCACGCTCGCCTCGAGCGCCGCCTTCGCGACGCCCATGACGTTGTAGTTCGGCATGACCTTTTCGGCGCCGTAATAGGTGAGCGTCAGCATCGAGCCACCGTCCGTCATCAGTTTTTCGGCGCGGCGCGCGACCGAGGTGAACGAATAGACGGAGATCTGCATCGTGCTGGCGAAGTTCTGCGGGGTCGTATCGATATAGCGGCCCGTCAGTTCGTCCTTGTCGGAGAAGCCGATCGCATGCACGAGGAAGTCGATCTTGCCCCACGTCTTCTCGATGTTTTCAAAGACCGCGTCGATCGAAGCCTCGTCGGCCACGTCGCAATGGCCGGCGAGTATGCCGCCGAGTTCCGCCGCAAGCGGTTCGACGCGCTTCTTGAGGGCATCGCCCTGATAGGTGAGGGCGACTTCTGCGCCCTGCGCACGAACGGCCTTGGCGATACCCCACGCGATCGACCGGTTGTTCGCCACGCCCATGATGACGCCGCGCTTGCCGCTCATCAGACCGGATGCCTGAACCATGGAATGTCCCTTGCTGATTTCGTTTGGATTTTGCCTATGGCATAGGCAGCATCAGGGTTCAAGCAAAACAGGGTTCAGGAACTGTTAGCGCCCGTAACATTGGGTGCTTTTCACTGATCCGTTACAGATACAGCCCTTCGCGCAGGCTTCTCATCAGGTCGATCATTTTGTCGTCCGGCCTTTCCCACAGCAGAAGCCGGATTTCGACGATCAGTTTACCGCGCTTGCCATCGCTGCCGGCAAGGCCATGGTCGTCGATATGGATGACATGATCCGAACTGGACCAGGCCGGCACCGTCACCGGAAGGTCGTCACCGTGCGGTCCGGGAATCGTCGTCTCGCAGCCGAGAACGGCGTTTTCGATCGATACCGGGAGCGTGGTCCGAAGGTCAAATCCATCGACGCGAAACGCACCGGGTGCCACCCGGACCGTGATCATCGCGTCGCCGCGCTTGAGATCGTTGATCCGGTGCCCCTGTTCCTTGAGCCGGATGACCGTGCCTTCGGTCGTGCCGGCCGCAAGCGGCACCTTGAGGAGTTCGCCGTTGATATCCAGCGTAAGCCGAGACTGCTTCAACAGGTCCTCGATAGTTACAGTAATGTCGCAGACAAGGTCCGGAGCCTTTTCGACCACCGGCCTTGAGCCCCGGATGCGGCGCACGATGGCGGAGATGATATCGGTGGCGGCCGCAGCGCGCCGTGTTGCGGGAACTACCGCGGCATTTTCGGCGCCGGAATCCTGCGGCCCCGGCACCGCTTGCCGTTCGGCGCTTGCGGAGGGCTGGGGGGGCGGGGGAGCATCGCCCGCCGGCTGCTGTTGGCGCGCATCGACGCCGAAGATGCGGGACACCATGTCTTCAGCGCTCTCGGCCGCGCCCTGCGCCTTCTCGGACTTCTCAGACTGTGCCTTGCGTGCGCTCTGCTGGCGGCGCATCCGTTCCATGCGGCGCAGTTCCATCTCGCGCCGGATCTCGGCTTCACGGTGTGCGCGGTCGTATCTGCTGCGCTTGTCCGGGTCGCGCAGAAGTTCGTAGGCGCGACCGGCCTCGGTGAAGCGGATTGCGGCGAATGGATCGTCCTGGTTTTGGTCGGGGTGGACGGACTTGGCGAGGGTGCGCCAGGCCGCCTTAATCTCGTCCTGGCCAGCGTCGCGCTGGACACCCAACACCGCGTACGGATCACGCTTTAACATCTACCCGCTCTTCTTTGCTGGAGCCTTGCCTCTTGTAGTCTGGCAGGCCCCGCAAAGCCTGCGGGGATGGATGATGCCAGCAACGTCCTAACCGATGGTTACAGCGTCCATCAGAGAATCGCATAGGCTGCGTAGGCTTACTTACTGATGCCCTAATGCCAAGCTTTTCGGTCCGGCTGGCTATTGCTGCCGGTCGAAGCGCGTCAGCGCCCAAATGCCATCGCCCCCGACACAGGTTCGCCCGTCATAGTTGGCAACACCGGAGTAGGAATGAAGCGTCGTGGTGAAGTCCCGGCATGTGCGCCCCGCCTCGTCGTTGAGTTCCGAGACGCTGCTGACGACGCCTGCGCTGCCCGAGACGGTGTTCGCCCAGGGGATCGGGTTGCCGGCGTTGCGGTCAAGGTCCGCAGAGGAGACTGCGTTGCGTACGGTTACTGCGTCGGAGGTGTTGTCGAGACGCGCACCGGGTACCGCGCTTGTCTTGACGGCCTTGTCGACGGACATCTCCGAGGCAAAATCAAGCCCGCTCATGCAGCCCGAAAGAGGCGCAAGGCAGAGCGCGAGCAGGGCGATTCGTGACCGTCTCGTCCACAATATCATTGTCTCCCGTCGCGACTTTGCTATGACTTCAACTCCGGCGCGTCCCAACGGACCGACATTCGGCATTGGATTCAAATATGAGCGACACAGAGTTAACAACCGGTGACTTTACCGAGGAAAGCGAACCGTTTTCCCTGTTCGGAAAATGGCTGAAGGACGCGGAAAAGAGCGAGCCGAACGATCCGAACGCCGTGGCGCTCGCCACTGTCGATGCTTCCGGCCTGCCAAATGTGCGCATGGTTCTCCTGAAGGGATTCGATGAACGCGGTTTTGTCTTCTACACGAATTTTGAGAGCCAGAAAGGGCAGGAGGTCCTCGGAGCGGGGAAGGCGGCCATGTGTTTCCACTGGAAATCGCTCCGGCGCCAGGTTCGTGTGCGTGGACCCGTCGAAGTCGTTTCCGATGCGGAGGCTGATGAATACTACGCATCCCGTCCGCGCGGCAGCCGCATAGGCGCCTGGGCCTCGAAGCAGTCCCGCCCGCTCGAGGGCCGCTTCGCGCTGGAGAAGGCCGTCGCCGAGTATACGGCGCGCTACGCGATCGGGGAAATTCCGCGCCCGCCCTATTGGTCGGGATTCCGCATCAAACCCGTCTCGATCGAGTTCTGGCACGATCGCCCCTTCCGCCTCCACGACCGGATGGAATTTCGCCGCGCAGCAGGCGGTGAGGGGTGGGAAAAGGTACGGATGTACCCCTGATGCCGCTCCTCCCATGCGCTGTCGCACGCCCATGCGCGATAGCGTTTGGATCGGGGCACTCGTTGCGAAATCGAGTATGTCCCGGTCATGCGGTCCGCAGTCGAGGAGGGAGGCGGGGTCGCTTCCCACCAGATCGCACGCACAGGCCGCGAACGCCCGCCGGAGTATACAACTCCAATTGGTGTGCTATATTTTTTATCAAGGCAGGAAAACATTGAGCCCGCAGTCCGATGGACCGCGCGTTGGATTATCGTTTCAAGACGACTTCGCACGCATCAGGGCAAGGCTGAATCCAAGGCACTCACGCGGAGGAGAATTCAATGGCCAGCAATCTTGTTTCCTATCTCATGCAGTTCTTGACCCCCGACGTGATTGCGCGACTGGCTGCTGCGCTCGGTCTTGACACCGACAAGGTCCAGCGCGGCGTTGCCGCGGCCGTACCGGCGGTGCTGGCGGGATTGGCCGGTGTCGCGGCCCAGCCCGGTGGGGCACAGAAGGTAGCGGATGCTGCCAGCCAGCAAAGCGGCGTTCTCGACAACCTCGGCGGCCTGCTCTCCGGCGGAAACCAGTCATCGCTCGTGCAAACGGGTTCGCAATTGCTGTCCTCGCTCTTAGGTGGCAACACCAGCGGCGCGCTGGCGAACGCGATCGGCAGCTATTCCGGTCTTGGCCAGAATGCTGGCGGTTCCTTGCTCGGCATGTTGGCGCCGCTAGTCATGGGCGGGATTGCAAAGAACGTTGGCAGTGACCTTTCTGCGAACGGTATTGCCGGCTTGCTGGCCGGACAGAAGGACAACATTGCGGCCGCCATGCCGACAGGCTTGAAGGACTTGCTGGGTGGCACGGGAGTGCTCGACTCACTCGGTGGGGCAGCCCGTTCGGCCTCAACAGCCGCTAGCGACGCTGCGGCGCGTGCCGCTGCTTCGGCAACAACAGCCGCTCGGTCGGCCACAGCCACAGCGCCAACCCCCACGCGCAGCAGCAACTGGCTCTATTGGCTGTTGGCAGCACTCGCGCTCCTGGCGATCCTCTACTACCTGTTCGGCCGGCCGGCCGAACGCACGGCGGAACAGACCGCCCCGGCACCCGAGACCCCAGCTCAGACTGAGACGCAGCCCGCCCAGCCGACGACACCGGCACCTGAGACACAGACCCAAACTCAGCCTGCTACGCCCGCCGCTCCGTCGCTGACGATCGGTGGCGTCGACGTTGGCAAGCAGGTCACCGATGCCATGCGGGAGCTGGAGACGACCCTGAACGGCGTCACGGATGCCGCGACCGCGCAGGCTGCCGTGCCCAAGCTTCAAACCGCGACTGACGCGTTCGACAAAGTTGGCGGTATGCTGGGGCAGCTTTCGGCGGAGCAGAAGACCATGTTGTCGGACCTCGTCAAACCCGGAATCACGAGCCTCAACGCCTTGTTCGACAAGGTTCTGGCGCTCCCGGGTGTCTCTGACGTGCTGAAGCCGACGATCGACACCTTGAAGGCAAAGCTCGCCGCGCTGGCGCCTTGACCTCGTAAAGAGCGATCGCCGGCCTGGGGCCGGCGGTGCTCTTTCGATCGGATTTTCCCGCACTTCTACCGCTGCTAGAGGAGGCGATCAGCCATGGCTGACAAATCGACTTTTACTCCCGATGAATGGAACCAACTTTTGCAAGGCGTGATGGCGGCGGGAATTGCCGTCACCGCCGCCGAACCGAGCGGTCTTTGGGGTATGCTGAAGGAGGGAATGGCGAGCAGCCGCGCTCTGCTACAGGCCAAGTCCGGTGCAGGATCGACGCAATTGATGACGGCTGTCGTCGAGAGCTTTGAGACCTCCGAAGGCCGCAATGCTGCCCGCGACGGGCTGCAAGCCGCACTGAAAGGCGCGAAATCCGACGAGATCAAGGCGAAATGCATCGAGTCGGTCCGTCAGGCGGCGGATGTCGTTGATGCCAAAGCGCCTGCAGATGCACCGGCCTTCAAGGCCTGGCTCCTTCAGATCAGCAAGGATGTCGCCGAAGCCTCCAAGGAGGGCGGGTTCCTCGGATTCGGGGGCACGCCAGTGAGCGAGGCGGAGAAGGCGACGGTCGGCGAGATCTCTTCAGCCCTCAAGCTTGCTTAGACGGTCTTCGAGCCGCACAGCCAGTCTCCGTGGAGGAGCATCGCCGCTTGGAATGCCGGGGTCAGCGGCGCAGGAGTCTGAACGGTATGCCGGACGCCAGCGCCGAAACATACTTGCGTTTTTGGTAGAGCCCGTTCAGCGAGATCCGCGGCAAGGCCATGGGCGTGTCGAAGCTTCGTGCGTCGAGTGTTCCGGGATCGGTCGTGACCGCAACCGTGAAGCCCAACTCGGCGGCAAGCCTGTGTTCGCGTTGGGAAACGGTGGGGCTGAAGCCGTATGGGTATGCGAAGGCAACGGGGCGGATGCCGGTGATGCATTCCAGCCGTTCGGCAGATGCCTGCATTTCTTCCCTTGCCTCGTGTTCGTCGAGCCGCGCCAGGGCGCGATGACTGATGGTATGAGCGCCGAGGGTGGCAAGCGGGTTCAGCACCAGGCTCTTCAGTTCCGGCTCGCGCATGATCAGTCGCTCGGTGATCAGCAGCGGGTCGACGTCGTTGGCCTTGGCCACGGCGTCGAGGGTCCTGATTGCGGTCGTCTCATCCCCGGAGTGAATGAACGCAGTGAATCGGGCGAAGGCAGCCTCTTTGTGCCGGTTGGTTGCCAAGGGCAGCGTCACCGGCCCGGAGCCGAAATCGAACTCGAGGTGCGGCAGGGCACGCAGGAGTTCGGTCAGGGTTTCCCACCAGATGCTGTGCGTACGGCAGGCGAAGCCCCCGGTGACAAAAACCGTGAACGGAACGCGATGCTCCGTGAAGACCGGCTGCGCGTGGAGGGCATTGTTTCGATAGCCATCATCGAGCGTGAAGGCTGCAAACCGCTCTTTGGGGCGAGCAATCGCCATCCGCGCGGCAAGCTGGTGCAGGGCAACGAACTGGTAGCCCTCGGCTGCGAGAAAGCGGATCGTTTCGTCAAGAAACTCCGGTGTGACTTCCAGATGAGCGTTGGGGTCGAAGGGATGCTCGACCTTCGGCCGCACATGGTGCAGCGTGAAGATCGCGCCACGACCACGCGCGGACGCCAACAGTCCTGCTCTGCCGGCCAGGTTCGATAGTTCCAGGCCGCCCGCAATGGCGGCGCGCTTGAGGCTCTGGCGCATAACATTTTGCAATGTCGACATCTGCGCTCCCTAGGCGATTCTCTTGCCGCCTTTATGCGGGTGCTATGGTATCCGCGCGGTTAACGCGCCTGGCGATGTCCGGCATTCGCGGACGTGATTCAGGCCTTCGTGCCGCCGACGGTGATCTGGTCCATCCGCAGATGCGGCTGGCCGACACCGACCGGAACGCTCTGCCCAGCCTTGCCGCACATGCCGATGCCGGTATCCAATTTGGAGTCGTTGCCGATCATCGTCACCCGGCGCATCGCCTCCGGGCCATTGCCGATGATCATCGCGCCTTTCACCGGCGCGCCGATCTTTCCGTCTTCGATCAGATAGGCCTCGGTGCAGCCGAAGACGAACTTGCCGGAGGTGATGTCAACCTGACCGCCGCCGAAGGAGACTGCGTAGATGCCGTTCTTCACCGAGGCGATGATCTCGTCCGGGGTCTTGTCGCCGGAAAGCATGTAGGTGTTGGTCATGCGTGGCATCGGGCTGTGGGCATAGGACTGGCGCCGGCCGTTGCCGGTCGCCTTCATGCCCATCAGGCGCGCATTCTGCCGGTCCTGCATGTAGCCGACCAGCTTGCCGTCCTCGATCAGCAGGTTGTAGCCGGAGGGGGTGCCCTCATCGTCGATGGTCAGCGAGCCGCGGCGCGCCTCGATCGTCCCGTCGTCAACGACCGTGACACCCTTTGCTGCCACCTGCTCGCCGAGCAGCCCGGAAAAGGCCGAGGTTTTCTTGCGGTTGAAGTCGCCCTCGAGGCCGTGGCCGACGGCCTCATGCAGCATGACGCCGGGCCAGCCTGACGAAAGCACGACGTCCATTGTGCCTGCCGGCGCCTCGATCGCCTCCAGGTTCACCAGCGCCTGTCGCAACGCTTCGTCTGCGCCGTGCTGCCAGCTTTCCGTGGTCAGGAATTCGCCGAAGCCGCGGCGTCCGCCCATTCCGAATGAACCGCTCTCCTGCCGGTCGCCTTCGCCGACGACGACGGAGATATTGATGCGCGTCATGGGGCGAATGTCGGTGACCTTGTGGCCATCGGCCCGCAGGATGTTGACCACCTGCCAGCTTGCCGCGATCGACGCAGTGACCTGGCGGACCTTCGGTTCCTTGCTGCGCAGGTAGGCGTCGATATCCTGCAGCAGCGCCACCTTCTCTTCGAAAGTCGGGCTGCCGATTGGGTTTTCCGGCCCATAGAGGCGGCGGTTCGTGCCCTGCGGGGCCGCCGCGTAAGTGCCGGCATATCCGCGCGTAACCGCTGCTGCGGCATCCGCTGCCCGCTTCAGCGCCGAGAGCGACATTTCCCCCGAATGCGCGTAGCCGACGGCTTCGCCCGCAACCGCGCGCAGCCCAAACCCCTGGTCCGTGTTGAAGCTGCCGCCCTTTAGGCGCCCGTTGTCGAAGGTCAGCGACTCCGCCTGGGCGTGCTCGAGATAGAGTTCGCCATCGTCCGCGTTTGCAAGCGTCTGGCTGAGGACCTTGCGCACGGCCGCTTCGTCGGCGTCAAATAGGGAGAGGAGATCGGTGTTCATGGGGAGCTCCGCGGGCGATATCGTTTTGCCCACCATGTAGAGAGCCGGTCGGAAAACGACAAGCTTTCACCTGTTCAGCGGGTTCAGTTGGGCGTCAACGGGATAGCGGTGTGCTGTACCTGTCAGGTCCGAGTGCGCTTAAGGCAGGGCGTCATAACCCTCGCCGAACCCCTTCAGGTCGACGGGAATGCCGATGCCCTCTTCGGGTGACTGGAAGACGATGAAGGTGGCAGTCGCGCCGGAGCGGAAGGTCTTCAAAAGCTCCTCCTCCAGGACGACTTCCGCATAGCAGCCGTCAGAGAAGCAGCGGACGAAATAGGCACGGCCGATGTCCTTGCCGTCGACGTTGAGGCCAAGCCCGTTCGGCAGCAGAACGCCAAGCGGCGCAAGCACGCGCAGGATCTTCGCCTTGCGGTCGGCCGTTTTCAGGACGACGACCGAAAGGCCGACCTCGGGACGGTCCTCCGCGATCACGTTTTGCATCAGGGCGCATTGTTCGGCCGAAGCGCCGGCCGGCTGGTCGCACACGATCGACCATGCGCCATGGTTGGATTTCACCGTGCCCGGCTGTTGCTGTGCCTGAGAAAGAGCAGGCGAGCTCACCGCGACCATGGCTAGAGCGGCAAAGGCGCCAAACGTCCTGGCCAGACGCGAAGGGGAACCGGAACCCATGAGAACCTCGAAATCTCGAATCATACGCGCCATTCTTGAATAGCGATGGCAGAAAATAAAAGCCCCTAGCGCTCTTTTCCAGTCTATGCGGCGGAAATTGGACGTCGTAGCCGAATCTTTGCGCAAGCGGGCTTGCCACATGACAATTCGTCGTGGCGGTGGGCAAACTTCACACCTCTGTCTGTCTGGGTCGCACTCCGGTTGAGGGGCCACCAGCGGCCCCAATTATAAAGAGTCTGGTGAAAATTTGGCTGTCGGCCCTCCAGACTTGCGTTTGCGCAAAAATGACGCATGGGCATTCATCCGAGGCGGTTGCGGCGAGCCGGAAACTGTGATTTTAAGCACTCAGCATTGCAGGATTCTGCGCGTTGTTTGATCCCAATCAAACACTTTGGGGAGATATGTTGTGATAAAGAAAGCTTTTGCAGCGTTGGCCGCCATTGGCTGTTCGCTGTTTGCTTCGAGTGCCCTGGCCGATCAGCCAGTCGATTGGCAGAAGGGACTCCAGCCTGCCGCCACCTCGATCATGGAAGAGATTCGCTGGTTCGAGCATTATACCCTGTGGTTTATTGTCCCGATCACGCTCCTAGTGCTTCTTCTCCTCGTCGTCGTTGTGGTGAAGTTCCGTGAGGGCGCGAACCCGGTTCCGTCCAAGACCAGCCATAACACAGCAATCGAGGTTATCTGGACCATCGGTCCGGTGATCGCGCTTCTGTTCCTGGCCGTTCCTTCGTTCCAGTTGCTGACCAAGCAGCTGGCGCCGACGGAAGAGCCGGAGCTGACGGTCAAGGCGACCGGCTTCCAGTGGTACTGGGGTTATGAGTACCAGGTTGGCGACAGCCCGCTCTCCTTCGACTCCCTCCTCCTGCAGGACGCCGACCGCGCCGCTGCCGGCAAGGAAGACAGGGCGGTCTATCCGCGTCTCCTCGCCGTCGACAACGAGTTCGTCGTTCCCGTCGGCAAGCACGTTCGCCTTCTGGTGACCGGCGCAGACGTCATCCACGCTTTCGCCATGCCGTCCTTCGGCATCAAGATCGACGCCGTTCCTGGTCGCATGAACGAGACCTGGTTCAAGGCCGATCGTGAGGGTCTCTTCTATGGTCAGTGTTCCGAGCTGTGCGGCAAGGATCATGCCTACATGCCGATCGCCGTTCGTGTCGTCTCGCAGGAAAAGTTCGACACCTGGCTTGCCGCCGCTGCGACCAATGTCGGCGAGGCCAACAAGGCTCTGATGGCATCCATCGACGGTGAAAAGAAAACCGTCGACGTCGCCCAGAACGCCGCGCAGTAATTCCAAGGGAGTGCAATCCATGGCCGGAACAACCGCTGCCCACGATGACCACGGTCATCACGAACACAAGCCCTCGTTCTTTGTCCGCTGGTTCCTCTCTACGAACCACAAGGACATTGGAACGCTCTATCTGATCTTCGCGATCATCGCCGGTATCATCGGTGGCGGGCTTTCAATCTTCATGCGTGCCGAGCTGCAGGAGCCGGGCATCCAGATCTTCCACGGCCTGGCCTCAATGGTCTACGGCTATGAAGGTGATGCTGCCATCGACGGCGGCAAGCACATGTTCAACGTCTTCACGACGGCGCACGCCCTCATCATGATCTTCTTCATGGTGATGCCGGCGTTGATCGGCGGTTTTGCCAACTGGATGGTGCCGATCATGATCGGTGCGCCGGACATGGCGTTCCCGCGCATGAACAACATCTCGTTCTGGCTGATCGTACCGGCCTTCCTGCTCGTGCTGCTCTCAATGTTCGTTGAAGGGCCGGCAGGCGCCTATGGCGCGGGTGGTGGCTGGACGCTCTATCCGCCGTTCTCGACCTCCGGCATGCCCGGTCCCGCCATGGACTTTGCTATCCTTGGCATCCACATTGCCGGTGCGTCGTCGATCCTCGGTGCGATCAACTTCATCACCACGATCCTCAACATGCGCGCGCCCGGCATGACGATGCACAAGATGCCGCTCTTTGCCTGGTCAGTGCTGATCACCGCTTTCCTGCTGCTGCTCTCGCTGCCGGTTCTGGCGGGCGGCATCACCATGCTGCTGACCGACCGCAACTTCGGTACGGCTTTCTTCGCGCCGGAAGGCGGCGGTGACCCGATCCTCTACCAGCACCTGTTCTGGTTCTTCGGTCACCCGGAAGTGTACATCCTGATCCTGCCCGGCTTCGGCATTGTCAGCCACATCATCTCGACCTTCTCGCGCAAGCCGATCTTCGGCTACCTGGGCATGGCCTATGCCATGGTCGCGATCGGCGCCGTCGGCTTCATCGTGTGGGCGCACCACATGTACACCGTCGGCCTGTCGCTCGACACGCAGCGCTACTTCGTCTTCGCAACGATGGTCATCGCCATTCCGACGGGCATCAAGATCTTCTCGTGGATCGCGACGATGTGGGGCGGCTCGATCCGCTTCACCACTCCGATGGTCTGGTCGATCGGCTTCATCTTCCTCTTCACCGTCGGTGGCGTCACGGGCGTTCAGCTCGCCAACGCCGGCCTCGACCGTGCCCTGCACGACACCTACTATGTGGTTGCTCACTTCCACTACGTTCTGTCGCTCGGCGCCGTCTTCGCGATCTTCGCGGCCTGGTACTACTGGTTCCCGAAGATGACCGGCTACATGTACTCCGAGTTCATCGGCAAGCTGCACTTCTGGGTCATGTTCATCGGCGTGAACCTCGTGTTCTTCCCGCAGCACTTCCTGGGTCTGGCCGGCATGCCGCGCCGCTACATCGACTACCCGGATGCGTTTGCCGGCTGGAACAAGGTCTCCTCCTACGGCTCCTACATTGCAGCCTTCGGCGTGCTGATCTTCCTCTTCGGTGTCTTTGAAGCGTTCGCGCGCAAGCGGGTCGCCGGCAACAACCCATGGGGTGAGGGTGCGAACACGCTCGAGTGGCAGCTGTCGTCGCCCCCGCCGTTCCACCAGTGGGAACAGCTCCCGAAGATCAAGTAAGGTCCTACACGAACACGGAGGCCGCCGTTCAACGGCGGCCTCTCCAGATACCAGGCCGAAGGTGTCGGCCCCAGCGATTAGACAGGCAATATGGCAATCATCGATCATCACGAAGCGACTGCGGAGGGCGGGGACATGGTCCTCTCTGAGGCGACAGCACGGGATTTTTTCGAGCTCCTGAAGCCGCGCGTCATGTCGCTCGTCGTCTTCACGGCGTTTGCCGGCCTTGTGCTGGCGCCCGGCAACATCAATCCGGTTATCGGCCTGATCGCCATTCTCTGCATTGCGGTCGGCGCCGGCGCGTCGGGTGCACTCAACATGTGGTACGACGCAGACATTGACGCTGTCATGTCGCGCACCGCAAAACGTCCCATTCCTTCCGGCCGTGTCCAGCCGCGCGAAGCGCTCGCCTTCGGGCTGACGCTGTCCGCCTTCTCGGTTGTGATCCTCGGTCTCGCGGTCAACTGGCTTTCCGCCGGTCTGCTCGCCTTCACCATCTTCTTCTATGCCGTGATCTACACGATGTGGCTGAAGCGCTCGACGCCGCAGAACATCGTTATCGGCGGAGCCGCCGGCGCATTCCCGCCGATGATCGGCTGGGCCTGCGTGACGAACGGCGTTTCCATCGAGAGCATCGTCCTTTTCCTCATCACCTTCCTCTGGACGCCGGCGCATTTCTGGGCGCTCGCACTGTTCAAAATGCGCGACTACGGCGCTGTCGGCGTGCCGATGTTGCCGAACGTGGCAGGTGAGAAGACCACGAAGCACCAGATCCTGATCTATGCGGTGCTTACGGCCATCATCTCCGTGGTGCCGAGCTGTCTTGGCTTTGCGAGCTTCGGCTACGGCATCTTTGCCGCCGCCATGGGTGCCGCATTCGTCTGGTATTCGATCGGCGTGCTGCGTATGCCGGAAGAAGATCGCGTCATGGTTCCGGCGAAGAAGCTGTTCGGCTATTCGATCTTCTACCTCTTCGCCATCTTTTCCGGCCTGATGATCGATCACGCCGTCATGGCTGCCGGCTGGACGGCAGGATGGAGTTTCTGATGGAAACCATTGCTCTCAACGACAAGCAGAAGAAGTCGCGGCGCGGTCGCAATGTCGCGCTCGCCGTGACACTCGCCGGCCTTGTGGTCCTTTTCTACATCATCACGCTGGTGAAATTCGCCGGCGGCGGTATGGCGGGCTGAAGCATGTCGGATATCAAAGCCAGCAAGAAGCAGAAGAAGGGTAACGGCACGATCGTCGCGGTTTGCCTGACGTTTGTCGTCGGCATGCTCGGCATGGCCTATGCCGCCGTTCCGCTCTACGACATGTTCTGCAAGGTGACCGGCTACGGCGGAACGACGCAACGCGTCGAGCAGGCGTCCTCCGTCATCCTCGACAAGAAGATCAAGGTTCGTTTCGATGCCAATACCGGACCGGGTCTGCCGTGGACCTTCGAACCCGTCCAGCGCGAGCTCGAGCTGAAGATCGGCGAGACCGTGCAGGTCATGTACAAGGCACGCAACACTTCGAATGCCGACGCGACCGGGCAGGCGACGTTCAACGTCACGCCGCAGGCGGCCGGTGCCTACTTCAACAAAGTGGAGTGCTTCTGCTTCACCGAGACGACGTTGAAGCCCGGCGAGGAGATGGACATGCCGGTTGTGTTTTTCGTCGATCCGGCGATCGTCGAACCGGTCGAGACCAAGGACATTCATACCATTACGCTTTCCTACACTTTCTTTCCGCACGAGAAGACGAAGCCGGTGGCTTCGGCGGACAAGGCCGATGAGGAAACGAGCAAACTTTGAAAGACACGCGTTTCCGGCTAAGCCGGGGACGAGAACGCGATACATTCGGGGATGACTGACATGGCGCAAGCGCATCAGAAGAATCACGACTACCACATCATCGATCCAAGCCCGTGGCCGCTCCTGTCATCGATCGGCGCTTTCGTGCTGGCGATCGGCGGCATCATCTACATGCGCTACCTCGCTGGCGGCTCCTTGAAGATCTTCGGCCTGGAGATGGCCAACCCGTGGGTCTTCGTGATCGGTCTCGCGATCACGCTTTACTCGATGTACGGCTGGTGGGCCGACACGATCAAGGAAGGCAACGAGGGTCACCACACCCGCGTTGTGTCGCTGCACCTGCGCTACGGCATGATCATGTTCATCGCTTCCGAAGTGATGTTCTTCGTGGCCTGGTTCTGGGCGTTCTTTGATGCCAGCCTCTTCCCGGGCGAGGCCATCCAGGCTGCGCGTGTCGAGCATACCGGTGGCGTCTGGCCGCCGAAGGGCATCGAGGTTCTCGATCCCTGGCATCTGCCGCTCTACAACACCATCATCCTGCTTCTGTCCGGCACCTGCGTGACCTGGGCGCACCATGCGATCCTGCACAACGATCGCAAGGGCCTCATTCAGGGTCTCACCCTGACGGTCCTGCTCGGTATCCTATTCTCGTTCGTTCAGGCTTACGAATACGCGCACGCTCCGTTCGCCTTCAAGGATTCGATCTACGGCGCGACCTTCTTCATGGCGACCGGCTTCCACGGCTTCCACGTTCTGGTCGGCACGATCTTCCTGCTGGTCTGCCTGTTCCGGGCGATCGGCGGCGCGTTCACGCCAAAGCAGCACTTCGGCCTCGAGGCGGCTGCCTGGTACTGGCACTTCGTCGACGTCGTCTGGCTGTTCCTCTTCTTCTCGATCTACATCTGGGGAAGCTGGGGTGCGGCCATCGCCCACGGCTGATAAGCCATCATATCGTTCAGGGACGGCCGCAGCAATGCGGCCGTTTCTCGTTGAGGCAAGGTCGCTATGTCGCATCCGCTTTGTTGGACGCGCGGCGTAGATAGGCTTACGCTTATTTGACAATTGGCACGTGGCGCTGAGCGGCGGATCTTGGTTTCAAAGTAGATCCGGTGCTTCGCAGCCGGGCCGTAAGCGCTATCCGGAGTTTGACGATGAATGAAGACAGGGCCCACTTTCCGCCGGTCGAACCGTTTTCGACCGGGATGCGCGGTCATTGTCCGCGCTGCGGACAGGGGAAGCTTTTCGACGGGTACCTGAAGGTCAAGCCGCGCTGTGCCGCCTGCGGGTTAGACAACGCGTTCGCCGACTCCGGTGATGGACCCGTCGTTTTCGTTCTTCTGATCGTGGGCTTCGTCGTTCTCGGTCTCGCCTTGTGGATGGAGGTCAATCTCAGTCCGCCACTCTGGCTGCACTTCCTGCTGTGGATTCCGCTCGCAACCGTGTTCGGCCTGGTGCTGACACGCATGTTGAAGGGTGTGCTGATCGCACTCCAGTATCGCAACAAAGCGCGGCCCGGTGAGATTGACCGTGGCTGAGGCGCAGCCGCGGGCACGCGGTCCCGTGCGGAAGATTCTGGCGGCACTGGTATGGGTTGCTGCACTTGCAACGCTGCTGTCGCTTGGAACCTGGCAGGTGCAGCGGCTTGCCTGGAAGGAAAAGCTGCTCGCAGACATATCCGAGCGGAGGACAGAGGAACCTGTCACGCTCGAAGCAATCGAGGCGATGGAAAGGACAGGCGGCGACATCGAGTATCGGCCGCTATCGGTCACCGGCACTTTCGATCACGACAAGGAGCGACACTTCCTCGCCACCTGGAACGGCCAGTCCGGCTATCATGTCTACACGCCGCTGCTGCTGGCCGACGGGCGATACGTCTTCATCAACCGCGGCTTTGCACCCTTCGAGAAGAAGGAGGCAAGGACCCGAGGGGAGGGACAGATTGCGGGCGGACAGACATTGAGCGGGCTGGCGCGCGAGAAACTCGACGGGAAACCCTCATCGCTCGTTCCGGACAATGATATTTCCAAGAACGTATTTTACTGGAAGGACCTTGATGCGATGGCCGCGAGCACCGGCATCGCGCCTGCGAACCTCGTGCCGTTCTTCATCGACGCGGACAGCGCGACCAATCCGGGCGGGCTTCCAGTTGGCGGTGTGACCCAGTTCGAGATGCCGAACAATCATCTGCAATATGCGCTGACCTGGTATGGCCTGGCGCTGGCAATGGTGGGCGTGAGCGGCGTCTACATCTGGCGTGCGCGTCGGTAATGACACGTGGACACGCTTCGCGACTTTCATCGCTGGTGATTTATGCTAAATCCGACATGCCCCCTGCAATGAAACCCGGTTGCTGATGACTCGCCAATCTATTCGTACTGCTGACAGCGCTGATGCAACGACGCCTTACTCGCAATCATCGCACTCTTCTTCGTATCGGTGACACTCTGACATGGCTTCCACAACCGCACTTTCCCCCCTGACGATCCGTCTTTGCGGCCCGCGCGGCTTCTGCGCCGGCGTCGACCGGGCGATCCAGATCGTCGTACTGGCGCTGAAGGCCTATGGCGCCCCGGTCTATGTCCGCCACGAGATCGTCCACAATCGCTATGTCGTGGAAGGCCTTGAGGCGAAAGGCGCCATCTTTGTCGAGGAACTGGATGAAATCCCCGAGGAACACCGCGCTCAGCCGGTCGTGTTTTCCGCTCACGGCGTGCCGAAATCGGTGCCCGAGGATGCGGTTGCGCGCAGCCTCTTCTATCTGGACGCCACGTGCCCCCTGGTCTCCAAGGTGCACAAGCAGGCGATGCGTCACCAGCGCCTCGGCCGCCACGTCATCCTGATCGGTCACGCCGGTCATCCCGAGGTGATCGGCACGATGGGGCAACTGCCGGAGGGCTCAGTCTCGCTGGTTGAGACCGTCGAGGACGCCGACGCCTATGTGCCAGCCGACCCGGACAATCTCGGGTTCGTCACCCAGACGACACTGTCGGTCGACGACACCGCCGGCGTCATCGCACGCTTGAAGGAGCGCTTCCCCAACCTGACCGCGCCCGCAGCCGATTCGATCTGCTATGCGACGACGAACCGGCAGGAAGCGGTGAAGCAGGCCGCTCCCGGCTGCGACCTGTTCCTTATCGTCGGCGCGCCGAACTCGTCCAATTCCAAGCGTCTCGTCGAAGTCGCACTGCGCGCGGGTGCAAAAAAATCGTTGCTCGTTCAGCGCGCGGCGGAAATCGACTGGAATGAACTCGGCGAAATTCGTACCGTCGGTCTGTCGGCAGGTGCTTCGGCGCCGGAGGTTATCGTCGACGAGATCATCGAGGCGTTCCGTGCCCGATATAAAACAACGGTGGAGCTTGCCGAGACTGTCGAGGAAACAGAGCATTTCCTCGTCAACCGCGAGCTCCGCAACATGGAACTGACGACGGCCGACATGGCCTTCGTCAATGGGGAATAGGATTAAGGCTTGCCTCCCGGGCCTTCGATCGTGAGCTGAAAAATTTGGCAGTTTATACCGATATCACAGAGGACGACCTCGCCCGCTTCCTGACCGAGTACGAGGCGGGCACGCTGCTTTCCTACAAGGGCATTGCGGAAGGGGTCGAGAATTCGAACTTTCTCCTGCACACGACGAAGGGCGCCTTCATCCTGACGCTCTATGAAAAGCGTGTCGATCCGAAAGACCTGCCGTTCTTTCTGGGGCTGATGCACCATCTCGCCGATCGCGGTCTCAATTGCCCGCTGCCCTTGTCGCGGAAGGATGGCGAACTTCTCGGCGAACTCTCCGGCCGCCCGGCCGCGATGATCACGTTCCTCGAGGGTACATGGCTGCGCAAGCCTGCGGCGAAGCACTGCCGTGAGGTCGGAAGGGCGATGGCGGACATGCACGTCGCCGGTCAGGGCTTCACGCTGACCCGTAAGAACGCGCTTTCCGTGGATGGCTGGCGCCCCTTGTGGGAGAAGTCTGCCGATCGCGCCGACGAGGTGGAGCCCGGCCTGCAGGACGAGATTGCCGAAGAGCTCGCCTATCTCGAAAGCCACTGGCCAAAGACGTTGCCGCATGGTGTGATTCACGCCGATCTCTTCCCGGACAACGTCTTCTTTATCGGCGATCAGCTTTCCGGCCTGATCGATTTCTATTTCGCCTGCAACGACAGCTATGCCTATGACGTTTCCATCGGCCTGAACGCCTGGTGCTTCGAAAAGGACGGCTCGTTCAACCTGACCAAGGGCATGGCGCTTCTCGATGGCTACGAACAGGTGCGTCCGCTGAACGGCGCCGAGCTGAAGTCGTTGCCGCTGCTTGCACGCGGCTCGGCACTGCGATTCTTCCTGACGCGCCTCTATGACTGGCTGATGACGCCGCCTGGTGCTCTGGTGGTCAAGAAGGACCCGCTCGAATATCTGCGCAAGCTGCGCTTCCACCGGCAGATCAAGTCAGCCGAAGAGTACGGCCTGGTGCATCGATGAAACACGTGGATATCTTCACCGACGGTGCCTGTTCGGGCAATCCGGGACCGGGCGGCTGGGGCGCGGTGCTGCGCTATGGCGAGGTCGAGAAGGAGCTTTCCGGCGGCGAGCCGCAGACGACGAACAACCGCATGGAGCTTTTGGCGGCAATCTCCGCTCTGGACGCTTTGAAGGCGTCCTGCGAGGTCGATCTCTACACGGACTCGAAATACGTCATGGACGGCATCGAGAAGTGGATCCACGGCTGGAAGAAGAACGGCTGGAAGACGGCCGACAAGAAGCCGGTGAAGAACGGCGAGCTCTGGCAGGCGCTGGATGAGGCTCGGCGGCGCCACAAGGTGACGCTCCACTGGGTCAAGGGCCACGCCGGCCACCCGGAAAACGAGCGCGCCGACGAACTCGCCCGCATGGGCATGGAGCCGTTCAAGAAGCGGTGAGGGCGGTCCCTCCGGCAAGCTGGTGCTTGGAGTAGATAGCGCTGGTGAATGACTTCTTCACCGCGCGATGATGACACCTTGCGGACGGTGTCTAAGGGGCAAAAACCTGGCTTGAGCAGCACCTTGCCGGATGCCGGATTGTCGGCGGCATGGCCTGACCATAACTCCGAAAGTGCCGCCTTCCCGAAGGCAAAGTTCACGACGGCCTGCGCCGCCTCTGATGCATATCTATGCCCCCAGCTAGACTTCTCAAACCAGTATCCCAGTTCGCACGCGCTGCCGGAGATTTCATCAACATCGGCCAGCCCGATGAGGCGGCCCCGCAGTTCGACCGCGAAGCGAAAGGCCTCCCCTGCAATCCACTCGCGTTGATAATCGGCGAACCAGTTCCGGATATCCTCCCGAACAGGCGGAAAGGAAGCCATGCGCAACGTGCGCGTTACGTCCCAGTCGGACTGGATCTCGAACGCGCGATCTGCATCGGAAGCCGCCGTCGGCCGCAGGACAAGGCGATCCGTGGAAATCCGCACAAGAGGGCTTGCAGAGAAACTCATTCGCATCCCGTAAAACGCCGCTCGAGACAGGGGTCGCGAGCGGCATCAGGCGTCCAAAATTGGATGTTTTACTTACGGCCTCAAAGCTGTTCGATCATCGCGGCAGCGGCCGAAACGGTCGCCTGACCAGGGCTTTCCTCGATGTTGAGCGTCTTGACCACGCCGTCATCGACCAGCATCGAGTAGCGCTTGGAACGAACGCCGAGGCCGGCTGCGGTCAGATCGATATCGAGGCCGAGGGCCTTGGCAAAGGCAGCGCTGCCATCGGCGAGGAAGCGCAGCTTGCCGGCGCCGCCGCTCTCCTTTGCCCAGGCGCCCATGACGAACGCGTCGTTGACTGCAACGACGGCGATTTCGTCCACGCCCTTGGCGAGGATCGCGTCGCGGTTTTCCAGGTAGCCCGGCAAGTGGTTCAGCGAGCAGGTCGGCGTGAACGCGCCGGGCACGGCGAAGAGCACGACACGCTTGCCCTTGAAGAGGTCGCCGGTCGAAACGTCCGCCGGTCCTTCCGGCGTGGTTTCCTTCAGCTTCAGGTCGGGAAGTTTGTCTCCAACGGCAATCGTCACGGTGGTTCTCCTTGCTTGCTCCAACCCGCGCGGGGTACGCGGGCAGTCGGCGCGGACTATAGGCCGTGGTCAGTCGATGGCAAGCGGCGTTTCCATCGACCGGCCGCCGCTTTCGACCGTGAACAGGATCGCAGCGCCGGAGAGGCTCGCCGACTTTGGCTTATGCAGAAGGGGGACGTCGACGCGGTAGGCGTCGCCAATGCGCTCCGGCGCCGCGCCGGAACCGAACTGGAAGCCTTCCGGTCCCGAGACGAACACTTGCGGGGGCTTGTCCGACCGCCGTGCCGGGGCGGTGAATGTGACCGAAATCGACTTTCCGTCGGCGCTCCAGCGCGCGTCGCTGACGGCAAAATCGGGCGAGGGGGCTTCCGGAAGGGCTGCCTCGGCTACCGCCACGACCGCCTCGTCCTGGGATCCAGCTGTCGCCGATGCCTGCAGGTCGACCGTAAGCTCGGCCTGCACGGGTATGCAGATATCCTTGCATACGCCAAGGAAAATCGAGGCGGAAACTTTGCTGCCATCGGGGGCGGATCCGTCGCGCCGCAGGGTCAGTGGAAGGGCAACGGACTGGTCGTAGCCCGCGTAGCGTGAATAGCCGTCGTCGAATTGCTTTGGAACCGGAAACCGCATTGTCTGGAGCGCCAGTCCGGAGGCCGGCGAAAAGCTGATCGAGGGTGGAATGCCGCTTTGCCCTGGATCGCGCCAGTAGGTCTTCCAACCGGGTTTGAGCTGTACGTCGAGCAGTGCCGGTATCGTCCCATCCGCCCGCTCCGGCAACACGACGAGGCGAACGCGGCCACCCTGGGTCTCGAACCAATCGGAACTGGCGGCAGCCGCCAAGGTCGGAGCCAAAACGAGCGCCGATAGGACGAACAAGGTAGAACGCAAACCTCTCATGGGCGAAAGATGTAGCCTCCGTCTCCCGAAGATTCCACCACCTTTGCCGTTTTCTGGATCATATTCTCTTGATCGCGGCGTGCGCTGCTCCAGTTCTATCAGAGTGTTGGTTCTCAAGATGCCGGGCAAAAGCAGCGACGCGGCGAGAAGGTGCTTTTCATTTGGCCGTGAATTGATAGGCTGTTGGCTATGGCAATGTCGGTCCTGAAGAAGAAACGAGAACGCGGCTTCCTTGACGGTCACTTCCTGATCGCCATGCCGGGCATGCTCGACAAGAATTTTGAGCGTTCCGTCGTCTACATCTGCGCCCACTCCGAAGATGGAGCGATGGGCTTCATCATCAACCGACCTCAAGAGATGAGCTTCACCGATGTGCTTCTGCACCTGCAGCTGGTGGCTGAGGACGAGGTGATCCGACTGCCGGACGGAACAGTCGATTTTCCCATCCGCACGGGCGGCCCATGCGAGAGCGGCCGGGGTTTCGTATTGCATTCGGACGACTATGCCTGTGAATCCAGTATCCCTGTCAGCGACGACATCAGCCTTACAGCGACGCTGGACATAGTCCGGGCGATATCCCGCGGGGAGGGGCCGCGTCGCGGTCTTCTTATGCTGGGCTATGCCGGCTGGGGCGCCGGGCAACTGGAAAACGAAATCGCCTCCAACGGCTGGCTGACATGCCCGGCCTCGGAAGATCTGATCTTCGATACGGCAACCGAGGACAAGTACGACCGTGCGCTCGCCTTGATGGGCGTCACACCGGCAATGCTGTCGATGGAAGCCGGGCACGCCTGATAGCGCTTCTGCGCGCCGGCAAGGCCAGCAAGGCCAATCCTTCGAAACACGTTAAGCTGTGTGCGACGGTGCCGCGGGCTTTGTCATGGGATTAAACGGTCACTTGTGGCCGTTGGAGTCCCTGTGAGATTGCGCGACGACGGCGTAAAATAACACAAAGCGGTGCCGTTCGATGGCAGGAGCGGCGGCCGACCGAGTTGCCGGTACCCGGCGAACAGCCTACGTAAACCTTCTCTTCGTCGTCCGGCGAAAGGAGGTGAGTCATGTTGCGCTTTTTGAACCGTGGCCTCGCGGGCACCGTCACGCTGATCTTCGCACTAACGGTACAGCCGGCGGTCACCGTCTCGCAGCCGGAACACAACTGCGCCAACCAGTCCGATTTGCGAAGCTACCTCGAAGAGGCCTATGCCGAGAAACTCGCAGCGGTCGGAGTGGTCAACGAGCAGACGATTATGGAAATCTATGTCGCCGACACCGGCACCTTTACGGTGGCTCTGACCAATCCGGCCGGCATCAGTTGCCTTGTCCTGTCGGGACAGGGATGGCAGTCCATATGGAAGAAGCCGGGCCAGAAAGCGTGACCCGACGTTGATGTCCACCAACCTGCATCAGGGCCGGCGGCGTCCTTCAAGCCTCAAGCCCGCTTCATGAGCGGAAAGCGCTCCTTCAACAGGCGCAAGACCGAATCGTAGCCGATCGGCGGCCCGAAGAGGTAGCTCTGGCCGTACTCGCAGCCCATCCGGCCGAGTTCGATCGCGTCTTCCTCGGTTTCGATGCCCTCGGCGACGACATGCATTTCCATCTCGCGCGCCATCGAGATTACCGAGCGCAGGAGCACCGTGCGCTTGTCCGAACTGTCGCGCACCAGTGCCTTGTCGATCTTGATCGTGTCGAAGGGGAAGCGTGTGAGATAGGCGAGCGAGGAGTAGCCGGTGCCGAAGTCGTCGAGCGCCAGGCCAAGGCCGGCCTCGCGCAGCTTGTTCAGCACGAGGCGCGCCTGCTCGGCGTTCTCCATCACCACGGACTCCGTCAATTCGAACTTCAGCTTGTGCGGCTCACACCGGGTCTTCGAAAGCACCGCGCGGACGTCGTTGTAGAGTTCGTTGTTGAGCAACTGCGCGCTGGAGAGGTTGACCGAGACGAAAATCGGCAGGTCGCCGGTCTGCAACTGCCAGTCCATCAGGTCGCTCGCCGCCTTGTCGAAGGCAAAGGCGCCAAGCTGGCTGATCAGGTCGGACTGCTCGGCGACCGGGATGAATTCCTCCGGCGAGATGCTGCCGCGCTTCGGATGCTCCCAGCGCATCAGCGCTTCGAAACCGGCAATCTCGGCATCCGCGAGCCGAACGATAGGCTGGTAGACGAGCGAGAGTTCCTTGCGCTCGATCGCGCGGCGCAGGTCCGTTTCCATCTGCAGCCGGTCCGTGCCCATGGTGCGGAAGGCGGGGCGGAACGGCTCAACGCGATTTCCGCCGGCCTTCTTCGCCCGGTACATCGCAAGCTCCGCATCGTTGAGCAGGCTTGCTGCGTCTTGCTGCGGGTCGAGGCAAGAGACGAGGCCGATCGAGGCGGTGAGGATGATCTCGCGATTGGCGAAGTTGATCGGCACCGTGATCGCCTTGCTGACGGCCTCGGCGAAATCGGCCACCTTGGCCGGATCGCGCTCGGACAAGAGGATCAGGCCGAACTGGTCGCCTGAAAGCCGCGAAAGCGTGTCCTGGGGCTTCAGGATCCTGCGCAGGCGTCGCGACAGCGCAACGAGGATATTGTCGCCGGCGGCGATTCCGAGCGCGTCATTCACCTGCTTGTAGCGATCGATGTCTATGGCAAGCACGGTCGGGCGCACCGCTTCACCGGACCCTGCAATCGAGAGCACCGATTGCAGCCTATCGAGGAACACCTGGCGGTTCGGCAGGCCGGTGAGATTGTCGTGCAGCGCATCCTGCAGGAGCCGATCGACCGAGTTGCGCTGCTCGGTGATGTCGACGATCGTGCCGACGCAGCGGATGATCTCGCCGTTCGCGCCGAGCACCGGCCGCGCCCGGATCGCCAGCCAGTGGTAGTGCCCATCCTCAGCGCGGGCGCGGAACTGGTGGTTCAGCCGTCCACGACGGTGTTCGAGGAGTACATCAAGCGTGGCGCGGAAACGGTCGCGGTCGTCAGGGTGCAGGCGCGGCAGCCAGTTGCGGGCGGGACCGTGCATGACGCCGGGAGACAGGCCAAGCTGGGTGGAAATATCGGGGATCGTGACCACGCGGTCGCGCGCGACGTCCCAGTCCCAGACCGTGTCGCCAGAGCCGGTGAGCGCCAGCGACTGCCGCTCGAGGTCGGAGAATAGCCCCTGCTGATAGGCGCCGCCGGCAAAGGCGTGCTGCATCACGGTGAAACCGATCAGGAGAACGATCAGCACGAGGCCGCCGCCGAGCGCCGGCTGGATGATGTCGTTGGCAAGTCTGCCCGTCACCGTTAGCCAGGCGCCGAACAGCCAGACGAGGATTAGCGCCCAGGCGGGCACGAGCAGGATGGCCCGGTCGTAACGATTGAAGCCGAGATAGGCGATCAGGATGATGCCGGCGGATGCCGTCAGCGCGAACGAGATCCGGGCGATGCCTGCGGCGATCGGCGGGTCATAGATGGCGACACCGAACAACAGCCCGAGACCAAGGATCCACGCGAGCGTCGCGTAGGAAAGATGGGCGTGCCAGCGGTTGAGGTTCAGGTAGGTGAAGAGGAACACGACGAGGCCGACAGCCAACGACACTTCCGTCCCGGCGCGCCAGATCCGCTCGTCGCCGGCGGTAATGCTGATCAGCTTGGAGAGAAAGCCGAAGTCGACGCAGATGTAGCCCAGCACCGCCCAGGCGAGCGCAGCCGTGGCCGGCAGCATCGAGGTCCCCTTCACCACGAAGAGGATAGTTAGGAAAACCGCGAGAAGCCCGGCAATGCCGAGCACGATGCCGCGATAGAGCGTAAACGCATTGACCGTGTCCTTGTAGGCGTCCGGCTCCCAAAGATAGATCTGCGGCAGTTCAGGGTTGGCAAGTTCGGCGACAAATGTGACGACCGAACCGGGATTGAGCGTGATGCGGAACACGTCCGCCTCTTCGCTCGGCTGGCGGTCAAGCGCAAAGCCCTCGCTCGGAGTGATCGACAGGATGCGCTTCGAGCCGAGGTCCGGCCAGAAGAGCTTGGAACGCACCAACCGGAAATGTGGGGCGACGATGACGCGCTCGAGCTGTTCCTCAGAGACGTTGGCGAGAGCAAAGACGGCCCAGTCGCCCTCGTGGCCGGGATTGGTCGCCCTCACCTCGATGCGCCGCACGATGCCGTCTGTGCCGGGTGCGGTGGATACCTGGAAGGCTTCGCCGCGCCCCGTGTAGATCTCGGTTGTCGCCGTCAGGTCGAGTGCGGTGTCGTCGCGGGAGATCTGCACCGGTTCCACGGCTTCGGCCGACGAAACAAACGGCCCGACAAGCGCCAGCGCCGTCAGTAGGATGAGGGCGAGCACCCGGCTGACGAGCAGCAGTGTCGGCACGGTACGGAAAGTCATCGAAGCGCTAGTTTCCTGTCGTCTGGGGGTCTAACACCCCTCTCTCCGGCGCAACCTGCACCCGCTGCTGGCTCTTGTCCCTTGCCAGCAGTGAATACATTACGTGGTCACGCCACTCCCCGTTTATCTTCAAATATTCTCTCAGGTAGCCTTCGCGCTGAAAGCCGGCCTTTTCAAGGACGCGAATGCTCCTCACATTGTCTGGAATACAGGCTGCCTCGATGCGGTGCAACTGAAGCCCGGTAAAGATGTAGGGGATCGAAAGCTTCAGACCCGCCAACATGTGGCCGTGACCGGCGTATCGCTCGCCCATCCAATAGCCGATCATGCAGCATTGCGCCGCTCCCCGCCGGATATAGCCGATGGTGAGCCCGCCCAACAGGCGCTGGTCGCTCTTGTGGAATAGGAAGAGCGGCAGGGCCTGGCCGCTTGCATATTCCTGTTCGTTACGCACCACGCGGGCGCGAAATGAGCCCTCGGTCAGTTCGTCGCTGCGCCAGGTCGGTTCCCAGGGCTCGAGGAAGCGGCGGCTTTCGGAGCGCAATTGATACCACGGGCGATAGTCGGCAAAGCGGGGGAGGCGAAGCAGATGCGTATCGTCTTCGAGTACGACGGTGTCGGACTGTCTGGACAGGAACCGAAATACCGATCGCGCCATTTACGCCTCTCCGTGCGGCAACGCCCCGCGTTCCCGCATCATCCTTGCCCGGCCGCCTGGCCATCCCCGTAGGACGAACTCTACGCCAGCGTCCGCGATGCCGTCAAACCGGACGCAGCCTGAGCCTGCCTAGCTCGCCGCGCGCTGCGTCGTCTCACCACGCGTCAGTGCGTGCACGATGTCGTCGGCGGACGCCAGTTGCTCCAGCGGGCCGATGGCCGAAAGCGTGGGGCGCGTGTCGAAGAAGAGCCGTCCAGCAAGGTCGGTCAGGCGTGCCGCAGTGATGCCGGCCAGCCGCTCCATCAATTCCTCGTTCGGAATAGGACGGCCATAGAGCATCATCTGGCGGGCGATCTGGCCTGCACGTGCTGCAGGGCTTTCCTGCCCCATCAAGAGTTGGGCGCGGATCTGTGCGCGGGCACGGTCGATTTCCTGTTCGTCGATCCGGTCAGCGGACTTGCGCAGTTCCTCGATGATGACTGGCACGAGTTCCGGCAGGTTCTCGCCGCCGGTCGCCGCATGGATGCCGAAGATGCCGGTATCGGAAAAGCCCCAGTGGAAGGCATACACCGAGTAGCAGAGGCCGCGGTGCTCACGAACCTCCTGGAACAGCCTTGAAGACATGCCGCCACCGAGGATGTTGGCCAGGATTTGCGAACAGTAGAAATCGCGGGCATGGTAGGCTTTGCCCTCGAAGCCGAGGAGGACCTGCGCATCCATCAGGTCGCGCGTCTCGCGCGTGTCGCCGCCGGTATAATGGGCAACTTCGGAAACGGGCGGTGCTGAAGGCGCGTGTGGCAGGGAGGCGAACCGGTTCTCCACGTCGCGAACGAAGTTGTCGTGATCGACAGCACCGGCAGCGACGACAAACATGCGATCCGTCGTGTAGTTGCGGTCGAGATAGGCGCGGATTTCGTTCGGCTCGAAGGAGAGAACGGTCTCAGGCGTGCCGAGAATGGCGCGCCCGATCGTCTGGTCGCGATAGGCGACTTCCGAGAACTTGTCGAAGACGACATCATCAGGCGTGTCGTTCGCAGCGCCGATCTCCTGCAGGATGACGTGTTTTTCGCGGGCGAGTTCTTCCTCGTCGAAAACCGATTCCGTCAGAATGTCGGCCAGGATGTCGGTGGCCAGTGGCACGTGATCCTTCAGCACGCGGGCATAGTAGGAGGTGGTCTCGGTGGAGGTCGCGGCGTTGACCTCGCCACCGACGTTCTCGATCTCCTCGGCAATCTGCCGGGCGGAGCGGCGCGTCGTGCCCTTGAAGGCCATGTGCTCGAGCAGGTGGGCGATACCGTGCTCGTCCGCCGTTTCATTGCGGGAGCCGGACTTGATCCACACGCCGAGAGCAGCGCTCTCCAGATGCGGCATGTTCTCGGTGACGACCGTCAGACCGGACGGCAGCCTTGTGCACTCAACTTTCATGTTCAGACTTTCCGCGATCGCTAACCCCGGATACGGGAGTGGGTGCCGATATAGGCTTCCACCTTTGCGAGTTCCGGTTCCAGGATTTCGTACCGCTCCTCCCTTTGCATCATGTCAGCAAGCCACGTCGGAAGCGCCGGGTCAATACCGCTCGCCGATTTTACGGCGGCGGGGAATTTTGCCGGATGGGCAGTTGCGAGCGTGACCATCGGGCTCGCCGCACGCGCATTTTTTGCGCTGACGAAGACGCCGGTGGCGGTGTGAGGATCGAGAAGATAGCCGGTCTTTTCAAGCGTTTCAGCGATCGTCTTGGCAACCTGCTTCTGCGTTGCGCGCCCGGCGCGGAATTCCTTGCGAATTGCCTTCAGCGCCCTGTCGCCGATCTGGAATGCACCGGACTGCTTCAGGCCGCCCATCAGGCTCCTGATCTCGGCCGGATCGCGGTCGGAGGCCTCGAACAGGAGGCGTTCGAAGTTCGAGGAGATCTGGATATCCATCGAGGGCGAGGTTGTGGCAACCACTTCGCGCATCTCGTATCGACCCGTCTTCAGGGTGCGGGCGAGGATGTCGTTGTCGTTGGTGGCGATCACCAGCCGGTCGATCGGCAAACCCATCCGCTTGGCGACGAAGCCGGCGAAGATGTCGCCGAAATTGCCGGTCGGGACTGTGAAGGAGATTTTCTTGTCCGGAGCGCCGAGCGCGACCGCGCTCGTGAAGTAGTAGACGATCTGAGCCATGATGCGCGCCCAGTTGATCGAATTGACGCCGGAAAGCTGCATCCGCTCACGAAAGCCCTTGTCGTTGAACATAGCTTTGACGAGGTTCTGGCAATCGTCGAAGGTGCCCTTGACGGCAAGCGCATGGACGTTGCCATCGGTCGACGTCGTCATCTGCCGCTGCTGCACCGGCGAGACCTTGCCGTGCGGGAAGAGGATGAAGATATCGGTGCGGTCGCGCCCGGCAAAGGCATCGATAGCCGCGCCGCCCGTATCGCCGGAGGTGGCGCCGACGATCGTCGCACGCTGGCCGCGCTCGGCAAGAACATGGTCCATCAGGCGGGCGAGAAGCTGCATCGCCACATCCTTGAAGGCGAGCGTCGTGCCGTGGAAGAGCTCGAGGATGAATTCGTTCGGGCCGGTCTGCACGAGGGGGGCGATCGCCGGATGCCGGAACGTCGCATAGGCCCCGTCGATCATCGATCGGAAAACCTTCCCGTCGATCTCGCCGTCGACGAAGGGCGACAGAACGGTGAACGCGATCTCCTGGTAGCTCATGCCGCGCATCGCACGGATTTGCTTCTTCGAAAACGTCGGCCATTCCTGCGGCACGTAAAGGCCGCCGTCGCTTGCAAGGCCTGCAAGAAGCGCGTCGCAGAAACCGAGGGAAGGGGCCTCGCCCCGCGTCGAAATGTATTTCACGTGATCATCCCTGAAATTGAACGGCAGACTGACGGAAAGAAACAGGCGCATGCAGGCGCTTGGCTGCGGTCACGAGGCTTCCTTCCGGTTCGGTCGCGGCGAATGCCGCACCGTGAGAAACTATCCGAACCGCGCAGGGGCACGGTTCTCGTTGCGGCAAGCAATGGCAAAGTCCATCGCCCTTGCGGTTCCAACGCATGGAGATGGGATTTCCCGGCATGCGAGCGGATACAGCAAAAAGTGGAACGCCGATTTTGGACAATCGATTTTTTGCCGCACCGCTGCTATAGAGCATCCGCGAGGGTCTAGAAAGGCCCGTTTTTTATAAGTTGAAGCGGGCATCTCAAGTCCGAATGCAGGGGTGAGACACACGTGATTGGTACGACGGGCCGCCGCCTTATCGGCATTTCCCTACTCGCCATCGTCGCAGGCTGCAACCAGACGGAAAAGGGCGCCGACCTCGGCGTATCTTCCGGCGAGGGCCAGCAGCAGGCTGCATCGCAGCAAGCCGCAGTGATCCAGGGTGCCTGCCCGCAGGTGTTCCTGCGCGAAGGCACCGCCGTTCATCGCGCCTATGCCAAGGGCGCCAAGGACGACCCGCAGAAGGTGCTGTATCAGGCGACACTCTCGGCGACGACGCGCCAGTGCGTCCAGACGGCGGACAGCCTGAAGGTTACCGTCATGGTTCAGGGGCGCATCGTCTCCGGTCCCGCCGGTGCTCCCGGCGCCGTCAACCTGCCGATCAGGGTTGCCGCCACCGACGGGGAGAACACGCTTTACTCGAACCTGAGCAAATTCGGCGTCACCATCCCACCCGAAGGCACGGCGCAGTACGTGTTTACGGACGCCAATGTCGTCATCCCCGGCGGCGCCGGCTCCTACGCCAAGATCTATGTCGGCTTCGATGAAGGCCCGTACAAGACGAACTGAGTTGTTGGCCGATAATTGGGGTCTCTTGCCCATCCTTCCTCAGTATGGAACGAAGGGGCGGGGGAATTTCAGTTGAAGACAGGCATCATCGTCAATCCGGTCTCCGGGCGAGGGGTGACCGGACGTTTGCGGGCAATCGCTGCCCTCTCAAGGCATTTCCCGTCCGCGGAAATTCGGGAAACGACGCGTCCGGGCGATGCGACCGTGATTGCACGCGATTTCGCCGAGGAAGGTGTTGAACTGGTGATCGCTGTCGGTGGTGACGGAACGATCAGCGACGCCGCGGACGGAATTCTGTCATCCTGCCGACCGCAGGCCTGCCTCGCCTTCGTGCCGCTCGGCACGGGCAGCGATTTCGTGCGTGATTTTCATGTCCCGAAAGACATTGACGATCTGCTTCGCGCAATCGCAACGACCGAGGTCAGCCACGTTGACGCCGGCAGGCTCGAATGCCGTGGTCAAGATGGCGAACCATTCCGACGCTACTTCATCAATGTCGCGAGCCTCGGAGTTTCCGGCCCGACTGCGCTGGCCGCAAACCGTTCCCACCGCACCGGCGCTGTCGGCGGCAAGGCGCTGTTCCTCTTTCATTCGATCCGCGAAATGCTGCGCTACCGTTTTCAGGACGTACTGCTGCGCTTCGATGACGGCGAGGAGCGACGGGAGCGCATCCTGCTTGTAGTCGTTGCAAACAGTCGCTGGTTCGGCGGCGGAATGAAGATTGCGCCAAAGGCTTCTCTGGATGACGGGGTGCTTGATGTCGTCGTCATTCGCGCCGCCTGGAAGCCAAGGTTGTTCGCGCTGATGAACACGATCTATTCGGGCCGTCATCTCGGCCAGCCGATGGTGTGGAGCCGTCAGGCCCGATCCGTCACGGTGCTGCCGGCCGCAGACGACCCCGCCAATGTGGCGCTTGCCGAATGCGACGGCGAAACGCCCGGCATGCTGCCGCTGCGCATCGAGGTATTGCCCGGAGCACTACGGCTGAAGATGCCGCGACATCACTGACGCCACGGCCCTTCGGTTATCAGAACGCTTCCTGCCACTCCGCCAGCGCCGCGATGACGCCCGGCAGATCGCTCATGCGCGAGATCACCGTCTCCGCACCGGCGTCCGTCAGGCGGTCGGCATGCGAGGGATAGGTGTGCGACGCGCCGGTGAAGCCGACGACACGCATTCCCGCGGCGCGAGCGCCGCTGACGCCATGCACGGAATCCTCGATGACGAGGGTGCGCGCCGGATCAGCACCGAACTGCTTGGCGCCGTGCAGGAAGATGTCGGGCTTCGGCTTCACCCGATCGGGACCGAGATCCTTCGCCGAATAGATGTGCGGCGCGAAGACCTCCCGCAGGCCGACCCGGCTCAGCATCATGTCGAGGCGGTGTGATGCGGAGTTGGAGCAGATGCAATAGGGACGCTTCAGCCGCGACAGCGCCAGCTTCACGCCATCGATGACCGTCACCTCACTGGCGAGCCTTGCATCCAACAGCTTCTCCGACTTGTCGAGAAGCGAAGCCGAAAGGGGGATGGAGGCCTCGCGCTCGATCGCAAGCAGGATGTTCTGCCAGGTCATGCCGGCAAACCGCTCGCCCATCTCTTCGACGCCGATCGGATAGCCCGCCTCCGTCAGCAGCCGCGATTCGACTTCGGCGGCGATGATCTCGGAATCGACCAGAACGCCGTCGCAATCGAAGATGATGAGGTCGAAACCGTCCATTGAGATCGTCCTTGAGGGAGAGTGTATTGCGGCGCGCCTGTCGACCGGGTGTCGCGGCACGATGAATTGATGCGTCATTTATACGATGGTGGCTCGAAGCTCAACCTTCGTCGAGGGGCCACGTTTGTTGATCTCGAAAGCGGCGCACCGCGTCAACGCCGCTCCATCTGTCCCAGTCAGCCCCGGTCGAGGGGTGGGAACAGGTCGAGAAACGCCCGCTCTCCGGCCGCCGTGAAACGGACGGCGCGGCTGTCGCCGTTCCTCCTTGCCCAACCCGTGTCTATGAAGGAGGTGAGCAGTGCTTCCCCAAGCGAGCCCGCCAGATGCGAGCGCCGTTCGCTCCAGTCGAGGCATGTTCGGCACATGGGGCGTCGCTGGCCGCGGAGCGCGCCGAGGTCGATGCCGATCTCGGCCATCCGTGCTTCGCCGGCTTCGGTCAAGCTTGCGTCGTCGCCATCGACGGCGACGTGCCCATCAGCGACCAGACGATCCAGCATGCGCACGCCGAAATCGCCGGCGAGATGGTTGTAGCAGACCCTTGCCTTGCGCAGTGCCGGGTCCTTTGGCCCGGGCCGCGCGCGCAAAAAGCCGCGATTGGCGGCAAAGCCCATCAGGCCTTCGAGCAGCAGGCCGACCTCGTCGTCGGAGAGCGCGAAGTAGCGGTGCCGCCCCTGCTTGCGCTGGGTCACAAGTCCGCCGGCCTCCAGTTTGGCCAGATGCGAACTCGCCGTCTGTAACGTGATGCCAGCCGCACCCGCGAGCTCCGTGGCGGTCAGCGCCTGGCCGCCCATCAGGGCGGTCAGCATGTTGGCGCGGGCGGGGTCGCCAATGAGCGCGCCGATCTGGGCGATATCAGGTCCTTCTTTCATACTTCGATCATAGTCGAAGCATTGTCGTCGATCAATGTGGCATCACGGGGCATCTCAACACAAGGAGCCCTGACGATGATCACCTGCTTCATCCGCTACGAAATCGACCCGTTCAAGAAGGAGGAGTTTTCCACCTACGCCCGCAACTGGGGCCAGTCGATCCCTCGCAACGGTGCCGACCTGATCGGTTATTTCGGCCCGCATGAAGGTTCGGCAACGACGGCCTACGGCGTCTACAATATCGAAAGCCTCGCGGCTTACGAGGCCTATCGCGCCCGGCTCGCTGCCGATCCGCTTGGTGCGGAGAACTATCAGTTTGCCAAGCGCGAACGCTTCATCCTGAAGGAAGACCGGATCTTCCTGAAAAACATGTCCTTGCCGCATGCAATGAAGGTGGCGCCATGATTGCCGTCATCTTCGAGGTCTCCCCTGCGATCGGCCGCCGCGACGTCTATCTCAATCTCGCCGCCGGGCTGAATGCCCGGCTGCAGGAAATCGACGGTTTCGTCTCCATCGAACGCTTCGAAAGCCTTTCAATTCCCGGCAAGATCCTGTCGCTCTCGTTCTGGCGCGACGAGAAGGCCGTCAGCGCGTGGCGAAACAGTGCCGAGCACCGGGCCGCGCAGGAAGCTGGCCGGAGCGGCATATTCGCCGGTTATCGACTGCGCGTCGTCTCGGTTCTGCGTGACTACGGCATGGTCGATCGCGAAGAGGCGCCGGCCGACAGCCGCGCCTGGCACGAGGGCGCTTGATGCGTCGAAGATCGGCCGAACTGGCTTGTGTTGGAGGACAATGCGACAATGGCAGGCCGGACGCGGACTTCGGGCCGCACCGGCCGTGAACCGCCACGAGACGCGGATACGTCACTTTCTTCGAGGCCCTTCACCCTTCGGTAACCATCTTCGGTAACCATAAGGGTCAGAAAGCCGTATCCGAGTAAGCGTATCAGCGAGTTTCCTATGTCAAAATTTCTTTCGCTTGCCGAAGCCCGTTCCGTCCGCGCCAATGGCTGGCTCGACACGATCATCAAGGGCGACTGCGTCGCCGCTCTCGACGCGCTGCCGAACCAGTCGGTCGACGTCATCTTTGCCGATCCGCCCTACAACCTTCAGCTTGGCGGCACGCTGCATCGTCCGGACCAGTCGCTGGTCGACGCCGTCGATGACGAATGGGACCAGTTCGCCTCCTTCGAGGCCTACGATGCCTTCACCCGCGCCTGGTTGCTCGCCTGCCGCCGCGTGCTCAAGCCGAACGGCACCATCTGGGTGATCGGCTCCTACCACAACATCTTCCGCGTCGGCGCCACGCTGCAGGACCTCAATTTCTGGATCCTGAACGACGTCGTCTGGCGCAAGACCAACCCGATGCCGAACTTCAAGGGCCGGCGCTTCCAGAACGCGCATGAGACGATGATCTGGGCGAGCCGTGATCCGAAGGCGAAGGGATACACGTTCAACTACGATGCGATGAAGGCGGCCAACGACGACGTACAGATGCGCTCCGACTGGCTGTTTCCGATCTGCTCGGGCGGTGAGCGCCTGAAGGATGCCGACGGCAAGAAAGTCCATCCGACGCAGAAGCCGGAGGCACTGCTGGCCCGCGTCATCATGGCCTCCACCAAGCCGGGCGACGTCGTGCTCGATCCCTTCTTCGGCTCCGGCACGACGGGTGCCGTCGCCAAGCGTCTCGGCCGCCACTTCGTCGGCATCGAGCGCGAGCAGGACTATATCGACGCGGCGCTGGCGCGGATCGATGCCGTGCAGCCTCTTGGCACATCGGCGCTCACGGTCATGACCGGCAAGAAAGCCGAGCCGCGCGTCGCCTTCAACACCCTGATCGAAAGCGGCCTGATCGTGCCCGGCACGGTTCTGACGGATGCAAAGCGCCGCTACAGCGCAATCGTGCGGGCAGACGGCACGCTTGCATCCGGCAACGACGCCGGCTCCATCCATCGCCTCGGTGCAAAGGTGCAGGGACTGGATGCCTGCAACGGCTGGACCTTCTGGCACTACGCCCAGGGCAACGAGCTGAAGCCGATCGACGATCTGCGCGCCGTCGTCCGGAGCGATATGGCCAAGCTCGACTGAGCGGACAGCCACGCTCCGATCACAAGGAAAACCTCCTGTTGCAGCCTTCGGTGCACCCTGCGCCGGAGGTTGCGGCAGTTTGAGGCGTCTATTCGACACCCTCTGGTGGGACGAACATGAGTGATGATCATATTAGACTTTAGTCATAAGTGGACAAAGCGTCAGCGCTATGATCACAATATCCTTGCACATGCGATCGAAGTAACACGGCGACGTTGTATTGTGGCCGTGGAACCTGGGGCGAAGTACGGCGTTATACCTCGTCAGTTGGGAGGCGATCATGAGGCATATCGATATCAGGCAGCTCGACCATCAGCGGGCCAAGCATGTCTGGGAGGTTTCCGAATACTGCCGCAAGGCCGGCATCCATCGGGCCGAGGAGAAGCGGCTCATCAAGATTCTCGGCCGCTATGCGTCCGCCCACGAGTTGCAGATGAACGTCATTCGCCCCAACAACCGCTCTCGCTGCTGAGCGGATCTCAGTTCCCCCGCCGGCCCGGTTCCCGGGTGGGCCCCTCCATTTCAATTCGCCACTAGAACGCCGATGCGGCATACAATCCCTGCCCGTATGCAAGCATTTGTGAATATTGTCGAAATCGGATTCTGGCGTGGGGGCGTTCAATCGCTGTTAACTATCGCGGCATAGGATGATGGCAGCGAGTGTGACGGGTCTTCGAAAGGCGACGGACCCTTCGCCAAACAGCTTCGGCCTTCCGGTTTCGTACCTTCAGTCCCGGACAGGCACGAACGCCCGGAGCCACTGGCTCCGGGCGTTTCTACTTAATCGGTCAAATGCAAACGCCGTGGGCGGCAAGATCGCTTTTCAGCTTCTTCGTGCCGGTGAAGAGAACAGCGTTCCAGCCTGCGATGCGTGCCGCCTCGACGTTCTTGTCGCTGTCGTCGATGAAGAGCGTGTGCGCAGGCTCGAGCGCAAAATCTTGCGCGTGCTTCTCGTAGATCGCCAGATCCGGCTTGATCAGGCCCACCTCGCCGGAAACCGTGACGCCGCGCGGCCGGTTCAGGAACGGATAGAGCTTGCGCGCCTCCTTGAAGGTATCGGCGGCGAAGTTGGTCAGCATGGTCACGTCGCGCCCGTCGGCGATCAGGCCTTCCATGATGGCGACGCTTTCCAGATAGGCGTGCGAAACCATCTCGTGCCAGTATTTACGAAAGGCGCGGATCAGTTCTTCCTGCTCCGGATGGTCCTTGATCAGCAGCGCCTCGGCATCCTCCCACTTCCGGCCGCGGTCCTGCTCGATGTTCCAGTCGTGGGTGCAGACATTGGCGAAGAACCAGTTGCGCTGCGCTTCGTCGGGGATCAGCCGGCTGTAGGGGATCTGCGGATCGTAATGGATCAGCACACGCCCGATATCGAAGACGATGTGCCGGATTTCGCTAGTCATGGTGTCCTCACCTTTTCGCGTGCAGGCGCCTTCGGCTCGAAAACCTCGGGAAGCGCCTGCCTGATTGCCTTCTTCATGACGGTCGGCAGGGCCTGGCCGTCTAGCGTAGCCTGCGGCTCCCACCATCCTGGTCCCCCGTCCGCGGCGCGGCCGACCCTGCAGCGGAAGACGGCAAGTCGCAACTCAAAATGTGTGAACACGTGTATGATTGTGCCGCAAGGTTGCCAGTCGGCGGCGAAGGGAGCGGCGTCCGGTTCCGTCGATCCGTCGCGACGGGCGGTCCAGTCGCTGTTTGGTACTTCCGTCATGCCGCCGAGCAATCCGTGTCCGGGCCGCTTGCGCAGAAGGACCGCCCCCGTCTCGTCGATCGCAACAAATGCCGCGCCGAGCCGGACGGGCTTGTCCTTCTTCGCCGCCTTGACGGGAAAGCGTTCAGGATCGTCACCGGCCAACGCCCGGCAGTCCTCATTCAACGGACAGAGCGCACAGGCGGGGCGCTTCGGCGTACAGATCGTGGCACCGAGATCCATCATCGCTTGCGCGAAATCGCCGGGCCGGTTGGCCGGCGTTAACGCGGCCACGAGGGCGCGCATCTGCGGCTTCGAGCCGGGCAGGGGGGCGTCGACCGCATGGAAGCGGGAGATCACCCGTTCGACATTGCCGTCGAGCACGGCGGCTTGCCGGTCGAAGGCGATCGCGGCGATTGCCGCTGCCGTATAGGCGCCGATGCCGGGAAGGGCCTTCAGCCCGCCTTCCGTGTCGGGGAAGTGTCCGCCGTGCGTAAAGGCGACGGCCTCGGCGCATTTTTTCAGGTTGCGCGCCCGCGCGTAATAGCCAAGCCCCGCCCACGCCTTCATCACCTCTTCGGTTTCCGCCTTCGCAAGATCGGTCACGGTCGGCCACTTCGAGATGAAGAGATCGAAATAGCTCTTTACCGCCTGCACCGTGGTCTGCTGCAGCATCACCTCGGACAGCCACACCCGATAGGGATCGGGCTGGATGCCACGCGCGGCCATGGCCGGCGAGACCCGCCAGGGAAGGTCGCGATGATGCCGGTCGTACCAGGCAAGGATCTGTCGGGTTGGGCCTGGCTTTGTATGCGCGTCGGTCATGAATTGCCTGAATGTGAAGAGGAAGCGTATAACTGGCCAAGCAACACACTTTCTTCAAGGCAAATTTCGCCTGAGCAGGAAAGCCGCCCGCTGGAGTATCGACTGCCGTGAGTTCCCGTCCACCCCGCAGGGGTGCAATGCAAATCAGCGAGGTCGCCAACGACCTGATCGATCCCGTGCTCGCCAAGCGTGCCGGCATCAACACGATGCTGCTCGGCTCGTGGGACGAGATCGCCGGCAGTTCCTTTGCCGATTGCAGCCGGCCTGAGAAGATCACCTGGCCGCGGCGCGCGTCCGAGATGGCGGGCGAGGATGGCGGCTACCAGCCGGGCGTTCTCACGATCGCCTGCGAGGGGTCGCGCGCGCTCTTTCTCTCCCACCAGCAGGGCGAACTGATCCAGCGCATCAACGGCTTCTTCGGCTATCCCGCAATCCGGCAGGTCAGGATCGTGCAGAAGCCTGTCTCGCCGCCGACAAGGCGCCGGCGCGCCCCGCGGCCACTGACCGGGGAGGCCGCACGCCACCTCGAAGAACTGGTGGAGGGGATCGAAGGTGATGCGCTCAAGGCTGCGCTCAAGCGCCTAGGCACCGCCGTGCTCGGCAGGCAGGGTCCGAACCGACGCTGACGTGCATCATCACACGGTCACAATTCTTTGAAGATCATGGTGTTGGGGGTGCTTGTTCGCATCCGAAAGCCGGTATATCCGGTCAACCGAGAGAATTTTTACTTTGTCCCCACAGGAGAGACCATGTCTTTTTCCGAATTGAGCCTTTTGAAGCGTCTGATGAGCGGCGTTGCCGTTGCCGCGCTCGCCGTTACGCTTGCCGCCTGCAGCGACGAGAAGAAGGAGACGGCTGCGGCTCCGGAGACCAAGCCGGCAGCAACCGATAGCGCCGAAACCAAGCCTGCCGAGCCGGCAGCGAGCAAGCCTGCGGACACGGCCACGACTACGACGGCTGCGCCGGCGGCGACCGAGACGGCCCAGGCTCCGGCGGCTGAGACGGCCCCGGCGGCGCCGGCTGCCAAGGTCGAGGTCCCCGCTGCCGATGGCGACGTCGACATGGCCAAGGTTCTCGAACCAGGCCCGCTGCCGGAAATGGTCATGGGCGACGCGAATGCTCCGGTCACGATCGTCGAATACATGTCGATGACCTGCCCGCATTGCGCCACCTTCCACAATGAGACGCTCGAACCGATCAAGAAGAAGTACATAGACACGGGTAAGGTCCGCTTCATTTTGCGCGAATTCCCGTTCGATCCGCGCGCTGCTGCGGCCTTCATGCTGGCGCGTTGCGCGCCGCCAGAGCAGTATTTCCCCATGGTCTCCATGCTGCTCAAGCAGCAGGAACAGTGGGCTGCAGCGGAAAATGGCCGCGAAGCACTGTTGCAGATGTCGAAACTCGCCGGTTTTACACAGGAGAGCTTTGAGGCCTGCTTGACGAACCAGAAGCTTCTCGATGATGTGAATGCGGTACGCGAGCGCGGCGCGAAGGATTTCGGTATTACGGCAACGCCGAGTTTCCTGATCAATGGTCAGCGCTATACCGGAGGTATGTCGGTTGACACCATGTCGGCCCTTATCGACAGCAAGCTCTGATCGTTCGGCCGAATTTGAAGCGGGCGGCGGCGGAAGCCGCGCGCCCGCTATTCACCTGTCCCACAAGGGCGGGTTGACCGCATGAAATTCACCAAGCTCCGTCTCCTCGGCTTCAAGTCGTTTGTCGAGCCGACCGAATTCGTCATCGAGCGCGGCCTGACAGGGGTCGTCGGCCCGAACGGTTGCGGCAAGTCGAACCTTGTCGAGGCGCTGCGCTGGGTGATGGGGGAAAACTCCTACAAGAACATGCGCGCGTCCGGCATGGACGACGTGATCTTCTCCGGTTCTGGCAACCGGCCTGCGCGCAACACCGCGGAAGTTGGCCTCTATCTCGACAATTCCGACCGCACCGCGCCGGCTGCCTTCAATGACAGCGACGAGATCCAGGTGAGCCGCCGCATCGAGCGCGAACAGGGCTCCGTCTACCGCATCAACGGTAAGGAAGCGCGCGCCAAGGACGTGCAGCTTCTCTTCGCCGACGCCTCGACCGGCGCGCGCTCGCCCTCGATGGTCGGGCAGGGGCGGATCGGCGAACTGATCCAGGCGAAGCCCCAGGCGCGCCGTCAACTACTCGAAGAGGCGGCCGGCATTTCCGGCCTGCATTCGCGCCGCCACGAGGCCGAGCTTCGGCTGCGCGCCGCCGAGACCAACCTTGAACGTCTCGATGACGTCACCTCGCAGCTCGAAAGCCAGATCGACAGCCTCAAGCGACAGTCGCGGCAGGCGAACCGCTTCAAGATGCTGTCTGCCGATATCCGCCGACACGAGGCGATGCTGCTGCACATCCGCTGGGCCCAGGCCAAGGAGGCCGAGGGCGAGGCGGAAAGCCAGTTGAACCAGGCGACCTCGCTCGTCGCCGAACGGGCGCAGACGCAGATGGAAGCTGCGAAGGCGCAAGCTATCGCCAGTCTGAAGCTGCCGGAACTGCGCGAGAACGAGGCGAAGCTCGCGGCAGCCTTGCAGCGCCTGCAGATTGCCCGTTCGCAGCTGGAAGAGGATGCCGGCCGGCTGCTACGCCGCCGCGACGAACTGGCCCGACGGCTTGCCCAGCTCTCCGAGGACATTTCCCGCGAAGAGGCGATGGTCGCCGACAACGCCGAAATCCTGGAACGGCTGGCTGCCGAGGAAGAAGAGATCGGCGAAATTCTCGGGGAAGCGGACGACCGTGCCGCCGCCGCGCGCGAAGCGATGGACGAAGCCGCCGAGCGCCTCGCGGAGAGTGAACGTGCACTTGGCGCCATCACCGCCGAGCGTGCCGAAGCGCAGGCCGTGCGCAATCAGCTCGAAAAGACGATTCGCGATCTTTCCGATCGCCAGGCGCGCCTTGCCCAGCAGTTCATGAACCTCGAGGCCGAAATCTCTGGTATGGACGAGCGCATCGCTGCCCTGCCGGACCCGGAGCAGAAGCGCCAGGACGTGCAATCCGCCGAAAGCGCGCTGGAAGAGGCAGGCGAACGGCTGGCCGAAGCGGAAGAGGCGCTGGAGGCCGCACGGCTTGCAGAGATCGAGGCGCGCGGTCCGGTCGAGGCGGCGCGCGGCCAGGTCAACGCCGTCGAGACGGAAATGCGCACCATCCGCCGCATGCTGGAGGCGGGCGCCGTGGGCGGCTCGTTTGCTCCTGTTGTCGAGGACGTGCAGGTCGACAAGGGCTTTGAGACCGCGCTCGGAGCGGCCCTTGGCGACGATCTGGATTCGCCAGTCGATACGGCAGCACCGGCGCATTGGCGCTTTGCGGGAGACGGTGCCGACGACGCCGGCTTGCCGGGTGGCGTCGTGCCGCTGCTGTCCCACGTGCGCGCGCCTGACGTGCTCACTCGCAGCCTGCGCCAAATCGGCATCGCCGCCGACGAGGAACAGGCGCTTGCGCTCCTGCCCGATTTACGGCCCGGCCAGCGTCTCGTCACCCGCGACGGCGCGATTTTCCGTTGGGACGGCCATGTGACCGGCGCGGATGCCCCGAGTGCTGCCGCCTTGCGACTGGCGCAGAAGAACCGTCTTCGCGAGCTGGAGGTGGAACTGACCGATGCACAGACGGCACTTGGCGCGGCGCAGGAAGGTCTGGAGCGGGCCGCAACCGCCATTCGCGCCGAGACGCAACGGCTGCAGATGTCGCGCGACGCCCAACGGCTTGCCGCCCGCGCGCTTGCCGAGGCACGCCAAGCTTTGGATGCCGCCGAGCGGGCATCGGGCGAGCTGATCCGCCGCCGCGATGTTCTCTCCGAGACGAAGACGCAACTTGAAGGACAGGTGGAAGAGGCGGCGGATTCGCTCGAGGAGGCGCGCGGCGCGCTCGAGGATGCGCCCGATGTCGCAGCACTCGACTTGCGGCTTTCGGCACAGTCCGCCAAGGTCGCGACCGATCGCGCGGCCCTAGCCGAATCGCGTGCGCTCCATGACGGCCTCGCGCGCGAGATGGCCGAGCGCCGGCGCCGGCTGACGGCGATTGCTGCCGAACGCGACACCTGGCGCAACCGTGCCGCCAATGCAGAGCGCCACATCGCTTCGCTGCGTGAACGCGAGGCGGAAGCGCAGGACGAGGCGGAGCAGATCGCCGAAGCGCCGGAGGAGATCGAGGAGAGGCGGCGCTTGCTGATGAGCGAGCTGACCCGGGCCGAACAGGCCCGCCGCGTTGCCGCCGACGAACTGCAGGAGGCGGAAAACCGCCAGCGCGAAGCGGACCAGGTTGCCGCGACTGCACTGTCGCAGCTGGCCGAGTCACGCGAGAAGCGCGGCCGTGCCGAGGAGCGCCTTGTCTCCGCCCGCGAACGCCGCGTCGACGGCGAAGCGCGCATCCGCGAAGCGTTGCATTGCGCCCCGCATGAGGCGCTGAAGCTTGCCGAGCACCCTGTCGATATGCCTTTGCCCGATCCGCGCGAAACGGAGCTGGAATTGGACCGGCTGAAGATCGAACGCGAGCGGCTGGGTGCGGTGAACCTGCGCGCCGAGGAGGAGCAGAAGGAGCTTTCGGAGAAGCTGCAGGCGCTCGTCACCGAGCGCGAGGACATCATCGAGGCGATCCGCAAGCTGCGCTCGGCGATCCAGAGCCTGAACCGCGAAGGCCGCGAGCGACTGCTCGCCGCCTTCGACGTGGTCAACACTCAGTTTCAGCGGCTCTTCACCCACCTCTTCGGCGGAGGCACGGCGGAATTGCAGCTGATCGAGAGCGAGGACCCGCTCGACGCCGGCCTCGAAATCCTCGCCCGGCCGCCGGGCAAGAAGCCGCAGACGATGACGCTCCTTTCGGGCGGCGAGCAGGCGTTGACGGCGATGGCGCTGATCTTTGCCGTCTTCCTCACCAATCCCGCGCCGATCTGCGTGCTGGACGAGGTCGATGCGCCGCTCGACGACCACAATGTCGAGCGCTACTGCAACCTGATGGACGAAATGGCCGCTTCCACCGAGACCCGCTTCGTCATCATCACCCACAACCCGATCACCATGGCCCGCATGAACCGCCTGTTCGGCGTCACCATGGCCGAGCAGGGCGTCTCCCAGCTCGTCTCCGTCGACCTGCAGACCGCCGAGCAATTGCGCGAAGCCGTCTGACCCCCAAACCTGCGCAATTCGATCACCCTCCCGCAGGACGTGTCCGGAACAAATTCAACCCGTCTTGCGTTGCGATCGCGTCAAGCCGAACAGGACGCAAGGGACATCCATGAGCAAGAACGCCCTCTATATGATCATTGGTGCACTGATCGTCGTTGTGGTTGGATTTTCCTACTATGCCTATCAGGAGGAAAAACAGCCTGACGGAGTGGAGATCAGGGTCGGTAAGGACGGGTTGTCAATCCAGGAAAAATGATGCCTTCCGGGGGGTGGTATTGCGCCTCTTTCCGCAAATTTTCATGCTTCGTAATGCCTTGAATGTTGCGATGCCGTTGCAATGTTGGTGCATTGCAGCATTTTGTCGTGTGCACTCCGTTTCCAACGCGTGCCATATGCTGTAAATCTGTCATAAAGTACTGTTTCGGGGTGGAGAACAGCAATGCAGAAGTGGGTTTACACCTTTGGCGGGGGAAGCGCCGAGGGGAATGCCGGAAATCGTAATCTTCTGGGTGGCAAGGGAGCCAACCTGGCTGAAATGTGCAATCTCGGCCTGCCCGTTCCCCCTGGACTGACGATCGTCACCACGGCCTGCACCCACTACTACGAGAACCGCCGCACAATCCCCGACAGTTTGAAGGAAGAGGTCCGCGCCGGGTTGCGGCGGATGGAACAGGTTACTGGCCGTACCTTTGGCCATAACGAGCGGCCATTGCTGTTGTCGGTTCGCTCCGGCGCGCGCGCCTCGATGCCCGGCATGATGGACACGGTGCTGAATCTGGGCCTCAACGACGAGACTGTGCAGGCGCTTGGCCACGATGCCGGTGATGCGCGCTTTGCCTGGGACAGCTATCGCCGGTTCATCCAGATGTACGGCGACGTCGTCATGGGCCTCGATCACGAGGTCTTCGAGGAGATTCTGGAAGACGAGAAGGCGAGGCTCGGCCACGAGCAGGACACCGAGCTCTCTGCTGTCGAGTGGCAGCACGTGATCACACGCTACAAGCAGGCGATCGAGGAAGAGCTGGGCGAGACCTTCCCGCAGGACCCGGAAGTGCAGCTTTGGGGCGCGATCGGCGCAGTCTTTGCCAGCTGGATGAACGCCCGCGCGATCACCTATCGCAATCTACACAACATTCCGGCCGACTGGGGCACGGCGGTCAACGTCCAGGCGATGGTGTTCGGCAATCTCGGGAATTCGTCGGCAACGGGCGTTGCCTTCACCCGAAATCCCTCGACCGGCGAGAACGCGCTCTATGGCGAATTCCTCGTCAACGCGCAGGGCGAGGATGTCGTCGCCGGCATCCGCACGCCGCAGAACATCACCGAAGACGCCCGTATCGCTTCCGGCTCGGACAAGCCGTCGCTGGAAAAACTGATGCCGGAGGCCTTCGCCGAGTTCAACGAGATCTGCACGCAGTTGGAGGGACACTACCGCGACATGCAGGATCTGGAATTCACGATCGAACGCGGCAAGCTCTGGATGTTGCAGACCCGCTCGGGAAAGCGCACCGCCAAGGCGGCCCTCAAGATCGCCGTCGAGATGGCGGAGGAGGGGCTGATCAGCAAGGAAGAGGCGGTCGCCCGTATCGACCCTGCGTCCCTCGACCAGCTCCTGCATCCCACCATCGATCCTCGTGCCCGGCGCGATGTGATCGGCTCGGGCCTGCCAGCCTCGCCGGGCGCCGCCACAGGCGAAATCGTCTTTACCTCAGAGGAAGCGGTCCACGCACAGGATGACGGTCGCAAGGTGATCCTCGTTCGTGTGGAGACGAGCCCGGAGGATATCCACGGCATGCATGCAGCCCAAGGCATTTTGACGACGCGTGGCGGCATGACCAGCCACGCGGCCGTCGTTGCCCGCGGCATGGGCACGCCCTGCGTATCCGGCGCAGGCACACTGCGTGTCGACCTGCGCAACGAATTGCTGATCGCCCAGGGCGTGACGCTGAAGAAGGGCGATGTCATCACCATCGACGGCTCGTCCGGACAGGTGCTGAAAGGGGCGATCCCGATGTTGCAGCCGGAGCTTTCCGGCGATTTCGGCCGCATCATGGAATGGGCGGACTCGACCCGTCGCATGAAGGTGCGGACCAATGCCGAGACGCCGGCCGATGCGCGCGCGGCACGCTCCTTCGGTGCGGAGGGGATCGGTCTTTGCCGTACCGAGCACATGTTCTTCGAGGACGGCCGCATCAATGTGATGCGCGAGATGATCCTGGCCGAGGACGAAACCGGGCGGCGTGCGGCCCTTGCGAAGCTCTTGCCGATGCAGCGCTCGGATTTCACCGAGCTGTTCGAGATCATGCACGGCCTGCCGGTGACGATCCGTCTGCTCGATCCACCGCTGCACGAATTCCTGCCGAAGACCGACGAGGAAATCGCCGAGGTCGCTTCCGCCCTTTCCTTCGATCCGGCGGAACTGCGCCAGAGAGTGGATGCGCTGCACGAGTTCAACCCGATGCTCGGCCACCGCGGCTGCCGTTTGGCGATCTCCTACCCTGAGATCGCCGAGATGCAGGCACGCGCCATCTTCGAGGCTGCCTGTCAGGCGGCCAAGGACACCGGTGCCGCCGTGGTGCCGGAAATCATGGTGCCGCTGGTCGGCCTGAAGGCCGAACTCGACTTCGTCAAGGAGCGCATCGAAGCCGTGGCCAAGGAGGTCATCGCCGAAGCCAGGGTGAACATTGACTACCTGATCGGCACGATGATCGAGCTGCCGCGCGCAGCCCTGCGCGCCCATGTGATCGCCGAATCGGCCGAGTTCTTTTCCTTCGGTACCAACGACCTGACGCAGACGACCTTCGGCATCTCGCGCGATGATGCATCCGCGTTTCTGTCCACCTACTTGCAGAAAGGGATCGTCGAGCGCGATCCGTTCGTCCAACTCGACTTCGACGGTGTGGGGGAATTGATCCAGATCGCCGCCGAGCGCGGCAGGCGGACACGCAACAACCTCAAGCTCGGCATCTGCGGCGAGCATGGCGGAGATCCGGCGTCCATCCATTTCTGCGAAGAGGCGGGACTCGACTACGTCTCGTGCTCGCCATTCCGCGTGCCGATCGCGCGCCTCGCGGCCGCCCAGGCTGCCTTTGTCGAGCGGTCAGGGAAATAAGTCCGGGATATCGGTGGCAGGCGTCGCGACCTGTCACCACCAGCCCGGACCAGGCCCGTACCAGGGACGATTCCAGCTGCCGAATTCGACGGCGGTCTCGACACGTCTTGCGCGGGCGTCGGCGGCGCGATTGAGGTCGATGCGTTGCAGGCAGTCGGCAAAGGCGGTCGTGCCGCGTTTGAAGCCATAGCCGAGGCATTGCTGCTCGTCGGCGGCGCGTTGCTGCTCCGGTGTTATCGTCTGACAACCGGCAAGGATCGCGGCCGTTGCAGCCAGCGCCAACAGCATCTGCGCACGCATCCCAGCCTCCGTCGCAATCGGCCACGCGCTTCCACTGAAAGAGATATAGCGAGACCGATCAGGCAGGCAAGTTTACTGCATGCGCTCGAGAACGCCGACGAAGGAGTCGGCGAAATTCTTCAGGCCGGTCGTTTCCTCGCTCGGATCCTCGACGCGAATGCCGGTGCCGCTGTCGTCGAGAAGCGCGAAGACGATCTTCATGTCGTTGCTGTTTGCTTCGGGAATGCGCAGTGCCGCGATGCGCTGGCAATCCTCGGCGAGACCTGAGGCCGGCAGGTCGAAGAGGAACTCGCCGCCGAGCGCCTTTGCCGCGCGGTGCACCGCCTCGGAAAACCCGTCCTGCTCGGTCGCAAAACCATCCAGGGAAAGCTCGAGCTCGACCAGTTCGAGCGCGAGGGTGGGGTCGCTGGAGGGAGGAGGCAAGGCGAGTGGCCGTGCGTGCTGTACGGTCATCTGTGTCGGCAACATATAACAAAGCTCCTTTCGCCCGCCCGCGGCAAAAATCGTTAACGAGCGTGTCAATTTTGCGGCACACAAGGGAATTCGGTCGCCGGTCCGGCATTCCACCGATTTCTCGAATCCTTGATTGACGTCGGGGCTACGAGATAGTTGTCTGGCAGCACTGATTTGCGCGCGCCTTCGAGCTTGAGCGATGCGCGGGCGAAGAAGAGGATCTGCCAATGGCGATGGTCATTCGATACGAGCGGCCCTATTCCCACGCGGCGCACTGGGCGCGGCGCATGGCCGCCTTTGCCCTCGTACTTTTTCTCGCCGCGTCCCTGTCCCATCGCTTCGGGCCGCTGACGACGCCGCATTTCCTCGTGCTTGCCGGTATTGCGGCTGGCCTGGCTCTGATTGCCGTTCTGCTTGCCTTCGTCGGACTGGTCCGCCTGTGGCGAGTCGGCGCGCGCGGCGGCAAGGCAGCGTTTGCAGCACTTCTGCTTGCAGCGCTTCCGCTCGGGGTGCCCGGTTTCGCCGCCTATGCCTATTTCACCCGACCGATGATCTACGATGTCACGACCGACCCATACGCATCGCCCCCCTGGCTGAAGGTGCCGATTGCGGAGCAGGATTTTCTGCCGCGGCCGCCCGTGACGCTCAGGGATCGGGAAGTCCAGGATGCCTCCTATCCGGGGCTGACCGGCCGCCGTTATGAGGGCGCGCTCGACCGCGTTCTGCAGGGCGTGCGCAAGGTCGCTGAAGAACAGAAGATCGTCTTCACCGAGGAAAGCGGACTGGAGAATGTGATTGCCGATCTCGAAGATCTGGTGGTCAAACAGGATGCGGACAAGTCCGGCGAAAGCGAAGTTGCCGTCATCCCGGTTCCCTCCGAACGCCCGGTCGAGCAGGGGCTTCTGCCGAACAATGGTGGGCCGAGCGACGTGATCCTGCAGGGGGAGTGGCGCTCGCTGTTGTTCGGCTTCCGCTTCGACGTTTCGATCCGATTGCGTGAGGAGGAGGAGACGGCGCTTGTCGACATGCGCGTCGCCTCGCGCTATGGCCCGCACGATCTCGGCATGGGGGCCGCCTTCGCCGCGAGATACCTGAAGGCGCTCGACGCCGAGCTGCTGGGAATTGCCGGCGACTAGCCGAAATGTCGTGACCGCATCAGCCTCTGGGCTCGGTCGAGGTCAGATCGGTGCGACGATGCCGGAACGAGCGCCGCGGCATTTCCTTGACGCCTTTGCAATGCGCGCTATCTTGAGTTGATCTTCAACCGAGGGCCGTGCACATGGAAGACGCAGGCGTTGGCTGGATCGCCGCCATCCTCATTGGCGGCATTGCTGGATGGTTGGCCGAGATGTTCATGAAGTCGCAATTGGGCGTGTTCATGAACATTGTGCTCGGCATTGTTGGCGCCTTCGTCGCCAATCTGCTTTTGAGCCTGATCGGCGTGAACCTTGGCGGATGGCTCGGCTACCTGATTGCCGGCTTCATCGGTGCTTGCATCCTGATCGCTATAGCGCGCGCGGTCAGGCGCTAGCAAGGGATGGCAGCGGCTGCAACACCCTCAGCCCGGCAGGTAGATGCCGTGCAGTGACGGCGGCCCCTCGGTGACGATCTCGCCGCGCTCGACGAGGTCCTCCAGATGCGCCAGCACCGACAGTGCCGCCGCGCCGTGCAGGCGCGGATCGGTGTCCTTGTAGATCGCTTTCACCATGTCTGCGATCAGCCGGTCACCCTTGCGGATGCGCTCTTTCACGGCCCGCTCGCGCATCTTGCGGTGCGTCCTGAGGCCGCGCAGGAAGGATGACGGTTCGGTGACCGGCCCGCCGTGGCCCGGCAGATAGAGCCGGTCATCGCGCTCGAGCAGCCTTTCCAGCGAGGCCATGTAGTCGGCCATCGCACCATCCGGCGGCGCCACGATCGTCGTTGCCCAGGCCATCACATGGTCGGCGGAAAACAGGATGCCGGTGCCGTCGAGAGCGAACGCCGCATGGTTGGCCGTATGCCCGGGCGTCAACAGCGCTGTCAGCGACCAGCCGTCGCCAAACACGCGCTCGCCATGGGCAAGCGCCATGTCGGGTACGAAGTCGCTGTCGGAGCTTTCGGCGAATGGATTGATCTCACCGATAAAGAGAGGACGCGCCGCGCGGTGCGGCCCCTCTGCGACGATCAGAGCACCCGTCTCCGCCTTCAGCCGGCGGGCCAGCGGGGAGTGGTCGCGATGGGTATGGCTGACAGCGATATGCGTCACCTCGCGCCCCTTCAGCGCCTTCATCAGCGCCTGAAAATGCGCTTCATCCTCCGGGCCGGGATCGATGACGGCGACCGAGCGGTCGCCGACGATGTAGCTGTTGGTGCCGTGGAAGGTGAACGGCGAAGGATTGTTGACGGTAATGCGCTGCACATGTTCGGCAACCGGCACAGCCTCGCCATGTGCCGGCTGAAATTCAAGGTTGAAGGTGGGAGAAGCGGACTTTCTCACTTGTACTCGATCTCGATGAAGCTCATCAGTTCGTCGCCGCCATTGACGATGTTGTGGGCAATCCCGGCCTCGCGGCGATAGACGATGCCAGCCGGCCGATGCACCGGGTAGGTGCCACTCTCATCCTCCACCGTCATGTTGCAATCCGTCATTGGCACGACCACGTAACCGAGCCCGTGCACGTGATGGCCGGTATCGGCACCGGGCTCAAAGTCCCAGCGGGTGACACGCACGACGTTGTCGTCAAGAAGCAGGGTGGGTACAGCAGGTGGGCGGGCACGGAACTGGCTCATAGGGAAATCCATAGTAATTTATTAATATGCCGGCAGCGCCGACGTTTGAGGCGGCGTGTGCCGCGCGGACCTTAGCGCATAACCGTGATGGCCGGAATCGATTTTCGATGCGGTTCACGCGCAGAATCAGACTGTTATTGATCCGCACGCCTCCAGTCTTCGCGCGGCCGTGGGCACGCGCCACACGACGTACGGAACAGGTATAATTTGGCCAGCAATTGCAGGCGGAAGTCTCAGTCCCGAGGCACAGAACGATACGTGCGAAAAGAAACTTGGGCGGATGGGAACTTAAGGATTGTCCACCGGGATGAGCTTTGCTATCAGGCTCCCGCTTGGCGGGCACATGGCCCGCGCGTTGGGGCGTAGCCAAGCGGTAAGGCAGCGGTTTTTGGTACCGCCATCCCCTGGTTCGAATCCAGGCGCCCCAGCCACTCTGTATAATGCCATTAAATTCAATGACTTATGGCGCGGGTTGCGTCCGTGGTAGTACACGCCAGTAGTACACGATGGATGGACAGCTGGGGCTTGCCCGTCTTCCCTTTACACAGTCTGCTTCGCTGCTATCGTCGGCTCACTGATTCAGGAGCGTATGCGTGGCAAAAGAAGTGAATGGTGACCTCAGCTTCACGGCTGAGCTTTTCAAGGCAGCAGACAAGCTCAGGGGCAACCTGGAGCCCTCCGAATACAAGCACGTCGCTCTCGGCCTGATCTTTCTGAAGTACATCTCCGATGCCTTCGAGGGGCTGCACGCCCGGCTCGAGGCGGATGATTATGCCGATGCGGAAGACCCGGAGGAATACCTCGCTGAGAACGTCTTCTGGGTGCCGAAGGAAGCCCGCTGGAGTTTCCTCCAGGCAAACGCCAAGCGCCCAGAGATCGGCAAGCTGATCGACGAGGCAATGGAGGCGATCGAGAAGGCCCCGTCGAATGAGGGGCTGAAGGGCGTGCTGCCAAAGAACTACGCCCGCCCCACGCTGAACAAGACGATGCTCGGTGAGTTGATCGACCTGTTCTCCAACATCGGCATGCATGACAGCTCCGACAAGGCCAAGGACCTGCTGGGCCGCGTCTACGAGTATTTTCTTTCGGGCTTCGCCAGTTCCGAGGGCAAGCGTGGTGGCGAGTTCTTTACGCCCCGCTCGGTGGTGCGCACGCTGGTCGAGATGCTGGAGCCATACAAGGGCCGCGTCTACGACCCCTGCTGCGGCTCGGGTGGCATGTTCGTGCAGTCGGAGAAGTTCATCGAGGAACACGGTGGACGGCGGGACGACATCGCCATCTATGGACAGGAGATCAATCACACCACCTGGCGCCTCGCCAAGATGAACCTCGCCGTGCAGGGCATCGACGCAGACATCCGCTGGAACAACGAGGGCAGTTTTCACCGCGACGAACTGCCGGACATGAAGGCCGACTTCATCCTTGCCAACCCGCCCTTCAACATCTCCGACTGGGGCGGCGAGCGGTTGGCGGAGGATGCCCGCTGGAAGTTCGGCGTGCCGCCCAAGGGCAATGCCAACTTCGGATGGCTGCAGCACATCATCCACCATCTTGCCCCTCGCGGCACGGCAGGCGTGGTGCTCGCTAACGGCTCTATGTCATCGCAGCAGTCTGGCGAAGGCGATATCCGCAAGGCGATGATCGAGGCTGATCAAGTGGACTGCATGGTGGCGCTGCCGGGTCAGTTGTTCTTCTCGACGCAGATACCCGCCTGCTTGTGGATACTGGCCCGTGACAAGAGCGCAAACGGCCACCGCGACCGGCGAGGCGAAATCCTGTTCATCGATGCCCGCAAACTTGGCTTCATGGTGGACCGTGTGCGCCGCGAGTTCACAGAAGAAGACATCGAGAAGATCGCCGGAAGCTACCATCGTTGGCGGGCCAAGCCTGAGACGCGGGATAAGAACAGCTGGTCGGAGTACCAGGACGAGCCGGGCTTCTGCAAGGCGGCGACCTTGGAAGAGGTGCGTAGCCACGGCCACGTGCTGACGCCGGGGCGCTATGTCGGTGCGGCAGATGTCGAGGATGATGGTGCGCCGTTCGCAGAGAAGATCGAAGGATTGGCCGGCGACCTTATGGCTCAGTTTGCCGAAGGACGTGTGCTCGAAGGGCGCATCGCCAACGCTCTCGGCTGGGTGTCTGGCAATGACTAAATGGCCGCGCGTCTCCGTTAAGGACGTCTGCTCGTTGATAGTTGATTGTGTCAATCGAACTGCACCAGTCGCCGACCACGAGACAACGTTTCGAATGATCAGGACAACTAACGTCAAGGACGGTCGCATTGACCTCTCCACCTGCAGGTACGTGGATGAGGCTACCTACGAGCGATGGACGAGGCGTGCACGAGTGCTTGATGGTGACGTCATCCTTACGCGCGAGGCTCCTATCGGTGAAGTCGGTTATGTGAGTGGATTGGGGACAGTATTCCTTGGCCAACGCCTCATGCAGTATCGGCCTGACCCGAGGAAAATAGTTCCGCGGTACTTGTACTACACTTTTCGTTCGCCAGACCTCCAGCAGCAATTTGGCGCCCATGACGGGTCAGGTTCAGTGGTTAGTCACATTCGTGTGGCCGATTGCCATGAGTTTAAGGTTTCACTGCCCCCAAAAGATCACCAAGAGCGGGTCGTTGAATTGCTCGGCGCCCTCGACGACAAGATCGAGCTGAACCGACAGATGAACGTGACGCTTGAGGCAATGGCCCAGGCGATCTTCCGCGACTGGTTCGTTGACTTTGGCCCGAGCCGCCGCAAGATCGAAGGTGCATCCGATCCTGTCGAGATCATGGGCGGTCTTGTCGCCGATGCCGAACGCTCGCAGCAACTCGCCGATCACTTCCCTGCAAGGCTGGGCGACGACGGACTACCCGAGGGGTGGAGCGTAGGAAGACTTGAGGATGTGCTCGAGCTTTCATACGGCAAGTCCCTGACAAAGAGTGACCGTCGGGATGGTTCATTTCCGGTGTATGGTTCCGGCGGGATTGGTGGGTTCCATGATGCCGCACTGGTGAAAGGGCCGTCTGTAATCGTGGGCAGGAAGGGGACGATCGGCAGCCTGTACTGGGAGGACCGTGACTTCTATCCAATCGATACCGTCTTCTATGTGAGGTCGGAAAGGCCAATGATCTACTGCTACCACCTCCTGCAGACGCTGGGGTTGGATGGCATGAATACGGATGCCGCTGTGCCGGGCCTAAACCGAAGCAACGCGTATCGCCTTGAGGTGGCAGTGGCCAGTCCAGCGATTGTACGGGAGTTTGGGCGCATCGCCGGACTTCTACGGCAGAGGATCACATCAAACGAGATAGAATGCCGCACGCTCGCCGCCACCCGTGACCTCCTTCTTCCCAAAGTGATGTCCGGCGAACTCAGCCTTCGAATAGCTGAAACGCAATTGGAGGCGGCACAGTGAGCAGCGATGCATTTCATCTGTGCCACACTCTGCTTACGCTGGGAGATGTGGTCTCCCGAAATCTGCAACTCTCGTACGGATGCGAGATCTCGTATGGGGAGGAAACCATCACCGAGAGCTGCCTTCTTGAAATCTGGCGACGTCACTCTTCGATCGTTCACGTGGAAACCTTCACCAAGCGACAGGAGGCACGAAACGGTGCGGATTGGGAATGGCATCTGATTGGCAGGGCTTACACCTTCAAAATGCGGGTTCAAGCGAAGCGTCTGGCTCGGAATGCCGGGAAAATGAGGAGCCTGTTCACATACAAAGCAAAGTCTTCTCTGGCACCTCAGGTGGACATGCTGATACGTGGCGCCGCAGCCATGAAGCTGATGCCAGTTCTTTGCTTTTACAGCCCTGAAACAGCCAGACGAAAGTGGACAGCAGCCAAAATGCCCCTTGGATTGGAAGCTGGCTGCTTGATAGGGGATGCTTCAAAGATCACCACCGGGGGAAACAACGATCTCACCTCGTTGGAACACATCACCGTGCCGTGGCACTTTTTGGCCTGCCCTCTGACGAAGGCTTCCTCTGACTTCCCTTCGATTACACTTCTCAACGTGGGTAGTGATGCAATGAAGGCTGAACTGCCGAAGTACATTGTTCCAACAGGCGGTGAGGAAGGTATTGTCGCCGCTGATGCGCGCCGAGCACTCGACCTGGAGTTTGGGGTAGTCGGTCGCATCAAGATCGACTGCCGCAACATGGGTTGATGGGGGAGTGACGATGTCTGTCGATGCGGTCACCAGAGCGGACGCCTCATCATCCCAACCTCATGATTTGATGTGGGCCGCGTTGCGGAGGCTGGCCGCAGAATACAATCAGCGTGCGGCGGGGCGTATCATCCATGCTCTCCAGCGTCGGCATGCTTCCGGCGTCTTTGGCGACTACGAGCACAAGAGCCTTTGGGACGAGCTGTGTCACGATGCGCAAAACGGCCCCTACTTTGATGACGACGAGCCCTGGGACAGCATTCTGGAACCGCTCCTTCAGAAAGAGGTCGGCCGACTGACCGCCGCAGAAGTTGAGGCCCTTTGGCTCGCCGCAATACCTGATGTGGACGACTTGACCACCGCCCCCCGCGATGCCGGCGTGATCAAAGAAGAGTTTAGGTCCGCGCTGATGCAGCGAGCCGGTGAGCGCAATCTTGAACGTTTCGAGGTCTGGTAATGGACGATGTCCCCTACATGCAGTCAGCTTCCGACCACAGCAAGGGGGGCTTCAACGAAGGCCTTGTTGAAGAAGTGGTGATCAACACCTTCGGCGAACTCGGATACATGTACGAGAACGCTGCAGTCATTTCTCCCGATGGCAGCGCACCCGCCCGAGACGCTTATGGTGATGTGCTGCTGATCGAACGCCTGCGGTCTGCAGTGGTGCGGCTGAACCCGATGATCCCGGATGATGCCCTGGAGCAGGCAATCCGCCAATTGTTGCTGACCGAGACGCCCTCGCTGGTGGAAGAGAACCGTCGCATCCACAAGCTGATTGCCGAAGGCGTCGATGTCGAGTTCGGCATCGGCGATGGCGAGGTGAAGGGCGACAAGGTCTGGCTGATCGACTTCGACAACCCCGACAACAACGATTGGCTGGTGACCAACCAGTTCACCGTCGTCGAGGGCAAGTACACCCGCCGACCCGATGTTATGGTCTTCGTTAACGGCCTGCCGCTCGGCATCATTGAGCTGAAGAACGCAGGTAGCGAGGCGGCGACCATCGATCAGGCCTTCCAGCAACTGCAGACCTACAAGGCGCAGGTGCCCTCACTGTTCCGCACCAATGCCGTGTTGATTGCTTCAGATGGCATGCTCGCCCGTATCGGATCGCTGACGGCGGACGAGGAGCGCTTCATGCCCTGGCGCTCGGTAACGGGCGCAGATGGTGATTTCACGCCGCACGGTCCCTATGAGATGGATACGCTGCTGCGGGGCGTCTTCGACAAGGAGCGGTTCCTGGCGCTTATCCGCGACTTCATCGTGTTCGGTGATCAGGGGGCGGGCGCCTTCAAGATCATTGGCGGCTACCACCAGTTCCACGGCGCCCGTAAGGCGATTGCCAGCGCGATCGAGGCGGCAAAGCCTGACGGCAACCGCAAGATCGGCGTGATCTGGCACACCCAGGGCTCGGGCAAGAGCTTCCTGATGGCGTTCCTCGGAGGTTTGATTGTCCGCTCGCGCGAGCTTGAGAACCCCACGCTGATCGTGCTGACCGACCGCAACGACCTCGACGACCAGCTCTTCGGCACCTTCAGCCTTTGCAAGGATTTGATCCGCCAGACACCGGAGCAGGCCAACAGCCGGGACGATCTGCGGCGGCTGTTGAACCGGGCGTCAGGCGGGGTGATTTTCACTACCGTTCAGAAGTTCACGCCCGAGGCGGGCGAGGAACGCTTCCCCATGCTGACGGACCGGCGCAACGTGATAGTCATGGCGGACGAGGCGCACCGCAGCCAGTACGGGTTCGATGCCAAGCTGGACAAGGACACTGGCAAGCGCCGCTATGGCTACGCCCACTACATACGTGAGGCGCTACCGAACGCCTCGTTCATTGGCTTCACTGGGACGCCGATCGAGGCGGAAGATGTCAACACACCCGCGATCTTCGGCGAGTACATCGACATCTACGACATCAGCCGGGCGGTCGAGGATAAGGCCACGGTTCCGATCTACTACGAGAGCCGGCTGGCCCGCATCGAGCTGAACGAGGACGAGAAACCGAAGATCGATGCCGAGATCGAGGCGATGCTCGAAGACGACACGCTGAGTGAGCAGGAGAAGCAGAAGGCCAAGTGGACGACTGTCGAGAGGCTGGTCGGCTCGAAGAAGCGCCTCTCCCAGATCGCTGCCGACCTCGTTGCGCACCTTGAGAAACGCATTGAAGGCCTCCCGGGCAAGTCCATGGCGGTCTGCATGAGCCGCCGCATCTGTGTCGATCTCTACAACGAGATCGTTGCGCTTCGGCCCGAGTGGCATTCGGACGATGACGACAAGGGCGCGATCAAGATCGTGATGACCGGCTCGGCATCCGACCCGCTCGAATGGCAGCCTCACATAGGCAACAAGAAGCGGCGCGATGATCTCGCCAAGCGTGCCCGCAAGCTCGACGACCCGCTGAAACTGGTGATCGTCCGCGACATGTGGCTGACCGGCTTCGATGCGCCCTGCATGCACACCATGTACATCGACAAGCCCATGCACGGCCATGGCCTGATGCAGGCGATCGCCCGCGTCAATCGCGTCTTCAAGGACAAGCCAGGCGGGCTGATCGTTGACTACATCGGCATCGCCCAGAACCTGAAGAAGGCGTTGGCACAATACTCCCAATCCGACCGCGACAAGACCGGCATCGATGAGGATGAGGCCGTCGCCGTCCTTCTGGAGAAGTACGAGATCGTTCGCGCCATGTTCAGTGGTCACGACTACACCCTCGGCATTTCAGGAGCCCCGCAGCAGCGTCTGAAAGCCCTGGCCGATGGCATAGACTGGATACTGAAGTGGCAGGAGAAGGAGGCTGCGACGGTCGAGGGTATCGAGGCGAAGAAGAAGGCACACCGCCGCTATCAGGACGCGGTATTGGAGCTGAGCAAGGCTTACGCGCTGGCCTCCGCAAGCGATGCCGCAGCGGAAATCCGCGACGAGGTCGGCTTCTTCCAAGCGGTGCGTGCCGCCCTCGTGAAGACGACCGCTTCCGGCAAAATGTCGGACAGGGCCAAGTCGCTGGCCGTCGAGCAACTGCTTAATCAGGCAGTGGCTAATGCCGAGATCGTCGACATCCTCAAGGCTGCCGGACTGCAGTCGCCGGACATCTCCGTCTTGTCGGACGAGTTCCTTGCCGACGTCCAACGCATGGAGAAGAAGAACCTCGCGCTGGAGGCCCTGAAGAAGCTGCTGAATGGCGAGATCAAGAGCCGCTCGCAATCTAACGTCGTTCAGTCCAAGGCCTTTTCTAAACGGCTGGAGGAGGCCGTGGCACGCTATCATGCCAACGCAATCTCCACCGTCGAGATGATCCAGGAACTGATCGCGCTCGCCAAGGAGATGCAGGCCGCAGCCGCACGCGGGGAAGAGTTGGGCCTCTCGCAGGAGGAGATCGCCTTCTACGATGCGCTTGCGGCCAATGACAGCGCCGTCCAGGCCATGGGCAGCGACCAGTTGCGCGTGATCGCCCATGAGCTTGTCGAGCAGATGCGCAACTCCGCGACCGTCGACTGGCATCACAAGTCGAGCGCGCGGGCCAAGATGCGGGTGCTGGTCAAGCGCATTCTTAAGAAGTTCGGCTATCCACCCGATCTGGAGCAGGAAGCGGTTCAGACTGTGCTGGCACAGGCGGAGTTGTTGTTGAAGGAAGTGGCTGCCCATTAGAGTCGCTGGGGTTTCGGGCATGTTTGAAGGGCAGGGGGACTATGTCTGAAGGGATGTTGGCGGCGGTTGCTGGTGTGGCCGCAGTGCTGGTGACGCTGGCGCAGTGGTTCTTTTCTTCACGCGCAGCGAGCCGTCAGCGTGATGTTGAAATGACCCAATGGGGCCATGAAGTTATTGACGTGATGGCGGAAATCGAGACGGCTTGCTCTCCGCTTTCTTCAGAAACGAAATACAGCCCGGCTAAGATCGAGAAGCTCAGCGAGAGAGCGAGTGCCCTGGTCGACAAGGGGCGCCTGTTCTTTCCCAACGTGAAGGATGAAGGTCGCCGCACGCTTCTTGGCCTGTCGATTAGCTGGCCGCCGATCACGTCCAAGCGCAAGCCTATAGAAAACAGCGATGACAAGGGAACACGGGTCGCAATTCTCGACCATGTGCTGAGGGCTTGCTACGCGGCGCGTCATCTGGCGATCGGCTTTGATGGGGACAAGGAAGCGCTGAGAGCGCACGTCTGGCAGTCACGCGGGGACTTTGTTTCGCTGCTGCAAAAGGAGATGGGCAATTCCTTGAGAAGAAAGGATGGCGACGGTGCTGGCGAGCATGTGCCTAAAGACCCAAGGTTTTGGGGGCGGCCGGAGAGGCCTCTCACGCTGCCGCTATCGGGTTCTCTCCAGCCCTTCACACATCGCTCAATGAAAAAGCCATAATCTCCCTCTCGAAAGCGAAGGGGGAAATCGACGCGCTGGCAGTCTCAAGCATCCGTTTTCAATCTTGCAGCCAGTCTCGACAAGGTTGAGCGTGAACAACCAGTGGCTTTGATGACCGTGTTCCAGGACTGGCCGGCTCGGAGCATCTTCACGATGGCTTCGTTGCGCTCTGTGTCCTCGGGGCGTCCCTTGTAGACGCCTTCGATCTTTGCCTTGGCGATACCTTGCGCCTGCCGCCTTCTGCGGTCTTCATAGTCCTTACGAGCTATGGCTGCGAGCATATCGAGCATCATCCCGTTGATGGCGTCCAGCATCCGGCTCTGGATGTCGTCCTTGTCAGCTGTGGCCATCATCCAAGATGTTGGCAGATCGAGCGCCACCACCTTCACACGGCGCTGCTGTATCTCAGCCTTCAGCCTCTCCCAGTCGGCAGCGTTCAATCGGCTCAGGCGGTCCACCTGCTCGACCAGCAGGACATCGCCGGGGTGACAGTCAGCCAGCAGACGGAATAGCTCAGGACGGGCCAAGGAGGCGCCGCTCTCGTTCTCGACATAAGAGGCCGCGATCTTCAGCCCACGCTCGTCAGCGAAGCGCAGCAGGTCGTCCTTCGCGCGGCTGGCGTCTTGGTCCTTGGTACTGGCTCGGAGATAGGCACGGACATGCATGGGAAACCGCCTCAGTTCGTTATGGGTGGTTCTCTTATTGTTGGTTCGCTTTGAGTTGTCAATCGACATTTATCGAACCAACTGCGGAGTGGTTCGTTAAAGGTGCACCACAATCGAACCAGCTCGCTCGTCTCGCTGGTCGAGACCTTCTCCTCGCCGAGGATATAGCCACCGTCCTTGCGGATCGCGGGGAGCGCTATGCGGGTGACGCAGTCTTGGGACTGACGGGCCTCCGTTTGCTGGAGCGATTGATGAGCCGATAGATTCCGCTCTCAGCGATGATGATCACAGCGCCAAGGCCGCGTTGGTGTAAGTTTGTTAGACCATTCGTCCTCTACCCGAGGACGCGGTACACATCGGACGCAGCGAGCCACGGCTTGGCCATCGATCTCTACTACGCGAACGAGTTTGGAGAGGTAGTTGAAGGTGGTGAGTTGGTGCTGACACGCTATCGCCAGCCAGCGGACGAGGCGAGACATGCATGGCTGTGGCGAGACAGGCGATGCCTTGCTCGATCAAAGTGCGGGGGGCCACCGGGGGAAACTGCGTTTCCGCCTATCTGATGTGGGGCCAGAAAAATTCGCTATGAACATTTCGGGGAGGCGCGACCGAGAAGGCCAACTCGTCAGGGCGACCGGAGGAGACGGCAACAGCTCTCAAGCCATCGCCATCTCCATCACCGGGAGGTCTCACCCATCAGAGAAGGGCCTCAGTCGTACATCTCCAGCCCACATCCGGGAACTTGGTCTGCCATCGTCGAAGGTGATCTCGACCCAGCCAACATGACCCCGTCGAGTGAGGATATCACGGGCCATGGGGCCGGGGAGCGAGGTAAGCTCGTTGAGCACTTCTCCCAGGAACTCAAGCCGATAGCGTCGAAGGCCGTCCTTCCGCCTGGGCAGAAGAAGAGCATCGACGCGAAGGGCTTCTGGAAGGCTGTCCTCAGCCTGATGGCTTGAGGTCGCTGCGAGGCTCGCCCTTGCGAGTTGCACGGTAGTTGCTGTCATCGAGGTCTCCTGCTCAAGCGACCGTAGAGAGGCGTTTATGGTTGGATGGGTGATTGTCCATCCCGGCGTCTGAACCCTCATGAATGTGGTCCTGCCACAGCTTTCTGACTGGCTTAACGCGCGGCCTACCGTGGTCATCATCCTCGATCGTCATGCCAGCGGCTTTGACCAGGTCAGGGAAGACCATGCGGGCGTAGGACCGTGAGAAGTCCCACATCTCTGCTCGGCCAGAAAGGCCCATCGAGGCCAGATAGCGGCAGCCGTGGGCTGTCGGGAGGTGTGTTCCGAGGATGACAACACGACCATTGAAGAGGACTGAGTAGAGGGTGTGTCGCTTGTCCCGTTTGGTCGGGACGATGTAGAAGCGGTGGGCGTTGGTGTTGGTATGAGTGTTCATGAGTTCGTCCTTGGGTTTGGTGAAGGATCGAACAGGCGTGATGTTCATCGATGTGGATCGGGGTCGTGCGACAGCACGGGCATGAAAGAGCCGACCAAGGTTTGCAGGGCCTTGGCCGACTGCTCTCCCAAACCACGGGATGAACAGATGAACGACCTGTTCCCAGCAAGAGCGGAAGGCTCTGGGCCTGACGGCCTTCGGGTGCGTAAGAACGCTGGTCGTGCTGATGCTGATGCTCAGTCAGGCTGGGAGGGGGAGGATGTCGACAGTCACCATCCCCCTGATAAAGATCACCCGAGATTGCCTGATTTCATCAGACCCACCTCGACCACCTTTATTCAATCCCCATCCTTGGTCTCCCTCGATGAGCGTGGATGATGATATTGATTAGGACGATCTCAATCCTTGGTCTTCCACCATCAAATCCCCAGTCTTGTCTCGTCGAAGGTTACCTATATGTAGGGATGTCAACCACTTAAGTGATTGATCGCGCTGTATAAAATCCGTTTCAAAGGTCTCCCAAATTTCGCTTTGGTGTGAACAGTTCGCATAGATCATTCACTTTCATTGAACAGACAGTGCCTGGACGTGTTTCGACACAGCTTGCCGGGAGATGCCGAGGCGTCGGGCCGCTTCAGCCTGTGACACCTTCCCCTCTCGTAGGTACCGCTTGACCTTCTCACGGGTCGGAAGTGATGGATCGAGTTGCAACTGCGGCTCTTTCTCAGGGAATGCCTCGTTGAAGAATGAGGCGCTGGTACGAGCAAGACGCTCTCGCGCCCCTCTCTCCCGCACCCCCCGGCGTTCCACCTCAAGGGCTTCGCAGGGCTGCTTTACAAGGGCCTGAACATGGCGCTGAGTGATCTCCAGTTTCCCGGCAATGTCACACGTCGTCCATCCCAGCTCGGCAAGGATGTGAACTGCCTTATGGTTGAACTCTGCCGTCTCCTTGCGAGCCTGATTGGCTCTCTTGAGCGGGAGTTCAACAGGCTCTGCAGGGGCGTTCGGATCGACACGATGAAGGGCCTCAAGCACAGTAGCGATGGGTTGTCTATGAATGTCACTCGACAGCATGTCGCCGCCGTGGTCTGCGTGTGCGTCCATACGGAACGTCCTCATTTTGTGGTCATGATGTTGTTGTCGGCTGCGGTCCCCCTCGGATGGCCACAAAATGCCAATCTCCCCGAACCGTCAGGAACGAGGAGACCGAAAGCTGGATCAATGATGAAGGGATGCGATGAAACCCATCACGCCGCACTTCCGGCTGGAAGATCGCCATGAGGCGGCGGTGCGGTAGGGCTGGTGGTGCCAGATTGGACGGGGCCAACCGAGGGGTCAACGGGCGTTATATATCTACTAAGGTGGGGGTAATCGCGCGCTCAATTCTATTCCAAAGCAAGGGGTAATTATAGGTTGCAGTTTTTATCAATGACAATCAGGTGATCGCGCATGGTCTTCATCCTAATGTGTGGGGCAATCGATGGGCTGCATTGATTGAATTTTCGACTTACGCTTCTGACGTCCGTTGTCTCCTTGTGCGGACGTAACTTGACCAAGCTCGGGTCGGTCGAAACCGAACGGAAACAGCATCCCAAAAGCAAAGCCCCCGAAGATCGCTCAACGGGGCCCTGAAGGTCGTTTGATGGTTGAAGGAACAAACGTCCTATGGATGTTCGTTCACGCAGCGGTCGCGAAGAGCTGCTCGATCTCGGGATATCTAATCGCCTCGACCACCTGTTGCAGAGCGTGAATGTCGAGACCTTCGGGATTGTAGATGCCGAACGTGATGCCCTCCCGGTCATGGCCGACAACCTGCGCGACTTCGGTTTGGGGTAGTCTTGCTCGTTCAAGCACTTTGATTGCGCTGCGCCGAAAGGAATGGAAGTCGACACGATCCTTTCCTGTTCGTTCGTCAAGTCGGGTGATCTTCAACGCTCGCCTGTGCTCGGTAAAACGCTTCGAGATGTACCATGATCGCTTGCCGTCAGGGCCTCCTGGCTTCAACGCGGGGAACAGCCATTCGCTCTGGTGATGGCGGATGAAGTCGAGCAAGCCAGCAGCGATAAGGCGGGTATGGATGGGCACCTTCCGATCGCCCGCCTCTGACTTTGCGTTGGTGATGTCGAAGTACCAGACGCCGTCCTCTTGCTTGATGTCGGCAGCCTTCCGATCGCACATCTCGTTCAAGCGCATGCCGCTATATGCTGAGATGAGGCAGAGCCAAGCAAGCGTGTTGGGGTGGCTCTGTTTCTCGGGGCGAAACTCAGGCTGCCTGACGAGGAGTTTCTCCAATTCGTCAATCGTGTACGGCAGCTTCTGGGTCTTCCTCTTCTCGCCGATCTTGCGATGTTGGTCCTCCCAGGGGTTTTCACTCGTCAACAGGCCACGCCGCTTAGCCCACTGCCAGACCATGGAGAGGGCGGTGGCGTATCGGTTGATGGTCCGGTTGGTGAGGCCGGTCTTATGGCTGCCAAAATCCCTGATGATCTCGCTGAAGGTCCGCTGCTTTGTCTGCGGGCTTCGACCCCAGTGGGGGTTAAGCGTAGCAATCTTGTCGAGAAACTCCGCCGCCTGTTTACGGTCAACCTCATCCAGGCTTGGCTTGCCCGCCCACTGGTCGAACAACCGATACACGGCTTCGTACTGGCCGCGCGTTTGCTCCGTGAGCTTGGCAGACGGGTCGCGTTGGATTTCCTCGATGTAGCGACGGGCTGCGTCGGCGAAGGCTCCGGACGTTTGCTTCTTCAATGTCACCGGCTGAAGGGTCTCCATGTCGATACCGTTGCGTCCGAAGGCGGGCGGCAGGGTGAAGGTTCTTCCGTCCATGACGGCTCTGCGTCCCGCTGCAGCCGCAATGCGAGCCGAAACGAGGGCATGGTCCAGATCGTTGAGCTTCCCGCTCTCCAACTTCTCGGCTTCAAGCTCGGCGAAAATGTCGACGTTTTCCCCGCTCTCATTGTGCTCGGCAAGCATCTTCAGCGTGTCGTGGTACTCTGCCTGTGCCTTCTCCTCGATCTCGGGAGGTGTCCACGTACGCTTGCCACGGAGGACTTCAAAGTGAGCGGTCCACTCTGCAGCCAGTGGCCAGCGATCTTTCTGCGCCTGTGACAGGTCGCGGGTGCGCAGCGATTTCACGATGTCCGACTTGCCTATCTTTTCGATCAAATCGGCAGGAACCTTCATCGCGAAGTACCAGCCCTGCCGCCGCTGTTTCAGGTATCGAGTATCAGCCATCTGCTTCCCGGTAGTACACGTCAGTAGTACGCGTTGGTAGCGCACGCCATCAAAGGAAGTCAACAATCTCAATGTTTTCTATGGGGTTATCCATGGATTGGTGGGGCTCCAGGCGCCCCAGCCATCTCTTCTGGCGTCAGCAAAATCAATGTTTTATTAGGTGGTGGTACCTCCTTTTTCCCCTCTGGATTCGGGGAAGCAACGTGACGATCAACGAATGAGGACGCTCCGCACGTACGGACAACTTGCCCCAAACCTTCATTGTCGACTTGAAGCCAGCCGACGAGGCGTTGGTGGCAATGAAGATGATCCCGGCGAACCCACTGCCCTGTTTGTTCGCAATGTCAAGATTTTTCATCCACCCCGTAGCTACGCGGAGGTTCAGGCTTGAGAAGTTTCACTGACAATAATATGGCCTGAGCCAAGATGTTGGGTATCCCTTACGAGCCGTCCGAATGACCAATGCCAGTAATGTCAAACTCCTCCAGATCATTTCCACTCTCCGCAGGGGCGGGGAGCAGATGCCAATCCAGATGGCGCACGTGTTCCTGGCCATCATGGCACGTCCCGGCACCACAATGGCCAATCTCGCGGACGAGGTAGGCATCTCTCAGGCATCCTGCTCGCGCTCTGTCGCGGCACTGGGCGACTGGCACAGGCTGGGCAAACCGGGATATGGTCTCATTGAGACCGCGCCTGACCCGAAGGAGGGGCGCAGAATGATCATGTTCCTCAGCCCGAAGGGTCGCCAGCTCGCGCGCCAACTCCTCATCACTGTAGACCCTGACAATGTAGTCGAGGATTCCCACTTTCCGAGCGCGAAGGAATACCTTAACGGTGCATACTATAAGCGTTTGAGTGAAACACCAATCAAGCGTTGATGCGTGGACGGTCACGCTGGCGAACGAAGAGACGGCACCTTCACTGCCTTCACACACGCTTTCAGTTGCTCTTGCTTCAGCCCACCGAGGCACACTTTCGCGGCCAATCTCTGTGCGAACTCATTCCGTACCACGGAGCGTATCATTTCGTGCAGAACCGAGCGCCAGGTGGCCCAAAATCATGAAGCCGGCCAGGCCCAGGCCGCCAAGCGCCGCAGTTATGGCAAGTGATACTGTCATGCTGAAGTTTTCGGTCAGGGCGGCGAAAACGAACGGGGCGGCGGCGCCGGCGCTCAGGCGGATCGCTGCCATTTTTCCTGTGAGGCTGCCGTAGCCGTTTGAGCCGAAGAGATGAAGCGGAAGCGCCCCTTGCGCGATGCTGTTGACGCCGGAGCCAAGGCCCAGCAACAGGGCGAAGACAGCGGCTCCGGCGATCCACCCTCCGGAGACGAGCAGCGTCACGATGCCGCCGACGATCATCATGGCGGCGAGCGTTGCCAGCGTTGTTGCCGAGAGCCTTTGACCGAACAGCATGTTGATCAGTCGGCTGAGGACCTGGGAGGGCCCGAAAATGGTGCTGACCATGACCGCCGCTGCGCCAAGGCCGAGTTGGGTGAGCATCGGAACCATGTGCACGAGCATCGAGGACAGGGCAAAGCCCTGAAGGGCGAACGCGGCCGACGCCACATAGAAGCCGACCCTGCGCCTATCCGGGCGCAGAACGCCATGAACCTCGCGCCGGCCGGTCATTGATTCCGCTCCAGCGTGTTCGACAGGCTTTCGACGCATGACCCAGACGTGAATCGGAGCGCAAACCGCAAGGTTGAGAACGGCGTAGAACAAGTAGATTTCCCGCCACGTGTACAGGCCGTGCAGGCTCGAGGTGATCGGCCAGAAGAGGGTCGAGGCAAAGCCGCCGATCAAGGTCAGATAGGTGATGCTTTTTGCGGCCACCATGGGGCGGAATTGCACGAGCGTGGCGAACGCCGCCTGATACTGGACCATGGACGATGCGACCTCCAGCAGGATGATCGCGGCGATGAACACGGAAGCCGAGGCGGAATAAGCGCAAAGAGCCAGCGCGAATGCGGCAAACAGCGATCCGAGCGCCATCATGCCCCGGGCGCCGAAACGATCCATCATGGAGCCCAGCACGGGGGCTGCGAGCCCGCCGACCAGCAGCGCGACCGAAAAGACGGCAAAGACCGCATCGACCGTCCATCCCGCTTCCTCGGCCATGTCCGGGGCGAGAATGCTGAAGCTGTAGTAGAGGGTGCCATAGCCGATGATCTGGGTCAGGCCCAGGGCCGCGACGATGGCAGAAGGCATTCGTTCCTGTTCGGACATGCTCTCGCTCGCGGGTCAGGCTATGCGCTTGCCTTGAGCATCGAGGACGCGCTCGCCGTCCTCCTTCACGAAGGGGCCTGCGAATGTGTCGGGCAGGATGTCCAGAACCACCTCCGAAGGGCGGCACAGCCGTGTTCCGAGCGGCGTGATGACCAAGGGGCGATTGATCAGGATGGGGTGCGCCATCATCGCGTCGATCAGTTGCTCATCGGTCAGGGAATCGTCATCGAGTCCGAGATCGGCGTAGGGTGTGCCCTTCTCTCTGATCGCCTGCCGTACCGTCAGGCTGGCATCCTTTATCATCGTCGCCAGTTCAGTCCGCGATGGCGGGGTTAGAAGGTACTCGATGACCGTCGGTTCGATGCCGGCATGCCGGATGAGCGCCAACGTATTGCGCGAGGTGCCGCAATCGGGGTTGTGATAGATCGTGGCATCCATGGTCAGGCTCTTTCGTCTGCGATCGTCTTCTGGGCGGCGGGCAAGCCCCGCTCATACCAGCCCTTGCTGCGGTTGACGATCCATACCACGGTGAGCATTACCGGAACCTCTATCAGGACGCCAACCACTGTTGCCAGCGCTGCGCCCGAGTTGAAGCCGAAGAGACTGATTGCTGCGGCAACCGCGAGTTCAAAGAAGTTCGATGCACCGATCAGGGCTGAGGGGCCGGCAACGCAATGCTGCTCGCCGAAGACGCGGTTCAAGAGATAGGCAAGCCCCGCGTTGAAATAGACCTGGATGAGAATTGGGATGGCGAGGAGGGCGATAACCACCGGCTGGGCGATGATCTGCTGCCCCTGAAAGCCGAACAGCAAGATCAATGTGGTGAGCAGCGCGAGCAGTGAGATCGGCTGAAGCTTGGCGAGCAGGCCAGTCAATCGGTCCGGGCTGCCGTCCTTCAGCATCGCGTGTCGAATGACTTGCGCGGCGATCACCGGCAGGACGATGTAAAGCACGACGGACAGGATGAGCGTGCTCCACGGAACGGTGATCGCCGAGAGGCCGAGCAGCAGCGCCACGATGGGGGCGAAGGCGATGACCATGATGGTGTCGTTAAGGGCGACCTGCGACAGCGTGAAATGTGGCTCGCCCCTGGTCAGGTTCGACCACACGAACACCATGGCCGTGCACGGCGCGGCGGCGAGAATGACCAGACCTGCGATGTAGGAATCGATCTGGTCTGCCGGAAGCAGGGGGCGGAACAGCCACCCGATGAAAAGCCAGCCGAGCAACGCCATCGAGAACGGCTTGACGGCCCAGTTGATGAACAGCGTCACACCGATGCCTCGCCAATGGCGCCCAACTTGCCCCAAGGCGGAGAAATCGATCTTCAGCAGCATCGGTACGATCATAAGCCAGATCAGCACCGCGACCGGAATGTTGACCCGGGCCAGCTCCGCGCTGCCGATGGTTTGAAAGAAGGCTGGGAAGGCCTGTCCAAGCGCAATGCCGACAACAATGCAGATCGCGACCCAGACGGTCAGGTATCGTTCGAATGTGGACAAGATCAGTCTCGAAGTTCACGCATCATCAGGGATGTGGAGATCAGTTCACTCACTGCATCTTCTCCTTCAGGGCAGGCGAACAACAGACGTTCGAAGCGCCGACAGGAGCGCAGATTTCGGGATGACCGGCACAGCAGTCTTCCATCAGGAAGCGAACCAGTCCCCCAAGCGCATCATAGTCGGCGCGATAGATGATGGAGCGGGACGCCCGTTCGGTCGACACAAGGCCGGCTCGCTCCAGCTCCTTCAGGTGAAACGAGACATTTGATGGGGAGACGTCCAGCTTCTCGCCGATCTGTCCGGAGGGCATCCCGTCAGGTCCGGCGACGACGAGGAGCCGGACGATCTGGAGGCGGGTTTCCTGGGAAAGGGCCGCGAATGCGCCGAGGGCTTGACGTTCTTCCATGTTTCGATATTCCTAATATCATTAAAATATTGGATAGACGATATGACCGCGCTCGACAAGACCGAAAATTCACAGGCCGACATCTCGCTCACGGCCCTTCTGGTTGCCCTTGATGCGGCGCCCGACCTTCCGCTGGTCTTTCACTACGAAGGAAGGCCTGTCAGGCCGGGCTATCATGTGACCGAGGTGAAGGCGGGCCAGTTCTCGGCGCTTGACTGCGGGGCGAACCCGGAGGCGTGGAGCGAAATCTTCGTCCAGTTGTGGGATGTTGACGAAGGCGGACGAAACCACATGCGGGCCGGCAAGTTCGCGGCGATCATCCGCAAGGTCTCCGAGCATGTGGGCCTGAATGGCTCGGCCAGGCTGACATTTGAGGTCAGTGACGGTATTCGCCCGATGCAGCTCTTCTGCGCCGATGCGCCGATCTTTGACCAGGACGCGATCAGGGTGGATCTGCAACCGCGTCCAGCAAGCTGCAAGCCGCGTGACAGGTGGTTGGCCGAGAAGCAGGCGGCAACGTCAGGATGTTGTGGTCCGTCTTTAAGCAAGGCTTGTTACCCCTGAGAACAGCGTTGAGCGGCACGCCACTGAAAATGGCTTTGCCGAGACTCCCCTATAGCAAAAAACCCGCCAAGTTTCCCCGGCGGGTCGCAACGGACGAAAGTCCGGTCGCTTATTCGTGGATCGTGTACTCGCCGAGCTCGCAGAGGTTTTGCGAGTCCGTTGTGGTGTCGAGGTCGTCACCCTGGAACTCGAAGCGCATGTCGTATTCGCAGACGGTGCGGCCGTCAGCGATCGTGATTTCCATCTCCTCACCCGGGCCGAGCGCCTGGCGGCCGAAAATGTCATCTTCCCAGTTTTCGACACCGACCGGCGACGCGTAGAAGTTGTTCAGCACGGAGTTCGTGCCGTTCTTCAGGGTGAAGACCAGGTCCTCTGCCTGGGCAGCGCCGGCTGCCAGGGAAAGTGCGGCGGCAAGTATCGTGATTTTGAATTTTCTCATATTATACAACCCTCTATAGCCCCAATTGTTGGGTAAGAGCGTTAAAGCAGGTTGTGCCTGAACGGGATATGAACCTGCTGGTGTGTATCGCCCGCACCGTCATATTTGTATTGAGTGAAATAAGTGCTGGCCAAGACGCACGGTTCAACAGCGGGCCGCCTCGGCGCGGCAGGGCCGATCGGTCGCCGCCGTGCAGCCCGCTAGTGCCGCGCCTTGTGCCAACCTGCGGCGCGCGCCTGCTCCTCGCTGCAGAACCAGCGCTCGCCCCCAGCCGGCTGGACCCGGATCGACGCGTAGCGGTCCTGGCCCGGCAGGTAGTAGCTCTTGCTGCCGTCGACCAGGTCAATGTTGCCCTTGATCTGGCAGTTCGCGACCGCGGCGCGGAAGGCCGTGACCAGCCCCGTGCCGCTCATATTGTCAAAGATGACGAACAACAGCCCGACACAGATCAGGCCGGGAATGGCTGACACAAGCGGCAGGCTGCGACGGCGCTCCTGCCTATGCTCGGCAAATTTCGGGTGCATCATACTCCCTCCAGCATCCCACAATGATCGCTGCAGGGTGTTGCCGCGCGCTTAAGAAACGCGCTTATCCGGGAATAAAAGACGATGCTAAAATTTTAACGAATGGTTGACGCCCGGAACATGCCCAGAGGCTCGCGACTGGCTGAGGTCATGGAGGTCAGGCGGTGGAAAGCCTGCCGATCGGGATGATTTCCGGGGCGTTCTCGTGCCATGCGCCGCCCTGCCAGTCGCCCGCCCAGCGTTCGACCGAAAGTTCATAGTCGGCAAGCATCGCCTCGACCCGTGCTTTCGGCGTAAACAGGATCTTCGATTCCGCCATGAGGTGCTGGTCGTTCTTTTCGATCCAGTAGTGGGTCTGATAGGTGACGATGCCAGTCGCCTCGTCGTGCGCCATGTCGTTCCACGCCTTCACCCGTCCGTGCCGGGCGTGTTCCAGCACGCGTCCGGATTCCTGCGGCACCCACTCCAGCCATTCGCGCACAAGTGGATTGCGCGTGTCGAAGATGAAGCGGCCGCCCGGCGCCAGATGGGCGGCAATGGTGGCAAGAACGGCGCGCTGGTCGGCCTCGTTCAGAAAGACCTGGAAAGCGTGCCCGGTCATCACCACGAGGTCGAAAGTCTCGCCCAACCGGACCGTCCGTGCGTCGCCTTCGATGAACCGCACGTAATGCGCGCCCGGTTTGGCGCGGGCAATTTCGAGCATTGCGGCAGCTGGATCGACGCCGGCGACCCGGCGGCCTGCGCCAAGCGCGATCGCAAGCTCGCCCGTCCCGCAGCCGAGATCGAGAACGGAAGTGGCGTCCGCGGCAATCGCGGCAACATAGTCCAGATCCGTGCCCCAGCCGTTTTCGAGATCGTAGAAATCGGCAAACACTGCGTCATCGAAGAGGCGGTCGAATGCAGGCATGCGTGGTCCCCTTGCAGGCGCGAACAAAAAGGCCGGAGCAGGGGTCCGGCCTTGGGGTCCTGTCAGGCGCTCGGGGCTTGCTTTGCCGCGTCCAGCACCTTCTCGCAATGCGACGGGCCGCCCTTTGGATCCTTGCGGTCGACGACGGGGCGGATCTTGCGGATCTTGTAGTCAGAGTTGACCGTCAACTCGACCTGGCAGGCCTTGCGGTTGATGAAGCCGCCACGCCAGGTGTAGAGCGTCTGCCCGTCGCTCGCGATATCGCGGACCGGCGGGCCGTATGCGGCGAAGAACGCGCCGGCGGATTGGCCGATCCAGCGGGTTTCCAGCGGCGTGGTCGGAATGGTTGGGGCGACGGAGGTGCATCCGGCGACGGCAAGCATCAGGCCTGCCAGGGTGGCAATGCGAAGGATCATGCGAACCAATTCCTTGGGCGTTGTGCGGGGTAAATACTGGCGCTTGGGAGCGTGCCTTTCGCTCTATCGCAGACCGGGGAAAAGGAAAGTCGCTTCTTCGGTAACACGCCGTTGTCCAAGGCATCGATTTGTCAAGTTTGGCCGAATTGCAACACTTTGCGGCGCCATGCAGTCGGGCTGGTACGGCGCTCGCGCAAAGCGGCAGGATGGCGAGTGCTTGCCGAAGGGCGCAATCCCCGATATCCATTCACCACCATGAGTCTCGAATCCGTCCGCAAGTTTTTTGAGGCGCACGCGCCCGAAATCGAAATCCTCCAGACCGAGGAAAGCTCGGCGACGGTCGCGCTGGCGGCAGCCGCCCATGGCGTGGCCCCCGAGCAGATCGCCAAGACGATCTGCCTGCGCGTCGGCGAGGAGACGATGCTGGTCGTCGCAAGCGGCACGGCGCGCCTGGACAACCGCAAGTTCAAGGACCGCTTCGGCGGCAAGGCCCGCATGCTCGAGGCAGAGCAGGTCGTTGCCGTGACGAGCCATCCTGTCGGCGGTGTCTGCCCCTTCGGCCTGCCGTCCGAGATTCCGGTCTATTGCGACGTGTCGCTGCAGCCGTTTGAGGAAATCGTTCCCGCGGCCGGTGCGACCAATGCCGCCGTCCGCATTCCGACGGAGCGGATGATCGAGCTCGTTGGCGGCACCTGGGTCGACGTCTGCCAGTAGAACTGGCCACTCGACTGCGCCATCCGGCCCGTCGATCGCTCACGGCATTCTGATCCAGTAGCGAAACCCAATATGGTAGGCTCGCCCATGGTCGACAGTGCCGATGACGATTTCTTCAGCACGCTGGCGAGCTTCTCCGATTTCGAGGGAGTGGCCGATGAGGCCAACTATCATCCGCTGCCGGACGGATGGGCGCTCGTGCTTGCCGATATCGTCGATTCGACCGGGGCCATCGAGGCCGGACGCTACAAATCCGTCAATATGGCTGGCGCCAGCGTCATTTCCGGTGTGCTGAACGCGATCGGTCGCCACGACCTGCCCTTCGTCTTCGGCGGAGACGGGGCACTGGTCGCGGTGCCGGCGATGCAGGTGGGCACGGCGCGCGCTGCCCTTTCTGCCGTGCAGCGCTGGACGATGGAGGAGCTGAAGCTCGACATGCGCGGCGCCGTCGTTCCCGTGTCGACCATCCGCGCGGCCGGGCAGGACGTGCTGGTGGCGCGCTACCGGGTGAACGAATTCGTCTCCTATGCCATGTTTGCCGGAGGAGGGGCCGCCTGGGCCGAGCGGCGCATGAAGGAGGGGCTTGATATGAACCCGATAGCCCCGCCGGGCGCGCGACCGGATCTCGCCGGACTCTCCTGCCGCTGGAACCCGATCGCCGCGCGTCACGGCGAAATCGTCTCGATCATCGCCGTTCCCGTTCCGGGCGGCAGCGAACCGGCCTTCCGCACGCTCGTTTCCGATGTCGTCGCCCTGGCAGCGCGTGAAGAGAGTGCCGGCCGTCCGGTCAGTATCGAAGGGCTGCGCCTCGGGCTCAGCCCGGCTTCCCTTGATGCCGAGGCGCGGGCGGCCGTGCCGAAGGGCGGGCGGCTCCGACGCAAGGCGTTTATCGTGCTGCAGTACCTGCTGATGCAGACATTGCTGCGGCTGGGCCTCACTCTTGGGCGCTTTGATCCGAAGCGCTATCGCAACGACATCGTCGCCAATTCCGACTTCCGCAAGTTCGACGACGGGCTGAAGATGACGCTCGATGTCGATCCGGACCGACTGGCGGAGATCGAGGCGCGGCTGGAAAGGGCGCGGCTGGAGGGCGTTTGTCGCTACGGCCTGCACCGGCAGGATACCGCGCTGATGACCTGCGTCGTGCCGACGCCGCTTGCCCGCGATCACGTGCACTTCATCGATGGTGCCTCCGGCGGATATGCGGTTGCGGCGGCCAAGCTGAAGGCGGCATTAACGGCCGATGCCCCAGCTGCTAATGCCTATTGAGGCAACTGAAGCGGCACACAAGCTGGCCCCGTCCGTTACTCGCCGAGGAGCGTGCGCGTAAGCGGATGGTCAGGATCTGCAAGACCATCGACGACGTTGTAGTGATGGCGATCCGGCTCCTCGATGGCGGCCGTCTCAGCCCCCAGTCCCATCCAGATGTTGGCGAGCAGCGCGTTCTGACGACGGAATTCGGGCCGCTCGCAGTTGCCGACCCAGCAGGTGACGCGCGCGCCCTCGATCGGGCGAAGCAGTGCCGGGCTCTCGGCGCATGCGGTCGCCTCGTCCAGCCGCAGCGTCTCGTTCATCGCGGTCCGCATCAACGGGCGCAGATCGTGCAGGCCGGAAATGGAGAGGATATGGCGGACGCGCTTGCGGATCTCGGCGGAAAGCGGCGAATTTTCGCAGGCCATGCGGCTGGCAAGATGGCCACCGGCCGAGTGTCCGGTGATCATGATGGGGCCACCGACCATTGCGGCAGCGGACATGATTGCGGCACCGACTTCTGCGGTGATGTCTGATATCGTCACCTCCGGGCAATGCGTATAGGTGGGCATGGCCACCGCATAGCCGCGGGCGAGGGGACCCTTTGCCAGATGGGAGAGGAAGCGCTGGTCGCACTGCATCCAGTAGCCGCCATGGATGAAGACGACGAGCCCTTTCGGATCGCCTTCAGGCAGGAACAGGTCGAGACGGTTGCGCGTTGCGGCGCCATAGGAGAGGTCGAGCCTGACCCGCCGTGCTGCTGCAGCTTCTTCGAGATATCGCCGGGCGGGCTCTTCCCAGGCGCCCGGCCAGCGGTCTCCCCCGGCAATGTTTGCGCTATTGCTGTACGCGTTGCTCCAGTCCTCGATCTTGAATCCGAACATGCCTTGTCCTCCTGCAGTCCGGGCGCAGTCTATAGGGCGAGGCTGAATGCCTGGGTAGCCGCCCGATCGAAATTTTCACTCGGAGGGTTCAGATCGGCGGCAAATTGTGGTCAATGCTGTCGTTACAGGGGACGGTTCGGATCCGGCCGGCAGGAGAAGCAAGATGATAGAACCATACGATCCCGCCAGCGAAGGCGCGCAGATGTCGTTCAAGGACCGCATGTCCTACAGCGACTATCTCGATCTCGAAAAGGTGCTGAACGCGCAGGCGCCGCTGTCGAGCGCGCATGACGAAATGTTGTTCATCATCCAGCACCAGACATCCGAATTGTGGATGAAGCTCGCGCTGCACGAGATGCGCGCTGCGATCTCCTCAATTCGGGCGGATCGGCTGGATCTCTCCTTCAAGATGCTGTCGCGCGTCGCCCGCATCTTCGAGCAGTTGAACAGTGCCTGGGACGTGCTGCGGACAATGACGCCGAGCGAATATACGGATTTCCGCGACGCGCTGGGCCAGTCCTCCGGCTTTCAGTCGTGGCAATACCGCGCAATCGAGTTCCTCACCGGCAACCGCAACCTCGCCATGCTCGGGCCGCACCAGCACCGCCCCGATCTGATGGAGAAGCTGGAGGCCATCCTTTCACAGCCATCGCTCTACGACGAGGCCATCCTCCTTCTCGGACGCAACGGCTTCGACATCGGCGCGGATGCCGGTCGCACCGACTGGCGCGAGACGCGCGGCGAGAACGAGGCGGTTCTGGCTGCGTGGCAGGCGGTCTATCGCGATCCGCAGCGCCACTGGATGCTTTATGAGCTTGCGGAAAAGCTGGTCGATTTCGAGGACTACTTCCGCCGCTGGCGCTTCAATCACGTGACCACCGTCGAGCGCGTCATCGGCATGAAGCGCGGCACTGGCGGCACCGGCGGCGCCTCCTACCTGAAGAAGATGTTGGAGGTCGTACTGTTTCCCGAATTGTGGAAGGTCCGCACCGTGCTTTGAGCGCAGCTTGAAGGGCCGGATTCAGTGCGTGAGGGTGGCTGCCTAGAGCGTTGAAATGAATCCGTTGTTTGAGATCCGCTCGAAATCAGGCCGTGAGTTCGACGGCTCGAACTGCCGCGCCGTCCTCGGAATGGGCATAGACGTCCATCGTGTAGCCGATGTGTTCTTCCATCAGCTTTTGCGCGCGTTCCGCGTCCCGGTCGAGCGCCGCCTCCATCAGTGCGGTGTGATGGGCAAGTCCCATCGCTTCGCGCAAGGCGGCCATCGCGGCCTCGTGTCCGTCGATCCGGCCGGCCGCGGCGCGCAGCGTCGGCGCCAACCCAAGGAAGCGATGATGCCGGCGCAACTGATCGGAGATCGTGTTTCGGAAGCGCAGCAGCCAGCTGGAGGTCGCGGCTCCGATGAGCGCCGAATGAAAGGCCTCGTGCTTCTCGTCCCAGTCGTTGACGGCAGTTTCGGATGGATCATCGCCCGCCGTCTTGCACCGCGAAAGGCGGTAGTGCGCCGTAACAAGCGCCTCTTCCCAGGCATTGCCGCCACGTTCGATGGATTCGAGCAGGAGCGGAACTTCGACGACCATGCGGGCGCGTACCAGATCTTCCAACTCGTGCCGCGACACAGGCGCCACGGCGAAGCCGCGATTGCTGACAGCCGTCACCAGCCGTTCGGCTTCCAGTCTAGACAGCGCCTCGCGCAGCGGTGTCCAGCCGAGAGCGTAGGTCTCTCGCAATGAACCGAGCTTGAGGGACGCGCCGGGAGGCAGTCGGGTGGAGAGAATATCGCGTCGCAGGAGCCAGTAGGCCTCCTCGGTCTTCGTTCCGCCTCTCTCGTTCCGCATAGTCTCTCCCGGCCGGAGCGGCCCAATCCTGCAGATATATATAGAATAGGTTTCGGCAAAATATATATCATCTGCAAAGTCGCAGAAGATTATATATCGGCGTTTGACAGCGTTCGTTGCACCGCTATGATCGCCGCCAGACTGCGGGCTCGCCGCGGCTTTGTCATGTGTGGAGGAAATAATGTTGAAGTCGAAATTTGGTTGGTTGTCAGGGATCGTTCTCGCCGGCGCCCTGATGGCGGCAGGCTCCGCCGCAGCTGATCCAATCCGCATCGGTATTGCCAATTTCGGCGAGCATCCGCAGCTGAACGCCTCGATTGTCGGCTTCAAGAAGGCACTGGCCGAAAACGGCTTCGTCGAGGGCACGGATGTCGTCTACACCGAGAGCCACACGAATTTCGATGCCTCTCTCGTGCCCCAGATGATCCAGAAGCTCCAGTCCGAGCAGCCGAAGATGATCTACACCGTCACGACGCCGGTCTCGCAGATCGCCAAGAAGGCGCTCGCCGGCTCGGGCATTCCGGTCGTATTCACCGCCGTGACCGACCCGGTCGCAGCCAAGCTCGTTCCGTCCTGGGAGGCCGGTGACGAAGGCATGACAGGCGCCACCGACCTTCAGGACGTCGGCGCGGTGATGGCGTTCGCCAAGAAGCTGGTTCCGACGGCAAAGCGCATCGGCGTTCCCTACAATCCGGGTGAAGCCAACGACGTGGCGCTGCTGGAGAAGATGAAGGAAGCCGGTCCGGCTGCGGGCCTCGAGGTCGTCGAAGTCGGCGTCGACAACGTCAACGACATTCAGCAGCGCATCGCCTCGCTCGCCGGCAAGGCCGACGTGATCTACACGCCGGCATCGAACCTGCTGCAGCCGGCGATCGCCGCCGTTGCCGCCGCCGCTCGCCAGGCCGGCATCCCGATCGTCAATTCCGACGACGCGGCCGTCCGCAACGGCGTGGTGCCGGCAAGCTTCGCCGTGAACTACGACCAGGTCGGTATTGCCGCCGGCAAGATCGCCGCCGAGATCCTGAAGGGCAAGGACCCGAAGGAAATCCCGGCCTGGCGCCCGGCCTATGAGGACCATGCGCCGCTGGTGAACAAGGACGTGTTGAAGGAGTTCGGCGCCGAGCTCCCGGCCTCGTTCGACAACTGCGAATGCTTCACCAACTAATCGCCTAAAACAAAGCAGAAAGTTCGACGGCGCCCTCGGGCGCCGTCGTCATACAGGGAGAAGCGGATGCTCGAAATCCGATCGGCGCGAAAGACCTTCTACAGGGGGCAGCCGGACGAAAAGGTCGCACTCGACGGCCTGAACCTCAAGCTCGCCAATGGCGAGTTCGGAGTGGTCATTGGCTCGAACGGCGCAGGCAAGAGCAGCATGCTCAATGCCATTTCCGGGGCGCTGGTGCTCGATGCCGGCAAGATCCTTATCAATGGCGACGATGTGACCGACATGCCGGTCCATAAGCGGGCAACTCGCCTTGCACGGGTCTTCCAGGATCCGATGAAGGGTACCGCAGCCAGCATGACCATTGCCGAGAACATGCTGCTTGCCGAGTTGCGCGCGTCCAGGCGCACGCTCAGGAAGGGCCTCAACGCTGCACGCCTCGCAGACTACAAGGAACGGCTTTCCGTGCTCGGCCTCGGCCTGGAAAACCGCCTCGACACCCGCGTCGACTTGCTTTCGGGCGGCCAGCGGCAATCCCTGTCGCTGATCATGGCCGTTGGTGGCAAGCCCGATGTGCTGCTTCTCGACGAGCACACGGCGGCGCTGGATCCGCGCACGGCGGACATTGTCATGCAGGCGACGGTGCGCGCCGTCGAGGCGCTGAAGCTGACGACGCTGATGGTGACGCACAACATGCAGCACGCCATCGATTTCGGCGACAGCGTCGTGATGCTCGATGCCGGCAAGGTGCGCCTTGAGATCACCGGCGAAGAGAAGAAGAACGCCACGGTCGCTGACCTGGTGAGCCACTTCGCCGTGAAGACCGACCGCATGATTTTGGCGAGCTGACAACCATGGATTTCTTTCAGACCACGCTCACGAGCTTCCTCGGGCTGATCCCGGTCACGCTGGCCCAGAGCCTCATCCTCGCCTTCGTGGTGCTCGGCATCATGATCCCGTTCCGCATGCTGAACTTCCCGGACCTGACGAGCGAGGGCGCATTCCCGCTCGGCGGTTGCGTCTGCGGCGTGCTGCTGGCAGCGGGCGTTGCACCGTTTCCGGCGGTGCTTGTGGCGATGCTGGTTGGCTTCCTCGCCGGCTGCTGCACGGCCTTCATCCACCTGCGCTTCCGCATCCACACGCTGCTCGCCGGTATTCTCATGATGACGATGCTCTACAGCATCAACCTCCGCATCATGGGTAAATCCAACCTTTCTGTGTTCGGCTCGCCGACGCTGTTTGACAACGTGCCGTTCACGCAGGCCGGCTTCCCTGTAGCCAAGATCGTCGTTGCAGGCCTCTTCGGCCTCGTCGTCTTCCTGCTGCTTGACCGCTTCTTCAAGACGGAGAAGGGGACGGCGGTCCGTGCCGTCGGCGCCAACCCCGACATGGCCGAGGCGCAGGGGATCAACGTCTGGGCAGCCACGATCGGCGGTGTCGGCATGGCAAGCGCGTTTTCCGCCACCGGCGGCGCGCTGATGGTGCAGTCGCAGGGCTTTGCCGACGTCAACATGGGCATCGGCATCCTGATCAACGGCCTTGCCGCGCTGATGATCGGCGAAGCGATCGTCGGCAAGAAGACGGTGCTGCGCCAGTTGCTGGCGCCGTTCGTCGGTGCGGTCGTCTACTATCAGCTCGTCTCGCTCTGCCTTGCCGCCGGCATGCCGCCGCCGGACCTGAAACTTGCGACCGGCCTATTCGTGCTCGCCATGCTGGCTCTGCCGAGCCTGAAGCGGAGTCGCGGCCCGGCACCTGCACGCGAGCACATGCGCGAATAGCAGGGTTCTGCGCATTCCCGACGACCGCTCGCCGGGAGTGCGCCCATCGCACCGATTGCCGCACTTTGCCCCCTCGTGCGGGCGGCGTGGCCCGACGAAACAGGATTGCTCGATCATGACCGGAACCCTTGATGTCGCTGCCGTCGATGCCATGGACGCGGCAGACCCCCTGCGCGCCTATCGCAAAAACTTCGCCCTTGCGGACGGGATGATCTATCTCGACGGAAACTCCCTGGGGGCGGCTTCTCTTGCAGCCTTTGCCGAACTGGAAACGGCGGCGAAGGAGGAGTGGGGCCGGGACCTGATCAAGAGCTGGAACACGGCCGGCTGGTTCCAGCTGCCGCTCGAACTCGGCGACCGCGTCGGCCGCCTGATCGGTGCCGCAGCCGGTCAGACGGTCGTCTGCGATACAACGTCGCTCAACATCTACAAGGCGCTGCATGCCGCGATGGCGCTTCGCCCGGACCGCAAGGTGATCGTCGCCGAAGCCGGCAGTTTCCCGACCGACCTCTATGTCGCCGAGGGTGTCGCCTCGACGCTGCCGGGAGCGAAACTGCGCCTCGAAGGCATTGATGCGCCTGATATCGAGGACCTGATCGACGAAACGGTCGCCGTTATCCTCGTCAACCACGTCAACTACAAGAGCGGTGAGTTACGCGACATGGCCGCGCTGACGAAGCGGGCGCACGAGGCCGGCGCGCTGGTCGTCTGGGACTTGTGCCACTCGGCTGGCGCCCTGCCGGTTGATCTCGATGGTGCCAATGTCGACTTCGCGGTCGGCTGCACCTACAAATATCTGAACGGCGGCCCCGGCTCGCCAGCCTTCGTCTACGCTGCCCGCCGCCATCACGAAAACATTGTCCAGCCGCTCAGCGGCTGGTGGGGCCACGCCCGACCCTTTGCCTTCGAGCATCGCTATGCGGCCGGGGCCGGCATGGTGCGCTTCCTTTGCGGCACGCAACCGATCCTGTCGCTGCGCGCCCTGAAGGGAGCCCTCGACATGTGGGACACGGTCGACATGGCGGCACTGCGCGAAAAAAGCATCGCGCTGACGAACCTTTTCATCCGCCTTGTCGAGGAGAAGTGCGGCCAGTACGGCATCGTGCTGGAAACGCCGCGCGAGGCCGACAAACGCGGCAGCCAGGTATCGTTCAGCCATCCGGGCGCTTACGAGGTCATGCAGGCGCTGATCGAGCGCGGCGTGATCGGCGATTTTCGCGCGCCGTCCACCATGCGTTTCGGTTTCACGCCGCTCTATGTCGGCTATCGCGACGTGTTCGAGGCGGTCAATGTGCTGGAGGAAATCCTGCGCACCGAGGTCTGGCGCGATGTCCGCTATGCGGTTCGTGGCGCGGTGACCTAGCCCCGAAGCACTCCGGTAGCCGGCCGGCGTTCTGCCAGCTTCGGTGTCCTGCCCGCTGTCGCGTCTTTATGCTGCCATGCTAATGTTCCTTCATGGACCCCCAAAGTCGGTGGAGGAGGCGACGTATGCGAATTGCACGCTCGATGCTGACAGTCCTCATGGTCACGGTCTCGCTAGCCGGGACGGCTTCGGCGCATAGCTTCTATGAGCTCGAATGCTGCTCCGGTCGCGATTGCAAGCCCGTGTCTGACGACGAGGTCAGGCCGACAAAGGAGGGTTGGCTGGTGAAGACGACCGGCGAGGTTATCAAATACAATAGCTGGCCGGTGAAGCATTCGCCCGACGGCCGCTTTCACCGCTGTGCAGGCCTGGGCAACTTCGGCCCGAAAGGGCGCACGCAATGTCTCTACGTGCCCGATTTCGGCGAGTGAGTGCTCCTGAACTGGCGGATAAGCGGTACAGGTCGTGCTAACGCGGTAGCGGCTGCCATGGGCGCCACGGCTGGGCGCAAAACTCGTCGACGTAATGGTCTTCTCCTTGGAAGACTTCGTGCTTGTTGTGGTGCTCATCGTCTTCGTCATCGCCGTCATCATCTACGTCATCATCGTTATCGACTTGGTTCTGGGCCAGTTGCTGACCAGAACTCTGTTGATCGGCATATGCGCCGGTCGACGTAGACGAGAGGGTGGTTGTTGGCAGCGTAGGCGCGAGAGGGATCTCTCTACAAGCAATAGTAGCACAATCGCAAAGATGCGATAGCGGATTCGGGTGGGCGAAATCACTTCGCCGTCGCCGAATTAGAGGATGGATTTCAAGGGTCGAACACCCGCACCAGATTTGCCCGCTCTGAATGCACGACTCCGCTCACGAATAAAACCGGCGTGCGACGTTTACGGGGAAAGTGCCTTCGGGAGAAGCATTTAGCTGGTCGGAGTGGAGTGATTCGAACACTCGACCCCCTCGTCCCGAACGAGGTGCGCTACCAGGCTGCGCTACACTCCGTGACCAGCGGCGTCCGTATAGAACAGCCCTTTCGTTTCCACAAGCGCCAAACTGAAAAAAAATCGCAGGGTGGCGACGGTCCACAGTTGGGCGCCGAAACCACTGGGGCTTGCCGGGAACTTCGAATGCAGTATGGCGTTTCGCTCGCCATGCAGCAGGTCGTCAATGATATCCTTCAGGAGACGGAGCTTCCGTTTGCAGTCATTGCGGCGCGGCTGATGGGAGCGATCGCCTTGGGCGCCCTGATCGGGCTCGAGCGCGAGTACCGCAATCACCCCGCCGGGCTTCGGACGCATATTCTTGTCAGTCTCGCCGCCGCGGTTTTTGCCATCATTTCCATCGAGATGGTACACATGCGCCACTTCGGCGACGCGCAGGTTCGCATCGACCCGCTGCGCGTCGTCGAGGCGGTGACATCAGGTGTTGCCTTTCTGGCTGCGGGCATGATCATCTTTTCGCGCGGTAAGGTGCGGAACCTGACGACGGGAGCTGGCATGTGGCTGTCGGGAGGAGTAGGCCTGTCGGTCGGGTTGGGCTACTGGGCGATCGCGGCCTTTTCTGCCGTTGCCTGCCTCATCGTTCTCAATCTGCTCGGTCGGCTCGCGGCCCAGACAGGCGAAGAGGTTGCTCCTCCAAACGACGCGGCCGCCGTCGTCAGCAAAGCAGAAGACAAACCGGCATGAACGGAAGCGTTGACATAGGTTTAATGCCGTAGGATTAATCGACATGGTAGCAATGGTGATTTAGATGTCACTAAAATGTCCAGTTGCTGCCATTTTGTGCGATTGATTTGCGAATAAAACGGGATCCATATCGTCTTTACTCTGAGACGACTTCCTGCCTTGTCCGCCCGCCAGTGTCCCCGGGCCTGACGCGGCAGGTTTTCGTGTTTTTATTTCGATACCGTCTCGACGGTGGAAAGAGGGCAAAACGTGGCATTTTCTGCAGGTAAGGTCGGCGCGGACGAGTTGCGCGCCGCGCTGAAGGATAGCGCGAATGCGTTTCTGGCAATGGGGCTGTTCAGCTTCTTCGTCAATCTTCTGGTCCTGACAGGGCCGCTCTTCATGCTTCAGATCTACGATCGCGTGCTCGCGTCCCGTTCCGAGGCGACGCTGGTGGCGTTGACGGGCCTGATCGTCGGCCTGTTCGCGATCATGGGCGTGCTGGACCACATTCGCAGCCGGCTTGCAGCCCGGGTTGGTGCCCGCTTCCAGGCGCGCTTCGACAAGCGCGTGTTCAATGCGGTGCTCGACCGCACCGGCCTGAACGCCAGGGGCATCTCGACGCTGACCGGCATGCGCGACCTCGACGCCATCCAGAAGGCGCTGTCTTCTCCGGCTCTGTTCACCGTCTTCGACATTCCGTGGACACCGTTCTTCCTGTTCATCATCTTCATGTTCCATCCGGCGATGGGAGCACTCGGCGTCGCCGGTGGCCTAATCCTCGTCACGCTGACATGGTTGAACCAGAACGGTACCAAGGCGGATCAGGAGCGGGCGATGGTGTCTGGTCGCATGAGCGACGAGATGACCCAAGTCCTGCAGCGCGAAAGCGATACCGTGCGCGCGCTCGGAATGCGTCGCTCCGTATCCGCGCGCTGGCAGAAGCTGCGCGACAAGGCGCTCGAAGCCAACATCCGTTACAGCGACAGCAACGGCTTCTATGCCATCTCGTCCAAGACCTTCCGTGTCTTCCTGCAGTCGGCCATCCTGGCGCTTGGTGCCTGGCTCGTGTTGCAGAACTCGATTTCGGCCGGCGCGATGATCGCAAGCTCGATCATCATCGGCCGCGCGCTCGCTCCTATTGAAGGTGCGATCGGCCAATGGGCGCTGGTACAGCGTGCGATCCAGGGTTGGTGGCAGCTGTCCGAGCTGCTCGGCAAGGTCCCGGAGGAAGAGGCCCGTACCGCGCTGCCCAAGCCGCGTGCGATCCTCGAAGTCAACCAGGTCACGGCGATCCCGCCGGGCGAGAAGGTCGCGACGCTCCGCATGCTCTCCTTCGATCTCGGTCCGGGCCAGGCGCTCGGCGTCATCGGCCAGAGCGCGTCGGGCAAGTCGACGCTGGCACGCATCCTCACCGGCATCTGGCCGCCGGCCGGCGGCAACGCCCGCCTCGACGGGGCCTCGCTTGAACAGTACGGCTTCGACGGTCTAGCCGAGCATGTCGGCTACCTGCCGCAGGACGTTGTGCTGTTCGAGGGAACGGTCGCGGAAAACATCGCCCGCATGCAGATAAACCCGGATGCGGAAAAGGTCGTCGCGGCTGCGAAGAAGGCCGGCGCGCACGACATGATCCTGCGCCTGCCGGACGGTTACGACACGCACCTGCCAGCAATCGGTGCCAAACTGTCCGGCGGCCAGAAGCAGCGCATCGGGCTTGCCCGTGCCCTGTTCGGCGATCCCGTGCTGGTGGTTCTCGACGAACCGAACTCGAACCTCGATGCCGAGGGCTCGATGGCGCTCAACCTCGCCATCCGCAACCTCAAGGCCGAGGGCAAATCTGTCGTGATCATGGCGCACCGGCCGGCCGCGATCGAGGAATGCGATCTCATTCTCATTCTCGAAAACGGTCAGCGTCTCGCCTTTGGTCCGCGTGACGACGTGCTCCGCGCACACCTGCGCAATCACGCCCAGGTCGTCGCAGGCACCGGCACCGGCGGCAGCAACAAGTAAGACGCCTCAAGGCGCGAGATAGAGTAGGAATTCGATACGATGGACAAGAAATGGAGCGGTCGGAGCTACGCGCTCATCGGGTACTGCACGGTCTTTGTGCTGCTTGGCGGCATGGCGTCCTGGGCAGCCCTGACCCGGATTAATGGCGCGGTCGTCGCAGCCGGTATCATCGAAGTCGCGAGCAACCGTCAGGTCGTTCAGCATCCCACCGGCGGCGTCGTTGGCAAGATCATGGTGCAGGACGGTGACAAGGTTGCCGCCGGAGACGTGTTGATGCGTCTTGACGACACGTTCGACCGGTCGGAGCTCGCGGTCATCGAGAGCCAGCTCTTCAGCCTGATGGGCACGGCCGCGCGCCTGATGGCCGAGCAGGACGAAAAGCCTGAAATTCGCTTCGATCCGGAGATGGTTGAGCGCGCAAAGTCCGATCCGGAGATCCAGGAGATCATCGACGGCCAGACGCGGCTGATGCGGGCGCGGCTGGAAACGCGCGACAAGCAGATCGGTCAGCTCACCGAGAAGAAGAAGCAGATTGCCAAGCAGAACGAAGGGCTCGAGAGCCGCATCGGGGCGCTGGACACCCAACTGAAGCTGATCAGCGAGGAACTGGATGCCCAGAACAAGCTGCTCAAGCAGTCGCTGACCAATGCCAGCCGTGTTCTGCAGCTTCAGCGCGAGGAGGCCGAGATTATCGGCACGATCAGCCAGGCCAAGTCGAACATCGCAGAAAATGCCGGCAAGGTGGCCGAGATCGAGCTTGCGATCCTCAACGTTGATTCCAACATGCGCGAAGAGGCGACGACGTCGCTGCGCGAGATCGAGGCGAAGATCGCCGAACTGAAGGAAAACCGCACCGCCAAGCTCGAAACCCTGAGCCGCATGGATATCACCGCTCCGGTTCCGGGCGTCATTCTCGGGCTGCAGGTGCACGCGCTGAAGTCGGTCATCAAGCCGGCCGACCCGCTGCTCTTCATCATCCCGCAGGAGAACAATCTCGTCATCAAGACGCAGATCTCGCCGACGCAGATCGATCAGGTCCATGTCGGCCAGGTCGCCCACATCCGCTTTGGCGCATTCGACCACCGCACGACACCGGAGATCTTCGGTCACGTGACGAAGGTTGCAGCCGACGTCCTTCAGGACCAGCGCACGGGTGCCACCTACTACCAGGCGGAAATCAAGCCGGACGCCGGCGAGATGAAGAAGCTCGGCGACAAGCAGGTCATCCCCGGCATGCCGGTCGAGACCTTCATCCAGACCTCCGAGCGCTCGCCGCTGGAGTACCTGGTCAAGCCGCTGGCCGATTATTTCAACAAGGCGTTCCGGGAGCGGTGATTCCTTTCGCCTCCGTCTCCTGTTGAGCAAGATTCGCTAATATTAGCGGTTGAACCATCCGCCCCGCAGGCGTACTGCGGGGCGGATGTTCATCATCTGGAGACTATTGTGAAAGCCATCGCATCCCTTTCCGCCTTCGTCGGAAAGACCTTCGCCCTTTGGGTCATCCTCTTCGCCGTCCTCGGTTTCGTCCTTCCCGATACGTTCAAGCAACTGACGCCCTATATCGTGACGCTGCTCGGCATCATCATGTTCGGCATGGGCCTGACACTGTCGCTCGACGATTTTCGTGAAGTCGCGCGCCGCCCGTTCGATGTCGGCGTCGGCGTTGCTTCCCAATTCATCATCATGCCGCTTATCGCTGTCGTGCTGACAAAGATCATCCCGATGTCACCCGAGGTTGCGGCTGGCGTGATCCTGGTCGGCTGCTGCCCCGGCGGCACGTCGAGCAACGTCATGACCTATCTGTCCAAGGGCGACGTCGCGCTCAGCGTGGCCTGCACCAGCGTCACGACGCTTGCTGCCCCGTTGGTCACGCCGTTCCTCGTCTGGTTCTTCGCCAGCCAGTACCTGCCGGTTGACGCGATGGCGATGCTCGTCAGCATCCTGAAGGTGGTCCTGCTGCCGTTGGCGCTTGGATTCCTGCTACAGAAGCTGTTGCCGCGTGTCGTCACGGCAGCAGTGCCGGCCCTTCCGCTCGTCAGCGTCGCCGGTATCGTTCTGATCGTCGCCGCAGTCGTGGGTGCCAGCAAGGCGGCGATCGCGAGCACCGGACTGATGATCTTCGCTGTCGTCATCCTGCACAATGGCGTCGGCTATCTGCTCGGCTATTTCGCCGCCAGGATGACCGGGCTCTCCGTCGCCAAGCGCAAGGCGATTGCGATCGAGGTGGGCATGCAGAACAGCGGCCTCGGTGCGGCGCTGGCCAATGCGCATTTTTCGCCGGTCGCCGCCGTTCCCAGCGCCATCTTCAGTGTCTGGCACAATATCTCGGGCGCGCTGATCGCGAACTATTTTTCTCAGGTTCCGAACCAGGAAACCGGCAAGGAAGCAGCGGCCACGCGTTGAGCATGCCGCAACGGCAATCACGCAATCTGCGTCTGCAAGTCACGGGTATCATTGCGATTCTCGGGGCTTGCAACTCGTTGGGACCGCACTGCTAATAAAAGCCACGGGAACAATGTGAATGCTCCGGCATTCCTTCCGCACCAACTGTCGCTGCGGAGGAAGACATGGGTCGAGCATTGATACTGTGGCTAATGGGCGTTCCGCTCTTCGTGGTCTTGCTGCTCTGGTACTTCTACTTCTGAGCAGGCTTGACCAAGTCACTACGCAAATAATGAACGAGAAGGGGCCCACGCGGCCCCTTCTGGCCGTCTCAGTCGCTCCAACGATTCTCGCGGCCGGCGGGCTCGTTCATGCCTTGCCCAGCCTGTTCAGCCAGTGGCCGAGACGTTCGCCGCCGTCGACCGGTTCGTCCAAATGCACAGGCCAGCCGTTTCCGGACTCGGCCAGCATCCGCACTTCACGCGGCGTCACGCCATAGTGGGCCTTGAAGGCGCGGGTGAAGGCCGGGATGTTGGAAAAACCGGTGTCGAAGGCAATTTCCGCCAGCTTTCGGTGGCTGGTCTGCCGGCTCGCGAGCTGCCGGAAGACGCGGCGCAGGCGCCGATCGCGAATGTAGCTTGCTACACCTCCCAGCGGCTCGAACAGCCGATAGAGGGAGGAGCGCGAGAAGCCCAATCGGCTGCAGATCATGTCCGGCCCGAGTTCCGCATCCATCAGGTGGCTGTCGACGAAGTGCTGCACGCGAGCAATTTCGGCGCGTGAGGCATGGGCCTGCCGAACATCGTTGTCGATGCTGTTGACTGTAAGGCTTGCGATCAGCCCGGCGGTGCTTTGGGCGAACATCGCGGCGTCCGGCAACGCGATCCGGTCCCGCTCCGACCAGAGCATTTGGACATGCGCCAGAAGCAGCTTTGCCTGTGTCGAGCTGGCCGGCAGATAGATGTCGTGCAGGCCGTCCAGTTCGAGGTCGGGCAGACCGAGCAGACTACGGGGAAAAACGAAGGTGAAGTTGCAGCAGTCCTTCGCTCTGGTCGAGATCGTCCGGGTGAGATCGCAGATGAACACGTCGCCCGGCGCCGAGACGACGGCATCACCCTTGACGATCCGCACGTCGCTGCCGGCGAGAATGATCTGCACGAGCACGGCGTCTGCGCCGACCTGCGCGACCTTCTTCATGCTGCGCTCGTAACGATAGGCGCCATTAGACATGTTTGCCTGGCTCAGCAGCATGGGACCGAGCTGGACGCAATCGACATGCACCCGAAAATCCGGCTGTTGCTGCCAGTCGTCGAGCGTTGCATCGAAGATGGCAGAAACCGCCTGCCTGTATGTCTCAAAACTCTCGGGATCGGAAAGGCCGCTGGCGCTCAAGGTCAGGTGCGGGAGTCTCTGCAGCACAGGCGCCATGCGGTTCTCAATGTGGGATGATTCAACGACAGATAATCACGTTGAGATTGATGCGGCGTCAACCCCCGGTTTGGCAATTGCTTCGGCGCAACACGCATATGCTTTGCGAATTATCCCAATGTCTTGACCAGATATCCCAAAGAGGGGCCGGGCCACGCCGGATCGGTTGATCTTCCGGCCTTTCCATTGTCCAAGCACGCAGTTCGCGAGGGATGAAGAGGCGGCAATGAGCTACACATACACCGAGATCATAGATACGGACCGGACCACCCGCTTTAACGCTCCGTTCAACAGCCTCGTTGTGGTCAACGCGGGGGTCACGGTCGATGTCACCGTGCCTGCCTCCGCGCCCTTCGCCGCACTGTCCGCCACCACGACCCGGTCGGACAGCGGCGGCTTCGATATCGCAGGCACGGTCAAGACGGACTGGGGCACGGCGATTTCTATCGCGGGATCCGAAGCGGAAGTCGCGGAGATCTATATCCGGTCGACCGGTCAAATTCTCGGTTACCAGGGCCTATACACATCGGTCTACGGTACTGAGATTAGCAACTACGGAAACATCGATACCCGCCAATATGCCGTATCCTTAGACGGAGAAGGCAGCAGCTTCACGAACTGGAACAAGGTTCGGGCCTGGACCTCGGCCGTGGTCGCCGACCAGGAGGATGCCGTCATCCGGAACCACGGGACGATCAGCGCCCAATACAGCGCTTTGACGGTGACCGGGGCGCTGGCCGACATCGAAAACAGGGGAACGATCACCGCCTACATGGGGGGCATTACCCTTGGAGGCTCCTATGCCTCGGTGACGAACTGGGGGTCAATCACGGCCTTCATGGCCGTGATCGTCGACGACCGGTTCGCCTCCTTCACCAATGAAGGCGGCGGTGTGATTACCAACACCATGGCGCATGGCGGTACCTTCCACCTGACGACGCGCGCCACTGATGCGGAGATCATCAACTACGGAATCATACGCGGCTTCGAGGGCGGGATGGCCATCTGGTCCGCCGGGGAGGGGCTCACGATCCGGAATGCCGGAACCATTGACGGCACCATCGTGCTCGATGGCACCAACCGGTTCGATGGCACTGTCCCCGACCTGTTCCTGACGAATTCGGGATCGATCACCGGCGCGATCACGTTGAGGCACGCTGCGGACCGGATCATCAATACCGGCTCGCTTGCAAGCGTCGATCTCGGCGGAGGCGACGATTTCTTCGATACGACGGGGGGAACCGTCAGCGGCATCGTCAAGGGCGGCTGGGGCGACGACGTCTTTGTCGTCTCCTCTGCAGTCACGCTCCAGGAAGAGGCCTACTACGGGGGGACCGATCTCGTGAAGGCCTCCCTGTCATGGACGCTCGGCGACTATTTCGAAAACCTGACGTTGCTGGGTGAGGGCAATATCGACGCGACCGGCAACGGTCTGGCCAACATCCTGACTGGCAATGACGGCAACAACACGCTTTCCGGCGGAGCGGGAGACGACACGCTGATCGGCGGACGGGGGGATGACGTCTACCTTATCGAGGCGGGCGACGAAGCCGACGTGATCCGGGAGAATGTGGGAGAAGGCAACGACAGTGTCCGCTCAGCCATCACGTTCTCGCTCGCCGGACTTACGACCGTCGAAAACCTCGCACTGACTGGCTCGGCAGCCATCGACGCCACCGGCAACGCACTCGACAACGTTCTGTGGGGCAATTCGGGTGCGAACAGTCTGGCTGGTGGCGACGGCAACGACACACTTTCCGGTGGCGCTGGCGTCGACTCGCTCGCCGGCGGGCGCGGGGACGACGTCTACATCATCGGCGCGGTCGGCGACGAAGCCGATGTGGTCCGGGAGAATGCGGGAGAAGGCAACGACACTGTTCGCTCGAGCATCAGCTTCTCGCTCGCGGGACTTGCCGCCGTCGAGAATATCAGACTCACCGGTCTGGCCGATATCGGCGCCACCGGCAACGCGCTCGACAATGTTCTCATCGGCAACCAGGCGGCCAATATTCTCTCCGGCGGCGACGGCAACGACACGCTGATCGGCAATGAAGGCGGCGACACCCTGCTCGGCGGACGCGGTGACGACCAGTACTATGTGGACGGCCTGTCCGACATCGTGTTGGAGACCCCAGGTGCCGGCAGCGATACCGTCTACTCGACGGTCTCGCTGGCGCTTGGCGAAAACGTCGAAAACCTCGTCCTGCAAGGCGCGGCTGAAAAAGCGACCGGAAACGCTGTGGCCAATAAGCTCACGGGCAACGACGCCGGCAACGAAATCACCGGGCGGGCCGGTCGCGACACACTGGTCGGCGGGCGCGGCAACGACATCTATACCATCACTGCGACAGGCGACGATGCGGATGTGATCGTCGAGAAGGCAGCGGAAGGTACGGATACCGTGCGCTCGGCGATCAGCTACTCGCTTGCAGCCCTTGCCGCCGTCGAAAACCTGACCTTGACGGGGGCTTCGACCACTAACGCCACCGGCAACGCGCTCGACAACGTGCTGACCGGCAATGATGCCGCAAACATCCTTTCTGGCGGTGCAGGCAAGGACACGCTGATCGGCGGGCGCGGCAACGACAGCTACTACGTCGACAATGTGTCCGATCTCGTGAGGGAAGCATCCGGCGCCGGCACGGATACGGTCTATTCCACCGTGTCGCTCACGCTCGCCGACAACGTGGAGAGACTTGTCCTGCAAGCCAAGGCCGGAACCGCGATCGGCAACGCACTGGTCAACATCCTGACCGGCAACGCCTATGCCAATTTGCTCGACGGGCGCGCCGGCGCCGATCGCATGGTGGGCGGAGCCGGCAACGACACCTACATCGTCGATAACGCGCGCGACAGCGTGCGGGAAAAGGCCGGAGAAGGCACCGACCTCGTCAAGTCGTCGGTCGGCTTCACGCTCGGCGACAATCTCGAGCACCTGCTGCTGACTGGAACGAGCGCCATTGCCGGTACCGGCAACGCGCTTTCGAACAGTATCACCGGCAATGCCGGTGCCAACATCCTCAAGGGGGAGGGCGGAGCAGACCGGTTGAACGGCGGCAGCGGGGCAGATGTGCTTTATGGCGGCAGCCGCAACGACTTGCTGATCGGCGGCGCAGGCGCGGATCGGCTTTCAGGAAATTCGGGAGCCGACACTTTCGTCTTCAGCGCCGCGAGCGGCCACGACACGATCACCGATTTCAGCACCGTCAGCGATGTCATCGATCTGTCGGCAATCTCGGAGATCACCAGCTTCAGCGACCTGAAAGCCCAACACCTCAGCGACGCCGGCAGCTACCTTCTGCTGACGTGGAACAGCGGCGCCAACTCGCTGAAGATTGCCGGGATAGCGTCCGTCAAGGAATTGTCGGCCGGGGACTTCATCTTCGCCTGACCCAAAGCCCATCGCGGAAGCCGCCCGGACGATCACTAGGGCGGCTTCCGGAGCAACGTCGATTTTTACCCCGCTATCCGTCTAGTTCGGACAGCAGCTCGGCTGCTCTGCCGGCGCTTGTGTGGCGTACCTCGGCATCGTGGCGACGCTCGGAAAAGATCGCGGTCGCCATCAGCTTTTCGGCGAGATCGGCCGGCAGCGACAGGACAACCCGTTCGTCGTCCTTGTGGATGCCGCCGAGCTCGGAATGCCGCCCGGTGATCATGCCGCCGGCAACCGTGTTGTGGGTGTCGGGGTCGATCAGGATGAAGGCGCCGGTCGTGCGGTTCTGCTCGTAGGTGTCGAAGATCGCCTGCTCGTCGAAGGTCAGCGCCACCTTGCCGATCGCGTTCATCGACAGTGTCTCGATGGCGCTCCACTTGCCAGACTTGAGATCGAGCTGGCTTGTCGGAGCGACGGTCACGCGCTGGCGGCGGCTGCCGCTCTTCAGCCAGTAGCGCTTGCCCGGTTCGATGCCGTCGGGCTGCAGCGCGACGATCTGGGCGTCGAACTTGCGCCCCGTCATCGGCTGGCTGTCGAGCGAGACGATCATGTCGCCGCGCGAAACGTCGACCTGGCGGTCGAGCACCAGCGTGATCGCATCGCCGGCGACGGCGGCATTGCGCACGAGGTCGAAGGTAACGATCTGCTTGACATTGGCGATCATGCCGGACGGCAGCACAACGACGCTGTCGCCGGGTTTGACCGCGCCGCCGGCGACCGTGCCCTGATAGCCGCGGAAGCTTTCGCCCGGGCGCGAGACGCGCTGCACTGGCAGGCGGAAGCCGACGGTCTGGTTGGAGCGGACCGTCGCCTTCTCCAGCGTCTCGACCAGCGTCGGCCCTTCGTACCAGGGCATGGAGGCGCGGCCGTCATAGACGACGTTCTCGCCCTTCAGCGCCGAGACAGGGATGGCGGTGACCTGCTTGACGCCGAGCGACAGCGCCAGTTCCCTGAACTCGTGGCTGATCTCCTCGAAGCGGGTGCGGTCATAGCCGGTCAGGTCGATCTTGTTGACGGCCAGCACGAACTGACGGATGCCCATCAACGTCGCGATGGTGGCGTGCCGGCGCGTCTGTTCAAGGAGGCCGACGCGGGCATCCACCAACAGCACGGCGAGGTCGGCCGTCGAGGCGCCGGTCGCCATGTTGCGGGTGTACTGCTCATGGCCGGGCGTGTCGGCGACGATGAAGGAGCGGCGGTCGGTCGAGAAGTAGCGATAGGCCACGTCGATGGTGATGCCCTGTTCGCGCTCGGCCTGGAGACCGTCGAGCAATAGCGCGAAATCTGGCAGGCCGAGATCGTTCTGCTTGCCGGAGGAATCACGCTTCAGCGTCGCGGCCTGGTCTTCCTTGACCGCCTTGGTGTCCCAGAGCAGGCGGCCAATCAGCGTCGATTTGCCGTCATCGACGCTGCCGCAGGTTATGAGCCGCAGCGGGCGCGAGTCGCGCGTAACACGCTCGGCTTCGGGGGCCGGAAAGGCGATGACGGTTGCGGTGGCGGATGCGGTCATCTCAGAAATACCCTTCGCGCTTCTTCTTTTCCATGGACCCGGACTGGTCGCGGTCGATGGCGCGGCCCTGGCGTTCGGAAACGGTTGCGGTTTCGAGCTCGGAAATGATCTCGTCGAGCGTCGTGGCGGTGGAGCGGATGGCGCCGGTCAGCGGGAAGCAGCCAAGCGTGCGGAAGCGGATCAGGCCCTCCTGCCTGGTCTCGCCGGGAAGCATTTCAAGGCGGGGATCTTCGGCGAGGATCATCATGCCGTCGCGCTCGACGTACGGGCGCTTCTCAGCGAAATAAAGGGGAACGATCGGGATGTTCTCGGCCTGGATGTAGCGCCAGATGTCGACTTCGGTCCAGTTGGAGAGCGGGAAGGCGCGCACGCTCTCGCCCTTGTTGATCATGCCGTTGTAGACGTTCCAGAGTTCCGGGCGCTGGTTGCGCGGATCCCAGCGATGGTCAGGCGTGCGGAACGAGTAGATGCGTTCCTTGGCGCGCGAGGCTTCCTCGTCGCGGCGCGCACCGCCGAAGGCGGCGTCATACTTTCCGGAGTCGAGCGCCTGGCGCAGCGCCTCAGTCTTCATGATGTCGGTGTAGCGGGCCGAGCCGTGCGTGAACGGGGTGACGTTCTCCGCCGCCCCGCGCGGGTTGACGTGCTCGATCAGGTCGAGATCGTAGCTCTCCACGATCTCGTCGCGAAAGGCGATCATCTCGGCGAATTTCCAGCCGGTGTTGACGTGCAGAAGCGGGAAGGGGACGCGGCCCGGATGGAAGGCCTTGCGCGCCAAGTGCAGAAGGACAGAGCTATCCTTGCCGATCGAGTAAAGCATCACCGGCCGTTCGAATTCGGCGGCAACCTCGCGGAAGATATGGATGGCTTCGTTTTCGAGCGCCTTGAGATGCGGATCGAGCGGTGGCTTGGCGGCGGTTGCGCCCTTGGCCTCCGCCTCGTTGCGGATATCGGACATTCCTAATCGTCTCCAGAAATCGTTCGGCCGGGAGGAGGCCTAGAGCGAACTTGAATTGAGCGAGGGTATGGCAGTCTCGGGAACGTGAAGGCCGCATTCGCGCTTCTCGTCGTTTTCCCACCACCAGCGGCCGGCGCGCTCCGGCTCGCCGGGCTTGATCGCCCGCGTGCAGGGCTCGCAGCCGATCGAGGGGTAGCCGCGCACGTGCAGCGGATTCACCGGCACGGCGTTGTCGGCCACATGGGCCCGGATCGCCTCGAGGTCCCAGTCGGCCAGCGGATTGACCTTGATGAGGTTGCGCTCCGCGTCGAACTCGGCAAACGGCGTGTCCGCCCGGTTGCCCGACTGGCCGCGGCGCAGGCCGGTGATCCATATGGATGCCCCTTCAAGCGCCTTCGCAAGCGGCTTCAGCTTGCGCGCGCCGCAGCAGGCATGGCGCGCCTCGACGCTCTCGTAGAAGCCGTTCATGCCAAACCGGGCGGCAAAGTCGTCGATATCGTTTTGGCTTGGATGGAAGCGGATGATCTCGATGCCAAAACGCTCTTCCGTTTCGCCGATCAAGTCGGAGGTTTCCTTGAAGAGCCGACCGGTATCGAGCGTCGACACCTCGATCGACAGGCGATTGAGGCCGATCTCGGCCGTGATGACCTGATCCTCAATTCCGAGACTGGTGGTGAAGACCGCCTTGCCGTCCAGGCCTGCGACGAGCGCAAGCCGTCCAGCAAGATCGAGCCCTTCGAGCTGCCGGTTGAGCGCTTTTGCAGTGGTTTCAAGTTGCGATGCCATGGACAGAAAATCCTGATGTTGTCCGCGGAATATCGCAGCCGAAGCTGTGCAGGGACAGGAAAACGGATTTCTAATGCCGCCCGGAGAGAGCAAATATCTCTCTATTCCCAGCCGATCAAAGAATAGGGGCAGGGGCAAGCATTAATGACTAAGTCTATAAAAACTATAGAGTTTTATCTTGGTTGTGCGGTGCGTGGGGCGATGCATCAGGTGGGGAACATGCCATTGCGATCGTCGATCGTGCCGGATGGATCTCGCCGTGATCCCGAGGTGCCTGGTCCCGGGCAGAATTTTATAATATGACAAGAAAACTCATATTTTGGCCGATACAAACTTGACAAAAATAATCACCTTTAATAGCGGAGTTTTCGTGTTCAATTTTTGCCTTTGGGGGACAAGCTCATGGCGATCACGATTACCGCCTACGATACCGACAAGAATGGCACCGGTGTCGATGTTCTCAGCTATCTCAGCAGATTCGATGCGACCTTCGTCCCGAGTGGCCGGGGTCAGTTTTCCGGAGCTGACGGCATGTCCGGCAAGCAGTACGCCCTTTTCGACGCCAAGGCGACGGGGCTCGTCTTCGATGCGGGCAAGACCAACTGGGCCTACGATATCAACACCCATCAGGTGACGGGGTCTCTCAGCGCATTACGCTTCGGCACGAGCACGAAGCTCGATGCCGCAAGCCGTACCTTCAAGCAGACGACCGATTTGAAGATCAGCGGCCTTGGCCTGGAAAACGCCACCGATGCCAACGCGCTGCGCGCCAGTCTGTCGGCGGCGGACACCAAGGGGCTGCTCGATCTCTTGAAGAAGAACAGCATCAACTTTGTCGGTAGCACCGGCAAGGACGTGTTCAAGAGCTTCGACAAGAATGACGTGCTGAACGGTGGCGCCGGCGACGACACGCTCTTTGGTCAAGGCGGCAACGACACCGTCAAGGGCGGCACGGAAAATGACAAGCTCTATGGCGGTACCGGCAATGATGTGCTGTACGGTGAGGCCGGCAACGACGCGATCAACGGCGAGTCCGGCAATGACACGATCAACGGCGGTGCGGGCGCGGACAAGTTCGATGGTGGCGCGGGAATCGACACGGCATCCTACGCTGGTGCGACGAACGGCGTTGTCGCCAACCTCGCCAAGGCATCGCTCAACACCAACGATGCGAAGGGCGACACCTACGTGTCGATCGAGAACCTGACCGGTTCGAGCTACGCCGACAAGCTTTACGGCAACAGCGCTGCTAACACGATAAACGGCGGCAGCGGCAACGACGCACTCGATGGCGGCGCCGGCAACGACATGCTGATCGGCGGCGCGGGCGCGGACAAGCTCAATGGCGGCGCGGGTACCGACACGGCATCCTATGCCGGTGCGACGAAGGGCGTTGTCGCCAGCCTGGCCAAGGTATCGCTCAACTCCAACGATGCGAAGGGCGACACTTACGTCTCCATTGAGAACCTGACCGGTTCGAGCTACGCCGACAAGCTTTACGGCAACAGCGCTGCTAACACGATAAACGGCGGCAGCGGCAACGACGCACTCGATGGCGGTGCCGGCAACGACACGCTGATCGGCGGTGCTGGTGCGGACAAGCTGAATGGCGGTGCGGGTACCGACACGGCATCCTATACCGGTGCGACGAAGGGCGTTGTCGCCAGCCTTGCCAAGATATCCGCCAACACCAACGATGCGAAGGGCGACACTTACGTCTCCATTGAGAACCTGACCGGTTCGAGCTACGCCGACAAGCTGACGGGGAACAGCGGTGCGAACAAGATCAACGGCGGCAAGGGCAACGACACGCTGACCGGTGGCGGCGGGGCCGACGACTTCGTGTTTGCCAAGGGTTACGGCAAGGACACGATCACGGACTTCCAGAACAACATCGACGATATCGATCTTCGGTCCTATGGTTTTTCGTCGGTCAGTTCGGTTCTGAAAAAGGCCGCGCAGGTGGGAACGGACGTCCACATCAAAATCAGCAGCACCGACATCATCGTCCTTGACGACTTCAAGCTCAAGGATCTCGACGCGAGCGATTTCCTGCTCTGAGCGCTCGAGTCTAAGTGTGTCGGCAAATCAAGAGGGGCGGCATCAGCCGCCCCTTTCCGTTTCAAACTATGCAATGCTTGCCTGGCGCCAAAGGCACCCATGCTTTTGCATTTGTCCGTATTGCCCTAAAGTCCCCTCTGCGGGCCGCCGCTGAAGGTTTATTCGCGTTCGGATGCAACTGACGATGGTGCGCAGGATGCGTGATCGACCGCCTCTAAAGCCGATATTGAGGTGCCTGTCGCATTTCCTGCCGCGGGGTTTTGGCGACATAACCATGTCGTCGAGGCTTTAACACCGAGGAACCATTTTGCCTCCGTGGGCGTTGCAGGGAACCACTTTTGCGAAGCCCGGTTTCATTGTTGACTAACTCTACTAACTTCATAGACTTTGTGCACCAAGGAAGAGGGAGTAGAAAATGTCTATTTTTTCCAAAAGCTTGAGTGTTGCCTTGCTTGGCGTTGGCCTCGCTGTCGGCGCCGTTTCGGCGGCCGTGGCGCAGAGCACACTGTTGAATGTGTCCTATGATCCGACCCGCGAACTTTACAAGCAGTACAACACCGCCTTTGCCGCCCATTGGAAGGCAGAGACCGGCGAGGATGTCACGGTCCAGCAGTCGCATGGTGGCTCCGGCAAGCAGGCCCGCGCAGTGATCGATGGTCTCGAGGCCGATGTCGTTACCCTCGCGCTTGAAGCAGACATCGATGCCATCGTCGAAAAGACGAAGAAGATCCCGGGAAACTGGCGCGAATTGCTGCCGAACAAGTCGACGCCCTATTCGTCCACAATCGTGTTCCTGGTGCGCAAGGGTAATCCGAAGGGCATCAAGGACTGGAGCGACCTGATCAAGGACGACGTCCAGGTCATCACGCCGAACCCGAAAACCTCCGGCGGTGCCCGCTGGAACTTCCTCGCCGCCTGGGCCTGGGCCGAAAAGGAATTCGGCGGCGACAAGGCCAAGGTGACTGAATATATCACCACGCTCTTCAAGCACGTGCCGGTGTTGGATACCGGCGCGCGCGGCTCCACCACGACCTTCGTCGAACGGGGAATTGGCGACGTTCTGCTCGCCTGGGAGAACGAGGCATGGCTTGCGCTGGAAGAACTCGGACCTGACCAGTTCGAGATCGTCGCTCCGCCGCTCTCAATCTATGCCGAGCCGCCCGTTGCGGTCGTGAAGGGCAACGCGGAAGCGAAGGGAACGGAAAAGCTTGCAAATGCCTACCTTGAGTATCTTTATAGCAAGGAAGGCCAGAACATCGCGGCCAAGAACTTCTATCGCCCGTCGGATCCCTCCGCCGTCGATGCGAAGCTCCTGGAGAAGTTTCCGAAGCTTGAACTCCTGACGATCGAGGCCTTTGGTGGATGGAAGAAGGCGCAGCCGGAATTCTTCGGCGATGGCGGCATCTTCGACCAGGTCTACAAGCCGGGGAACTGAGATCGAATGGCATCCACCCCCAGCGCTGCGCGTTGGCACTGGAAAACCCCGAGCGTCATTCCGGGCTTCGGACTGACGCTCGGGTTTACGCTGGCTTACCTGACGCTCATCATTCTCATTCCGCTGGCGGCACTCGCCTGGCGATCCGCTTCCCTCGGCTGGGCCGACTTCATCCGCCTCGTCCTGGACCCGCGCACGCTCGGCGCCCTGAAGGTCTCGTTCTCCACCGCGCTGATCGCCGCCGTCGTTAACGTGATCTTCGGCGTCATCACCGCCTGGGTGCTGGTGCGCTACAACTTTCCCGGCCGCCGCATCGTTGATGCGATCGTCGATCTTCCCTTTGCCATCCCGACAGCGGTTGCCGGTATTGCGCTCACATCGATCTATGCGCCGAACGGCCTCATCGGCAGCCTGCTGACCCCGCTCGGCATCAAGGTTGCCTACACGCCGATCGGCATTGTCGTTGCTTTGATCGCAATCGGCCTGCCGTTCGTGGTGCGCACCGTCCAGCCTGTCATGCAGGAGATCAACCAGGAGGTGGAAGAGGCGGCCGCTTCGCTGGGCGCCAACCGCTTCCAGACGATCTTTCGCGTCATCCTTCCTGGCCTGATGCCCGCGATCCTCACCGGCTTCGCGCTGGCGTTGGCCCGCGGCATCGGCGAATACGGCTCGGTCATCTTCATTGCCGGCAACATCCCCTTCGTCTCCGAGATTGCACCGCTCTTGATCGTCATCCGGCTGGAGGAGTTCGACTATGGCGCTGCGACCGCCATTGCGACCGTCATGCTGGTCATCGCGTTTCTCATGCTTCTCCTGATCAATTTCATTCAGGCCTGGAGCAGGCGGAGGTTCGGCTATGAGCAATGAGCACTTCAAGAACCCGATCAGCGAAAGCGCGCCGGTCCGCTGGGCACTGATCCTTGCGGTTCTCGCCTTTCTCACCCTTTTCGTGCTGCTGCCGCTTGTGATCGTCTTTACGCAGGCCTTCCGGGAAGGGTGGGGTGCCTATCTTGCGGCGCTTGGCGAACCGGATGCGGTTTCCGCCATCAGGCTGACGCTGCTGGTTGCGGCTATCGCGGTGCCCGCCAACATGATCTTCGGCCTTGCCGCTTCCTGGGCGATCGCCAAGTTCGAATTCCGCGGCAAGGCCTTCCTGATCACCCTGATCGACCTGCCGTTTTCGGTCTCGCCGGTCATTTCCGGCCTTGTCTATGTGCTGCTCTTCGGTGCGAACTCGGTGCTCGGCCCGTTCCTGAAGTCATATGGTCTGCAAGTGGTGTTTGCCGTGCCAGGCATCGTGCTCGCCACAATCTTCGTCACCTTTCCCTTCGTCGCGCGCGAACTCATCCCGCTGATGCAGGAGCAGGGCACCGGCGACGAGGAGGCGGCGATCTCGCTCGGCGCCAGCGGCTGGCAGGCGTTTCGGTATGTGACGTTGCCCAACATCAAGTGGGGCCTGCTCTATGGCGTGCTGCTCTGCAATGCCCGCGCGATGGGCGAGTTTGGCGCCGTTTCGGTGGTCTCCGGCCATATCCGCGGCCTGACCAACACGATGCCGCTGCATGTCGAGATCCTCTACAACGACTACAACATCGTCGGCGCCTTCGCGGTTGCCTCGCTTCTGGCGCTCCTGGCGCTCCTGACGCTTGTGCTCCGGGCCATTCTAGAAACCCGCTACGGTTCCGAGCTGTCGGCCGGCCAGAAACACTGAGAAGAGCAGAGCGCACATGGAAATTCGCGTTGAAAAAATCCGCAAGGAATTCGATCTCTATCCGGCGCTGCACGATGTCTCGCTGAAGATCGAATCCGGCGAACTGATCGCTCTTCTCGGCCCCTCCGGATCGGGTAAGACGACGCTGCTGCGCCTGATCGCAGGCCTCGAGCAACCGACCTTGGGCCGCATCTTCTTCGGCAACGAGGACGCCTCTTATAAATCGGTGCAGGAACGCAACGTCGGCTTCGTGTTCCAGCATTACGCGCTGTTCCGGCATATGAACGTCGCGGAAAACGTCGCCTTCGGCCTGACGGTCCGACCGCGCCACCAGCGTCCGCCCAAGGCGGAAATCCGCCGCCGGGCGCTGGAGCTGCTCGACATGGTGCAACTGACCGGGCTGGAGAAACGTTTTCCCAACCAGCTGTCCGGCGGCCAGCGCCAGCGCGTGGCGCTTGCGCGTGCCATGGCGATCGAACCGAAGGTGCTGCTTCTCGACGAGCCCTTCGGTGCGCTCGATGCCAAGGTGCGAAAGGAGCTGCGCCGCTGGCTGCGCGAGTTCCACGACCGCACCGGCCACACGACCGTTTTCGTCACGCACGACCAGGAGGAGGCGCTGGAACTCGCCGACCGTGTCGTCGTGATGAGCCAGGGCAAGATCGAGCAGGTAGGATCGTCGGACGATGTCTACGATCGGCCGAACTCGCCCTTCGTCTTCTCCTTCATCGGCGAGAGTGCGAACCTGCCGGTAACGGTGATCGACGGCACCGTGCATTTCCATGGAGAGTCCACCGGGCTTGCCGCCCAGCGCGACGGCGAGGGGCGTCTGTTCTTCCGACCGCAGGATGTCTCGCTGGTGGAAGAGGGGCCCTGCTTCACCGGTCCCGTCACATCGAGCCGCCGACTTGCCGGCACCCGCATCGCCGAGGTGGAACTAGGATCCGCCGAGGACCCATGCCACGTGGAGATCGAAATCCCGCTCGAAGCGGCCGCCACCAACGGCTCGATCCTGTCGTTCCGCCCGACACGATGGAAGCTGTTTTACTGAGCGGGCGAAGGGCCACCGTGTTCTATAGTGACGCCCGTCGCTTTGGCAGCCTGCAACTCCGGCGCCAACGTCGAGATGGCCTGCGCTTGTTCAAGGGTTGGTGATCCGACTCGCCTTTGCGCGCGTCCACGCTAACTTTCGTCCTGTGACCCAAGGATCGAAAGGAATGCGCCATGCGTCCCTTGACCGGCATACTGGCCGTTGCCGCCATATTAGCCTTCGCCGCAACGGCGTCCTTCGCGCATCACGGTTGGACATGGGCTGAAGAAGAGCAGACCGAACTCAAGGGCATCATTCGCACGGTCGTGATCGCCCCGCCGCATCCCACCCTCGACGTCGAGACGGCAAGCGATGGGCTGTGGAAGATCGAACTGGGCAATCCGCGCCAGACGCAGCGTTCCGGCTTTGTGGAAGGCTCGGCCAAGCAGGGAGACCAGGTTGTCGTTCTCGGCAATCGCTCGCTCGATCCCGATGAAAAGCGGATGAAGGCCGTGCGCATCACCGTTAACGGCAAGGTGTTCGATATCTATCCCGAGCGGATCAAGATGAATTGAGTGTGGGCATGGAGGGGCTCGAATGGATCGCAGCCTCGCCGATCGCCGCGGCGCTGAAGGCGTCGGGCACGCTCTACCTGTTCGTCAACGCGGCGCACATCCTGTCGATCGGCCTGATCGTCGGCGCGATCATGCCGCTGGACCTGCGCCTGCTCGGCCTGTTTCGCCGCTACCCGCTCTCCGCTCTCGGACCCTATCTTTCGGCAAGCGCTGCCATCGGGGTGGCGCTCGCGATCCTGACCGGTATCTGTCTGTTTTCCGTGCGCCCGATGGAATACGCGTCGAACCCGGCCTTCCTGGTCAAGCTGGCGCTGCTCGCCTGCGGCGTTGTCAATGCGCTTTCCGTACACGGAACGACGCGGTGGATGGTTGCGGTGAACCATGGGAAGGTGTCACCGCTGCTCAGGCTGCAGGCTTTGCTCTCACTGACGCTCTGGGCCGCGACGCTCGTGGCCGGGCGCTGGATCGCCTTCGTCTGACCCGGCGCCGGGCTTACCGGTCGCTCGTCTCCCAGCGCGGATTGATCCACGGTTCCTGGTTGGAGCGGGGCAGGGGCTGCCGGCCGAGGATATGGTCGGCGGCCTTCTCGCCGGTCATGATCGAGGGACCGTTGAGGTTGCCGTAGGTGACGTGCGGGAAGATTGATGAATCGGCGACCCGCAGGCCGTCGACGCCGATGACGCGCGTCTCCGGATCGACCACCGCCATCGGATCGTTGCGGTCACCCATCTTGCAGGTGCCGCAGGGGTGGTAGGCGCTTTCCAGGTGCTCGCGCAGGAAGGCGTCGATCTCCTCGTCCGTCTGCACCTTCGCGCCCGGCTGGATTTCCGGCCCGCGATAGTGGTCGAAGGCCTTCTGGCCAAAAATCTCCCGCGTCAGCCGTACGCAATGGCGGAACTTCTCCCAGTCTTCCGGATGGCTCATGTAGTTGAAGCGGATGACCGGATCGGCCATCGCATCGGCCGAGCGCAGCGTCACGCTGCCGCGCGACTTCGACAGGTTGTAGCCGACATGGGCCTGGAATCCGTGCGTGTTGGCGGCTGCCTTGCCGTCGTAGGAGATCGCCACGGGCAGGAAGTGGTACTGGATGTCTGGCTGCTTGACGCCGGGCGCGGAACGCAGGAAGGCGCAGGCCTCGAATTGGTTGGAGATGCCGAGCCCCTGCTTGAAGAACAGCCACTGCGCGCCCGCCACGCCCTGCCAGAACCACGGCAGCCACGAATAGAGCGATACCGGCTTGGTCGAGACCTGCTGGAAATAGAACTCCATGTGGTCCTGCAGGTTGGCGCCGACGCCCGGCCGGTCGGCCTTCACCTCGATCCCCATGTCCTGCAGATGCTGTCCTGGACCAATGCCCGAGAGCATCAGTAGTTTCGGCGAGTTGAACGAGGAGGCCGAGACGATCACCTCGCGGTTGGCGCGCACCACCTCGATCTTGCCGCCGCGGTCGATCTCGACGCCGACGGCGCGGCCGCTCTCGATCACGATTTTCCGCGCAAAGCAGCGCACCAGCTCGACATTCGGCCGCTTCATCGCCGGCTTCAGATAAGCATTCGCCGCGGACCAGCGCCGGCCCTGCCAGACCGTCTGCTCCATCAGGCCAAAACCTTCCTGCTTGGAGCCGTTATAGTCCTCGGTCAGCTCGAAGCCGGCCTGCTTGCCCGCCTCGATGAAGGCGTGGAACAGCGGGTTCTTCACCGGTCCACGCTTGACGTGCAGCGGCCCATTCGTGCCGCGCCAGCCGTCCTCGCCGCCGTGGTTGTGCTCCATCCGCTTGAAATAGGGCAGCACGTCCGCATAGGCCCAGCCACGCGCGCCGAGCTCTTCCCAACGGTTGAAGTCCTCCGCGTGGCCGCGCACATAGACGAGCCCGTTGATCGACGATGACCCACCGATCACCTTGCCGCGCGGTGCGGTGATCCTGCGGTTGTTGAGGTTCGGCTCCGGTTCGGAAAGATAGCCCCAGTTGTAGCGCTTCATGCTCATCGGCCAGGCGAGCGCCGCCGGCATCTGGATGAACGGCCCGATGTCCGACCCGCCATACTCCAGAACCAAGACGGTGTTCTTGCCGTCCTCCGAGAGGCGATAGGCCAGTGCGGAGCCTGCCGAACCCGATCCGACGATGATGTAATCTGCCTGCTGCATGATGATGTTCCGCTTAAGCTTCGTTAGGCATTGTTGCGTGTTTCATCGACCTGCATGGCTCGTTTCCGTTGAAAACGCCAAGGATCGAAATTAGGTCTGTGGTTGTATACTTAGTTGGGGATGCGGACTTCAAATGCCCGGAGAAGGCTTCCGAAAGAAACTGCTGCAGCGATTGAGCGCGGTAGAAAATGCTCGTCTGAAGGAAGAGAAAGAAAGAGAACGCCGCGCCGAGGGGACGGAGAACGTTTATCGAGATACGCGACAAGAAATTTCGGCGTTCTCCTTCTTGAAAAGAAAACTCAGAATCGGTCTTTGTGTGTTCTCGTGCGTGCTTATAGCCGCGGTACTCCAAGAGGCCACGGGTATCGCATTTTTCTTCTGGTATGTACCGTTGTGTTGTCTCTGTATCTATGCCCTCTGGAAGCGCGTGGTCGTTAAGCCCTCTCGGCTGAGGCACTACGACTGACTCATACAGAAACGCACCGCGGGCCGGCACCGTGTCGGAGCGGATGATGATGTAATCTGCGTTCTGCATTGCCGTTACCCAGCAGTTCCTGTTCGATGGCCCCTCCCCAACCCCTCCCCACAAGGGGAGGGGTTGGAGAGGGGCTTTTTCTCAATACGGTGCTTCCACCGACCCCATCGACACGTAGACCGTCTTCAGCTCCGAATAGTGCTGAAGCGCCGCCAGCGAATTCTCGCGGCCGAAGCCGGACTGCTTGGAGCCGCCGAAGGGGATTTCGACCGGGCAGAGGTTGTAGGTGTTGATCCAGAGCGTCCCGGCTTCGAGCTGGTCGACAACGCGGTGGGCGCGGGCGATGTCGCGGGTGAACACGCCGCCGGAGAGGCCGAACTCGGTGGCGTTGCCGCGGGCGATCACTTCCTCTTCATTGTCGAAGTCGAGCACGCACATGACGGGCCCGAAGATCTCTTCCCGCGCGATCGTCATTTCGTCGGTGACGTCGGCAAAGACAGTCGGCTGGATGTAGTAGCCCTCGCCGGAAACATGGTTCGGGATGCCGCCGCCGGTAACAAGCGTCGCGCCTTCCGACTTGCCCTTGCCGATATAGTCCAGCACCTTGTCGCGCTGCGCCTTCGACACCATCGGCCCGAGCTGCGTCGCCTCGTCCATCGGCTCGCCGATGACGATCTTTTCCGTCCGCTCCTTCAGCCGCGCCAGGAATTGCTCCTTGATGCCCTTCTGGACGAAGACGCGGGTGCCGTTCGAGCAGACCTGGCCGGTCGAGTAGAAATTGCCGAGCATCGCCCCGCCGATAGCGCTTTCGAGGTCGGCATCGTCGAAGACGATCAGCGGCGACTTGCCGCCGAGTTCCATCGTGACGTGTTTCAGCGCCGAGGCCGCAGCACCCGCCACCTTCTTGCCCGTCGGCACCGAGCCGGTCAGCGACACCTTGGCGACATCAGGATGGTTGACGAGCAGCGGACCTGTCGTGCGGTCGCCCTGGATGACGTTGTAGAGCCCCTTCGGCAGGCCGGCCTCGATGAGGATTTCGGCGATCTTCAGGGCGCCGAGCGGCGTGTTTTCCGAGGGCTTGAAGACCATCGCATTGCCGCAGACCAGCGCCGGCGCGCCCTTCCAGCAGGCGATCTGCTGGGGATAGTTCCAGGCGCCGATGCCGACGCAGACGCCGAGCGGCACGCGCTTGGTGAAGGCGAAATCCTGGCCGAGCGGGATGTAGTCGCCATTGAGCCCGGCCGCGGCGATGCCGCCGAAGAACTCGAAACTGTCGGCGCCGGAGGTCGGGTCGGCGACGATGGTCTCCTGGATCGGCTTGCCTGTGTCGAGCGTCTCAAGCTCCGAGAGCTCGCGGTTGCGCTCGCGCATGATCTCGGCGGCGCGCTTGAGGATGCGCCCGCGCGCCGTCGGGCTCATCGCTGCCCATTCGGGCTGGGCGCGCTTGGCAGCCGCGATCGCCTTCTCGACGATCGCGGGCGTTGCCGCATGCAGCCGCGCGATCACCTCGCCGGTGGCGGGATAGAGGCTCTCGAACGGCGTGCCGGCGGTGTCCTCGACATATTCGCCGTCGATGAAGTGGCTGGCTTTCGGCTGGGCTCTCATCTCATTCTCCCCGCGGGTAGCGTTTGGATTCCTCGAGGTTGTCGAGGTTCATGTGGTTGCGCATGTAGCGCTCGGAAGCCTTTTGCAGCGGCTGGTGATCCCAGGGATAGTAAGCGCCGTTGCGCAGCGCCTCGTAGACCAGCCAGCGTCGCGCCTGGCTCTCGCGCACGGCGGCATCGAAAGCCTCCATGTCCCAGCGCGCCTCGCGCATCTGCCGGAAGGCCTCCAGCGTCGCCTTGACGATTGGGTCGGAGGAGGACGCCAGATTGGTCAGCTCCAACGGATCGGCCTCGAGATCGTAAAGTTGTTCGGGATCGAGTTCGCAATGGATATATTTCCACTTGCCCTCGCGGATTCCGACGATCGGTGCGTAAGAGGCTTCCGCCGCGTACTCCATCAGCACCGGCGCGGTGCGTTCTTCGCCGTTGATGACCGGCACTAGGCTTTCGCCATCCGTCCATGGCATCACCTCGTCCATCGAGATGCCGGCGAGGTCACAGAGGGTCGGCGTGACGTCGAGGTTGGAGGTCGGTGCGAGATGCAGGCCGGCGGTGACGCCGGGGCCGGATATCATCAGCGGCACGCGTGCCGAACCCTCGAAGAAGTTCATCTTGAACCACAGGCCGCGCTCGCCGAGCATGTCGCCGTGGTCGGAGCAGAACAGGATCAGCGTGTCGTCCAGCATTCTTGTCCGGGTGAGCGTGTCGACCAGTTCGCCGACCTTCTGGTCGAGATAGGAGATATTGGCGAAATAGGCGCGGCGCGAGCGGCGAACATTTTCGTCAGTGATGCTGAAGCTGGCGTAGTCGCAGGCGTGCAGGATGCGCGCCGAATGCGGGTCCTGCTTCTCCAGCATGCCGACCTCAGGCTCCAGATACTGGCAGTCCTCGTAGAGGTCCCAGAATTTCTTCCGCGCCACATAGGGGTCGTGCGGATGGGTGAAGGAAACCGTGACGCACCAGGGACGGTGGTCCGTGTCGTCGTTCTCGCGCGAGAGTTGGTAGAGCTTCTGATTGGCGAGGAAGGCGACCTCGTCGTCATACTCCATCTGGTTGGTGATCTCGGCAACGCCGGCACCCGTCACCGAGCCCATGTTGTGATACCACCAGTCGATCCGCTCTCCGGGCTTGCGGTAATCCGGCGTCCAGCCGAAATCGGCCGGGTAGATGTCGGTCGTCAGCCGCTCCTCAAAGCCATGCAACTGGTCCGGTCCGACGAAATGCATTTTCCCCGACAGCGCCGTGTAGTAGCCGGCGCGGCGCAGGTGATGGGCAAAGGTCGGGATCGAAGAGACGTACTCGGCGGCGTTGTCATAGACCCGCGTGCGGCTCGGCAGTTGCCCGGCCATGAAGGAGGCGCGGGCAGGGGCGCACAGTGGCGAGGACGTGTAGTTGTTGCGAAAGCGGGCTGACCGCTTGGCGAGTGCCTTCAGATGTGGCGCATGCAGCCAGTCCGCCGGGCCGTCCGGAAAGAGCTTTCCGTTCAACTGGTCGACCATGATGATCAGGATGTTCGGCTTTCTGGCAGTCACGGGATGCGGATCCTTGAGGCGAGAGCGAAGATTGCGGGCATGACGTTGCCCCTCACCCTAGCCCTCTCCCCGCAAGCGGGGAGAAGGTGCCGGCAGGCGGATGAGGGGCGGATGCGTCCGCAGCATTGACTCCGATCGGTTGAAGCTGCGCATTCAGATAATCCTCAGTGAGCGCGATCGAGGAATCGACGCTGATGGGAACGGACCTTAGACTTTGCCGGATATAGAGCCCGTCGATCATCGCGGCGGCGCCTTCGGCGATGCGAACTGCGTCATCGGCCGGGCAAAGCCGTTTCAGGTTGGCCACGAGGTTCGAGCGCAGGCGGCGCGCATAGAGCACGAGCAGCCGCCGCGTTTCCTCCGAGCGTTGGGCATCGGCGTAGAAGGCGAGCCAGGCGGCGATCGTTTCCGGAGCGAATTGATCCGCCTGGAAGTTTACGCGGATGATTGCCGAGAGTTTTTCACGCGGCGCCTGAACGGATTGAATCGCCTTGATCACATCTTCGCGTAACTGCCTGAGTAGACTCCGGATTGTCGCCAGCAGCAGCTGTTCTTTCGACCCGAAATAGTGATGCGCTAAGGCCGGCGATACGCCCGCGTGCCGGGCGATTTCCGACATCGTCACGGCCAGCGAGCCGTGATCGCCGACCGCCTTGAGCGTCGCGTCCACAAGCGCCTTGCGGCGTACCGGCTCCATTCCGACCTTGGGCATATCTCGCCTCCCTGGCCGCCACATTATTTTTAATTGACTGGCCAATCAATAAAAATGTGACAGGTGCTGCTGCGCGTATGTCGCCGATCATGACAACTGTCGATTTCGTGGTACGATCAGCTTGTTTTGTTTCAGCTATTGGGGGTGGTCATGGCTGTTCATTCCGAAATACCTCGCTTGTCTGAAGTGCGTGGAAAATGGGGCTGGTTCGTCGCCCTCGGTGTCGCTCTCCTTGCTTTCGGCATCATTGCCGCCGGCAATCTGCTGTGGGCGACGGTGGTCACGGTCTACTATGTCGGCATGCTGATGATCATCGGCGGCTGCGTTTATCTGGCCCATGCCTTCCAGGTGAAGGCGTGGAAGGACACGATTTACTGGGTGCTGAGCGCGCTGCTCTATCTTGCCGCGGGCGTGCTGGCCTTCACCAATCCGGTCCTCACGTCGAAGGTCCTGACGCTGTTCATGGCCTGCGCGCTCCTCGTCTCCGGCCTCTTCCGCATCTGGGTGGCGTTTCACTCGCGCGACGAGGGTGCCGGATGGGGCTGGCTGCTTGCGGGCGGCATCGTCACGGCACTGGCCGGCATCGTCTTCCTCATCGGCTGGCCGGTCAACAGCCTGTGGCTGCTTGGCCTGTTCCTCGCCTTCGACCTGGCAATGCAGGGATGGTCGCTGATCTTCTTCGGTCTGGCGCTACGCAAGGCGTGAGGCACCGCGCTTTAGTCGGACGGTCGCGGCGTCGTGTCGGTTTGACACCGCCGCCGCCCTTGCGATAAACAGCCGTTGTGTGATGGGGATGGAGCTCCCCGACAACCGCCGTATCGGCTGATAGCTCCTGCCAAGGCGGACCGGAAGGTCTCCCGGTGCAGGCGCGCGAAATGCAGCCGCTCGTGGGTCGTTTCCGTTACCGCCACAGCGTGGAAGGGTAACGATATGAATTATCTCATTGTTTTCATCGGCGCGGGAATCGGCGGCGCAAGTCGGCACGGCGTCAACGTCCTGGCCGACCGAATTTCCAGCAACGGATTTCCGCTCGGAACGATTGCCGTGAACGTCCTCGGCTGCATGGTGATGGGTTTGCTTGCCGGCTTCTTCGCCTTTCGTGGGCATCTGCCGCAGGAGTGGCGACTGCTTCTGACGACCGGCGTGCTCGGCGGCTTCACCACCTTTTCCGCCTTCGCACTCGACGCCACGCTTTTGTGGGAGCGGGGAAATCTGGGTCTCGCGGCGGCCTATGTGTTTGCGAGCGTTGTCCTGTCGCTTGGCGCGGTCATCGCCGGCCTGTTCCTCGCTCGTTTGGCTTCGGCGGGCCTGCCGTGAAGTCTGTCCTCGCATCCTGGCAGCTCTGGGCGATGGGTTCGGCGGTCTTCGCGGCACTGACCGCCATATTCGCCAAGGTCGGCATTGAAGGGGTGAGTTCCGATTTCGCCACGTTCATCCGCACGATCGTCATTCTCGCTTCGATCGCCTTCATCCTTTCGGTCACGGGAAGCTGGCAGGAGCCGGCGACTGTTTCGGCGAAAAGCTGGCTGTTTCTCGTCCTGTCAGGCCTTGCGACGGGGGCCTCCTGGCTCTGCTACTTTCGCGCTCTGAAGCTTGGCAACGCCTCGCAGGTGGCGCCGGTCGACAAACTGAGCGTGGTGCTGGTGGCGGCTTTTGCGGCGGTGTTTCTGGGCGAGCGGCTGTCGCCCATGCACTGGCTCGCGGTGTGCTTCATCGCGACCGGCGCTGTCATGCTGACGCTGCGCATTTGACGGGCGCAATCGAGGCTTAAAAGGAGGAAGGGCGGACCCGGCCACCGGATCCGCCCTCTTTCGGTCTGACAGCTTGCGCACACACACAGCCGCAAGCCCGGCCTATCCTGAGCGGCCCTTTGTAGTGTCGGGGCAGGCCGCTCAAGCCTGTGGAATTACTGCAGGATCTTCACAGCATGGGCTTCATGCTTTTTCCCGACCATGTCCCACGATACCGAGACCTTCTCGCCGGCCTTCAGGCCGGGATCCTTGAAGCCCTTGGGCAGGATGTACATCGTGCCATCGGCGAGTGTGAGGCTCATGTGGCTAGGGCTGTAGGACTTGACCGTTCCGGTTGCCGTCTGGGCTGCAAGGGCTGCGGCCGGAACGGACAGAAGGGCAACGATTGCGAGATTGGAAAGAAGAACACGCATCAGAGTTGTCCTGTTTAGGCCCTCCGAGAGGGCTCTTTCCGAAGCCGTCCGGAAGGCGTCGTGTCGCGGTCAAGACCGCCGGCGCTTCCCGGCTTCGGCGTGAAAATTAGACCGGTCCAATGGCGACTTCAAATTAAAGATAGGTAATTTTACAAGCTCATGAAATCATGAGATTTCAATGATTTGTGACGAATTGTGGCAGTCGCAAGATGACTGAAATTTAATTTTTGCGGGCCCTTCTGGCCTGACTTTCGCAGGCACTTTCCGCTATGTTGTAGATAGCTTGAATTGAAAGTGCGCCTGCGCTGACAACTCGGAGGAAACGCCATGCCGCTGCCCGAAACCATGAACTTTGTCGATGTCAGCGAACCTGGCGGGGTCGAAAACCTGATGATGGCGCAGGGGCCGCTTCCGCAGATGCGACCCGGCGAGATCCTCATCCGCGTCGCCACCGCCGGCATCAATCGGCCCGACATCATGCAGCGCAAGGGCGACTACCCGCCGCCGCCGGGCGCCAGCCCCGTCCTCGGCCTCGAAGTCGCCGGCGAAGTGGTCGGATTGGGCGAGGGGGTGACGGAGTTCGCGTTGGGCGACAAGGTCTGCGCGCTCGCCAACGGCGGCGGCTATGCGCAGTACTGCGCGGTGCCGGCCACCCAGGCCCTGCGGTTTCCGAAGGGGTACGATGCGGTCAAGGCCGCAGCCCTGCCGGAGACCTTTTTCACTGTCTGGGCCAATCTCTTCATGATGGCCGGTTTGAAATCCGGTGAGACGGTGTTGATCCATGGCGGTACCAGCGGCATCGGCACGACCGCAATCCAGTTGGCCGTCGCCTTCGGCGCGAAGGTCTACGCTACCGCCGGCTCGACGGAAAAGTGCGAGGCTTGCGTCGGGCTCGGCGCATACCGGGCGATCAACTACCGGACAGAGGATTTTGCCGCCGTCATCGCCGAGGAAACGGGCAAGCGCGGCGTCGACGTCATCCTCGACATGATCGGTGCGGCGTATTTCGACCGGAACCTCAAGTCGCTCGGGCTCGACGGGCGGCTTTCGATCATCGCCTTTCTTGGCGGGGCCATTGCCGAGAAGGTTAGTCTTGGGCCGATCCTCACCAAGCGCCTGAGGGTGATGGGTTCGGCCATGCGGCCGCGGACGGTGGCCGAAAAGAAGGCGATCCGGGACGAGCTTCTGGAAAAGGTCTGGCCGCATCTCGATTCCGGACGCGTCGCCCCGGTGATCCAGTCGGTTCTGCCCTTCGCCGAGGTTGCGGCCGCCCACCGGACGTTGGAGCACGGTGATCACATCGGCAAGGTGGTGCTCACCTTCGACTGAGCGGGTGCGCGTCAGCGCTGCCGCAGCAGCGAGGCCGCCAGGGCAAAGGCGATGAGACCGGGAAGCGCGAACAGGCCGTAGAGCCAGCTTGCCGCCGAGATGTTGCCTGCAACACCGCCCGGATCGAGAAGCCCTGTGCTGTTGACCGCAACACCGGCAAGGGCTGCGCCGAAGGCGCTGCCGAGCGATTGCATTGTCGTGATCGCCGCAGATGCCTTGTCCTTCTCGTTCTCGGGTGCGAGCCTCAGCACCAGCGTCACCAGATGCGCCCAGCCCATGCCGACGCCGAAGCCCATGCCGAAGATCGCGATCGTTGCCGGCACCAGCGTTGCGACGCTGCCGGCCGGGTTGTCGCGCGCCAGCAGGAACAGGAGCATGCCCGTTGAAAACGCTTCGATCAGCGTGCCGACCGTGATGGAGACGACGGCGCGCCGTCCCGAAAGTCCTGCGGTGAGGAAGGCCGATGCGGTCCAGCCGAGTGCCAGCAAGGCTACCAGATAGCCGGAGACCAACGGCGTCACGCCATGCAGCCCTTGCAGGAAATAGGGAATGTAGATGTCGGAGGCGAGCGCGACGAGCATCAGGAGCATGATCAGGTAGATGCGGGCCAGCGCCGAGGAAAGCCGAACGGCCCCCAAGGGCAAAAGCCGCGCCTTCGCTTTTCGCTCGATCGCCACCATCCAGACCATGGCAACGGCGGCAAGAGCGGCGAGGGCGCCTCGAAGAGGCACGGCCTCGACGGAGCCGGCAAAGGAAACCAGCAGGACGGACGCGAGCAGCAAGGCGATCTGGGCAAAGGGGGCGGCCGAGGCCGAATGGCGATCTTCGCCGCGCGGCAGCCGGCGCGGCGCCAGGAACGCCATGACTAGCGCGATCGGAACGAGGATGGCGAAGGCCTCGCGCCAGGCGTTCCCGTCGGCGAAAAAGCCGCCGATGGTCGGCCCGAGAAACGTCGCGACACCCCAGATCGCCGCGTAGAGCGTCGAGGCCTTACTCCAAAGCGCTTCGGGATAGACGAAGCGGATGAAGGAATAGCCGAGCGTGACGAGCAGCCCGGCACCGAAACCCTGCACCGCACGGCCGAGCAGCACGACCTCCATGACCGGCGCGATGGCGCAGATCAGGCTGCCGATACCGAACATAACAGCACCGCCCACATAGCAACGGTTCAGCGAAACACGGGCCGGACGCACGGCGACGAAGATCGAGCCGACCACGGAGGCAGCCACATAGAGCGTCGTCGCCCAGGCGAACAGCGGAAGCCCGCCGATGTTGCGCACGATCGAGGGCATCAGGGTCGCGGTGATGTAAGTCTCAATCGCATGCATCGCGATGCCGCCGCCGAGCATCAGTGTGCCGAACAGGTGAGCGCGGCAGAACAGGCTGGAGAGCCGCGGCGCGGCTTCCTTCGGGCTGGCGATGCTGTCGGACATGGAGGCGACCTTGGTATGCGGCTGTGTTCGAGGATGACGTCGCACGGCGCAAGCGCAAGTTCAAGCCGTGACTTCCGACGGGAATTCGCGGCCCCGAAAGGACAGGGCCGCGATTTCAGGCGTTACGGGTTCCATTCGCCTGCAACCTGACGGGTCGCGACGTTGAAGCGGTTCCAGACATTGATCGCCGCGATCTCGACGACAAGTGCGGCCAGCGCCTTCTCGTCATAGTGCCGGGCGGCTTCATTCCAGACTGTATCCGGCACGGGCTCTTCGCGGTCGCTGATGCGGGTCAGCGCTTCGGTGAGAGCAAGCGCGGCCCGTTCCGCATCGGTGTAGAAGGGGGCCTCGCGCCAGGCGGCGACGGCGAAGATGCGCCGGTCGGTTTCACCGGCCTTCTTCATCATGCGCGGGTGAAGGTCGACGCAGAAGCCGCAGCCGTTGATCTGGCTGGCACGCAGGTGCACGAGATGGGCAGTCTTTTCCGGAAGGCCGGAATCTTGGGCCGCACCCTGCAGCTTCTGCATGGCGGTCATGACATCGGGAAGAACGGTGATGATATTGTTCATGCGGGATTGCATTTTGAAACTCCTTGCAATGATTTCAGCTTCGACGGCTGCGAACCCTGTCACACCGGTGCGGTTTCGTTCGTCATGGCCATGACGCAGCCAAACGAGGGAGTGTGACCGATGCGCGAGAAAAATTTCTGGACCGACCATTTCGAGGCCGAGCGTGGGCGTTTGCGTTCCGTCGCCTTCCGCATGCTGGGTTCGAAGAGTGAGGCGGAGGACGCAGTGCAGGAAGCGTGGCTCCGGCTCGAGCGTACGGGCGGCGACGGTATCGACAATCCGGGCGGCTGGCTGACGACCGTTGTCGGCCGCATCTGCCTCGACATGCTGCGCGCCCGCACCAAGCGCCGCGAGGATCCGATCGATGGCGACGAAGGCGAGGTGCAGCACGCCGACCCGGGCATTGCTGCGGACGAGCAGGCGGCCCTGGCCGACTCGGTCGGGCTGGCGCTGCTCGTGGTGCTGGAGCGCCTCACGCCGGCCGAGCGCCTCGCCTTCGTTCTGCACGACATGTTCGATGTACCCTTCGAGGAGATCGGGCGCATCGTCGACCGCTCGCCGGTCGCCGCCCGGCAGCTCGCAAGCCGCGCCCGCCGCCGTGTGCAGGGCCTGCCGGAGACGCCGTCGGCCGACTACGAGCGGCGCAAGGGCGTGGTCGCGGCTTTCCTCGCAGCCTCACGCGACGGTGATTTCGCCGGCCTGCTCGCCGTGCTCGATCCTGATGTCGTCTTCCATGCGGATGCCGATGCCGTCAGGCTCGGCTCGCTCGCCGAAATGCATGGCGCCCAGGCCGTCGCGACCAATTTCAAGGGCAAGGCAACCGCGGCCAAGCTCGCCCTCATCAACGGCCAGCTCGGTCTTGCCGTGGTTCTCGGCGGAGCGCTCAAGGTGGTCGTGCGTATGGATGTCGAGGGCGACCGGATTGTCGCTATCGAATCAATCGCCGATCCGGCCCTTCTTGCCGACATGGAGGTGGTGTACCTCTGACGTGAACAGGCAGGTGCGGCGTCAGGCCGTTGGCTCGAACCGAAGGACTCCGGCAACCCTGGGGCTGGAGCCGGAATCTGACGGGTGCGAAACACCGTCAATGACTTCCACTGCTGCAAAGTCGAAGGGACTGACGCCTTCGATGCAGGCAACGTTGATGCCGAACTGGCTTGGGTTGGAGCGGCGCTGGTGATGGGTGTAGATGCCGCAGGTCTTGCAGAAATAGTGCTTCGCCGTACCCGTATTGAATTGATAGAGCGTCAGATTGTCTTCGCCCTGATCGAATTCGATATCTGCGAGCTGTGCCGAAACGGCAATGGCGCCGCGCATGCGGCAGTAGGAGCATGAGCAACGGCGGATCGTGTTGAACTCGTCCGCAAGCCGCACGCGGAACCGGACAGAACCACAGTGGCAAGCCACCGCATGCTGCTTTCTATCGCGCTCATGACCACTCTTCACTCCCATCAATGGCAAGCCGGTTTCGTTCCATCGCATTGCCAAACCTCGCATTTGTCCGGAATTACGTAGCAAATGCCACCAACGACCGTTTCTGGCCCAAAGGCATACCAAACTGGATAGGTGCCAGACCGACACCTACGCTCCTGGCGATCGATAACCAACTGTTCTTGCTAACTCCATAGCCTCCAGTGTTTCCTCGACCGTAAGCAGTGGCGTCGTCTCGAACTTTGACACAGCGCCACCGCCTCCAATCGCGATTTGCGACGGCGGCCATCGAGACGTTGTCGGGTGCCTCCCACAGGTTAAACCCGTCGTGCGATCCGAATGCGTACCAAAAGCCGTGAAGCTTACCTCCGACGGATTCAATGTAACCGCGCGCGGCATCCCGGCGGTCTTCGGGATTTCGTGTCAATCGATCCCAGGTTTGCGGTGTGTAGCTGAAGCGTGTCAGGTAGAGTGCCATTGCCGATGCTCCTTCACTCGTTACCAGATCATTTTACAGCATAATCGGGATACGATCGTATCGGCAAAACGGTCTCCGTGGCGCTTTAGTTTGCGGCAATACTTGTCTTGGTCGCCCGCCATTGGCGCTGGGCCGATGCTGGGCTATCATCCATTAGTTGCCGGAGAGGCATCCGCGCTCCGGGCTTTGGAGGAGCGACCCCGATGATTGTCAGGATTTCAATTGCCCTTTTTTTGGCGCTCGCGCCTGTGAATGCCTTCGCCAATCAGTGCCCCACCATGATGGCGGCAATTGACGCGGCACTCCCGAACGCCTCCCTGTCAGAAGCCGACATGGCCAAGGTCAAACAGCTGCGCCAGCAAGGCGAACAGTTGCACCAGTCCGGCGATCACGCAGGCTCGCAGGCAGCACTCGGCGAGGCGAAGAAAATGCTCGGTATCTGAAGAGCCGGATCGCCCCGGCCTTTCAGCTTCGAAAAAATTCGAACGGTCGGCAAGGCCGCCCGGCTACTTTTCCGTCGCGGTCTGGTGGCTGAAGATCAATGTCCGCTTGTGGGCGGCCCAATGCAGACATTGAGGCTATGTAATCTGGCGGGCCTGAAAATAAGCCCCAACGTGGTCGATGACGGCCGACATCAGTTCATCGGGGGCGTGATGACTGCGCCGCAACGCTATCTCAAAGTACCCAATTGAGGGAAGTCCGTCTTCAGGTCCCAGTGGTAACAGGCCGGCCGGCAGGACCGCGCACGGCAATGGTGCGACGGCAAGGTCGGCAAGTACTGGTGCGAGCTGCCCCGCATAATTTTCGCTCGTACAAGTGATGCGGTAGGAAATGCCCGCGGCATCAAGTGCGTCGATGGCAGCTTTCCGCCACATACAGCTCGGCGTACCCACTGCAATCGGCAGCGGACGTCTTAGGTGAGCGGTCCCGTGCACGGTACCCGCCCATGCGAGCCGGTCACGATAGATCCCCCCGCCCGGCGGTCCTGCTCTCCCCGTTGAGTCCGCCGTAACGAGAGCGACGTCGAGTTCGCCGTTATCTAGCATCTGGGACAATACGGTGCTCAAACGGCAAGTTACATCAATCTCCACCAAGGGATGCGTCGCCGCAAAGTTGGCGAGAAGCGAAGGGAGGAACGCAACGGCATACTCATCCGTCATCCCCATTCGCACGATGCTCCTCTGTGACAGGGAGTTAAAGCGCATCATTGCCTCGTCAGCGATCCCAAGGACGCGCCGCGCATAAGTGAGAAGCGCTTCACCTGCTGGCGTCAGGACAACCGAACGCCCCTGATGTGCAAAGATCGACTGTCCGATCAGTGTTTCGAGTTTCTTCATCTGCATGCTGATCGCCGATGGCGTCCGGTGCATTATTCGCGCACCACCGACGAAGCTGCCCGTCTCGGCAACCGCGCTCAGACTCCGCAAAAGCGAACTGTCCAGTCCCAACAGAACAGCCGAATCCGGCCGCGACGGTAGGTGTCTTGGCATGGATCGCAAGCGCCCCATTCGCCAATTTCGCTGATCCTAAATGTAAGTCCATTTCGTTTGTCAAAGCAATCGACAACGGCCATTCTGAGTAAATCGAGTGCTCATTGTGGCCGTCTATCTGGCTACACCTGAGGTGTAGTTTTTGTAGCTTGGCCCCCAAGTTCGCGGATCGGTCAGCGCACTTCTCATATCGGACGCCTTCCGAGGCTATCAGGATTCGAGGTGCGACTATGAACAAGAACATCACAAAGAGTTGGACAGGACTGCGTGCCGCACTGGTCGGTTTACTGCTTACATCTGCCGCTAGCGCGGCGCGAGCCGACAGTTGTCCATCGATCGATTCCTGGCTCGAACTTATTCGAGAGAGAGGCGGTCAACACCGGCTGCTCAATGCTTCGGAACTGGCCCGCAGCATAAATATGTTTAAGGGCTTGGCCGACCTTCGGCGCCGTTCTTGGACATCGGGCATCATGACAGTGTTCCCGAATGGCAGCGGCTTGCTGTTGCTCAACGTAGACACGAGCGTATGCGGCATCATCGAACTTCCGCCAAATCGCCGACCGACTGTACAAATGCCCATAGCGCTGCGCTCACGTTGAGCAGGTTCGGCCAGATGCGGTAGCCGCCGGGCTTCGAATAGGGATAGGCGGCGATCGCCTTCTAGATGTCAGGGATCAGCCGGGCCGCCTCGTCGCCGCTGACGCTGACGACCAGACGCGGCCTGTTGGAATACCAGTAGGCGTCCGGCGCGTAGGCATTCCGGCGCACCGGCGTGCCCCACCCGACCTTGTCGTAGCGGTTGTAGCCGTATGCATTCGCCTCCTTCGTGACAATCCAGGCGTGGCTCGCAACAGCGCCCTTCATGCCGCCGGTCGCGGCTGAAAAGATATGAATGGTCGCCTGCGGTGTGTCCTTGGCATCAGGCAGGATGCCGGCGGACGTCCAGTTCGCCTCGCGCCAGCCCTGCGGTCTGTCCTTGACATACCAGTACCCTGCGGAGGCGAGCGCCGGGATGAGATAAATCGCGAAAAAGAGGACGAACAGGTTTCTCAGAAATTTCATGCGGGCCTCAAAAATTTCATGCGGGGCCGTGCCCAAAGCGAGTGTGCACGTCCCTGGAATTCGGATAAGACCGCACCTGAATTCGGAAATTTGAGGGCAATAAGCATGGAAAATCCCGTCCTGGTCGAGGTCACGCGCGGCAATCGCGTCGAAAGCCGCCATCGCGGCATGGTTGTTGCCGTCGATGGGGACGGAAAGGTGGTCTTTTCTCTCGGCGACATCGATGCGCCGGTCTTTCCGCGTTCGGCCTGCAAGGCGATGCAGGCGCTGCCGCTGATCGAAAGCGGCGCGGCCGATGCCTACGGGTTCGGGGCGAAGGAACTGGCGCTGGCCTGCGCCTCCCATAACGCCGAGCCGGAACATGTGGCGCTTGCCGAACGGATGCTGGCGGCTGCCGGCCGGGACGTCTCGGTCCTGGAATGTGGTGCCCACTGGTCCTTCGAGCAGCCCGTGCTCATCGATCAGGCCCGCACGATCGAGCGGCCGAGCGCGCTACACAACAATTGCTCGGGAAAGCACGCGGGTTTTGTCTGTGCCGCCTGCCACACCGGCACCGATCCGAAAGGCTATGTCGGCTACGACCATCCAATCCAGGCCGAAATCCGCGGCGTCATGGAAAGCCTGACAGGGGCTGCCCTTGCGCACGACAATTGCGGCACCGACGGCTGCTCGATCCCAACCTATGCGGTGCCGCTGAAGGCGCTGGCGCATGGATTTGCCAGGATGGCGACGGGAACCGGCCTCGCGCCCGTCCGCGCCCGCGCCTCCGGCCGGCTGATTGAAGCCTGCATGGCCGAACCTTTCTATGTCGCCGGCAGCCGCCGCTCCTGCACGCAGTTGATGCAGATCGCCCCGGGCCGCATCTTTGCCAAGATCGGCGCTGAAGGCGTGTTCTGCGCCGCGATACCGGAAAAGGGGATCGCGATTGCGCTGAAATGCGAGGACGGCGCCTCGCGCGCGGCCGATGCGATGGTGGCGGCAACGCTTGCGCGCTTCTTCGATGACACTCCGGAGATAAAGGCCTCGCTGATGGAGCACGCCAATCACGCCATGCGCAACTGGAACGGCATCCATGTCGGCGATGTCAGGGTGAGCGGGGCGCTGGCTGCCTGATGGGGGCGTAAGCACGCGCGGGCCAGGAGGGCCCTGGGCCCCGCGTTCTGGTCCGCATCCCACTTCAGCCGGCTTGACCAGCAGGATTCGAGAGATCCGCTGCGCCCGGAACACGTTCGGCGACCAGTTCCCATATCTCGACCGCCTCGGCGCGCCCCTTCACCTTCACCGGGCCGATTGGGCGGAAGACGAACAGGCGCTGAACCACGTCGTGGATTGCCCCGCTTGCAAGGATCGTGGTGCCGAACTCCTTGTTCAATCCCTCAAGCCGCGACGCAACGTTGATCGTATCGCCCATGGCCGTGTACTGCTGGCGTTGGATCGCACCGAAGCTGCCGACGACCGCTTGCCCGCTGTGAAGACCGAACCGTGTTACAAGTTCGGGGCGGCGGTTGCTGCGGTTCCTCTCGTTCAGATCGTCGATGGCAGCCTTCATGGCGAGTGCACAGCGGCAACCTTTCTCGACGTGATCGGCATCGGGAACAGGGGCATTCCACATGACGAAGACGGAGTCGCCGAGATACTGGACGACGGTGCCGCCATGGCGCTCGATGATGTGGTTCAGCATCTCGAAGTAGCCGGACAATATGTCGACGACTTCCTCGGGCGGATGCTGTTCGGAGATCGTGGTGAAATCGCGGATGTCGGTGAAAAGGACAGTCATTTCCTGCCTTGCCGCCTTCGTTGACGTGTCCGCCGGATTGACGATCCGCCGCACCACCTCCCGGGGAACATAGAGCGCGAACTGGGCGATGGCGCGCCGTGAGGCGGCCAGCGCGCCCGCCAATGTATTGATCTCGCTGATGTGGGAGTGCGCGGAGACATTGCCGGCGAAATCGAGATCGCCGATCCGGCGGGCTTCGTCCGCGAGTCGGTAAAGGGAGCGGCTGATCAGGCGGGAGAGCAGGACCGAGGCGCCGATCCCGGCTAGCACGAAGGCTGCGGCCATTGCGAGGTTGCGCAAGAGCTGCCGGTTTGCCTGGCTCACGAGATCATCGAGCGGCACGACGACTGCGACCGAACTGCCCTTGAATAGATCCGAGAAGGTGACCGGCGCGATCTGCACCAGATAGCTCTCGCCATCGAGATCGAACCGGGCCATCTTCCCGCTTGCGATGTTCGGATCGCGACGGAACCGGATCACCGTTTCGACTGTCCTGTCCTGCGCTACCGTCACGCCATCACCTGCTCCACGACCCGACCAGGTGCCGAGTACCCTGCTCATCATGGCCGGGTCGGAATGCGCTACGAGTTTGTCTTGTTCATTGAGGATGTAGCTTCGCGCGCGCGGCGATATTTCCCGCGCATCGAGCAGCCGGCTGACGGTTTCCAGGTGTATGTTGACCCCGACCACGACCTGGCGGTTGTCCTTCATGGGAACCGCAATGGTGAGCGTCGGAACTTTCAGCGTTCCGCTGACGAAGGGGCCAACGGATACGGGCGTGCCGTACCGGGCCACCGACCGGTACCATGGGCGCTCTCTTGAATCGAATGTCGTGTCCGCAACTGGCCGTTGCCCGATCAAACGTCCATTGGCATCGAGAAACTGCATCTTCTCGACCCGCGTAGCCTTTTCATTTGAAGAAACTATCCGGACGGCAAAAGCGGTGTCGTCTGGCGCCGAAAGGGTTGTTCGGATATGTGGATTTGCTGTGTTTATTGCCTGTAAATAGGAGCCATCCGGATAACCGCCAAGCATGCTCGTGGCGTTCGGGACGTTTCGCAGGACCTCTAGGAAGAACGCCTGCTTTTCTTCAAGCTCCAAGGGCGGGCGGGAAACCAGTTGCGGCAGCGTGGAAGCCACGGCGACGGCCTCATATCCCCCCTCCAGCGCGTATTTGTAGCCGTCGACCAGGCGCAGGCTCATTTGCCGCATCTGCTTCTCGCCAGCGAGGATTGCAGCTTCCCGTCCCTGGCTGAAGGCCATCCAGATCAACGGCGTCGCAATGCACAGCAGCAGCGTCGCGACGAGAACGCTGAGATGTAATCGTAGGGGTCTTGACCAGTGCACGTGGTATCCAGTGGTGCCAAAGCGTCTGCGAGTTGGGCCTATCGTCGAACGTAGTGGCCCTCCAACAAGCCAGCGCAAATTATATGCTGGAAACTCTTACAGCGAAGAGAGTAATTGCAGGACGTATCATCCGGTATGCTACGGTTTCGGATGCACAACTGTGCGCGGGTACGGATCCGGCCAAAAAATACACGCGCTGTGTCGGAACCAACCTGCCTGTTACGTCCTTGAGGCATTCGACGGTCGCGTCGCACCTCCGCGACATGAAAACCGAGAAAAAGGAGCAACCGTATGCGCATGATTTTCGTCAACCTGCCCGTCAAGGATCTGCCGGCCACGCGCCGCTTCTTCGGCGCCCTCGGCTTTACCTTCAACGAACAGTTCAGCGACGAGCAAGCGGCCTGCATGGTCGTTGCCGAGAACATCTTCGTCATGTTGCTTGTCGAGAAGCGCTTTCAGGACTTCGTCAACGGTGCTGTCGGCGACCCGGAAAAGGACACGCAGGTCTTGACCTGCGTGTCGGCTGCATCCCGCGCGGAGGTGGACGAGTTCAAAGCCAAGGCGCTCGCTGCCGGTGCCCGTGAATGGAAGTCGAACATCGAGTTCGGCCCGATGTATGGATGCAGCTTTCAGGACATCAACGGCCATGTCTGGGAGATGATGCATATGGCGCAAGGTTGAGAACGGTGGCCGCGATCCCGTGATGTCGTGGCGCGGCTGGCGACTTTTCGCCTCCTGTCAGCTCCGGCCACTGGCGGCAGAAGGCGGCCACTGGCAGAGTGTGCCTGAGATTCGACAAGTCGGGACCGGAGGAAACCATGCTGACCCTGCACTACGCGCCGCGCACCTGCGCGCTTGCCTCGCTCATCGCGCTTGAGGAAAGCGGGCTCGCCTTCGAGGTGCAACGGCTGGATCTCGCCAATTCCGAACAGCGCTCGCCCACGTACCTGGCTATCAATCCGAAGGGGCGTGTGCCGGCACTTGCGACCGATCGCGGGATCCTCACCGAGACACCGGCGATTCTCGCCTACATCGCCCAGGTGACGCCGCGCGGGCGACTGGCGCCGCTGGACGATGCCTTCGCCTTTGCGCGTATGCAGGCCTTCAATTCCTATCTCTGCTCGACCGTTCACGTGGCGCATGCCCATGGCCGGCGCGGCAGCCGGTGGTCGGACGATGCCGCGGCGGTCGAAACGATGAAGGCGAAGGTGCCGGAGAACATGGCGGAGTGCTTCCGCCTGATCGAGGAGACGATGCTCACCGGTCCCTGGGCGATGGGCAGCGCCTATTCCGTCGCCGACCCTTATCTCTTCACCATCGGCGGCTGGCTGAAGGGGGATGGCGTGGCCCCCTCGCTCTTCCCGAAGGTGGCGGAACATCGCGCCCGCATGCTGGAGCGTCCGGCCGTACAGCGCGCCGTCGAGCGGGAAGAGGCCTAACGGCGGCCTGCGCAAGTGGCACGACGGTGCGCGACGCCTATTTTCCTGAAACGTCAGTTGCCTCGGGGCGATGTGCGCGGCGCAGCTTGGCTGGCGCACGTCTGAGCCAGGCCTCCGCGATGCGCTGGCGCAACTCCGCATCGCTGATTGCGTCCGCATGGACGAGTACTGCCGGCCATCCGTGATAGTGCGGCGTCTCGAAATAGACGTCGGGCGCCATTTCGATGAAGTGTTCCTTCTCGTCCAGCGGCATTGAAAGGACGATCACGTCGTTGGTCTTGGCGCAGGCGATCAGCTTCCCTGCCACCTTCAGCGCCATGGCGCCGTAGGATGTGCCTGTCTCCACACCGGGAAGATCGCGCGCCAGGCGCTCCAGCCTCGATGCGAGCGCATTCGTTGCGGTTTCGGTCATCGAACGGCCCTCCGAGCGGAGGTGCGATCATAGCGCGGTTTCTCGCAACGCGGGAGGTGGTCCTTCGCCCGACCGCTGCTTCAACCGCAGGGAGGGGTATCCAGGCAACCATCCCTGATGGTCGGAAAAGCTCGGAACGGCAGGTCGCCGCGCTGGCGCTCGTCCATCGCTTCGATCTGTGGATGCGCAAGTGGGTCGCGGATCCAGTCGGCCGGAACGTTGCGGCGGTCGGATAGCGGGGCGGCGGCCCGCCTGGTCCTGCTGAAGAAATACTTGAACATTGTTCTCTCCTGCATGTTCCGGCGTGATCCATTGTGGCGGCAGATCAAGGCTTGGGAGGATTGATCCGCCGAAAGAATCGCCTTTGTAGCCGTCGAATTCAATTGAGGAGTTCAGGGCCATCGTATAGAAATTCTATATGAAGAGCTTGAACACCATCCATTTGAACGGGCTGCGCGCGATCGAGGCCGTCGGCCGGCTCGGCTCGCTACAGGCGGCGGCCGACGAGCTAGGGGTGACGGTCGGTGCGGTCAGCCAGCAGGTGATCAAGGCGGAGGGCCAACTCGGACGGACGGTCTTCGACCGCACCACACGTGGCATGGTTCCGACCGCATTCGGTGCGTCCTTCCTGAAGAAACTGAACGCCGGCTTTCGCGAGCTGTCGGAGGCGGTTGGAAGCGCCAGGCATCGCGACGATGCGATCCTCGTCATATCCGTGGCGCCGATTTTCGCCCAGCGCTGGCTGATCCACCGTATCCATCACTTCAGCGCCGCCCATCCCGAGATCAGTCTGCGCATCGAATCGACAACGGCACTTGCTGACCTGTCGGGCTCGGATGTCGATCTTGCGATCCGCATCGGGCCGGGAAACTGGCCGGGCGTGAAAGCTGAATTCGTTCTGCCGCAGGAAATGTTTCCGGTTTGCACGCCGGCGCTGGCCGAACGGCTGCGTACGCCTGCGGACCTCGTCGACATGCCGGCGGTGATCGACGCCAACGATCCGTTCACCTGGGACGTGTGGCTGAAGGCGGCCGGGCTCGATCAGCCCGCGCCGAAAACGCGTCACGTGTTCAGCGACGCCTCGCTCTGCCTCGACGCGGCACTGGCGGGGCAGGGGGTGCTGCTCGCCTGGCCGATCCTTGCGTCCTGGGCGCTGCAGGAGGGGCGGCTGGTGGCACCCTTCGACATCCGCGTCAGGACGGGCATGGGCTATTACTTCGTCACGGCCCCCGATATCCGGGAGCCGCGCAAGGTCAGTTTGTTCAAGGGCTGGATGAAACAGGCGATTGCCGAAAGCATCGGCGACAATGCCGAGAGAATTCCTATTCCGCTTCCTTGACGCGCGCCTCGAACATGGCCTTGAAGGCCGGCCGCGCCTGGCAGTTGGCAAGCCAGGCCTTTACGTTCGGCGCGGCATCGAAGAGTTCTGTCTGGCTCATCGCGTAGCGGAACACTTCCGCAAGGTTGAGATCCGCCACGGTGAAGCGGTCGCCGACAACATGGCCGGTCGCGGCAAGTCGCGTGTCGAGAAGTGCAAACGCCTTCTTCAAGGCTTCCGTGGCGGCGCGGATCGTAAGCCGGCCCTCTTCGCTGTCGGTGGCGTTCTTGTCGAGCGTCAGGATGATCTTGACGGCGTGGGGTTCCACGTCGGTTGCCGCCCACATTGTCCATTGCAACATTTCCGCCTCTTCCGTCACTGTCTGGCCGGAAAGCGGGCCGCCATGCTTGCGGGCGAGGTAAAGGTTGATCGCCAAGGATTCGTTCATGACGAAGCCGCCGTCGTCAATGCAGGGGATCAGGCCGGCCGGATTGACCTTCAGGAACGCCGGCGAGAGCGTGTTGAGCGGCGCGTCGGCGGCAGTCGGATTATCGAGCCGGTATCCCTGGATGACGGGCACCGAGACGAACGGAATGCCGAGTTCACCGGCCATCCAGTAGTTGCGCGAAGCGCGCGAGCGATAGACGCCATAGATCGTGAGCATGTGCGATTCTCCCCGTTTCTGGAGGCGCACACTAGGTGTTTGCGTCGCAAGGTCATAGGCTGTGGGCGTGATCGATCGATGAAATGTCGTGATGGCTTCGTCGCCACCTTCTGTACACATTGCCGCATTGACCTGCCGCTGGAAGAAGAGCTATGGCGGCAGCATTCGCGATCATGCGGATGATGAGGAAACGATGGACCTTAAGGGTAGCAAGTCTTCTGTGCTTGTGCGCATGCTCTGCATGCTCGCCCTTGTATTTTTGTCGTTCGCTCATAAACCGGTTGTCGCCGCACCGTTGTCGCCGGCCGAATTGGCGGCCATCACGCTGCCGGACGGCACCATCGCCGACCTCTGCATCAATGACGGCATCGAGCATGGCAAGGCCAAATCGGGTCTTGGTCCAGGCTGCGAGGCCTGCCGCATTGGTGGCGCGATCCTTCTTCCCACGCCGGCCGATCTCGTAGGGAAGGTTGTTCCCTTCCGGGTCGTCGGCGATCGCCCGCTCATCGAGGCTGTGGTCACCGGCCAGCGTTACGAGCCTGGGGCACCTCCCACGGCGCCACCCCACCTGTCGATCTGATCTCGAGCCGCCATGCACGCGCATGGCTTGCCAACTCATTTCGACGGAAACATCGCATGACCGTTTTATCCGGCGTACCGGCAAATGCCGCTACGGATATTTCCACGCTTTCACGGCAGCCTGGCGCTGCTTCGGCTTCGCATCGGGCAATCGACTGGACTGCCGGTCCGATCCATGCCGACCGGAATTCGGGCGAAAAGCGTGTAGGAAATTGCGTTTGGACAATCTCCGTCGAACGGAATGGTGCTCGAATGTTCAGCAAGCAAAAGGGCTGTACGAATGAGGCCCGTTTAACAAGTTCTGCGCCGGTTGCGAGTCATCTGCGCTTTCAAATTTCTCACCCAACGAAAGGGAATTGATATGAAAATACTTCCGAAAATGCTGGCAGCAGCCATTCTGTGTGCCGCTCCTGCCTTTGGCGCATTTGCGCATGACTACAAGGCTGGAAACCTCGAAATCAATCATCCGGCCTCGAGAGCGACGCTGGCGGGGGCGCCGGTCGGTGGCGGTTTCATGAAAATCGTCAATCACGGCAAGGAAGCCGATCGCCTCGTCTCCATCACCTCGCCAGTCTCCGACGATGTGCAACTCCATGAAATGGCGATGGAGAACGACGTGATGAAGATGCGCCAGCTGAAGGACGGCATCGAAATCCCCGCCGGCGCCGCAGTCGAGCTGAAGCCCGGTGGGCTGCACGTGATGTTCATGGCGATCAAGCAGCCCTTCAAGGAGGGCGAGAAGTTCGCTGCCACGCTGAACTTCGAGAAGGCCGGTCCGGTCGCGGTCGAGTTCGATGTCGGACCGCCAAAGAAAAAGGACGAAAAGCAGCACGGTCAGAAGGAAGGCGAAGTCCACAAGATGTGACGGGTGCGAAGATGGGGAAGGCACGCAGAGCAGCCTTCCCCATCCGCCCCATCACCCCTCCGGCGTTCGGGCAAGCGGAGGGGCGAGTTTCGCGGCCGCCCTGTCATCCCCGGCGGCCGTTTAGAAGTTGACCGCGGGCACGTCCCCGGGACGCGCGCCGCGGGAGCGCCTGCCCGACTTATCCCGTACGGTTGCGCTCAATCGTGATATGCGCGAACCGCTCGGGTTCGTCCGAAAGCTCTCCGGTGGCCCGCTCGTTCCAGCGATAACCGGCAATGGCCCCTTGCGGCGTTTCCTCGAATATGTTGCCAGAGATCAGCGCCGAGCCGGCGCCCTCGACCACGGTCACCGCACAGCCGACGGGCGTGCCGCGCACGAGGTTTCCGTTCACGACAAGCCCGCGCATGAATGGCCCCCAGCCGAGCATCAGCCCGTATTTCGGTGCGTTTTCGACCGTGTTGCCGCTGACCACGGTGTCCGCTTCCACCGCGATGCCGAAACCGAAACCTGCGCCGTCGTGCACGTAAGGCCCTTCAAGCCGCAGGTTGCGCACCACATTGCCCGTCACCGTCGCAAGCCGGCCGCCTTCGTTGAAGTTGACGATGAGGATGCCGTTGGCGGCCCCATCGATCAGGTTGCCGTTGACGATGGCGCCTTCAAAACCGAACTCGGAATAGATCGCCGTCTCACCGGAGTTGAGGCAGGTGTTGCCAGCAATCTGCACGTTCGATCCGGCATTGGAGCGTATCGTCGAGAAGGCGCAGTCGGAGACGTGGTTGTTTGTAACCATCACGTCATCGGCGCGAAATATGTTGATTCCGTTGCCATACTCGCCGGTGCCGCCCTTCGTCGCAGCGATCTGCGCGATACGGTTGCCGGAGACCATCGTACCGTCTCGCCCCTTTTCCCAGCGATGCACGAGAATGCCGCCGTTGGCGCACTCGACGACCGTGTTGGCTGTGATCGACAGGCCGCTGCTTTCCATCGCGTAGACGGCGAAGTCCGCAGCGCCGGAAATGCGGTTGTTCTCGATGCGCCCTCCGCAGCGTTCGAGATACAGCGCGGACCTGGCCGAGCCCTTGATCTCGCAGTTCTCGATACGGATCTCGCGCGCGCCGCCGAGGTGGACGAGGCCTTGCACCGTGTCGTCGAGCCAGCGATTGCCGCCGTCAATGACGAGATTTTCGAGCACGACGCTGCCGACGTCTTGCCCCGCAAAGAGATGGCCGCCGCCGCCATAGAGGATGCGTGTCGCGCCCGGAACGCCTGTCAGTCGGGTGTTGCCGGGAAGTTCGATGTTGGAAACATGGTAGTCGCCCGGCGGCAGGAAAACCGGCAGGTTCTTCGCCGCAGCCTCGCGCAGGAGCTTGGCGAATGCCTTGCTCTTGCGGTCGTCTCCCCCCGGGCGGACGCCATGCGCGGACGCATCGATCGCGCCGCGCAGATCGACGTTCAGCACCGGCGTGCCGGCACTGAGCGCGGGCAGGGCGGTCAGGCCCAGGCCTATGGAAGATAGAAATAACCGTCTGCTAACCATGTCTGCTCCTTGCAGACGTGGATGCATGAAGCATGCCAGCTCAAATTGTGCCGAAACGGGACAACTGGAGGGCGCCAGCGCCGCGATTCAGGCCAGCACGCACACCGTCTCAGGACATTGAACGGAAATGGAACGAAAAGGCGCGAAGCAACAGCGATCGAACAGGCCTGGCATAATGCCACCCCGCGCGCCAAGGTGGATCGTTCACGCAGGATACGTATGTCACCGTGAGCGTCGTCTTTGCCAAGGAGATCAAGGGCACGTCGAAGGCAAACTCCCTAAAGGGATCAAAACACATTGATTTCATCACTGGCGGGAAAGGTGCCGACACACTGACTGGAGGAAAGGGCGCAGATCACTTCGTCTTCCGCAAGGGGGATACGGGCAGCACGAAGAAATCTGCTGACTTGATTACCGACTTCAGCGCGAAGGGTGGCGATGTCATCGATTTGCACTTTTGGGACGCCAATTCAAAGGTTGCAGGTATGCAGGACTTTGATTTCGTGGGTAAACGCGCATTTACGAAAGACGCCGGGCAACTGCGGTATCAGAAGAGCGGATCGGAAACCTTGTTGATGGGCGATACTAATGGTGACGGCAAAACGGATTTGATGATCCGCCTGAAAGGCTCAGTTATCCTCACCGACGACTCGTTCCTCTTCTGAGGGGGGGGGGCTTGGATCGGGATGCGGGCAACATGCATTGATGCGCGGGGCCTATCGCGCATCGCATTGCCATCTTGCCCCTTGCCAGCCGGCCGTGCCCGATCACAGCGCCTCCTGATTAGTGGTGGGCTTAACCCCGGCGCCAATAATGCATCTCCATCAGCTTGTTCCAGCTGCCGTCGTTCTTGCGCACAAGGGCGGTGAGTGTGCGGTGCCGCTCGTCGATGAAGGTGATGATGTCCTGGTAGGGTACCCGCTTGCCGGGGTTCTGGAAGTCCGGGCCCTCGCAGTGGAGCGTCAGGAGATCACCGGTCGGCTCCATCACGCCGTCATAGTGCCAGAGATAGTTCATCATCGATCCGACCCAGGTGCCGATGTAGCGGTCACGCGCCGGATCGTAGCCGAGCGTCATCAGCGTCTCGCCCTCCTTGCCGTCGGGCATGAGGCCGCGGCCCTCGCATAGGACCCAGTATCCGCCGAGCAGGCGGACACGCTCGGTCCAGGTGCTGTTTGTTGGCGGGCCGTCGATCGCATCGGCGGAAACGTCCCAGTCTCCAACGAGGCGCTGGAGCCAATGATGCTGCGTGGTGACTTCGTTCTGCATGTCGCCTCCTTCGATCGGTGTGCCAATGGCGCGCCCTGACGGCGCCGTCTGCAACCAGTCTACGAACTTGGGCGCCGTTACATTATTTCAAGTGGTAGCGCGCATCGGATGCGACGACGGAACCTCTTGACAAGATTATGTTGATATCAACAGTAGCTGATATGGCTGAGAATACAAAGCTTCCCTTCGAGACGGCCCTGCATGTGCGCGATCATTGCCTTTGCCTGCATGCCCAGAGAGCCGCGCGCGCGCTGGCGCGGCGCTTCGACGAGGCGCTGCGGCCGCTTGGCCTGACCAACGGCCAGTTTTCGCTGCTGATGTCGCTCAATCGACCCGAGCCACCGCCGATGGGGCCGGTCGCTTCGCTGTTGGCGATGGATCGGACGACGCTGACGGCGGCGCTGAAGCCGCTGGAACGACGCGGCCTTGTGCTTGTCTCGCCCGACCCGCGCGACCGCCGCGGCCGCCGGCTATTTCTGACCGAGGCGGGCAGGGCGCTTCTCGCCCGCGCCGTGCCGATCTGGACCGAGACCCACGCCGCAGTTGAAGCGGGGCTTGATGGCATCGATGCCAGTGCATTGCGCGCCGGCCTGACGGCTATTTCCTGAAGGGGAGTGCTCCGGTCTGGGGCCACAGGCTATTTTCTGCTTCTCATCCGCCATGCCGGGCACCCACGCCCCGCACCCTGCCCTCCCAATGTCTAAGCGGGCCACATTCCCCTCTCCCCGCTTGCGGGGAGAGGGCTAGGGTGAGGGGCAAAATCGCGGAATTGTGTAGCAAATGCCACCACGTCTGCTTACGGCCCTTCGCGGACATGATTGGCCGTGGTAGGCCCCATTCGTCGACTACACAGGTCGGGAGAGGATTGGAAATTGGAACAAGCGCTTGTAATTATCGATATGCAGATGCTGATGCAGTATCGTGCTGATGCAGTATCGCCTCGATGCGGGGCGCATCCGACTTTGCGAATACCATCGATAGCGATGCGATCGTGGCGGCCAGTTAGCCTATAACGAGCATTTTAGAGGGCAGCGACGCCCTCGATGCAAGTCGTAACGTCGCCACCGACCCAAATCTGATCTTCGACCAGCTCCACATAAACACGTCCTTCCCGTCCAAGGACGGTACCTTGGCTGGCAATGTATGATGAAGAAGCAATTCCGTTACCGATCAACCATTGAGCGATGCCTGCATTCAAGCTGCCGGTTACCGGGTCTTCAAAACCGGCGGCGGAAAAGGCACGCACCTCGAATTCCGCTTCCCGTCCATCCTTTGTTGGATCCCAGGGGGCAACGACACCGACCCGTAATCCGGACAGGATGGCGAAATCCGGACGAAGCGCGAGGACGTCAGCCCTGGAGCGCAATAGGACAGCGATCCAGCCAGGGCCATTGTCCACCCAATTGGCGTCGACGATGTCATCAGAGGTCAACCGCAGGCCATTGAGGACTCGCGTCAGTGTGTCGAGTTCCACCGGGCCTGATCGGCGCAGCTCGGGGGCTTTGAAGGAAAGTCGTCCATTGTTGCGCCGAATGTGAATTAGTCCCGCCTCGCACTCCTGGACAATCTCGCCACTCTTTGGCCTTCCACCGGACGACAGCCATGTGTGGCAGCTCCCCAAAGTGGGGTGGCCCGCAAAGGGCAACTCAGCAACAGGTGTAAAGATGCGAACGCGGTAATCGGCATCCGCCGACCTCGGCTGTAGAAGGAAGGTCGTTTCGCTAAGGTTTGTCCAGCGCGCGAAAGCAGCCATCTCAGATGCGGTTAGGGAATCTGCTCCGATGACAACCGCCAGCGGATTGCCCAGCAATGCTTTGGAGGAAAAGACATCAACCTGCTGGAATGCAAATTTAGTGGTTCCCTGTCTCATCATGATGTCCTGACGCTCTCAATGTATGCGCTGCAGCGAGTTCGGTGCAGATTGGTTCACCGCCCGGTTTGGGGCAGCATTTTTCGCTATACCAAAGCTTGAGTAATCTGGAGAGCAGGCCAGATTGAGGTGCCTCTATGGTAGGCTTGAAATTACCCCTCTACGAGGCCCGTGCCAAGCTCGACGCGAGCGCCAACCACTACGCGTGAAAAAGTTCAAATTGTCTCGGCTGTAGGATTGTAGGGGCGGCTACTATTGGCGCAAAGCGGCCAATGTCGCATCGTTATCGGTCGGTGCCATTCGCCACATAAAATCGTATGAACGCACGGCCTCGTGCTTGTACGCTCTGATGTCCGCTCCCCTTTCTACTTTCTCAGTAGCTCCGAACTGCGCTGGTTGCAGAAATGGCTCTGGCGGGCGGCGCAAATGTCCCTATCCTGTCCGGCATGAAGCCAGATCGTCTGCTCTATCCCGCGCCCGCCGGCCTCTACTGTCCCGCCGGCGATTTTTACGTCGATCCGACGCGCCCTGTGCCGCGAGCCCTGATCACCCATGGCCATTCCGACCACGCCCGTGCCGGTCACGGCGCAGTGCTGGCAACGCGCGAGACGCTCGACATCATGGCAATCCGCTACGGGGCGGATTTCTGCGGCATGGCTCAGCCGGTCGCCTATGGCGAAAAGATCGATCTTGGCGGTGCGCGCGTATCCTTCCATCCTGCCGGCCACGTGCTCGGCTCGGCGCAGATTGCGATTGCCGTGAACGGCACCCGCTTCTGCGTCTCCGGCGACTACAAGCGCGGCAACGATCCGACCTGTGCGCCCTACGAGCCGGTCGCCTGCGACGTCTTCATCACCGAGGCGACCTTCGGCCTGCCGGTCTTCCATCACCCGGATCCCCGTGGCGAGATCGGCAAGCTTTTCACCTCGCTCAGACAGTTTCCCGAACGCACGCACCTCGTCGGCGCCTATTCGCTCGGCAAGGCGCAGCGGGTGATCCGGCTCTTGCGCGATTGCGGCTACGACAAGCCGATCTACATCCATGGCGCACTCGAAAATCTCTGCGAATACTATGTCAGCCGCGGCATCGAACTCGGCGACCTACGTCCGGCGACGCTGGAAAAGGGTGACAAAGCCGATCTTTCGGGTGCGGTCGTCGTCGGGCCTCCATCCGCCTTTGGCGAGCGCTGGGCGCGCCGCTTCAACGAGCCGCTCGTCGCCTTCGCCTCCGGCTGGATGATGGTGCGCCAGCGCGCCAAGCAGGGCGGCGTCGAACTACCGCTGGTGATCTCGGACCATTGCGACTGGCCCGAGTTGACCGAGACGATCCGCGAACTGGCACCCTCCGAGGTTTGGGTGACACATGGCCGCGAGGAGGCGCTGGTGCGCTGGTGCGAACTCGCGGGCATTCCCGCCCGCCCGCTGCATCTGGTCGGCTACGAGGACGAGGGCGACTGAGGATGAGAAACGAGGTTTGGATTCCGCGTCGTGGCTCGAGACCGCCCGGAGATCCATTTCACGTGTTGCTGTAAAAGCAGACGTCTTCCCTGAGGCGCAGGATAAATTCTCCGAAGCTTGGTGCGATCACAGTCTACCGTCTCCCGTCGGAGAATGCTCCCGATCTCTTCATATGACAGGAATGCGTTGTCGTAGTGGGGGGTGAATTTCCCGTGACTGTCTTGCCTAAGGCGCCCCTCTCCAACCTCACGGAGAAAATAGCGATACGATTCTGGCAATCGATCTATGATCCCCGCATCGCTTTGTGCAAAGCCCCCTACGTCGATCAGAGTGAAGTGATTGTACGCTATATGGTCGTCTGGGTGGCCATGCTCGTGCGAGAACTGCCGATACCAACTTAACACTTCTGCATCAATCTCAGCTGTCATCGTCTTGCCGTATGCAATTTCAGGTAGATGATTTATATGTGGTTGTATGGTATTGGCAACGGAACTTGAAGGACCGCAGACGTCTGCTAGCTAAGTTCACATGAAAGCCTTCGCCGAACTCCTCGACCGCCTCGTCCTGACGCCGTCACGCAACGGCAAGCTGAAGCTGTTGGCCGACTATTTCCGTGACACGCCCGATCCCGATCGTGGCTACGGACTGGCCGCGATCGCCGGCACGCTCGACCTGAAGAGCGTCAAGCCCGCCATGCTGCGCGATCTCGTGCTGGAGCGGATGGACGAGGTGCTGTTTCGCTATTCCTACGACTATGTCGGCGATCTCGCCGAGACCATTTCGCTGGTCTGGGACCAGGAGCGCGAGGACCGGATTGCCGACGCCGGCCAGCCGCGGCTCGGCGCCGTCGTCACACGGATGAACGCGCTCGGTCGCACCGAGGTCCGCTCCGTCGTGCGCGACTTGCTCGATCGGCTTGACCCGTCTGCCCGTTTCGCTTTCATCAAGCTCGTCACCGGCGGCTTGCGCATCGGCGTCTCGGCGCGGCTCGCCAAGCAGGCGCTTTCGGACTTTTCCGGCAAGGACATCACCGAGATCGAAACGCTCTGGCACGGCCTGCAGCCGCCCTACGAGCCGTTGTTTGCCTGGCTGGAGGGGCGCGCCGAACGCCCGGTGCTGGCAACACCTGCGATCTTCCATTCCGTCATGCTTGCCAATCCGGTCGGCGAGGGCGATCTCGACAGCCTCAATCCGGCCGATTTCGCCGCCGAATGGAAGTGGGACGGCATTCGCGTCCAGCTCTCCGCTTCCGGTCCGACGCGCCGGCTGTACTCGCGATCCGGCGACAACATTTCCGCAGCCTTCCCGGACATCCTCGACGCCATCACCTTCGAGGGCGTGATCGATGGCGAGCTCCTGGTCGGTGGCACGTCGCGTTCGAACAGTCAGACGCGCACCTTCTCCGACCTGCAACAGCGCCTGAACCGCAAGACGGTGAATGCGCGGATGCTGGAGGATTACCCCGCCTTCGTACGTGCCTACGACGTGCTTTTCGACGGCGACAAGGACGTTCGCCCGGAAAACTTTTCGACCCGCCGCGCGCGGCTGACTGAGGTCATCGAGAAGGCGCCGCACGACCGCTTCGATCTTTCGCCGCTCGTGCCCTTCTCGAACTGGGAGGAACTCGACCGCCTGCGCTCCGCACCGCCCGATCCGGTGATCGAGGGCGTCATGATCAAGCGGTTCGACAGCGCCTACCAGGCGGGTCGCTTGAAGGGGCCGTGGTTCAAGTGGAAGCGCGATCCCTATAACGTCGACGCCGTGCTGATGTACGCTCAGCGCGGCCATGGCAAGCGGTCGAGCTACTATTCCGATTTCACCTTCGGCGTCTGGGCGGGCGGGCCGGAGGGCGACATGCTGGTGCCGGTCGGCAAGGCCTATTTCGGCTTTACCGATGCCGAGCTCGAGGTGCTCGACCGCTTCGTGCGCAACAACACGGTCGACCGTTTCGGCCCGGTCCGTGCGGTGCGTGCCGAGCCGGACTTCGGTTTTGTTCTCGAGGTTGCCTTCGAAGGCATTAACCGCTCGACCCGCCACAAGTCCGGCGTTGCCATGCGCTTTCCCCGGATCTCGCGCCTGCGCGACGACAAGCTGCCGCGCGATGCCGACCGGCTGGAGACGCTGATGGCGTTGGTGGAGGCGAGCGGAGGAGCAGAAACGTAATCGCCGGTTGCTTCCCGTCACTACCTGAATTGTGAAAGAAAGTGATCGTGGCAAGCCACGCGCCAGCCGGCGATGCCACAATTGCGGCACGGTGACGATCTTATCTCGTTGGCAGAGGTAGGTGCGTGCCCGATTGCTGCTTGCGTTTCTCGGTATTTCACGGATTGCGTCGCTAGATCATGGCCCCAGAACTTCTTCTTTCCCGCCGCCGTTTCCTGCGCTTCTCCGGGCTGGCGACGGCAACTGCGCTCGCCGGTTGCACCTCTTCGATGAATACCGATCGCTTCCGCTGGGAGACCGACCCGGTCTATCGCAATCCGGCCCTCGAAGGGGTCCCCGGTGCGTATCTCGAGGGCCGCGATCCTGACCAGGGGCCCTACGAAGAGGCCATGCTGCCGACAGGCATCCCGAGCCTCGATCCGCAATATGCGGGGATCTATGCCACGCGCATCGACGGCGGCTTCACCGTTCCGCAGGTCCCCTACAGGCAGATCGACGCCCGCTACCTGCGTCACGAGGTGGAGGATCCGTTCGGCGAGGCGCCCGGCACGATCATCGTCGACACCGCCAATCGCTATCTCTACCTCACCCAGCCGGGCGGCCGGGCCATGCGCTATGGCGTCGGGATTGGCCGAGAAGGTTTTGCCTGGTCCGGGCGAGGCGTCATCCAGTGGAAGCAGGCCTGGCCGCGCTGGACCCCGCCGGATTCGATGGTTGAGCGCCAGCCCGAACTGCGTCCGTATTCCGCCCGCAACGGCGGCATGTCGCCCGGCCTGTCGAATCCGCTGGGCGCACGTGCCCTCTACATCTTTCAGAACGGCCAGGACACGCTCTACCGTCTGCACGGCACGCCGGAATGGAAATCGATCGGCCGCGCCGTTTCCTCCGGCTGCGTGCGTCTCCTGAACCAGGATGTCATCGATCTCTACAACCGCGTGCCCAACAGGTCCCCGATCGTCGTGATTTAAAAGTTGGCAGAACGCGGGGTTCAGCTTGGTTGATCCGCCAAAATTCTATCCCGTTCCCAACGGTAGAGCACGTCAGGTTCGCGCTCCTCGTTGCCGCTGCCGTCGGTTTCGCTGATCGCTACGAAGCCGTGTCGTTCATAGAAGGCACGCGCCGGTCCGTTGCGCTGGAACGTCCATAGCTGGAGGTGCGAATTGCGCGTCGTGGCGACGCCGAGAAGCGCGCTTCCCGCACCTTGTCCCTGGCGGCTCGTCAGGACGTAAAGTTGATCAATCCATCCGTCGCGGAAAGCGATGATGCCTACAAGTTCGCTGTCGACAGCGCCCCAGATCTCGCAGCTCTTGAGGAGATGTTCGCGGAAGTACGCGCGATCCTCCGCCGGTGTATGAAGGCCGGCGAGCCACGGAAGACGTTCGTCGAACGAGGCGCGCAGCACACGTGATGCCGCCTCCATCTCGTCCAGTATCAGCCGTCGAAGGCGAAAGGTCGTACGATATCGCTTTGCCATTTTTTACCAGCTCGATAGGCCGATTAGGCATGCCCAAAACGGCAATAAGCGCTGCGATCTCCCCCGGGTAATCGGCCGTGAGCGGCTTTCGAGGTCGCAGCGCCGGTCATCGCTCAGCGGAGCATTGGCATTCCTCCAGCGTCATTCGCGATCCGTCAATCATCGGCGAGTTTCTGCAAATTTCGCAGATTGCCGGCGAGGTCCCGGAGGCTGGCGCTCAACCCGTCAAGTTCATCGGCGGAACAGCCGGCCGCCTTGCCGATCTCCTTCAGGATGGCCTTGGCCTCCTGCCGCATGTCCTTGCCCTTTCGCGTCAGCGTGATCAACACCTGCCGTTCGTCAGCCCGGTCGCGGGTGCGCTCGATATAGCCGCTGGCTTCCAGCCGCTTGAGCAGCGGGGAGAGGGTGCCGGAATCGAGGTGAAGGGCATCGCCCAGCGATTTCACGCTTCTGCCGTCGTCTTGCCAGAGCGACAGCAGCACCAGATACTGCGGGTAGGTCAGTCCGTAAGGGTCGAGCAGCGGCTTGTAGGTGCGGTTGAACGCGTGCGCCGCCGAATAGATGGCAAAACAGAGCTGGCGATCGAGAAAGAGCATCCCGTCGTCAGGCATTTGTCCATCGGCCGTGTGAGGTTTGCGGGTCATGCGCCATTGTCGCAGCAGTGCCCTGAAAGTGCAATGTGCAAAATTATATTGTGCGCAATTGAGTTATGCGCTACATATCGACCATCAACCAGGAAGGAGATCAGACATGCCGATACTCTACACCACCAAGGCATCCGCCACCGGCGGCCGTGCAGGCCATGGCGCTTCTGAAGACGGCGTGCTCGACGTCACGCTCACCGTGCCGAAGGAACTCGGCGGCGACGGTGCCCGCGGCACCAATCCAGAGCAGCTCTTCGCCACCGGCTACTCTGCTTGTTATCTCGGTGCGCTGAAATTCGTCGCCGGCAAGGAGAAGATAAAGATCCCGGATGAAGCGAAAGTGACGGCGACCGTCGGCATCGGCCCGCGCGAAGATGGCACCGGCTTCGGCATTGAGGCCGCGCTTGAGGTTTCCGTCCCCGGCGTCGACAAGGCAATCGTCGAGGACCTTGCCAAGAAGGCCCATGTGGTTTGCCCCTATAGCCACGCCACCCGCGATAACCTGAACGTCAAAACCACGGTTGTCTGAGGAAAGCGATCAGTCCCACTGCGATTCCGAATTGGTCTTCGGGATCGCAGCAACGAACCTTTCCTTCGAAATTTTCTATGCTATAATTTTCAAAGGAAAGGATGGGTGTCATGCTTACGCTCGATATCAGGCAGGCTTCCGCTCCGGCAGGGGAAGGGGCGGTGATGACCAAGGCGGTGGTGCGCGCCGCCGAGCAGCTCGGGCTTTCGGCGCGTGTGCTGGCTGGCGTGCTCGGCCTTTCCGAGGCAAGCGTGTCGCGCATGCGCAGGGATGATTTTACGCTGGAGCGCGGCAGCAAGCCGTTCGAACTCGCTGTTCTGCTTGTCCGTCTGTTCCGGTCGCTCGACGCCATCACCGGCGGTGACGAGGCGGTCTCCCGCATATGGATGACTGCGGACAATCGCGTCCTCGGCGGCCGGCCCATCGATCGCATTATTTCCATTTCCGGCCTCACCGATGTCCTTGCCTATCTGGACGCCCGACGCGCTCTCGTCTGAGGCGCGCGCCTTTGCAAAGCCGGTCTGGCGACTGGTGGAGGCGCAGCATCGCGTCTCGACGCTGAAGCTTGTCGACACGCTGGAGGAGCAAACACTGCTCGAAGGGTTGCTCGAGGAAAGCAAGCCCGTGCTGCCACCCGAGTGCGCGGGCCTCGACTACCTGCTCGCGACACCCTTCCGCTACGGCGCAATCTATCCGCATGGCTCCCGGTTTCGCAGGGCCGGGCGCACTTTGGGTGTCTTCTATGCCGCAGAAGCGGTGACAACCGCTCTCGCGGAAATGGCCTTCTACCGACTGTTGTTCTACGCGGAATCGCCCGAAACGCCGTTTCCTGCGAATGCCGCTGATTACACGGCCTTCTCGGTGGCGACCGGCACAAAGGCGGCGATCGATCTCACGATGCCGCCTCTTGTTCGCGATCACCAGTATTGGAGCAATCCGATCGACTATGCCGCCTGCCAGGCGCTTGCCGAGACGGCCCGGTTGGCCGGAATTGAAGCGATCCGATACCGATCGGTGCGCGATCCCGAAAGTGGCGCAAATGTTGCGCTCCTTTCGGCCCGCGCCTTTGCCGAGCCGAAGCCGCTGGAGCGCCAGACCTGGCGCATCCGTTTATCGACGCACGGCGTGCAGGCGATCTGCGAGTTCCCCGCGATGCGCATCGAGTTTTCGTGCACCGATTTTGGCAACGATCCGCGCCTCGAGCGACCCGGCGAGTAGGCGGCCGCGGACATTGCGGCCGCCCAGCGGGGAGGGGAGAAAGGGCGGTTACTCCCGTTTCCCCGCCGCCGCAAAGAATGCCTCCGGCCCATTGACCTCGACCAGCCGGCGCTTTTCGACAAGCCAGAAGCGGTTGGCGACAGCGCGAACGAAGCTGCGGTCGTGCGAGACGAACAGGCAGCTTGCCTCATGCGCCGTCAGCTCGCTTTCCAGCGCCTCCTGCCCCTCGATGTCGAGGTGGTTGGTGGGTTCGTCGAGCAGGAAGAAGTTCGGGTTCGTCAGCCGCAGGACCAGCATGCCCAGCCGTGCCTTCTGGCCGCCGGAAAGCCGGCCGATCGGCTGCCCCTGCATTTCGATCGTCATGCCCGCGCCGACAAGCAGCGTGCGCGCCCGCTGGTCACCGATGTCGAAGCGCCGGATGATCGTGCGCAACGGCGTCTCGGCATCGGCGAGATCGGCAAGCGCCTGGTCGCCGTAACCGAGCACGAGGCTGGGTGTCGCCTTGATGCCGGCCACGCCCGTGCCCTCGATCGCCGCCTTCAGCGCCGAGACGAGGCGCGTCTTCCCCACGCCGTTGTGTCCGAGCAACACGATGCGGTCGCCCTGGCAGACGAACTGTTTTCCGGTGCGGAAAAGCAGGGTGCCGTCCGGAGTCTCGATTGCCGCGTCCTCCAGCGTGACCAGCACCTTCGCATGCGTGCCGCGGTTGACGAGCCGGATAGCGCCGGTCGAGCGTTCGAGATGCGCAGGCCTGGCCGAATCCTCCAACTTCTCCGCCCGCTGCTTCAATTGCTTGGTCTTCACAACGAGAAGGTCGGAGCCGGAATTGATGCCGATATTGTTCAGCTTGGCCGCCTGTTGGCGCAGCTGCTGCGCCGTCTTCATATCGCGCTGGTAGCGCCGTTCGTCCGCGGCATCGGCTTCATCGAGCGCCGCCCGGGCACGCGAATAGGGCAGGGCGAAGACCTGCGACCGCTCGGGTCGCAGAAACAGCGTCCGGTTGGTCGTGGCGTCGAGGAAGGCGCGGTCGTGGCTGGACATGACCACCGGCACGTCGCGCGGCAGGGTGTTGAGCCATTCTTCCAGTTGGAAGATGCGGTTCAGGTCGAGATGGTTCGTCGGCTCGTCGAGCAGCAGCACGTCCGGCTCTGTGACCCAGGTCCGGGCCAGAAGCGCCAGCCGCTGCCAGCCTCCGCTGAGCTGCGAGAGGGCGCGCGTGCGAAACGCCTCGGGCACCTCCAGCGATTCCAGCACCACATCGACGCGCCAGCTTTCATGCTCGGCCTGATCGGCCGGCAAGGCGGCGAGCACGGCCTCGTGGAAGGTGGCGCCAAACAGGGCGGGCGGCACATTCTGTTCGACGTGGCCGACCGTCAGCCCGCGCGCCTTGGTGATCTCGCCTTCGCCGGGTTCGATATCGCCGGCAATGCAGCGGAAGAGCGTGGACTTGCCCCGGCCATTCGCCGCGACGAGGCCGATGCGATCGCCGGCGTTGACAGAAAGGTTCAAGCCGGAAAAAAGCGGCGCGGCAAGGGTGACGCCGAGATTGCGGATATTGATGAGCGACATGATCGATCCCTGATCGAAATCCAAGCGAACGCCGCATCGAGGGCCTCAGCCATCATCGAAGGGCGCGTTCGAACTCGGAAGCATTGAAATTTGCGCACGTCACGCATGGACGCACGCTGCCACGAGGGGCAGACCAGGGACAGGTGTCGAGAAAACGGTCTCTGGTCAGCCCTGCAAACGCATTTGCAGGGCACGATCGGGACCATGCGTCAGATTGGGCAGGAAATCGAATCTCACGTCCGCCCTCCTTTCGCGCGGTTAATTCGAGAGGGTTTCGATAGCATCAAGCGGTGCCGATTGCAATCTCCGGCGGTGAAGCCCTAGCGCGGGGCAAAACGGGCCGACCAGCGCCGGGGGATGAGGATCGAGGCCGCCGTCACGAGCGCGGCGACGATGAAGGGCGCCCAGGCGGCTGCGCCGGCAGTGTGACGCTGCAGCATTGCGCCGGCGATTGCGCCCGCCAGCATGCCGCTCCACGGTACGAGCTGGACGAGCCACTGGTTGTTGCGCGCACCCAGGATCCAGCGCCCGAGACCGCGTCCGAAACGGGAAAGCCCACCGGTGACATAGGTCAGGCCGATCGGCAGTCCTTCGATCTGCTCGACGGCTGCATTGATCGTTCCCATCGAGAAGATCAGAAGCAGGAACCGTGCCTCGCGGATATCCGGAACGAGTGCGGAGGCCGCAAGCAGAGCGGTTACGCAGAGCAGCACGCCATGCGACCTGAAGCGGCTGGCGATGATGACCCCAGCACTGTTGCCGAACACGAAGGCAGCGAGCCCTGTCAACAGCAGAATCGCGCGAAACGTGTCGCCATCGGCGATCGCGACGGAGGCGCGGGTGGTGTTGCCGCTCATGAACGAGACGAATTCGCCGACCGCCATCAGACCGATCGCGTCGGTCATGCCGGCGAGAAACGAGATGGCCGCGACGAGCGCGAGGCCGACAGAACTCCGTTGGCGCCGGATCAGGCGCCGGCGCCGCGCGACAGTCATGCGGGAATCGGTCCGGTTTTGCGTATGCGAGGAGCTAATCAGAGGTAGACGGCCATTGCAAGTTGGGTGAAGTACCGGCGAAGGTGCTGCTCGCAAGCAAGAATTGCAGACTCGAAGCGAGTGTGGATTTTGAGGAAACGCAGCGTTAACGTGGGGGCGCGAAGACGATTGGTTTCCGTCGATGTCGAATACGGTAAGCTGCAGGTAATTTTATGATCGCCGCAGCGGCGGTCTCAGGTAACGGAGTGCCTATTGATTAGGATTTCATTGACATGGGTGATTGACGTTGTGCAGGCAGTAGATGCACTTCAGGATATAAAACCGGGAACGCCTCTTACGGAAAACTGGGGGCAAATTTATTTCGCGCACTTCAATCTGGATGCGCTATTAAATCAAAGTCTGTACAGTAATTCAATCATCAGTTCGCGTTCAGCGGCTGAGAAGTTGCATGCAAAACTTTCTGATATACTCACGCGAAAAAATACTGGTAGCCTGGATGATGCGGATGCATGGTTGATTGAGCATAGGCGAAAAGAGTTTAAAACTATTCTAAACGCGGAGTTAGCTACGCTGCCGACATTCTTTGTTTCGGGAAAGCCGCCCTACAGTACCGAGGCGCTGCTCAGTGGTGGAGAGGCTATAATGCCGCCTGATCTCCAAACGAAAGTTCCAGAAGCGGTCTTTGACGCAAGGGAAGCGGCTCGATGTATAGCGTTTGAACTGGGGACTGCTGGCGCGTTTCATCTTTTCCGGGCATTGGAAGCCGTCGTACGACGTTACTATTCGGAGGTGGCAAAGGGTCATGCGGAACCGAAGCAAAGAAATTTGGGCGTTTACATTCGGGCGCTTACACCGCACGCGAACCCAAAAGTGATCGCCGTTCTAGCTCAGCTGAAAGATCTATATAGGAACCCGATTGTTCACCCTGAGGCAGCGATCACCTTGGAGGAAGCAATAACGATCGCAGGGCTTGTGAGGAGCGCGATCGCGTCGATGCTGAACGAACTGCCAACGGTACCGCAAACTACAACGCTCGCTTCAGTTCAATAGCGTTTCGAAGCGAAAGTAAAACACCATATTGATCTCACCATCGCAAAAAAAACGCGATAGAGGTCACCGCCTCAAGCCTCCCAAGAACACGATGGCTGCCGAGCGATTTGGCCATGCTGCGGGCGGCCGTTTCAACGCCCGCCTATGGCACATCCCGGCGCCTTGCGGCAACTTGTCGGCATTTCGCGGCTACGAGCCCATCTTGCCGTCCGTCTCTGTGGTCGGGCCGATAATGGCGGTAATCTCCGTCACCTTGTCTGCCGGAAAACCGCCGAGCCTGGCGTGCTCGCGAATGACGTCCGCGCTGTCCGCCTCGTGCACGCAGTAGAATTTGTCACCGGCGACGTAGCTCGTGATCCACTTGTAGGGCTTGCCGAGCTCCCGCATGGCCTTGTTCGACGTGGCGGATACATTGCAGAGCTGGTCTGCGCTCAGCTTGTCCGCTCCGGGTATGTCTCGCTCGATGATGAAGGTAGGCATCCTGCAACCTCCTCGCGGTTTGACAAGGATCATCAAGCCGCTTCATCGGAGCGGAAGTCAATCAAATCGTGCGGTCGGGTAGCCGCTGCAATTGATGAATGGACCGGGAGTCGGTTCCGTTGGGCGGCCAAACGACCGCCCAAAGAAACTCAAACGTCGTGGTAGAGCTACCGCCTCAGGCTTCCTAGGATGCCGCGCACGATGGCGCGGCCAAGCGAGTTGGCCATGCTGCGGGCGGCGGATTTCATCGCCGCCTCGACGACCGTTTCGCGCTGGTAACCGGTGCGGCCCTTCGGCTTGGCCGTGCCGGAAGGCGTCGGCTCGTCGTCGCCGAAGCCCGGCAGCGTCCAGCGGCTGCCGCCGTTCTGCTGTTGCTGCGCTGCCTCCTGTTCGGCCTGCTGCTGCGCCTCGAGCTTCTTCGCCCGTGCTGCCAGCATCTCGTAGGCCGATTCCCGGTCGAAATCCTCGTCGTAGAGGCCGGCAACCGGGCTGACCTTCAGCACGTTGGCGCGTTCTGCATCGGTGAGCGGTCCCACGCGCGAGGCCGGCGGACGGACAAGCGTGCGCTCCACCATCGACGGCGCGCCCTTGCCCTCGAGCGTCGAGACCAATGCCTCGCCGGTGCCGAGCTGGGTGATAACCGTGGCGCAATCGAAATCCGGATTGGGGCGGAAGGTGTCGGCGGCGGTCCTGACCGCCTTCTGCTCGCGCGGCGTATAGGCACGCAGCGCGTGCTGGACGCGGTTGCCGAGCTGGGCCAGAACGGTCTCGGGCACGTCGAGCGGGTTCTGGGTGACGAAATAGACGCCCACGCCCTTCGAGCGGATCAGGCGGACCACCTGTTCGACGCGCTCGATCAGAACCTTCGGCGCATCGTTGAAGAGCAGGTGCGCCTCGTCGAAGAAGAAGACGAGCCGCGGCTTGTCCGGATCGCCGACTTCCGGCAGTTCCTCGAACAGCTCGGAGAGCAGCCAGAGCAGGAAGGTCCCGTAAAGCCTCGGGTTCATCATCAGCTTGTCGGCGGCCAGCACCGAGATCGCCCCGCGTCCGTCATTGGTGGTGCGCATGATGTCGGAGATTTTTAGGGCGGGCTCGCCGAAGAAATGCTCTGCGCCCTGCTGTTCAAGGATCAGCAGTTCGCGCTGGATCGAGCCGACGGAAGCCTTGGAGATGAAGCCGAACTGGTTGGAAAGCTCGGTGGCGTTCTCGCCCATGTAGTTCAGCAGTGCCTGCAGGTCCTTCAGGTCGAGCAGCGGCAGCCCGCCCTGGTCGGCGATCTTGAAGGCGATGTTGAGCACACCTTCCTGCGCGTCCGTTGCATTCATCAGCCGCGACAAGAGCAGCGGCCCCATCTCGGTTATGGTCGTGCGGACGCGATGGCCCTTTTCGCCATAGAGATCCCAGAAGATCACCGGGAACTCGTGGAAATCGTAGGGCTGGAGGCCAATCTCTTCGGCGCGCTTGAGGAGAAAGTCCTTCGCTTCGCCCATAGCGCCGATGCCGGAAAGATCGCCCTTCACGTCGGCGCAGAAGACCGGGACACCAGCGTTGGAGAAGCTTTCGGCGAGGATCTGCAGGGTGATCGTCTTGCCGGTGCCGGTGGCCCCGGTCACCAGTCCATGCCGGTTGCCGAATTTCAGTTCGAGATATTCCGGCTTGTTGATGGCGTTGTCCGGCTTGCGGCTGGTTCCGATATAGAGCTTCCCGTCCTGAAATATGGTCTCGCTCACTGTGGTTTCTCCCTTGTGCATGCCGGCCCTTGGCGAGGGCACTCCGGTGCCGTATCACCCGGATGAATTCATTGAATCGCCTCGAAGACTTTATAGGGTGAATGCGGAACTTCAACACCCGTGGTGACAGGGGAGAAAGACCTGTGTACGATAAATTGGCTTTCCCCACGCTTGAGTTCGTTGGTCGATTCCGTTAACGTTGACGTTAACGTCAAATGCATACTGGAGGACTTTCCATGAACGATCTCGTCAATCGCGTCGCCGAAAATGTTGGCATCGAGCCGGCCACGGCTGAAAAAGCCATCGGCATGATGCTCGGCTTCCTCCAGCGTGAGGCGGCCGAAGGGCCGGTTGCGCAGATGATCGAAGCCATTCCCGGCGCTTCCGAGCTGGTCGCAAAGTACAATGGCGAGGGCTCCGGCGGTCTGCTCGGCGGTCTGCTCAGCAAGATGGGCGGCGGCGTTATGGCGCTTGGTCAGCAGCTGATGAGTCAGGGCCTTGGCATGGGCGAGATCACAGGCCTTGCCAAGGAGACGATCGCGGTCGCACGCGAACACGCCGGCAGCGAAGTCGTCGACGAAGTGGTCGGTTCCGTCCCGGGCCTCAGCCAGTTCGTCTAAGGCGAGCGGCAAATATATCGATGACGGTGAGGGGCGGGCCGGTGGTTCGCCCCCAATTTTTTGTGGAGTTTTGTGCGCCGTTCATGCCTTCGAGCAGCACCCGATGTTTCCGTCATGCCGGACTTGATCCGGCATCCAGCGCGCGATGTCCATCGCGCGAAAGACTTAGGCAGTCCCACGGAAACAGGCGAGGTTATTCACGGCGCCGACGCGCCGTGACTGGATGCCGGATCAAGTCCGGGGTGACGGCAGAAAGGCTATTCGCGAGGTGCCTGGAGCGACGGAAGAGAGCTCCTCGTGAGATGCCTTGGGCGCCGTCGCATTTCCGGAACTATGTAGCAAATGCCACTAACCGATAACGATGCGGCGTTGGCGGCTTTGGGCCAATAGCAGACGTCGCACATTGTCCACTACGCGCCATGAGCAGCCATCTCGACGCGCAGTCTCGTGTCCCTGGGGCGGAGCGGGGTGACGATGGTCTCGACTTTCATCAAGAAGGATGTTCTGTCACAAATAGAGATAAAGTGCCGATCGAAAGAGTTTTACGAGTATCGCTGAGGTGGTAGGGCACGCACTAGTTTGCAGCCATACCTTCGAATAGACAGTGTTTCACGGAGTTGAGCTGTGACGCGAAGAGATTTTGATCCAGAAACAGTCACACCTGACGGTAGAGCCGCTACCAAAGGTTACGTTTACAATTCCCAGGCGGAGGGCCCGTGGCGCGGCGTACTCCCGGGAGAGGCTATAAATGGGCCAATCACTGTTCTTGCTTATGGCAATGATACGCTAGGAGAAGGCCCACGGTTGCATGTTCATCCTTATGATGAAACCTTTGTCGTTGTCGCGGGAAGGGCGAGGTTCTTTGTTGGAGACGATGTGATCGAAGCTGGCGCGGGAGAAGCCGTATTGGGACCCGCGGGCGTTCCACACAGGTTCGAGAATATTGGTCCAGGACGGCTACAGACGATCGACATTCACCACTCCACCCGCTGGATTCAGACAGACATCGACTGAATGGCGGGCAAGTACGGCACCGAAACCGCTTTGGTGGCCTTTGCTACCTAATGCCGCGCATTTCCGCAATCACTTCGGCAGGCAGTCTGCCAGGAACGCGACGACCGTGGAGACGGCGGCGTTGTTCCGAAGGTCCTGATGATAGGTAAGCCAGGCCTCGCGGGCAAAGGCTCCGGTCGTTTCGTCCATTTCCGACAGCCCGAGCCGTTTCGCTGCAAAATCTGGCAGGGCGGCAATGCCGAGGCCGGCTTCGGCTGCGGCGCATTGGATCGCAAGTTCATTCGTGCGGAATGTGATCGGGCGCGCTCCCGCGACCGCCTCAAGCCAGTGCTGCTGGGCTATCTCGCCGACGGATTCGTCGAAGGCTACGAACTCGTAGTCTGGTGGCATGTGCGAGGCGAGATACTGCGGCGACGCATAAAGCCGGTAGAGGATCGTCCCGGCCTTGCGGATGACAAGTGTCGTATCCGTGGGGCGGCTGAGGCGCAGCGCGATGTCCGCCTCGCGGCGCGTCAGAGAAATGTTTCGGATATTGCCCAGAAGATGAAGCCGGATGTTTGGGTTCGTCGCGCGGAACGCGGCAATCCGCGGCGTGATCAGGCCGCTGACAATCATTGGCGGCGCACTCACCGAGATCTCGACCACCCTTGCGCCTGGCGGAGACTGTATCGATCGCTCAAGCGCGAAGGCTTCCAGTTCCATGCGCCGTGCATGCTCGGCAACCCGAACCCCTTCTGGCGTCAGCAGATAGCGACGGGGGCGGCGGTCCACCAGGCGAATGCCGAGCTTTGCCTCCAGAGCGCTGATCCGCCTCGCCACCGTCGCGTGATCCACCTTCAGGCGGCGGGCGGCGGCCGAAAGCGATCCGTCATCGACAAGGGCCGCGAAATAGCGCAGGTCGTCCCAGTCCATCATTGTGCAAAATCTCACATTAAATGCGCGGCATTAGGGAATATCGCACAGAAGGGTTTGGATGCAACACATGGGTTCCCGAACGAGAGGAGCCCAGCATGGCCGAGACGGACAGACAGGATAGCGTGAGAAAAGTGGTTCGCCTCCAGGCACGGGCGGGGCAGGCCGACAGGATGCGCACCGCCCTTGCTGAACTGCGCAAGGCGACGATCGTTGAAGCCGGGTGCCGGGAGTTCGATTTCTACCAGTCGATATCGGAGCCGGGTCTCTTCCTGCTGGTCGAGGACTTCGCCAGCCATGCGGCGCTCGACACACACATGCACTTGGCGCATACGCGCGCCTTCTTTGCGCTCGACCTGGTGGCATCCATCGATCCGATCAAAAGGGAGTGGCTGTCGTGAGCGTCACGGCCGATCCGTCGCGCCGTCTGGGTCGCCTGCGCAAGCTGCCGGCGCGCTCCCAGGTGATCGTCATGCCGATGATCCTGTCGCTCTTGATGTCAGGTGTCGTTTCCGCCATCTCGACGCTGCGTGTGGTCGGCCTAGTCGAGGATGTTCACTGGCGTATCCTCCAGGCCTGGGGCGTATCCTATGTCGTTGCCTTTCCGGTGGCGCTCTTCGTGCTCCCGGTCGTCAGGCGGATCGTCGCATTGATGGTGGAGACACCCGTTTCCAAATCAGCGGGGAACCAGCCGGCGTAGCAAGTCTGATCGGTCTGCGGCTTGATTGGCGCAAAGTACTATCGCTTGGCCAGCACGAAGGCGGCGGTAAAGACGGTAAGGGCTGCTCCCACAGACAGCGGGCCTGCGTCCGATCCGCCGACCTCCATGATGATGCCTGTGAGGCTCGATCCGGCACCGCTGCCGATCGCGTATATCAGGGAATAGGCAGCGCTCCCGGCGACCAGCATGCTGCCGCGGAAATTCTCTCCGAGCATGGTGAGCGCGCAGGTGTAGAGCGAGAAACTTGCCGCTCCCATCATCGCGAAGGTGACAAGGATCAGCGCCGGTGTGTCGATGAAGGGTATAGCGAGGTAGCTGAGGGCCGCAACGAAGGCGGTGCCCACGGCAACCCGGTGGCGCGGCAGCCGATCGAGGGCGTAGCCGATGAAAGGCTGGGCAAGGGCGGTCGGCAGCGCCAGCACCGTGACGCTGATCGCAGCAAAAGCCTCTGAATGACCCGTCCTGACGAAATAGACCGGCATGGCCGAGATTGCTGCTATGTCGGCAAAGCCGAAGGCAAAGACCATGGCGATCAGCATCGGTGCCTGGCCGAAGAACCGGAAGAGATCACGTGTTGATGACGGCTCGGGCGCGGTTCTTGTCGAGTACATCAGTGTGGCCGTGGCGAAGGCGACGAGCGCGAGATAGACAGCGGTGAGCGCGAAGCCGAAGCCGTCCTCGGTGCCGAACAGCGGGATCGCCAGGGGACCTGCGGCGAAGCCGGCGCAGATCGATGCGCCATAGAGGCCCGAGATGCGCCCGCGCAGCCGGTCCGGGCAGGCGATACTCAGCCAGGCCTCGCTCAGCATGAAGATCAAGCTGGCACAGAAGCCGAGCAGAAAGCGGGTCACGAACCAGACCAGCGTCGACGAAAAGGCGGCAAAGGTAGCAAGGCAGAGCGAGCAGCCGACGAGACCGGCGATGATCAGGTGCCTAGGCTGGAACCGCTGTGTCAGGCGGCCGATCAAAAGGGTCGCCGCCGCCAGCCCCAGCGCGAAACCCACCGCATTGACGCCGATCATCGTCGAGGAGACGCCGCGCGCCTCCAGCACCAGCGAGATCAGCGGATATGTGACGCCCTGCGCCACCGAAAACGCCGTGACGCCAAGAACCACGGCAACGATCGCCGGCCAGTCGGGCATCGAGTGGGCGTGAACGGACTGTTCGGATTGCATGAGAGCTCCCTCAGCCGGCATGGCGGCGGCGAGAAGCCTTAGCCGAGTACGGTTGCAAAAGGAATGCCCTTGCGGCCGGTGTTCGCGAACCATCCTTTTCATTTGCCGACTGCTATGAGAGAACTTTGGTGACGCGGTCCTTCACCGGGTTCGAGCCTGTACGCAATGAAATGCACGACTGGAGTGGCATAATGAGCAAGCTGAATGGCCAAGAGGTTCCGGTGGGGCGCAAGGCTCTCAAGGCAGCCGAAGACAGCCATCGCTCCAGTTGGTTTTCCAGGCAATCGGGTGTGTTTTTCCAGCTTCTCGCCGTTGGCCTGCCGCTTGCGCTGGTGACGGCCGCCGCTCCCGCAGCACGTGCCGCCGACTGCTCCAGTTCACCTGAGCCGGGCATCGATTGGAGTGAATGCTCCAAAAGAGCCCTCATGCTGGAGGGAAGCGATTTCCGGGGCGCAAATCTCACCGGCGCCGATCTGATGCTGACCGACCTCAGTCGGACGAACATGAATGGAGCCAACCTGGAGAAGGCGTCGCTGGCGCGTGCGTGGTTTACCGGCGCCACCGCGGAGAAGGCCAACTTCAACCGAATCGAGGGCTTCCGAACGGGTTTCGACAAGGTCTCCGCTGCCGGTGCAACCTTCGCTTCTGCAGAGTTACAACGTGCCAGTTTCAAAGGCGCAAACCTCACCGGCGTAGATTTCGAGAAAGCCGAGCTTGGGCGCGCCGATTTTTCCGGCGCGGTTCTGACCGGCGTGCGCTTCCCTTACGCCAATCTCTCCCGCGCCGATTTGAGCAAGGCGATATTCGAAGGCGGGCTTGATCTCTCCCACGCCTTCTTGTTTCTGACACGCATCGAGGGGCTGGACCTTTCGTCCTCGACCGGCCTCGAACAGGAGCAGATCGATCTCGCATGCGGCAACGCCTCGACAAGGCTGCCTGCCGGCTTCACCGCGCCGCCGACCTGGCCGTGCCCGTTCGACTGAAGCGGCATTTTTAGCAGAGAAGACGTACCGCGTGCCCGCTTGCGAAGAGGAGCGCACCGCACGAACCGTATCGCGCGGTGCATGTACCATTGCCGGTCAGATGATGAAAAAGTCGCCGTGCGTCAGCGCCAGGCTCTTGGACAGCGTCGCGAACTGCACCGCAGCGATCTTGCCGGTCCCGTCCGCGTCGTAGAACAGCTTGCCCGTATCGGTTTCGTAGATGATGCGGTCGCCCGCATCGGCGGCCTTGCCGCTGGTATTGGCGAGGAACGCGGAGGCGGCGAGCCCGCCCGTCTTGGTCAGGGCGGTGAAGATGCCGTTCTCGAGCCGGATCGTGTCGTCGACGACCTTGAAGTCGGTGATGGTATCGATGTTCGTGGCGCCAAGCTTGGCATTGAATAGGAAGGTGTCATTACCGGCGCCGCCGGTCAGCGCATCGATGCCGAGCCCGCCGTCAAGCAGATCGTGGCCGTCATTGCCGTACAGCCTGTCGTTGCCCGCGCCGCCCGACAGCGCGTTCTTGCCGTTGTTGCCAAGAAGGATGTTGGCGAGGCTGTTGCCGGTGCCAGCGCGGTCTGCCGTGCCCGTGAGGGTCAGGTTTTCGAAGGCGCCGATGACCTTCGCGGACGCGGCGAGGCTGAAGCTGATGGACGATTTCACCGTGTCGATGCCCGAACCGCCCGTCTCGTTGATCGTGTCGCCGCTGTCATCGACCGCATAGGTGTCGTTTCCGGCGCCGCCCTTCATCCTGTCCGCGCCGTTGCCGCCGTCAAGGACATCGTTTCCGGCGCCGCCCTCGAGCACATCGGCCCCGTCCATACCCCACATGACTTCATTCCCTTTGCCGCCATAGAGGGTGTCAATGCCGCCACCGGCACGGATCTCACCGATGATCGTCCCGAGCCGGCCGTCGTACACGTCGTCCCCATCTCCAAGATCGACCAGACCTTCGATCTTTCCGTTGTTGTAGATCCGGTCATTAGCGTTGAAATCGGAGTCAAAGGCGTATTTGCTGTTGGTGCTACGCAGGAGGCCGTTGTTATGGAGGTAGGTTATCTGATTACCTGCGTTGATAATCCCTCTTTCCCCCTCGATCACGCCTGAGTTCGTAATCGTTGTCGTTCCGCCGGCATCGTATATCAGGACGGCTGCGTAGGTCCCCCAGATCAGGCCCCTGTTGTCGATGAAATTTTCGGATCCGAAGATTTCCAAACCTGTGGTGAAGCCGCGCAAAGAGCCATTTTCGCCGATCAGGAGTTTGTTCCCGTCGTTGTCTGCCGCAGTTCCGAGAATGACGCTTGAGTATCTGCCGACGACGGATCCCTGGATATTAAGCGAGATGTTGCTTCCGCTTGCGACGATGCACGAATTGTTTGTGGCGCCGACTGTCACGCCTGAATCGACATATGCGAACTCACTGCTCGCCAATTGGATCTGTATGCCTGCCCCAACGATATTGGCCGTTATGATTTGCGACGCCATTGGATTTCCCTCCATGGTTGAGTGCTCTAATCATGACGGTCAACGTCTGGGCTTTAATCGCCTTCCATAGATGGCGCTGGCGATCGCGGACGCGGCGGGCCGCAACCGGCCGATGGCGCGGCGCGCTCAACGGTTGCCCGCCTTCAGCAGAGTCGTGCTATCCCTTGACTGCAACCATGAATAGCCGCGGAAACCGCAGCAGCACGCGTCCGTCGGCGGCCGGCGGATAGGCGTTTTCCAGCCTCTGCCGGTAGGCCTCGAGGAAGGGCTCCTGTTCATCGGCGGGGAGCTTTGCCAGATAGGGGCGCAGGCCCGTGCCCCTGAGCCACTCCACGATCGTTGCCGCATCCGCCATCGGGTGGTTGTAGATCGTGTGCCAGATGTCGACGCGTGCTGCCTTGGCCGCCAGAGCATCATAGTAAGCTATCGTCGGGGGCAGGGGCGGGCGGCGCGGGTGATGCGTCGAGAAATATGTGGCCCAGCGCGGGTCTTCGGTGGTCGCATCCATTTCGGTGTGGTTCGGCTCGCCGCGGTTGTCCGGCATTTGCACGGCCAGAATGCCGCCGGATACGAGCGCCTCCATCAGCCGCGAAAGCACGGCGATGTGATCGGGCACCCACTGGAACACCGCATTGGCAAAAAGCAGCGCGGCCGGCTGTGGCGGCGTCCAGGTGGACAGGTCACCGCGGGCGAATTCGATGTCAGGTAGCCGCTTGCGCGCGGCGCCCAGCATGTCGCCGTCGCTGTCGACGCCGACGATCGAGTGATAGGGGAAACGCTCAACCAGCAGTTCGGTGGAATTGCCCGGTCCGCAGCCGAGATCGTAGGCGATTCCGTCGGGAAGGGCCGGCACCTGGGCCAACAGGTCGCGCGCCGCCCGCGTCCGTTCGTCCTCGAACTTGACATACTGCGCCGCCGACCAGGCCATGTGCCGCCTCCCTTCGGATTTCGCCCTCGTTTACTCAAGCGCTTCCAGCGTTGGCAGGATCAGCGATGGCCCGAGGTCGGGATATTCGTCGGGCATGCCGGTCCGGTTGATCCAGACGGTGCGGAAGCCGAATCTCGTCGCCCCGGCCACGTCCCAGCGGTTCGACGACTGGAACGACACAACGTTCGGATAGAGCCGATAGCTGGTCGTCACCATGTCGTAGACGGCGGGCGCCGTCTTGTAGGTCTTCAGTGCGTCGACCGAGAAGATGTCGTCAATCACGGTTTCGAGTGCGGCATTGGTCACTGCCGATCTCAGCATCTCCGGTGAGCCATTGGAGAGAACGGCGATGCGCGCGCCGCGCGCCTTCAGGGCGCGGAGCACCGAGGGGACCTCGGGGTAGCAATCGAGCTTCCAGTAGGCTTCTAGCAGCTTTGATCGCAGCGCCCGGTCGACGCCGGGAATGCGCTGGAACGTATAGTCGAGCGCCTCTTCGGTGAGCTTCCAGAAATCCTTGTAGGCCCCCATCAGCGCGCGGGTCCAGGAGTACTCCAGCTGCTTGGCCCGCCACACCTCGGAAAAGAGCTGGTAGTTGGGCCCGACGTCGCCCGCGTGACGACGCACGGCCGCATGCACATCGAACAGCGTACCGTAGGCGTCGAAGACATAGGCTGCGTAAGACACGCGATTTCCTCCAAAAATGCTTTCATTCCAAATCATTAGCGCGCGATAATGTCAATTTTCGGTGCGCTGCACAATATGGGAAAAGGCACTGTCAGATATCGGCCGGAAGGGCAGGTGGATGAGTAGTGTCTTCGCCTGGTGTCACCGCTCTTGCCACCTGCTTGCGCCGACTGCCACTGGTCGGCCGCCCTTCCGAAAACAGGGCCGAGATACACCAGTATGGGACGGCAGCAATCTTCAGATTGGCGCTCCGATCGGCTAAAGAATACGGATAAGCTTCACGAAAAATCTTCTAACAGGTTGATAACATGAGAAGTTTAACTTTGCCCTGATGGCGTCAGCGGTCATGCTATGCGTATCGGCTCCGGCAAAAGCCGAGGACCTTGCGAGTACCATTGTTGACGATGGTTGTGCAGGGCGAGATAGTTTGCGGCGACGGCGCCCTTGGCTTGGCCGGGAACGCGATCGGCTGCCGCACAGGCGCGTTAGCAAGGTCACTGAAGATGGGCGGGATGATCTATAATCCGTTGCCGATGTGGCAAAATCCTTGGCCGCCTCCTTTAGGCAATCCAGAAACGATCGTGATCAATACCGGCTTGATTGGTGAGCCGAGCGAAGACCACCCCGTCCTGTCCGCCGAAGCCGTCCTTGTCATACGAGAGCAGTCCGCTCGCCAAATCATAGATGATCCTGTCATCGGCATCGATTGCGGCAACGCCCAGGCAGAACTGGTCAGGTGTCAGCTTGTCGCCAGCCTGATCAAGGCCGAAGATCAGTGAGTCGAGATGGAAACGATCCTCCAGGGTATTGAAGTCCGTTATCGTATCTTCATTGTCACCACCCGGAGCGGTGTCGAACACAAAAATATCGAACCCGACTCCGCCAGTCAGGGTATCTCGTCCATGTCCACCACTCAGGACATCGTCACCGGCGCCTCCCGATATGTCATCGTCTCCCGCGCCGCCGCTAAGCCGATTGTGTCCTGCGTTGCCAGTGATCGTGTTGTTGAGTGAATTGCCTGTGCCCGACAGGTTTGCGGAGCCGAGGAGGAGAAGGTTCTCAACCGCTCCTTTGAGGACGGCAGTGTTTGCCAGACTGAACGAGATCGAAGACTGTACTGTGTCGGTTCCGTTCGAGCCGCTCAGGCTCTCGTCTATGACGTCCCCGACATTGTCGACGTGATAAGTGTCATTCCCCGCTCCGCCGCGCATCGTGTCGCGGCCGCGATCCCCGTTGAGAATGTCGTTTCCTGAGCCGCCGTTGAGGACGTCATCACCTGAGCCGCCAGACAACGAGTTGTTCCCAGAGTTACCTGAGATGGCGTTGTTCAGAGAGTTTCCCGTTCCCCACAGGCCTGCGGAGCCAAGAAGCGCCAGATTCTCGACCGAGCCCTTGAGCGTAGAGCTTTGTGCCAAGCTGAACGAAACGGATGACCTGACGGTGTCTGTTCCATTGGAGCCAGACTGGCTTTCATCAACGATGTCTCCGGTATTGTCGACATAGTAGGTGTCGCTACCTGATCCGCCACGCATCGTATCGCGACCAAGACCACCATTTAGCGTGTCGTTGCCAGCATTCCCCGTGAGCAGATTGGTGCCCGAGTTTCCGGTAATCGTGTTGTGAAGGGAGTTTCCGGCGCCCGATATGTTGGCCGTACCAGTCAAGAGGAGGTGTTCAACGGAGCCCTTGACGATCTTCGTGTTGGCCAGACTGAACGAGATTGAGGACCGGATCGTGTCGGTTCCGTTCGAGCCTTTCAGGCTCTCGTCGACAACATCACCGGTGTTGTCGACGTAGTAAATGTCGTTCCCCGAACCGCCGCGCATCGTGTCGCGGCCGCCACCGCCATTGAGGACGTCATTGCCTCCATTCCCCGTAAGCGCATTGCTGCCGGAGTTGCCGACGATTGTATTGTTGAGCCCGTTGCCCGTGCCGGAAAGAGCGCTTGACCCCAGAAGGATGAGATTCTCGACAGAACCCCTGACGACCTTCGTGCTTGCCAGGCTGAACGAGATGGATGACCTGACGGTATCTGTTCCATCGGATCCGCTCACGCTCTCATCAACAATATCGCCAGAGTTGTTGACATAGTAGGTGTCGCCACCCTTGCGGCCGTACATCGTATCGCGGCCAACACCGCCATTCAGCACGTTGGCGACCGTGTTGCCGATCAATGTGTCATTACCATTGCCGCCGATGGCATTCTCGATGATGACGTCGGGTCCGATCGTCACCGTCGCGCGCGATGATTTACCGTATGAAAAATGAATGCGCTCGCTGATGCTGCTGAACTTGCCGGGGTTCAGGTTGATCGTGCTGTTTTCGATACCACTATATGCGATGGTATCAACACCACCTGTATCGTTGATCGCCTGCCAGTATTTGGTCCCGTCCTTGAATGTGTAGGTATTGTTTCCGTTATTGACCGACAGGTTCTTGCCGTAGATCGTCTGAATTGCCAGGAGATCGTAATACATTGGCGTCGTCGGATAGAACGACGCATAGTTGTCTTGGTCGGCGGACCACGGGGACGCCGTATAACTCATAACGGTGTTGAAAAAATTGTCCAAGCTCGAAGGCATCCGCATGATCTCGAAAGGATGCTGCAATCCGAGTGCGTGGCCGACTTCATGCAGAATGATCAAATAGTCATACGATCCCTTCTTGAGGTCGCCATTTTTCTTGTTGAAGTGAGCGGTATTGAACCAGACGTCGCCAGCTGAAGTGTGGTTCCACGGATAATACGCATGGGCGGCGGATCGGTCGTCCATGGTGTCAGTCTGTGTGAACCGCAATTCCCCTACGACCTTAGTGTTGTCGGCAACCTCTTTGAATTTGACGTCTCCCGCACCTGCCCAAGCTTGGAGGGCGTATCTGACATAAGAAATCTCAGTACTCGTCAAAGAGCCCCAACCATCCAGCTCCCCTTCATAAGAGTAGTTGTCGGCAAATTTTGATCCGGTCACTGGAAAACTGTATGTGAGGGTAACGCCTGTCCCGAGCGGACCACCCCACTTGTATCCGTATCCAAGCCAGCCGGCCTTGCCAATATCGGATGACGAATAGGATTCAACACCGAGACCATTCGTTGTATACGTCGCCATCTAAGAAATTCCCTGCATTATCAGTGGCTAAAATGAAGCGGGCACTTGAGGGCAATCTGCTACGTTTACAACCTGGGCGCAAGGGCGGTCGTTTATCGCGTCATCAGAGCCCGTCCTGGCGCTCGATGCCACCAGATTCAGAAGGCAGAGGCGGGCGACTTCCGTCATGCCCCGCGAACCGTGGACGCCGGAGGCTAGCGAACTCACCATTCTTCCCGCGCTGATTTCGATAGCTATTTCTCCGGTTCGATAAGGTCTGCTATTGGAGGCGCGAGCCGGTTGTCGGTGGTGGCTGAGGCTAGCGGCGTGCTGCACAAGCAATGCACGTTGAGTGCATCCAGCCCAACCTCTCGTCGCGAAAACAGCCGTTCTAGAACCGCGTGATCACGCTGATGCCGAGGTCAGTGGCCGTGTCCATCGTCATCAGCGCCGGCACGGCTTCCTCGAGGCTGATCTCGCGGCCGATTAGCTTTTCGGGCTGCAGCTTGCCTTGTGCGATCATTGCGAGCATCGCGTCGTAGCGCCAGGCCTGCATGCCGTGGCTGCCGTAGATCTCCAACTCGTGGCCGATCACCTGCGCCATGGGGATCTGTGGTGTCGCGTGTTCGCCAAGCATCAGCCCCACCTGCACGTGGCGGCCGCGCCGGCGCAGGTTCTTGATCGAGTTGAAGCAGGTGACCGGCGAGCCGAGCGCGTCGATCGAGGCATGTGCGCCACCGCCGGTGATCTCGCGCACGGCTTCCGCCACGTCCGCAACCTCGCGGGCATTGATCGCCGCGACCGCACCCATCTTCCGGGCGAAGGCTAGCTTTTCTTCGGAAATGTCGATTGCGATCGGATTGGTGCCGAGCGCAGCCGCGATCATGATCGCCGACAGGCCGACGCCGCCGCAGCCGTGCACCGCCACCCATTCACCGCCTTTGACCTTTGCCTGGTCGCAGACGGCACGGAACGAGGTGGCAAACCGGCAGCCGAGGCTTGCAGCCGTGGCATAGCTGACGCTTTCGGGCAGGTGCACGAGGTTCTGGTCGGCATAGTCGAGCGCGACATACTCGGCAAACGAGCCCCAATGGGTGAAGCCCGGCTGGAACTGTTCCTCGCAGACCTGCTGGTTGCCCGAGCGGCACTCCTGGCAATGGCCGCAGCCGGAGACGAAGGGCACCGTCACCCGATCGCCAACCTTGAAGCGCGTCACCGCCTTGCCGGTGGCAAGCACCGTGCCGGCAAGCTCGTGTCCGGGCACATGCGGCAGCTTGATGTCCGGATCGTGCCCTTGCCAGCCGTGCCAGTCGCTGCGGCAAAGCCCGGTCGCTTCCACCTTGATGACGACGCCGCCTGTGGTCGGCGTCGGGTCGGGAAGGGTGCGGATCTCCGGAGCAGCACCGAAGGCTTCGTAGTGCATCGCTTTCATCAGGTGGCCCCTCATTCTTGCTTTGCCGCTATCTATGCCACGCAGCCAACACCCGTTCCACCGGCCTATCCATGACAATCGCTGATACATTCATTCAAGATCGTGAGTGGACAGCATTGCCTAATTGCGTCACGCCAGTTCCAGATTGACCCGGATCGCCGGGCCGGACCTGATGTGCCGAAAGGAGTTCTCAAATGGCAGTCGATACATCCCCGCGCACCCCCACCTGGACCTATGTTGAAGGCGAATGGATTTCCGGCAACCCGCCACTGATCGGGCCGACCTCGCATGCCATGTGGCTCGCCTCCACCGTGTTCGACGGCGCACGCTGGTTCGACGGCATCGCCCCCGACCTCGACCTGCATTCGCAGCGCATCAACCGCTCGGCCGAAAATCTCGGCATGAAGCCGACGAAGAGCGCCGAGGAAATCGAGGGGCTCGCCTGGGAAGGCGTGAAGAAATTCGACGGCAAGACGGCGATCTACATCAAGCCGATGTACTGGGCCGAGCATGGCTCCCCGTTCAGTGTCGTGGCGCCTGATCCGGAATCGACCCGCTTTGCGCTCTGCCTGTTCGAGGCGCCGCTGGGCAATGACCGTGGCGGCAACTCGCTGACCGTCTCGCCCTTCCGCCGCCCGACCAACGAATGCATGCCGACGGATGCCAAGGCCGGCTGCCTCTATCCGAACAACGCCCGCATCCTCGTCGAGGCGAATAAGCGCGGCTTCGAAAACGCGCTGGTGCGCGACATGCTCGGCAACGTCGCCGAGACCGGTTCGTCCAACGTCTTCATGGTCAAGGACGGCGTCGTCTTCACCCCGGCCGCCAACCACACCTTCCTTGCCGGCATCACCCGCTTCCGCACCATGAAGCTTCTGCGCGAGGCCGGCTTCGAGGTTGTCGAGACGACGCTGTCGGTCGCCGATTTCGAGAAGGCCGACGAGATCTTCACCACCGGCAACTACTCCAAGGTCGTGCCCGTCAACCGCCTCGACGACCGCAGCCTGCAGCCGGGTCCGGTCACGGCAAAGGCCCGCGACCTCTATTTCGACTGGGCGCATTCCAGCGCGAAGGGCTGAGCCTCCACCGGTCATCCCGGCTCACCCCGCCGTCATCCCGGCCGCCGAGCCGGGATCCAGCGCGCGCAAGTCCTTGCGCGCAAAAGACCCTTTCGCCTGACCGCACGAGATACGTCATTCACCGCGCCGACGCGCGGTGGCTGGATGCCGGATCAGTCCGCCAGTCGGTCGACACGCCTTCACCCGGCCTCCCACGCCCGCTGCGGAAGGAAATTGCTGGCAAAGCGCAAATTTTGGCATCGCAACCGGTTGTCTGCGACAGGTCGGCCCCCTATGTTCCATTCCACGGATTTCATTGAAAAAAATTCCGCATGAAGAGGAGATATCCCATGGCCTTCGAACTTCCGCCGCTGCCCTACGACTACGACGCGCTCGTGCCGTTCATGTCGCGCGAGACGCTGGAGTACCATCACGACAAGCACCACAAGGCCTATGTCGACAACGGCAACAAGCTGGCCGAGGAAGCCGGCCTTTCCAACCTGACGGTCGAAGAGATCGTCAAGAAGTCCTATGGCACCAACCAGGGCCTCTTCAACAATGCCGGCCAGCACTACAACCACATCCACTTCTGGAAGTGGATGAAGAAGGGCGGCGGCGGCAAGAGCCTGCCGGGCGCGCTGCAGAAGGCGTTCGACAGCGACCTCGGCGGCTACGACAAGTTCAAGGCTGACTTCATCGCCGCCGGCACGACGCAGTTCGGTTCCGGCTGGGCCTGGCTGTCGGTCAAGGACGGCAAGCTCGTCATCTCCAAGACCCCGAACGGCGAGAACCCGCTCGTCCACGGCGCGTCCCCGATCCTCGGCGTCGACGTGTGGGAGCACTCCTATTACATCGACTACCGCAACGCCCGCCCGAAGTACCTCGAGGCCTTCGTCGACAGCCTGATCAACTGGGACTACGTGCTGGAAATGTACGAAGCGGCAACGAAGTAAGCCGCTTATCCTTTTCACGATTGTATCGAGCCCTGGCCGAAAGGCCGGGGCTTTTTCGTTCACGGCGAGAGCCGTCAGGGCAGCCACGTTTCGTGCTATAATTGAAATATCGGGGCCGGGGCGACCATCAGGGAGGCTTCCATGTCATTGAGCGACACGATCAAGGCAATGACCCAACGCTACGCGGCCGCCCTCAATACGCCGGGAGCCGCCGGCGCCGGCGACTTCTTCGACGACGATGCCGACCTGTTGCCGCCGGGACCGGACAATCTGAAGGGACGGGCTGCCATCCAGGCCTTCTGGGCCGCTGCAACCGACGCCTTCGAGCAACCGACACTGACGACGACGGACGTTGCCGAAATCGCACCGGGGTGCGCCCGGGAAATCGGCACCTATGCGGCGCGAGTAAAGGAAACCGGCGCCGCCGTCAGCGGCAAATACGTCTTCATCTGGCGCAAGATTGACGGCGAATGGAAAATCTGGACCGATATCTGGACGTCGCATCAGGGGCAGACCTGAGGAGCCCAAGCACAGGAGGGGAAATGTGGCGGACTATCCGATGGCGCTGATCGGTTTGATCGGCGGGATGAGCTGGGAATCCAGCGCGCTCTATTACCGGCTCCTGAACCTCGCCGCCCATCGTCGCCTCGGCGGACACCACAATGCCCGCTCGGTGCTGGTCACGCTGGATTTCGACGCGCTGAACCGCATGGCCGCGGAGGGGCGCTGGGATGAGGTCGCCGACCTGATCATCGATGCCGGGCGGCGGCTTGAGGGCGCGGGTGCGGCGTTCGCGATGATCACCGCGGTCAGTGGCCATGCGGTGGCCGACCGCGTCGAAGCCGCCTTGCGCCTTCCACTCCTGCATATCGCCGATCCCGTGGGTGAGGCGGTTCGCGCGAAGGGCCTGACCAGGCTTGGCCTGCTTGGAACGCGATACACGATGGAGATGGGCTTCTTTTCGGCACGCTTGCGGGACAAGTTCGGACTGGTGGTCCTCGTGCCGCCGCAAAAACAGCGCGATGCGTTGCACCGGATTATCGTCGAAGAGCTGACACTGGGCAGGATTACCGAAGAGGCGCGAGAGACGCTGCTGTCGATGGCGGGCGATCTGGCAGGGCAAGGAACCGAGGCCCTCGCCGTCGCCTGCACGGAGCTTCCCTTGGTGGCGGGCATGGAGGACTATCCCGTCGCCGCCTTCGACGTCGTGCAATTGCACGTCGAGGCGGCACTGGATCGGGCGATTTCCGAGGCGCCACACTAAAGCGCTGAGGGTTGGCGATGGCGGAGGGAGGGAGAGGATGCCGCTTCGCTTCTCATAAGGAGAAGCCAGGCTAGCGGGATCAGGAGTGATGCGATGGGCCAGCCGGACAGACCGAGCACGGGCATGAGGATCGGCATTATCGCAACCGCGAAAAGGGAGGCGCGAAGAGCCTTGCCCGGAGGATTTGCTCCCGGGAGCGGCCACAGCGCTGCGACCGAGGCCAGGGCAATCAGGTCATAGCTGAGGCTGTAGGGACTGATGACGAAGGTTGCAAAGATTGTACTCGCCGCGCGCGCCCAGTCCGATTGCAGGCGCTTGAGGCTCAGGAACCACAGGCACAGCGATATGAGCGCGACCGGAAAGTGTACCGCCGTCGCCACGTCAGACGAAAGTTCAAGGCTGCGGGCCGAGCCGTACACGGAAGGCATCATATGCAGGAAAATGCCGGTTCCGTAGCGCATCACGTCGGTCATGTACGGTGCGACATGCTCGATGTACCCCCTCCAGGTCGAGAGGCCGAAGGCTGCAACTGAGGCCATGGCGAGCCCGAGGGCCGTCAAGCTTGCAACCATGATCACCAGCCAACGCCTTTCGTAAAGCAGCAGTAAGGGCAAAAGCAGCCCGAGTTGCGGCTTGACTGTCAGGAGGCCAATGCAGAGCCCGGCGAGTATGGGGCGGTTGTAGCGAGACGCAAGCCCGATCAGGACAAGCGCAGAGGTGAGGAAGCCGTTTTGGGTGGCGATCGCGTTGGTGGCGACTGCAGGCAGCAGAAACAGCCACTGACGCGGCGTCGCATAGGGCGCGGCCGTTCGAATCGAAGCGCAAAAGAGTAGAAACGTGGCAAGCAGATAGGCGATCAGCGCACTTTTGTAGTCGAGCAGCCCGACGGGCAGGATCGTCCACAGATAGTGAGGCGGATAGCTCCAGGCATGCCAGGGGTAGTCAGGCCCGAACATTGCCTGCATATGCGCGAAGTACACTTCATGAGCGCTGAACACCTCTCCGACCGCTCCTTGGAGGGTAAGGCGCGCAGCAATCCAGTAGTTGGCGAAATCTTTATTCGACCAGCCCAATGTGATCGCGGATCTATCCGTGTCCGTGACCGCCAGGATGCTCCATGCGATCGCCGCGAACAGGCTGGCAGCAATCGCAACCGCGGCTGTCGCCGATATTCCCTGTGTCTGAGCCGGGGCAGCTTGATTGGCCATCGCTCTCAATCCCTTTGTCTTCGCGGAGGATAGCCACACAGAGTGAATGAAGGGCAAATGCACGCGATGGCCCGGCCGTATTCACAGGCCTCATGCATCTTCAAGAAGATTTTACTTGGACTGTCGGCAGCACGTGTAATCATGCCGCCGCTTTGAAAGAGCGATCCGGGCGGGAAGACCCGTCCGGCGGAATCCTAATCGGGAGTTATTGATGAAGCTGAAGACAATCGCGGCCGCCGCCGCCCTTGCCGTACTCGGTGCCAGCGCAGTGATCGCGGCAGACGAGCCGCAAGTTGCCCGCCAGCAGATGATGAAGAAGGTCGGTGGGGCAATGGGTGCACTGGCTGGCATCGCCAAGGGCGAGAAGCCCTATGACGCCGAGATCGTCAAGGCCTCGCTCTCGACGATGAGCGACGTCTCCAAGACGTTTGCCGACCAGTTCCCCGCCGGGACTGAAGCCGGCGCAGAGACGGAAGCAAGCCCGAAGATCTGGGAAAACATGGATGACTTCAAGGCCAAGACTGCGCAGCTCGGCAAGGCGGCTGAGGCAACCCTTGCATCGCTTCCGGCCGACCAGGCTGGTGTTGCCGCGGCTCTTGGGCCGATCGGCAAGGACTGTGCTGCCTGTCATGAGACCTACCGGATAAAGAAGTAGCCCCTTCCCAACAAATTGGCGCACTCTCTCGGGGATCGTCTCCTCGGGAGAGTTTGCGTTTCGCTGTCGCCGTGCGACGATACGGTGATGGTCGCTCGTCGCATGTCCGGATTGGGCACGCATAATGCGCGGCAGCGATCTGCAACTATGCACGCTCCGGCATCACTGCCGATTGTCGGGGTTGTGCGCCGGGCGTACAACGCGCCTATCTGTCGATTTTGGGGTGGGCTTCATGCCCGGGGACGAAAGCCATGAGATTTCGCACTTTTGCGGCCGTTGTGCTGGTCGCTGCGGTCGCGGGCGTCGGTTCGTATCTGTCGATCACGACGCCGCAGCGAATGCCGGGGGAAACCTGGGATGGGCTGGGCGAGCCCAACCTTGAGAACGGTGAGCGGGTATTTTGGGCCGGCGGCTGTGCAAGCTGTCACGCAGCTCCTGGGGCAACGGATGAGAACAGGCTGGTGCTCGCCGGCGGCGCGCCGCTGAAAAGCCTCTATGGGACGTTCTATCCGCCAAACATCTCCCCCGACCCCGCCGCCGGCATCGGCAGTTGGACGCTGTCGGAGTTCGGCGACGCGATGGTGCGCGGTGTCGGAAAGAAGGGCGAACACCTCTATCCGTCCTTTCCCTATGCTTCCTATGCCAGGATGACGCCGCGCGACATCAACGACCTCTATGCCTACCTGAAGACGCTGCCGGAGAGCGCCAATGTCGCGCCGGCGCACGCGCTGTCGTTTCCGTTCAACCAGCGCATCCTGCTTGGTGGCTGGAAGTTCCTCTATCTTGACGACAAGCCGCGTGTGACGTTGGCCAAGCCCGATGCGAAGGTCGAACAGGGCCAGTATCTGGTGGAAGGCCCCGGCCATTGCGGCGAATGCCATACACCGCGCGACGCACTCGGCGGCATGAAACCGGATCTGTGGCTTGCGGGTGCGCCGAACCCCGAAGGCGGCCAGGGGCGGGTGCCCAACATCACCCCGGGCGAGAAAGGCATGCGCGGATGGACCGAGAGCGACATCGCCTACTACCTGGAAACCGGCTTCACCCCCGATTTCGATTCGGTCGGCGGCGCGATGGTAGCGGTGCAAAAGAACATGGCCAGATTGCCGGCGGCGGACCGCGAAGCGATCGCGGCCTATCTGAAGGCGATCCCCGCCCATTGATGCGGCCTTGACGGAGGAGATGATATCTCGGGTGCAGGCTTTGATCTCTACGAGGACGTCAATCGCCGCCGCTCGACGCGCTACTTTAGTGATCGGCCAGTGCCGCGCGCAGTAGTAGAGACCTGCCTAAACACCTGATCAGAGGCAGCGCTTCCAGCACGGCGTCGTTCGCCCATCTCGGGGGTACGGACGTTTCATCCGTGTTCGCGGCCGTAGAGCTTCACATAGTGATCCAACTCGGGATTGTGGAAGCCGAGCGCCCGATAGATTTCCGCCGTGAAGGTTATCGGCGCAGTCCCGGGGGCCGTGATGAGGTTACCATCGCGAACCGCCTGCGGTTGGTCGCGATAGAGTGCATGGCCGCGATATTCCGGGGCCGTTGCCAGGAACTCGGCTGCGTTGCTGGTGTGGCCGCTATGGTCGAGCACGCCAGCGCGCGCCAGTGCCAGCGTCGCGCCGCAGATGGCGCCGACCGGCCGGCCGGCCTCGTGGAACGCGCGGATCTGCGCCGACATGTCGGGAGCAGCGTCGGTCTCCCAGATGGTTCCGCCGCAGAGCACCAGCGCGTCGTACTCGGCGGGTGTCACGGTCTCAACCGCCGCCGCGGGCGTGACATTCAACCCGCCCATCGAGGTGACTGCACTGCCGCCGGGAGAAGCAGGCACGACCTCAAACCCGAAATAGGTGCGGGCAGACGCCATCAGAAGGGCGCATTCCCAGTCAGCGAAGCCCTCGGTGAGGCCGATCGCGATCCGCTTTGTCATCATCCTCTCCTTCTTTCGTCAAACGAACACATCAGGCGGCGCATTAGATCAGCGCGGTGGGCGCGACCTGAGGCGAATGATCCGGTCTATGCCGGCGCATGTCTTTGTCCCGAAACCGGTTCCCACTTTCGGGCGACATGCTAGGCCAGCGCTTGAATGTAGCGCATGCCGGTGACCGGACCAGCCTTGAAGTTCATCTCCTCGTAGAACCGGTGCGCCTGGAAATTACCGGTGGCGGCGCTGACGGAGATGTAGCTGCATCCGGCCGCCCGGGCCTGTTCGCGCGCACGGGCGACCAGATGGTGGCCAATACCGGTGCCGCGATGGTCCTTGCGGACGAAGATCTGATGAAGTTCCATGCCCCTGCGGCCTTCGGCTGCCAGGTACATCGGCACCAGAATGGCATAACCGATGAGCCTGCCGCATGCTTCGGCGACCAATGCCGTGACCCACGGCGACGGGCCGAACAGGTCGCGGTCGAGATCGGTTGCCGTAAGCTTTGCGCAATCGCCATGGCACTCCGCATGCAGGGCCATCATGTCGAGGATCTGTTGCAGGTCGCCCGGCCGGGCGGCACGGATGTTCAGCACCGGCGGGCGTTCGAGCGGTGCGGCTTCAAGTTTGATGACGGTATTCATTTCGAGGCTCCTTCGGGTCTTTTGCCACCAGGTGCCTGAAAACAACAAAGCCGCCTGATGGCGGCTTGTTGAACATGATCAAACAGCCGCTCCTTATCGGAACAGCCAAAAATACGTCGCGGCGATGGGTGCGTGCGTGATCATGCGGCGGATATTCTCCGATTCTACGCCGAAGTCAACGCAAAAAGCAGCGTGCCCTGCAGAATCAATCCTACCCTCGTGCGCCAAAAAACAGGCATTGCCCGGTGATTCAACTCGGTCTCGAACGGCCAGGAATGGTAGGATGGTCAGGAATGGTAGGACGGCCTGCGTGATCTCGCGGCAGCAACGTGACGTCAATCGGTTGCCCGACCCCGTTCTAAAGATAACGGCAGTCGCGTCCTCGGGTCTTTTGGCAGACCGGAGACAACTAGTCCATCCAACTCATCATAAATGGCACCGGCCGTTTCGCGCCAATTACGGTCATTGGCCTCAGTCAGTGAGCCAGGTCGTTGCTGTTGTTATGAAGGACGTGGAGTGGGGATTGGTACATCCGCTGCGTTGTCATTGGCCCAGGTGCTGATCGTATGGACCTGCCCAGGTATCTGGTCGCGCAAATAGGATTCGTGGCCCGGCAGGCCCATTGGATAAAGCCTGTTTCGGGCAGCCTCGTAGTCCGCACTCTGATCGGTGCAGAGTTGAATGCGCATATCCGGCGGCGCGACATCGGTACGGTTTTTCAGATTGTCGACAAGCCCTGCACCGGATGACAGGCGGCCATCAAAGGCTTGCGTCAGATATTGCGCTGATCGTTCGTTACGTTCCCGTTCTGTAGTCGCGCCCATGATAACCACCATCACGCGCTTTCCATTGCGCGTGGCCAGTCCGATGAAGTTTCGTCCGGAGGCGCATAGGAAACCGGTCTTCATGCCGATCGTGCCGTTGAAACGGGTTAGCAGCAGATTGTTGGACTTGATTTCTTTGCCGTCGATCGTGACTGCGGAGGCCAGGAAAAAGCGGCGGTATTCGGGGAACTTTCGATCCACTTCCATTCCAAGGATCGCGAGATCGCGCGCGGTCGTATAGTTGTTCCGGTCAAACAGCCCGTTCGGGTTGGAAAAATGCGTGCCCGTAAGCCCAAGGCGCGCTGCCGCTTCATTCATTCGCCGGACGAAAGTTGGTTCGTTGCCCGCCACGGCTTCTGCCAGGGCTACAGAGACGTCGTTTGCCGATGCGGTGATCATGGCAAAAAGCGCGTCTTCCAGCGTCATCGTTCGCCCGAAGGTCAGGCCGGACTCCAGAAAGGCCTGTTTCATGGCGTTCCGCGTCATGGTGACCGGCGTCGACAAGGTGACTTCGCCAGATCGAAGCGCTTCAAACACGACGAGCGCCGACATGAGTTTGGTTGTCGAGGCCGGATACCAGGGAACTCCCGCATCCTCCTGATGGAGCACCTGGTGACTTTCGGCATCCACGACGAGCACAGGTGTGGCGTTTGCGGGTGACCACGTGAAAAGAGATGCAATGAGCATCAGCCTTTTCCATGTTCGTCCAGCCTTTGCAATTTTGGTCATGTCCAGTCTCCAGGGGGAAGGTCGTCCCAATGCCACGATGCCCCCTCCGAGCACAAGCACTTGCTGCGGCAGGATACCGGGAGGTGAGTCGTGACCGCTTTTGGCCACGGGAACGCACTACGACAGCTGACTGGCATTAAAGGGCTGGACGAGCTACTGGCCTGACTGCCTATCTGGCTGCGGCCATCGGACTAGTGCTTCGCGACCAGCATCGGTCAATCCATAGATGCCTCTCTCAAGCCGCTCGAACCAACCATATACGTTCGAAAGCAATATCTTTCCTGCCTCCGGTATGTCCGTTCTTAGATCGCGAACACGCAACGGTCCTATAGCCAGAGCAGCCGCACAGCCGAGCGCCTGCTGGCGATATGCCGTCATGACCGGTGCGCGCGTGCTGCCGCCAAGTGCGGGATCGCCGCGCCGATTCCGGTGTTCGCGCATGAGCCTCGAACGCCGTTTCAGATTGGTGCGCGGCATTGGTGAGATGGAGCCGACAATGACGCTGACATCGCCGGCGTCGGAAACGCCGAGCATGCCAATGCCGAGCCTGCGGCAGAGGTCGCGGTAGCGTTTGTCGGTCTCCCGCCCTCTGCCCTTGGCCGATATCCTGGCAGCGATCCAAACCTCATCCGAGACGGCGGCCCGGTCGACGGCCTGCAGGATGAGTTCCAGATTGAAGGTCAGTTTCAGCTCGCAGATCACGACAACGGGGGGATCGTCATCACTGAGGCCGACAAGATCGCAGCCGCCAACTTCGCCTTTGACAGTGTAACCTGCCTTTTCGAGAAAGCCTTTTACGGGCAGATAGAGCGAAGTTTCCATGTGGCTGCGCAATGAAGTGGAGAATCGCTGCGCAAGCTACATCGATAACCCGTGCGGGTCACCGTATCTCGTCACTCGAGTGTCCACGCGGGCGTCAATATCCGCCAGCGCATGCCCCGAACGGACGCATGTCCGCTGAAGGCAGATGCGGCGTCGTCGGTGTCCCGCGCAGCACAGGCGCAATCGCCGGATCTTTTGTCCGGTGCGGTTACCGATTACCTGCAAGCTGCAGAAAGGAAAGGAAAACTGGACGCTTACTGCATGTCGCCTAAAGCGTCGGACCGCCATCAGTTCCAGTCAGCGGAGCCGTAACAGTCGATTCGATCCCGAACTGCTCCTCGATCGCCTGTCGGATCTCGTCCTCGATCGCCTCGCGCTCGGCTTCCGGCAGCGACTTCAGTGATTCCTCGCTGTGGCCCATCTCTTCGAGCATCTGGGCGCGGATTCGCTCGGCGGGCGACATGTTCGACCATTCCATGAATTCGGCAACAAGGTCCGCGCTGGCTGCGGCGGCATTTTCCGCTTTTGCGTCCTTTTCAACGCCGATGAGCCAGAGGGCACTGGCGAAGCCCGAAGACGCCGGCATCGACGGGGCAACACTCGGTGTGACGTCACGGGGAACGGTACTGCCACGGTTGGATTCGCTGAAGCCGTCCTCGTCGGAGGAGGGTCGGTGTTGGCGGGCGATTGCATAGCTTGCCAGAAGCCCACTATCGATCTTCATAAAAATCTCTCCCTGAAAAGCTATTCAGGAGGAGGCTAGGTTGTACAGCTTATGCGAGCCTTGCTTACGTTACGGCAGCGTAGGAGAGTACGTATTGCTGCTGTCCGAGTTCCAGATCGGCCGCCGTTGTTGATCCGGTCGAGAAAGCGAACAATCCGCCTGACACGGGCGGATGTGGCAGGAAGGTGCCCTTCAAGTGCCGCAAAATGTCTGCAGCACCTCTTCGCCCGGCTTCGGCGGCGTGGCATAGGCGGCAAACGCCGGCTGATCCTCGTAAGGCCGCGACAGCACGCCGTTCAGTGCTTCAAACAGTGAGAAGTCGCCGTCCTCAGTCGCCGCGGCCAGCGCTTCCTCAACCTTGTGGTTGCGGGGGATGAAGGCTGGATTGACGCTTCGCATTGCGGCCGCGCGCTCACCGGGTGAGCGATTGTCGCGCAGCGCCCGCGCCCGCCAGCGGATTAGCCAGGGCGCGGCCGCCAGCGGATCGTCCAGCAGCGCCGCGAAGGCCGCATCCGCGCCTTCATCCGCGCCTTCATCCGCCGCCGCGTCCGAAAGCCGGCGGAAGGCGAGCGTGAAATCGGCCTTTTGCGCGTGCAGCAGCGCCAGGAAGGCGCGGATCAGATCGGTGTCCTCGTCCTCTTCGTGCTCGCTGAGCCCGAGCTTGGCGCGGATCACCGTCTTCCAATGTTCCTGGAACCGCTCCATGAAACGCGTCACCGCGTCGTTGGCCAGATCCACCGCTTCGTCGGGCGTCTCGTGTATCAGCGGCAGCAGCGTCTCGGCAAAGCGGGCGATGTTCCACTGGCCGATCAGCGGCTGGTTGCCATAGGCGTAGCGGCCCATCTGGTCGATCGATGAAAAGACGGTGCGCGGGTCGTAGACGTCCATGAAGGCGCAGGGACCGAAATCGATGGTCTCGCCCGAGACGGCCATGTTGTCGGTGTTCATCACCCCGTGGATGAAGCCGACGCCGAGCCAGCGCGCAATCAGCCTGGCCTGCCGCTCCGCCACCGCATCGACCAGCTTGAGATGGCGACCGTCGGTGCCGGCAAGCTCGGGGTAGTGCCGGCCGATCACATGGTCGGCGAGCACACGGATGCTGTCGGTGTCGCCGCGTGCGGCAAAGTATTGGAATGTGCCGACGCGGATATGGCTTGCGGCGACGCGGGTGAAGATCGCCCCCGGCAGGATTGTCTCGCGATAGACCGGCTGGCCGGTCGTCACTGCCGCGAGCGCCCGTGTCGTCGGAATGCCAAGCGCGTGCATCGCCTCGCTGACGATGTATTCGCGCAAGACCGGGCCGAGTGCTGCCCGCCCGTCGCCGCGCCGCGACCACGGCGTCTGGCCCGAACCCTTGAGCTGGATGTCCCGCCGCTCGCCGTCCGGGCGCACGACTTCTCCGAGCAGGATCGCCCGACCGTCGCCCAGTTGCGGAACGAACTGGCCGAACTGATGTCCGGCATAGGCCATGGCGATCGGTTCGGATCCGGGAAGCAGGCGATTGCCGGAGAAGATTGCGGCACCGTCGCGCTCGAGCGCATCGGCATCGAGGCCCATTTCGACAGCGAGCGGCCGGTTGAACTTGATGAGCCGGGGTGCGGTAACCGGCGTGGGTTCGATTCGTGTGAAGAAATTCGCCGGCAACCGCGCATAGCTGTTGTCGAAGGCAATGGGAGCGGGATCGCTTCGCTTGGTCAGGGTAGGCGCCGCTTCGGTCATGGTCTGCTCGCATGCGTTCGTTGGTGCTTCTGTGTCACCTTATTAGATAGGAACGCATGGCGCGAACAAAAGTGTGGGTCCATGCCTGGTCACCGGCAATGCATTTTCTACCCCATATTGAGATCGGTACCACATCCCGTCATGCCGGACTTGATCCGGCATCCAGCGCGCTCAAGTCCTGAGCGCATTAGGCTCCCATGCGCCGTAGACGCAGCGCAGCTGGACCCGGATCGGGTCAGGGTAAATGGGGATCTTCGTGATGATGGCGGTACTAGAAATAGGGCGGCCCGTACGCAACGGGCCGCCCTGCGATGCCATGAGCGGGCTAGTGGCCGGCTGCACGGCCGCGCACAGGTCTGCGCGGCAGGCTTGGTAGATCGCCTTCGCAAACGAGGCGCTCCTTGAGCACGTCGGCTTCCGGCAGGTCGATCGGGCCGCAGCCCCAGTCGTAGTTCGCTCGCTCGAGCCATCCGCCGAACAGGCGTCCCAATAACCCGTGTGGTCGATGGTCAGTCGTGGTCATGAGTTTTTTCTCCTCATGCGCTCATCGCTGGCTGTGGCATGCACGCCGCGCAGATGGCGCCTATGTGTCGATGATCCGTTCCGCAACACCCGCCGAGGACGCGCAATTGCGGCATGCGGCGGAGCAGTTGCTGATAGCGTCGCCCCAGATCGACGGGGTCGCCCGCGTCCAGGGTTTCGCTTTCGTCCAGCTCCTGGTGGCTCTTCGGCGAGGCATTGGCACGAATGCCGCCGATACGGCCGATCCAGGCGCTGCCGTGGTCGAGCGCATCCTCGAAGTGGCTGGGATGGGCGCAGGTGATCATGAAGTGGAGTGGATAACCGCCGGTGGCGGCATCGACCGCTTCGATCGCCTGCTGCAATGTCCTGCCCGTCACGAGCCTGCCGTCCGTCTCCACGGTGAACGAGATCATGCAGGGCATGCCATGCCGCTTTGCGGCACGGGCGACGCCGATCGCCTCATCCACATTGTTCAGCGTGATGGCGGAGACCACGTCGGCTTCGGTGTCCGCAAAGGTCGCGATCTGCACCGAGTGATAGTCCTCGGCCTCCTCCGCGTTCATGTTGCCCGCCTTGTAGCCGTCGCCGCGCGGACCGATGGCACCGCTCAACACGATCGGCTGGCCGGGCGTCTCGTATTGCGCCCGGAGCTCTGTCACCAGGTCGACCGCGACCCGGTTGGCCGTGTCCAGCGCAGCCGCGTCGTATCCGAGCTTTGCTGCCCAGTCCGGGTTGGCCCGCCAGGTCGCGGTATCGAGCACGAAGCCGGTGCCGGCGCTGCGGGCAATGTCGAGATAGCGGACGTAATAGTCTCTGAGTTTCCGCCGGCCCTCTGCTGTGGAAAGCAGCACGAACGAGGCGAAATGCGGCAGTTCAAGTCCTTCATGAAAGATCAAAGTCGTTTCCATGCCGCCATCGGTGAGGAAACGTCCGCCCTTCGTCAGCGGCAGGCCATGTCTGTACTTTGCCATAACTGTCTCCACTCGTTCCAATTTTCGCTTCGGAAAATGCAAGAGCCGCCCGTTCGACCGAACGTGCCAACGAGATCCCATGTTATGATTTTTATGGTTTTGTACTGCTTTCGGCGTTCTCGCCTTCACGGGAACGAGAATCCACATATTCCGAAACGCGTGTGGATTTTTGCCTGTTTTTCGCCTGTAAAACTAGGCGACTTGTGGTCAAGCGGGTCAAAGAAAATGGTATATTAGAGATAGATCAATTGCTTGCACGTCACTTTCACGCCAATGTTGACGCCGTCGGACCGGCGTGAAGAGAGAAAACTGTACCGCTGGTACTGGAGGCAACGATGCGCAAGGGTGAGGAGACGCGCGCAAGGATCCTCGACGTGGCTGAAGCGGCCGTGCTCTCCAAGGGCTTCGGCGCGACCTCGATCGAGGAACTGATCGCCGAGACCGGCATCACCAAGAGCGGCTTCTTCTACCATTTCCACGACAAGAACGAACTGGCGAAGGCGCTCCTCGAGCGCTATATCGAGAACGATACAAGGATCTACGACGAGATCTTCGGGCGGGCGCGCGAATTGGCCGACGACCCGTTACAGGCCTTCATGCTTGGCCTGAAGCTGCTGTCGGAGCAGCTTGCCGATCTTCCGCGCGGCCATCCGGGCTGCCTGGTCGCGACCTTCTGCGTCTACGAGCGGGCCTTCGACCGCGATATACAGGAAATCAACCGCCAGGCGGCGCTGATGTGGAGGCGCCGCTTCCGCGGCTATTTCGAGGAAATCATGGCCGTCTACGAGCCGAGGGAGCCGATCGACGTCGACCAGCTCGCAGACATGGTCTCGACGGTTCTGGAAGGCGGCATCGTCATGTCGAAAGCGCTCAAGGAGCCGAAGAGCCTTTCCAAACAGCTGTTGGTGCTGCGCGCTTTCGTGAAGATGCTGTTTCGCGGCGGGCGAGAGCGGCGACCGGACGGCCACGTTCAACAATACGATATTTGATGCACGTCGCCCAGGCGTCCAGCTTTTCGAGCGAGTGACCAGAGCCCCGTCATGCCGGACCTGATCCGCCATCCAGCGCTCAGGTCCCGATCGCCGAAGATTCATTCGCGCCGCAGACGCGGCGATACTGGACCCCGGATCCAGTCCGGGGTGACGGAGGAAAAGGATCAGTCGACCCGCTTCACCCCCGGCGGCGTCCAGCGGCCGTCGAGGGCTTCCGCGCGCGGCGAATAGATTCGCATGGTCAGGGCGAAGGGGCCGTCCTTTGGCGCCGGCAGCCAGTTGCTCTCCTTCTCGCTTCCGGGCGATTCCGCCTGAACAAGGATCTCCAGCGAACCGTCCGCGTTGCGAACCATCTGGTCCCGGTCTCCGATCGCAAATCGGTTGATCGCATTCGGCACCTGGAAGCCCTGGTCGTCATACATGGTGATCGACCAGAAGGCGTCGGCCGGCGGCTCCTGGCCCTTTTCGAACCGTAGCACGTATTTGCTCGTTCCCGTCAGCGGCTGGCCGTCTGCGTCGAAGAAGGCCGTCGGATAGACCGCGTCGGCCGGCAGGTTGGCGCCGAGGCCCCCCAAGGCAACGACGGCGCGCTGTTCGTAGGATGTGCCGTAGGTGCCGGTGTTGTCGGTGATGACAGACCAGCCGTTGACATGGGTGCCGATGGTCTTGATGCGTGCCACCATCTCGGCAAGCGCGGCCTTCGCGCCTTCGTTCAGCGCCTGCTGGGTTTCCGCATCGAGCTTCGCCGGATCGAAGTCCTTGCCCGGTTCCAGTCCGATTGCCTTCATCTGGAACAGGATCGGATAATCGTTCGGATGTGGCGGGTACTTCTGCATGAGGTCTGCCAGCCGGTCGAACACGGCGATGCCGTCAAGCTTTTCCATCTGTACCAGCGGCGGCGTCTTGCCGTCGATCGATGGATCGACCGGGCTCTCCGCCGGCGGCGTGTAGTCCTTGCCCCACTGGCTCAGCGGCGTCAGCCTCAGCCCGTCCTGCACCCTGTGCACATTGTCATAGTCCAACGGGCCATTCGTCTGCGTGCGGCCCATGAGCCAGATCATCGCGGTCGGCGCATTGATGCGCTCGACGCCCTCGGGCAAGTCTCCGCTCCAGCCGGGCGCGACATAGGCGAAGCTGCCGGACCTGGTGCCGGTCGTGCGCGAGCCGAGCGAACTGAACACGTCCGTCCACATGTCGAGCGAGGGTACCAGATAGTAGCGGCCGCCCGTGTTCGGCACCGAAAGGATCAGCGGTTCTTGGGAAAGATCGGCCCAGGCGAAGGAATAGAGCGTATCGAAGTTGAAGCGCACGATGTCCCGCGCATCGGCCCTCGGATAGGTGCGGAAGTGGGCGAACTGGTTGACCGGCGCGCGCATCGGAACCGTGGTGGCGTTCGGCACGTTGGTCGCCTGCTTCATCGTCATGTCCATCAACACGATCGGATAGGCGTAGAAATAGAGGTCGCGCGCCAGCGCCCTGGCCTTTTCCGGGGAGAGCGCCGCTTGCGCGAACGCTGTTCCCGCGTTCAGAAACAGCGCAGCGGCTGCGAGGATCGATGCGGCACGCATTTTCATGGCGACCTCCAGGCATTTCGATTGAGCGGCGTTGCCACCGGACCGATGGAACGCTGCCACGTCCGGTTGTCTTTCGTCAATAATTTGGTTGCGTCGGCGATATTGCCAACGCCATTTCAAAACGGTCGGCTAGCCGCCTTCCATCTGGCGCGCCAATTCGGCGAGTTTGCGCACCGTGTTGAGATTGCGCGCCGTCGCCAGCTTCAGCGCCGGCAGCTTGAGCTTCGAACGGCCGGAGCCGTCGGGGTAATGCACATAGATCTCGCAGCCCGCGAGGTGCGCCTGCTCTCCGTCGGGTGCCACCATCTTGTCCAGCGCATCCTTTGGCGCTGGCTCAGACAGGAAGTTCACCATCAGGTAGTTCGGCTTGGCCTCCGGGAACGGATTGTTGGCGGCGATCGCCGCCAGTTCCTCGCCCGTCCGCAACATGACGCCCGGTGCCATGCCCATGCGCTCGGCCAGCGCATCTCCCAGCATCCTTGCAGCATCCTTCCGGGATAGCTTCGTTCGCAGAAGCACGTTGCCGCTCTGGATATAGGTTCGGACGTCCTCGAGGCCGGCCGCCTCGCAGAGTGCCTTGAGGTCGGACATCAACAGCGTGCCGGCGCCGCCGACATTGATGGCGCGAAGCAGGGCGACATAGACCGGCATGCTTGTCTCCGGATGTGCTGGTGGTCGGGTCAGGACAGGATATCAGACCAGACGTTTGCCAGAAGACTACATCTTCCCCGCCACCTTGATCGCAAACGCGTATTCGAAGGCGATCTCTTCCAGCCGCTGGAAGCGTCCCGAAGCACCGCCATGGCCGGCGCCCATGTTGGTGCGCAGCAGGATCGGCGCGTCGCCGGTCGCCTTCTCGCGCAGCTTGGCGACCCACTTGGTCGGCTCCCAGTAGGTGACGCGCGGGTCGGTCAGGCCGGAAAGGGCGAGGATCGGCGGGTAGGCCTGTGCCGCCACATTGTCGTAGGGCGAGTAGGAGGCCATCAGCTTGTAAAAGGCCTCGCTCTCGATCGGGTTGCCCCATTCGGCCCATTCGGGCGGCGTCAGCGGCAGGGTGTCGTCGAGCATGGTGTTGAGCACATCGACGAAGGGGACGGCGGCGATGATGCCGCCGAATTTTTCCGGTGCCATGTTCGTGACCGCGCCCATCAGCATGCCGCCGGCCGATCCGCCCTCGGCGACGATCTTTGCGTAGGATGTGAACTTCTCCTGATTCAGATAGTCGGCCGACGCGATGAAGTCCTTGAAGGTGTTGGTCTTCTTGTCCATCTTGCCGTCTTCGTACCAGGCATAGCCTTTCTCCTTGCCGCCGCGGATATGGGCGATGGCATAGATGAAGCCGCGGTCGACGAGCGACAGGCAGTTGGTGTTGAAGCCGGCCGGAATCGAGATGCCGTAGGCGCCATAGCCGTAGAGCAGGCAGGGTGCCGAACCGTCGAGCGGTGTGTCCTTGCGATAGAGCAGGGTGACCGGCACGCGCTCGCCGTCATGGGCAGGCGCGAAGACGCGGCGGGTAACATAGTCGTCGATGTTGTGGCCGGAAGGGACTTCCTGTGTCTTCAGGAGCGTCCGCTCGCGTGTCGCCATGTTGTAGTCGAACAGTTGCGACGGCGTCGTCATCGAGGAGTAGGAGAAGCGGATGACGTCGGTGTCGTATTCCGCAGCCCCCGAAAGCCCGAGCGAATAGGCCTCTTCGGCAAAGGCGATCTCGTGCTGCTCGCCGCTCTTGCGGTCGCGCACGATGATGCGCGGCAGGCCCTCGTGGCGCTCCAGCCAGACGAGGTGACGGGCGAAGGCGAGGTGGTTGAGGATCAGCGTGCCGGGGCGATGCGGTACGACCTCGCTCCAGTTCTCCCGGCCCGGTGCGTTCACCGGCGCCTGCATGATCCTGAAATCCTTGGCGCCGTCGGCGTTCGTCAGGATGAAGAAGACGTCGCCGCCTTCCGTCATGGAGTATTCCAGGCCCGTGCTGCGCGGCGAGACGATCGCCGGCTCCGCCAAAAGATCCTTGGTCGAGAGCAGCCGGTATTCGCTCGTCTCGTGGTCGTGGATGTCGATGTAGATGAAGTCATCGAGCAGCGAGCCGCCGACCGACATGAAGAAGCCGGGGTCCTTTTCCTCGTAGACGAGGCGGTCCTGCGACTGCGGCTGGCCGAGGACGTGGTGGAAGATCTTCGAGGGGCGGTGGTTCTCGTCCTGAAGCGTGTAGAAGAAGCTCTTGCCATCAGGCGCCCAGGCGCCGCCGCCGCCGGTGTTCTCGATCAGATCGCCGCGATCCTCGAGGGTCGCCAGATCGCGCACCTTCAGCGTGAAATATTCGGAGCCCTTGTCGTCATAGCCCCAGATGCCGAGCGAGTGATCAGTGCAGTGGTCCAGCCCGGAAAGACGGAAATACCCCTTGCCCGCAGCCTCCTTGTCGCCGTCGAGCAGGAGCGTCTGCTCGCCGCCGTCGCGCGGCTGACGGAAATAGCGTGGCTGCTCGCCGCCCGTCACATAGGAGGTGCCGTAGGCATAGGGGCCATCCTTGACCGGCACCGACATGTCGTCTTCCTTGATGCGCCCGCGCATCTCCTTGAAGAGCACCTTCTGCAGGTCCTTCGTATCCTCCATCGCCGCTTCCATGTAGGAGTTTTCGGCCTCAAGGTGTGCGCGGATTTCCGGGTCGAGTATGGAGGTATCCTTGAACATCGCCTGCCAGTTGTCGGCGCGGAACCAGGCATAGTCGTCAATCCGGGTGATGCCGTGGCGCGTGTCCTCGACCGGCTTCTTCGTGGCGATCGGGGCTGTGGGAAGGTTCTTGAATGCGGTCAAGCTGAGTACTCCGGCAAATCAGGCGGGACAGAAGGACAGAGATAGAGGTGCAGGCGCCTTGCATCAAGACACTTGCCTTCTCGAGCGCTTGTCTCACTCTTCCGTCATGCTGGACTGGATCCGGCATCCAGCAGCGCAAGTACTTGCGCGGGTAGAAGGACCAATCGCGCCGCAGACGCGGCGCGGCTGGATGCCGGCTCGGGGGCCGGCATGACGGAGAGATGTTGGCAGCTGTCACCGGCGCTGGCCGCGAATGTCCATGTCGAACTTGACGACGTTGAGATAGATCGGCGTGCCGACGTCCATGTGATAGCGCGAGCGATAGACGTTTCCGCTCACGTTGAAGGCAATCGCGTTGCCGTTGAGGCCCTGTAGCCGCACCGCGAACTGTTCGCGGTGCGTGATGCCGCGGGCGGTCAGCATGCCGTCGACCACTGCGGTATTGTCGCCGGTCTGCCGCACGGCGGTGGAGCGGAAGGTCACGGTCGGATAGGCGTCGGCATCGAAGACGGCGCTCGAGCGCAGGAAATTCTCCATGCGTTGCTCGGGCGTAGACACACTCTGCGGATAGAGGGTGAAGGAGACGGTCGACGCGCCGATACTGCCGCCGTCTATGCGGAAGCGCCCCGAGAACTTGGTGAACCTGCCATTGATGCCGCCACCGCCGACCTGGTCCACCGAGAAACGGATCTGCGAGGATGCGCCGATGTCATAGGTACCGGCCACCTGAGACAATTCGGGTGCCGCCTCTGCGCAAGGAGTACCGAGAAGGGCCGGGAGGACGGCGAGCGTCACGACAGCATATTTCATCTTTTGCTTCCTTCACTTGTTCCGGTGCTTGGTCCCGTGGGCGTCGGGCCAGAATCCGGGCGAACTGGATCCGGGAGAACCTGCGGCGATCGCCCGAGCATTCGCAGCAGCACCTCGTCACGGCGGACAAAATGGTGATAGAGCGCGGCAGCGGCGTGGAACACGGCCAGCCCGAGCAAAACATAGGCGGCGCTCGCGTGGACCAATGTCCAGAAGTCTTCTGCCGCGCCGCTTCTTGCCAGCGGCAGAGACGGGATGACGACCAGATTGAAGAAGAAGGTCGGAATGTTCAGCGTCGAGGTCGAGGCAACGGCCCATCCCGCAACCGGCACGGCAAGGGACAGGAGCGCGAGCGCGACATGCGTCGCATGCGAGGCCTTCCGTTCGATCGGGCTTAGGCTCGGCACCGGTGGCGGATGACGGGTGAAGAGCCATAGCGCGGCGCGCAGGCAGGCAAGGCCGAGGGCCGCGATCCCGATCGACTTGTGCCATTGGTAGAGCGAGAACTGGAGAGCAGGGTCTATCGCCATACGGCGCATGACGAAGCCGAGGCCCACAAGGCCGAGGATCATCAGGGCGATCAGCCAATGCAGGGCGATCGCCAATGCACCGTATCCGCTCCCTTGCCGCATATCCGGCCTCCGATCACATCAGAGCTTAACAGACAATCAAGGTAGTCCGTTTATTCCGGAGTATCGTTCGCTCCGATATCCGGATGCCTCAGTCCCGGCGCTTTCCGATGGAATGCGCAATTCAATTGTCTCGCCCTACAGTCCCTGTTTCAATGATCCGCATCCTTGCTTCCGCCACCCTTGTGCTTTCCCTCATCGGTTCCGCTGCTGCTGGCCCGCGACTGGTGGAACCCAGGTTGCACGTTGCGAAGAGCCACTCCGGGCCGGCGCGTGTCGCGCTCACCTTCGATGCCTGCATGGGCAAGGTCGATATGCGCATCCTCGACGTTCTGCTGCGTGAGAAGATCCCGGCGACGATCTTCGTCACGGCCCGTTGGCTGAAGCACAATCCGCGAGCGACGGCGGTGCTGCGGTCTCATCCCGAGCAGTTCGAAATCGAAAATCACGGCGCCATGCATGTGCCCGCCGTTGACTACCCGACCTCGGTCTACGGCATCACCGCGGCAGGCTCGCCGCAATCTGTGGCGCGCGAGGTCGAAATTGGCGGTGAGGCAATCCTTGGCGCCGGCGCGCCGCCGCCACATTGGTTTCGCGGAGCCACGGCCAAGTATACAGCCTCCTCGATCACGGAGATATCAAGGCTCGGTTACCGGATCGCCGGCTATTCGGTGAATGGAGACGACGGCTCGTTGCTGGGGGCGAAGGCCGCGGAACGGCGGGTCGCTTCGGCGCGCAACGGCGACGTCGTGATCGCCCATATCAACCAGCCGTCCCATGCTGCAGGCGCAGGGGTTGCGAAGGGCATCCTGGCATTGAAGGCAAAGGGTGTCACATTCATTCGCCTGTCCGATGCGGATGCCGTGGAACCTGCGCCCGCCCTCTGACGGGCGGGACTGAACCGATTGACAGGACCTAGCCCGGCAAAACCGGCTTCTGCTTGTTGTCGGTGCGCAATTCGTCCGCGATCGTCATGCCGATGATCGACAATGGCAGCGCCAGCATCGCGCCGGCAGCCCCCCACATCCAGCTCCAGAAGACGATCGCGGTGAAGATGATGAAGGCGTTGACCTCCAGCCGCTTTCCCATGACAGACGGCAGCACGAAGTTCTCGATCACGAGGTGCGTCAGGAAGAAGGCGAGCGCCGGCGTCAGCCCGATCAGGACGGTGTCATGCGCCAGCAGCCCCGCGGCGACCAGCGACAGCGTCATGACGGTGACGCCGAGGAACGGCACGAAGGACGTGACGAAGGCGAAAAGGCCCCACATCCAGGGTACGCCCAGATTGCCGACAAAGGCGATCAGGGTCGTGACAACCCCGAGCGCGCCATAGGCGAGTGCGGCGGTGGCGAAGTAGTAGCTGAGCGACCGGTCTATGGCATTCATCACGCGGATGGCCGTGAGGCGTTGCTCACGCTCGGCAAAGGCGAGGACAAGCATGCGGCGCAGCCTCAGTCGCCCCGAAAGGAACAGGACGAGTGCGGCGAAGAATATCAAGACCTGGACCAGCGCCGGAGTGACACCCGCCGTTATGATACCGAGGAGACTGCCTGCTTTTTCCAGGGCGCTGTCGAGCGTGACGGAGCCCGCCGTGAGGCTGCGAGGGTTGATGTGGAGCCATTCGAGCCTGTTCAGAAGCGGTGTGATGCGCTCGATCGTCGCGTTCACGAGGTCCGGCGCTTGCCCGGCAAGACGCATCAGCGGACCCGAGAGCGCTACGGCCGCGAAAAAGACACCGATGCCGAACGATGTGGCGAGCAGCAGCGCCGTCGGCAATGGCGGGATGCCCAGGTCGTTCAGCTTCTCTGCCGCGACGGCAAGGATCAGACCGGTCACAACAGCAAGCGTCAGCGGGATCAGTATCGGTGCCATCACGTAGATGGCTCCGAGCGCCATGATGATGAAGATGCCGATCATCGCCCAGCGCGACGTCAATTCCAATCCGTCCATGGGGGGAGGTGGCTCTTCCGGCAGGAGGCTCGCCCCCTGGCCATTTTCGCTCTTGCTCAGCATCTCGTGCATCGCGCTTCTCCCCTCGCTGCGCCGGTAACGCACGGCAAGGATTCCGGTTCCGGATCGCGAAATGAAAGGAAGCGTAGCACATCAAATAGCGGGGAAAAGGCGACGATGTCCCGATTGTGACTCTCAATTGCCCCATTTCCCTCGCAGGGACCGCACGACCCAGCCCGGAGTGATTCATCGCATGAAGACCGCCATCGCCCTGTTCGTGACCGCCTGTGCCATTGCGCCGACCGCGCATGCGATGGATGCACGTTTGCGCGGCCAGTTCGAAAAACTAGATCCGCAGACCCGGATGGAGCAGCGCTGCGACCTGGAGGCGATGAACCGCATCAAGGCTGCAAAGCTGGGCTACCGGCCGGACAAGGTGATCGCCTATTCGTTCGGCGATCCCGTGACCGCCGACAACGTGCTCAAGGCGAAGGGAGCGGTCTTCCGCAGTGAGGGCGAGTGGTACCGGCTGGCCTTCAAATGCGAGACCACGCCGGACCGTTTCGATGTCACAACCTTCAAATTCCGCATCGGCGAGATGGTGGCGCGCGAGGATTGGGACGCGCATTACCTCTACGATTGATACGGGGCAGGAGCGGGCAGTCTCAGCGTTTAGGCTGACAGTTTCAGACCAATGCCCCAAGGGTCGATCAGCGAAATACCGGCGCCGTTCCTGGTGGTCGCGATCTCCAGTTCGTCGAGCTTGGCCACCGCCTTTTCGAGCCGGTCGGCATCGCTGAAGCGTATCGTGTAGTCGGAAAGTCCGGTCATGTGAGCCTCGCGCTTGGGTGCCCCGCGCGAATTCCAGACATTCGCGCCGATGTGGTGATGATACTTGCCTGAGGCGAAGAAGCTTGCGCCGGGATAGCGCGCCATCAGATCAAGACCCAGCACGTCGCGGAAGAAGGCGTCGGCCTGCGGGATGTCCGTGACCTGCAAATGGATGTGACCCATCGCCGAATCCTCCGGCAGCCCCGTCCAGTTGTCCTTTGGCGCTTCGTCATAGAGCTTTTGCAGGTCGAGCGGCAGCGTCGCCATCTCCACCATGCCATCGGCCAGATAGTTCCACTCCTCGCGTTTGCGGTCGCGATAGACCTCGATGCCGTTGCCTTCCGGATCGTCGAGGTAGATCGCCTCGCTGACGAGGTGATCGGACGCGCCGGTCAGCCGGACCACGCTATGGGCGGCATGCGCCAGCCATCGCGACAACTCCCTGCGGGTGGGTACGAGGAAGGCGTTGTGAAACAGCCCGGGCGTCCGTCGCGACGCGCGGACAGCGTTCCCATCGGTCGTCAGCGTCAGCAGTGGGCGCCCACCGGTTCCCAGCGTGTGGCCCGAAGCGCTTTTTTCCAGCACGGAAAGCCCCATCACCTTTTGGTACCAGTCGGATGTCAGCGGCAGATCGACGACGACGAGGTGTGAGTGATCGACATGCGCGGGCATGTTGACGGCATGATCGGGCGAGGAAAGCGCTGTGGCTTCGGACATTGAGAACCTCCAATTCAAGTTCCGACGTGTCGCGCCGCGTCCGGCTGTCAAGGTTGCGGGGCGAATGCCGGTTCGGTTTCGACGAAACCGTTGTTGGCAAGGAATATGGCCGAGCGTCACCGTTCAGAAAAGATGGCGATTTGGCGAAATTTCGTCAATGCAGCGTTGACGATGCGGCGGGCAATTCGAGCGGTTTCGCTTTCGTGGGCGTTGGTGCAACCTTTCGTTACTGTCATTGCGGCGCTACCACATAGATTTGTCTTGATCCTTGTCAATGCGGCGCGCAGTCTCGGCAGACAACGTAGCTTCATCTTCATGGGGTGAAGCTGAAGAAGGAGCCGGGCATGTATAACAAGATCATTGTTCCCGTTGCCATGGACCAACTGGAGCGAGGCGAGCAGATCATTCGCAGGGCAGTCGGCTTGCTAGCCGAGGGCGGCGAAATCGTTCTCGTCCATGTGATCGAAGTCGCGACGGGTTATCTTTCGATCGAGTTCCCGGCCGCCCTGGTCGAGATGGAGATTCAGCAGGCTGAAGAGCGACTTGGCCGGATGCGGCAGGATCTTGGCATCTCCGCCGTGATCGACATTCGCTATGGCGGCAGCGCGCGCCAGATCATCGCCGCCGCCCAGGAACACAAGGCCGACCTGATCATTCTTGCTTCGCACCGTCCAGGGCTGGCAAACTACCTGTTGGGTGCGACGGCAGAACGGGTCGTGCGTCACTCGCCGATTTCCGTACTCGTCGATCGCTAGCGCATTCCCTCGAAGATCGGGCCGGTTTTCGCACCGGACTGTCTGCAGGTTCAAATTAGGTCGAGCGCCGGGCATTGGGACGGGCGGCGCAGCAGGGGCAGGAATACTCAAGAAAGGAAAATCCATGCTGGATACCGCACTATTCAAGGACAGGCTTCTCGGCCGCAAGCATGAACTCTACCGCCGCCTGCACAAGATCGAGGGCGACCTGGAGGCTACGCCCAATCCCGACGCCGAAGAGCGGGCGACCGAGCGGGAAAACGACGAGGTGCTGGAGGAACTCGGCAACACTGGCTTGGACGAGCTGGCGGCGATCGATGCCGCGCTCGATCGCATTGAAGCCGGAACGTTCGGCATCTGTGCCAAGTGCGGAAATCCGATCTCGCCCAAGCGGCTCGAGGCCGTTCCCCAGGCGGCGCTCTGCGAGGAATGCATCAAGAGATAGGATGCTCAGCTGTAGGCCGGATATGTCCGCGGGCTGGAGTGCGGTTTCAAAGCGTCGGAGCGTTGCAATTGCGCGGCGCTCCGAACCATTACAGCCGTTACCAAAAGTGAAGCCAGTTCCGGCACTTGGCCTGACGTAGGCCTTGAAGATGACGCCTGCTATTGGCACCATTAATTCCTCCGCAAGGCCACGGGGCGCTCCCGGACGGGAAGGGAGTGGGGCATGCATGGCGCCGATGGTCCCGACCTGCCGGACGCGCCTCCGAAGTCTGAGCGTGCACACATGTATAGCGTGGAACGGGTCGCATGGAACTCGAAGGTTTCAGATGGCAGTACGATCGCCATGAACTGATTGCCGATGGCATCGTTCATGGCGTCGGCGTCGTGCTTGCCCTGGTTGGCGTGACGGCATTGCTGTTCTACGCCACGGTGTGGGCCTCCAGTGGTCAGCTTGCCGCCGCGTGGATCTACGGCGTCGGGCTTGTCCTTTCGCTCGGCATCTCCTTTGCCTACAACCTCTGGCCTGTCTCGAAGGTCAAATGGTACTTGCGCCGGTTTGACCACTCGGCGATTTTCGTCCTGATTGCCGCAACCTATACGCCCTTCCTCCAGCGGGGCTGGGACGACCCCCTGCTGCTAGGCATGCTCGTCGCCGTCTGGTGCATCGCGGCGGCGGGGATAGCGCTAAAATTCCTCCGCCCGGGGCGCTACGACCGGCTGGCAATCCTGCTTTATCTCGCCATGGGCTGGAGCGGCGTATTTGCCGCCGAATCCTTATACGAAACCCTTCCGGGCTCGACAATGGTGCTGATCCTGATCGGCGGGCTGCTCTATTCGACCGGCGTGATCTTCTTCGTCTGGCAGAACCTGCGATTCCAGAACGCGATCTGGCACGGCTTTGTCGTCGCTGCGGCCGCCGTCCACTATTCCGCCGTCGTCACTTGCATGAGTGCCTGATGGGCGTCGCCCCGTTAGCAGCGGTTGGTTTGGCTTGCCGACAAAAACCACTTAAGTAGACGTGAATCAGCGATAACGGACAGGGAATATGGAGCAAGCGACACTCATCCGCGATGCCCGCGAAGACGATATGGCTGCGGTTATGGAGATCTATAACGACGCCGTCGCAAACACGACCGCGATCTGGAACGACACGCTGGTCGACCTCGACAACCGCCTCGAATGGTTTCGCGGCCGGCGTGAACGCGGTTTTCCCGTTGTCGTTGCCGAACTGGACGGCAAGGTGGTCGGCTATGCTTCCTATGGAGACTGGCGCGCCTTCGACGGCTATCGCCACACCGCCGAGCACTCGATCTACGTGCACAAGGATGCACGCGGCAACGGCATCGGCCGGCTACTGCTCGGAAACCTGATCGACCGCGCCCGATCCTCCGGCATCCATGTGCTGATTGCCGGCATCGAGTCCGAGAACGAGGCCTCGATCCGTCTGCACGAGGGCTTCGGGTTTCGCGCCGTCGGCCGGTTCAAGGAAGTCGGCACGAAGTTCGGCCGGTGGCTGGACCTGACGTGCATGGAACTATGCCTGCAGCGCCCAAATCAGTGAACGGAAAATGGGGGAATACGCGCACGTTACGTCAGGCGGTCGGGATCAGTTTCCGAGGCTGATTGCGCAAGTCGCTGATTGTTTGCCGGTTTCTCCTGCCGTCATTCCTCCGCGAAGGTCAGCGCCACGCCGTTCATGCAATAGCGCAAACCGGTGGGCGGTGGGCCGTCGGGGAAGACATGTCCGAGATGGGCGTCGCAATCGGCGCAGCGGATCTCGACCCGGTTCATGCCGTAGGACAGGTCGCGGTGGTTTGTGACCGCATGCGGATCGATCGGCTGGGTGAAGCTCGGCCAGCCTGTCCCCGAGTTGAATTTTGCCTGCGAACTGTAGAGCGGCCGATCGCAGCAGACGCAGTGATAGGTGCCGGTCTTAGAGCTGTCGAAGTCGGGGCTGGAGAAGGCCCGTTCCGTTCCGTGCTGCCGGGTGATCCGGTATTGCTCCGGTGTCAACAACTGGCGCCACTCCTCGTCCGTCTTGAAAACTTTCAGGTTGGAAACGTCGCTCATGGGGTCCTCCTTAGCCATGCATGTAGGAGTAGGGCAGGGGGAATGCAATCGAGGGGGCACATTGTCGGCCTGCGCCCTATCTCCCGCGTGAGACCACGGTCACGGTCGGGTTCGTGTTCGATGCATTTTGCCGCTGGCAACGACGGTGGAGCATCTGGCGTGGCAGAGACGGGGCATTGCTTTCCTTCGTGCTTGCACGGGGAAAAGCAACAATATTGCGTTTTAAAGGTGGCGATTTCGGCCATACCACCTTAGAACGTCCTCACGGACGAACACGGAGAACCGTGCAGACGCGCAGGAGAGGGCATGCAACCAGACACCATGGCATTGACGTTTGTCGCCTTCTGTCTGCCTTTCCTCGGGTCGCTTGCAGCCCCCTTGCTCACCCGTCTTCTTGGCCATCGGGCCGCCTGGCCGCTCGCGCTTTTTCCGGCTGCGATCTTCTGGCATTTCGCCCGCTTCCTTCCAGAGGTCTCGCGCGGCGAAATCGTTACCGGCGGCTACAACTGGGTGCCGTCCTACAATGTCAGCTTCTCCTGGCTGATCGACGGCCTGTCGCTGACCTTCCTGCTGTTGATTTCCGGCATAGGCACGCTGATCGTCCTCTATTCCGGCGGCTATCTTAAGGGGCATCCGCATCAGGGGCGCTTTTTCTCCTTCATCCTGATGTTCATGGGCGCAATGCTGGGGTTGGTGGCTTCCGACAGCTTCCTGATGCTGTTCGTGTTCTGGGAACTGACCTCGATCACGTCGTTCCTGCTGATCGGCTTCGATCATGCGCGCGAGGCCTCGCGTCGCGCCGCCTTGCAGGCGCTAGTAGTGACAGGCGGCGGCGGCTTGTTCCTGCTTGCGGGCCTGCTCGTAATCTGGAATGTCACCGGCGTTACGCAGCTTTCACTGCTTCTGTCCTATGGCGAGGAAGTGCGCGCGAGCCCGTTCTATCTGGCGATCCTCGTGCTCGTGCTCGGCGGCGCCTTCACCAAGTCCGCCCAGTTCCCCTTCCATTTCTGGCTGCCGAACGCGATGGAGGCGCCGACGCCCGTCTCCGCCTACTTGCACTCGGCGACCATGGTGAAAGCGGGCGTCTACCTGCTGATGCGGCTTAATCCGGTTCTCGGTGGAACGGCGCAGTGGGAGACGATCCTTCCGGCCTTCGGCGGGCTGACGCTGCTTGTCGGTGCCGTGCTGGCAATCCGCCAGACGGACCTGAAGCTGATGCTCGCCTACACCACCGTTTCCTCGCTCGGCCTGCTGGTCCTGCTGACCGGCTTCGGCTCCGAGCATGCGGCGGCCGCGGCCGCGCTCTATCTGGTGGCGCACTCGCTCTTCAAGGGCGCGCTCTTCATGGTGGCCGGCCTCATCGACCATGAGACCGGCACGCGGCACATCACCCGCCTCGGCGGTCTGGCACGCGCCATGCCGATCACCTTCGCCGCCGCCGTGCTGGCCGCACTATCGATGGGCGGTCTGCCGCCCTTCTTCGGCTTTCTCGGCAAGGAGGAAGTCTACACCGCTCTCGGCGGGGCCAATCTTCGAGCAATCGTGTTTACGCTGGCAGCGGTGGTCGGCAATGCGCTGATGTTCGCCGTCGCCTTCGCTATCGCGCTGAAACCGTTTCTCGGCGCAAAGGTCGAAACCCCGAAGACGGCGCACGAGGGGCCGCTGCTCCTGTGGCTCGGCCCGGTCATTCTCGCCGTTGGCGGCCTCGCCGCCGGGCTATTCTCCTCCGTCGTTCACCCGCTGGTTTCCTCACCACTTGCCAGCGCGATTGCCGGCAAGCCCGAGACGGTGACGATTTCGGCGGTGCCGCATGCCAGCGCCGCACTCCTGCTGTCGGCGGTGACGATCGCGCTCGGCATCGGCGTGCTTCTGGTGCTTGACCGTGCGCGGGCCGCCGCCGACCGGCTAGTGGAGGACATCGGCTGGGGGCCGGATCGCGGCTTCGACCAGTTCATGACCGGGCTGGTGCGTTTCGCCCACCGCCTGTCGCGCCTGCTGCAGCCGGGGCGGATGGAGGTCTACCTGACGGCGACCTTCGTCGTGGTGGCGCTGGCGCTGCTCCTGCCGCTCGCCTGGTACGACGAGTGGCCGCAACTGCCGATCTGGCCGGCGGATGCCCAATTCCATGAGCTTGCGGTGATGGCACTGGCGCTGGCCGGGGTCGCCGGCGTGCTGACGGCGCAAAACCGCCTCAACGCGATCCTCGCCCTCGGCATCCAGGGGTTTTCCGTGGCGCTGTTGTTCCTGCTCTTCGGTGCGCCTGACCTGTCGTTCACCCAGTTCATGGTCGAGACGCTGTCCGTGGTGATCCTGGCGCTGGTCATGACACGGCTGCACCTGCAACCGCGCGATGCCCGCCCGCTGGCGCAGAGGATTCCCGATGCCACGATCGCGATCGCCTGCGGGCTCGGCTTCTCGCTCTATCTGCTGCGCGTGACGCAAGAGCGTTTCGATCCGGTCCTGACCGATTTCTTCAATCTGTACTCCAAGGCGATCGCGCACGGCGCCAACGTCGTCAACGTGATCATCGTCGATTTCCGCGGTACGGATACGCTCGGCGAAATCGCCGTCGTCATGACGACGGGGCTTGCAATTCTTTCGCTGATCCGCATCCGCAAGCCGGCGCCCGAACCTGCGAAGGAGACGCGCCGATGAACACCGTCATCTTTCGCACGCTCGCCCCATTCCTGACCGCACTGATGCTGCTCTTTTCGGTATTCGTGCTGCTGCGCGGCCACAATGAGCCTGGCGGCGGCTTCATCGGCGGATTGATCGCTGTCTCGGGGCTTGCGATCTACGGCATCGCGCGCGGCATCCAGCCGGTGCGCGAGGCGCTTTGGTTCCACCCGCTGACGATCGCCGCCATCGGGCTCGTCCTCGCCTGCATCGCCGGCTTCATCTCGATGTTGTCAGCCGTGCCGTTCATGACCGGCCTGTGGATCTATCCCACCCTCTTCGGCGTCGAGATCCCGCTTTCGACTGTCATGCTGTTCGATTTCGGCGTCTATCTCGTCGTTGTCGGCGCGATCACCTCGATCGCGCTCGCGCTCGAAAGGGACGACATCTGATGGAAGCGCTGTTTTCGATCCTGATCGGCCTCTTCTTCGCCGCGGCGGTCTATCTGATGCTGTCGAAGTTCCTCGTGCGCATCCTTCTGGGCGTCGCGATCCTCGGCAATGCCGTGAACCTTCTGCTGTTCACCACCGGGCGCATCGTCCGCGAGGTACCGCCGATCATTCCGGCCGACCTCGACCGGCAGATGGCGGTGACCGCCAACCCGCTGCCCCAGGCCCTGATCCTGACGGCAATCGTCATCTCGTTTTCGTTCTTCGCCTTCCTGCTGGTGCTCTCCTATCGCGCCTTCCAGGACTTGAGGACGGACAATGCCAATGAAATGCGCGTGGCCGAGCCCGAAGCCGACGGCGCGCCCCCGACCGGATACTAGGACTTCCGATGGCCGCAAGTTCCGCGATCGATCTATCCCAGGCACTCGTCATGTCGTCCGCGCCGCTGGCCGACTGGCTTGTCGTGCTTCCCGTGGTCTGGTGCCTGGCGAGCGGTGCCGTTCTGTTGATGCTGCGCAAGAATGTGCGCATCCAGCCCTGGCTTGCCATCGCCGCGCTGCTCGTGCTTTTGGGGCTCGACGGCCTGTTGCTTTGGCACGTCGCGCAAGGTGGCCCTGTCACGATGGTGATGGGGCGTTGGCTGCCGCCCTTCGGCATTGCTTTCACCGTCGATCTCACCGGCGCGCTCTTTGCCTTCTTCGCCGCGGTGATTGCGCTTGCCGGCGGCGTCTTTGCGGCCGAGGACATCGACGCGTCGGGCCGCCGCTATGGCTTCTATCCGTTCCTGATGCTGCTGATGGCCGGGGTGTCCGGGGCGTTTCTGACGGGTGACATCTTCAATCTCTATGTCTGGTTCGAGGTGTTGCTGATCTCTTCGTTCGGCCTCCTCGTACTCGGATCCGAGCGCAAGCAGATCGACGGTGCGGTCAAGTACGCCTTCCTCAATCTGATCGCCACGACCCTGTTCCTCATCGCCGTCGGCTATCTCTACGGCCTGTTCGGCACGCTCAACATGGCCGACATCACGGTCAAGGCGGCCGAGCGGCGCGGCGACCTGCCGTTGATGACCCTTGCCAGCCTCTTCGTGCTCGCCTTCGGCATGAAGGCTGCAGCCTTCCCGGTCAATTTCTGGCTGCCTGCGTCCTATCACACGCCACGCGTCGTCGTGTCGGCACTGTTCGCCGGCCTTCTGACCAAGGTGGGCATCTATGCGCTCGTCCGCGTCATGGTCATGCTTTTCCCCGTCGAGCGAGAGGAGTTGAGCTTCATGCTGGCGGCGGCGGCCGCAGCGACCATGATCTTCGGCGCTCTTGGTGCCATCGGCCAGAGCGACATCCGCCGCCTGCTCGGCTATCTCGTGATTTCGGGTATCGGCGTGATGCTCGCCGGCGTTGCGGTCGGTGGCCCCGGCGGTGTCGGCGGTGCGCTCTTCTATGCACTGCATTCCATGGTGGTGATGACGGCGCTCTACATGACGGCTGGCGTCGCCGGCCGGATTGCGGGTAGCTTCGATCTGCATAGGAGCGGTGGCATTTACGGCCGGACCGCCTTCTTTTCGGCATTGTCGCTCGTGCTGTTTCTCTCCGTCTCCGGCATGCCGCCATTCTCGGGATTCTGGCCGAAGGTGATGGTGGCGAAGGCCGCAATCGACATCGGCGCCTGGTGGCTGGCGGGGGCGGTGCTTCTGACCGGGTTCCTCACGATGATTGCCGTTGGCCGCGTCTGGACACTGGCCTACTGGAGGCCGGCCGAAGCCTCCGCCGTCGCCGATGCAGTGCCGCGGACCAGTGCGCTTGTTCCGCTCTGCTTGCTTGTGCTGGTTACGGTTCTGGTCGGGCTCTTTCCCGATACGCTGCTGTCGCAGGTCCAGTCGGCCGCAGCACTGCTTCTGGAGCCTTCGGCCTATGTCGGATCCGTCTTCCCGCAAGGAGTGCGCTGATGCTGTTTTTGATCGCAGTCGTCTTTGCCATTGTCTGGGCCGCGGTGACCGGCAGTCTTTCGCCGCTCAACCTCATCCTTGGCTTTCTGCTTGGACTTTTGGCGCTCTGGATCATCAGGCGTGATTTCGCCGGCGGCCGCACGGTCTTCCGGCCGTTGAAGCTCCTCTCGCTTGCCATCCTCTTCGTCAAGGAACTGGCAATCTCCGCCTGGCGCGTCGCCGTGCTCGTCGCAAGGCCGAGGATGGATCTGAAGCCGGGCATCTTCGCCTTTCCGCTGGCAGTGGACCGCGACATCGAAATAACCCTCCTTGCCAACCTGATCACGTTGACGCCCGGCACGCTGTCCGTCGACGTCTCCGAGGATCGGCGCTTCCTCTATGTTCATGCCCTCGATTGTTCCGACCCGGTCGGAACGAAGCGCGACATCGCCAACGGCTTCGAGCGCAAGATCCTGGAGGCACTCCGCTGATGAACGCTCAAGCCATCGTCAATGCCGCCTCGGCCTTCGCGCTGTTTCTCACGTGCATGGCCTTCTTCCTGACGGCCTACCGAGTCATTCGCGGCCCAACGCTGCCGGATCGGATAGTAGCGCTCGACATGCTCGTGGCGATCGCGATCGGCTTCCTTGCCGTCGTGGCAATCAAGACCGGCTTCAACCTTTATGTCGACATCGCCATCGCGCTCGGCCTGGTCGGCTTTCTCTCCACCGTCGCCTTTGCGCGCTTTGTGCTTACCCAGGGCAAGCCTGTCGACGAGGCGGACCCGATGGCCGGTTCTACCGACGGCAGGGCGAAATCGGTGCCCTCAAGGGCCAAGCGGCCGACGAAGAAGGGAAGGGAACGATGATCGAGTTTGTTCTGGCTCTCGTCGTTTCGGCCATGCTGGTCGTCGGTGGCATCTTTACCTTCCTGGCGGCTGTCGGCGTCGTGCGCCTGCCGGACGTCTACACCCGCATGCATGCAGCCTCCAAGGCCGGTACGATCGGTTCCGGGCTGATGCTGATCGCCGCCGGCCTGCATGCGGGCGACTTTGCCATCTTAGCGCGCGCGTCCGCCGGCTTCGCCTTCTTCATCCTGACCGCCCCGGTTGCGGCGCATCTTGTTGCAAAAGCGGCACACCAGGCGGGATATCGGCTGTCGCGCCGCGCGGTCTGCGATGAAATGCGTGATCACGCCAAGAAGTGAGGAGCGGGCAATTCGTAACGAAAACGCCCTATTCACCATTCTTTTTTAGGTTCTCACCCAAATGGGTGATGTACAAGACACGGATTGTGATCTCCAAAATATTATTGGACTTTCCGGGAAACAATGTTATTCCAATCCAAGTAAAGCTCTTATGTTGATTTTGCTTGCGCGATGAACTCCAGTCTAAGTTGCGGCCATTCTAAGGTGCTCCTTTTCGAACGTGGTTGTGGCTAAGATTTGGACGGGTGAGGGGCGCTCCGGTATCGGAAGTAATATTAGCGCGTTATGAAATCTGTCCCCGCGGGGCCGTCCTTTCACGGATGCGGGCAGGTTGATCCAGCCAAAACAAGGTAAGCTTTGCGCAAAATCGCAGTTTGGTTCCGCTGTCACCGTGTGTGGCAGATGGATCGTCCGACAGGAGAACACAATGACTGAGACTTCCGACGGCAACGGCTCAAATCTGCTGGTAGAATTGACCGCTGATATCGTTGCCGCCTATGTCAGCAATCACGTCGTACCGGTTTCCGAGCTCTCGACATTGATTGCAGACGTGCACGCCGCACTCAACAACACCTCGCAACCCGCTGCGGTAGTCGAGGCGCCCGTGCAGGCCGAAAAACCCAAGCCCCCCGTGCCGATCCGCAAGTCGGTTCAGAACGACTACATCATCTGCCTGGAAGACGGCCAGAAGTTCAAGTCGCTGAAGCGCCATCTGATGACACATTACGGCATGACGCCCGAAGAGTACCGCGAGAAGTGGGACCTGCCGGCGGACTACCCGATGGTCGCCCCGTCTTACGCCGAGGCGCGCTCCCGGCTCGCGAAGGAAATGGGTCTCGGCCAGCGCCGCAAGGCCGCCAAGCGATAGGATCGCGAGCACGATCCGTTTGATCTTGAACCGATCGTGCACTTTCCTTGGGACTCGGTTGCCTCGCTCGCGTCCAGCGGACGCATCGGCATTGCAAATCGGATCGAACAGACCGGGTCGCGCAAGCGGCCCGCTTTTTTTTGTCTCAGCAAAGGAATAAAAGCCTATTCGGGGACGAGGATTTACAATTTCCTCATTATTTCAAGGCGCGATTGCATCTGAGCACTTCCGTTCATCCCCGCATCTTGTGTAGGGTGTATGAATAAATTCCTATCAATGGAGTGCGTGCTGATGCGTGATGCCCTTACTTCCCCGGCGAGTGCCGCAAATCCCCTTCATTCTCGAACCTCGATCGGCGATGGCAAGCGCCGCTTGCGGGTGAGGCGTGCCACGTTGCTGGCCCAAGTGTTCACCGGGGCGGGGATGTTCCATCTGTGCGAGCCGACGGTGCGCTCCGTCTGTCGCGTGGTGCGCCAGCTTGTCGCCGAACTGTTGTCACTGTCGAGCGATCGGGTGCTGCGGCGGCGTCACAGCCGCCGGGCGGCGGCCCATGTCCGCCAGATCGCCATGTATGTCTGCCATGTTGCACTGCAGATGACCTTTGCCGATATCGGCACGGCGTTCGGGCGCGATCGCACGACTGTGGCCCATGCGTGCAACGTGGTCGAGGACCGGCGCGACGACCAAGCATTCGATGACTTCGTTGCAACGGTGGAGCGGATAACGCTCACGGTTTTCGGTACGACGGGGATGACAGAGCATGAGTAAGTCCCGGCCCGACATAGCTTTTTCCGCAAAGCGCCCGCTTGCCGACCTGTTGCGCTTCCTTGTGGCGTCCGCCGGAGATGTGACGATGTCGGGCGAGGACCCGGTGGTGCTGGAAACGCTTGACGGCAAGACGGCGACGGTGCCGAGCGCTGTTCTCGAGCACGCGCTGCGGCTCGGTCTGGCGGGGCGGCGCGGGCAGGCGTTGCAGGCCAAGCCTGAAACCCGCAACTTCATCAAACGGCTCCTGTCCGGTACCGACGGTTTCCAGGACCAGCATCGCGCGCTCGCCGAACGAACGATGGAGGTCGCAGCCGCGCGTCAGCCGGTACGCGTCAATCAGCTGGAATCGCCGCTCTTTGCGCTGTCGCGCCTGAAGGACAAGGCGGGCGTCCTCTTTCTTCCCGCAGCTGCAATCGCTGCGGGTGAGCAGTTCGCGCGAGACTTCAACCGCGCCGGCCTGCAGCCGCGTCTGACAATGGCCTGGGAGCCGCGGCTCGCCAGCCGCACCGGGGGAGAATTGGGGCAGGCACGCGAAATTTCGGACACTGCAGCGGCCGCACGGCAGCGCTTGCAGCGGGCGACCGAGGCGATGGGCCCCGAGCTTTCCGGTGTCGCGTTTGACGTCTGCTGCTTCACGAAGGGGCTGGAGACGGTGGAACGGGAACGGCAGTGGCCTGCACGATCGGCCAAGCTGATGTTACGCGCAGCCCTCATGGCGCTGTCGCGTCACTATGCGCCAGAACCGTCGTCCAAGCGGCACCAGCACGCCTGGGGCGCCGAGGGCTATCGGCCGGATATGGCGGTCCGCTCCGGCCGCGAAAGTGGCGGACCGGCATGAGGCTTGGGAAAGCGCAACGGCCCGATCGGCCGCTGCGTATCCTTCAGGCTGCGACGCGGACGGAGGCTTCGTCGCGGATGCGGCGTACCATCGAGCGCAGGCCATTGGCGCGTTGCGAAGACAGATGCTCGACGAGACCGATCTTGCCGAACACGTCGAGCGCATCGGTGCGGGAAATTTCCGAGGCCCGCTTGCCGGAATAGACGGCAAGCACGATCGCAACGAGACCGCGCACGATATGGGCGTCCGAATCGCCCTCGAAGGTCAGCACCGGATCGCCTGCGCCGTCGGAATGGGTGAGGAGCCAGACCTGGGAGGCGCAGCCCTGCACCTTGTTCTGCGACGTCCGCTTGTCTTCGCTTAAGTCCGGCAGCGCTTTGCCGAGTTCGATGACGTAGCGGTAGCGGTCCTCCCACTCGTCAAGGAAGGCGAAGTCGTCGATGATCTGGGCAAGGTCTGTCATGTCGCGTCCAAACTGTACTCTCGGTTGGACATATAATGCAGCAGGAACCGGATTTGAACCAGCCATAGTGCTTTGCCGTGTCCATAGAAAAAGAAACGCCGCGAGGCATGGGCAATCCTCGCGGCGGTTGCAGGAGCAACAAGGCAGGCAGTTATAAAGCTGGGCGTTACTGTGCCGGGTCGGGCCGGCGCGACGGAATGGCGATTGTGCCGGTGACGACGTTGTCGGCTTCGGTGTCATCTGCGGCGTCGGCGAGCGCTGGCAAAGGCTGCTCCAATGCGGCTTCGGCGGCGGCGGTGTTCTCGGCCGGGTCGGCAAACTGCGAATCGAGCAGCTTATAGGCGACGCGGGCGCCTTCCCGGGCCCGGTGGCCGAGCGCGACGAACGTTTCGGCGCCCTTCTCGCAGACGTCGGGTTTCTGCAGGCACATGGCGGAGAGATAGGTGATGGCTTCGCTTGCGGCGCTCACGGTGTCGCCGAGTTCGACGGCGGGACCCTGTTCCAGTTTCGTCGTCGCGTCGTGATCGAACAGCGGCAGGAGCACCAGCACCAGCGAAAACCAGAACGCTCCCTTGATCAGAAACCACATTGCCTTGCCCATCCTCGTTTCGGCGCGGCTCTTGCTGGCCGCTGCCTCTTCGCCATCCCCCGTCGATGTCCGACCGGTTCTGAACCATTGATGCGAGCATAGCGGTGGCAGGAAAATGGCCCTTTGCCGGAATCGCTCGGGTTTTCCTCAAAATTGCATAAAATTTGAAGGATCGGCCCTTTGATGTGCATTTCACTCAAATTTTAGCGACCGCCGTTAAGCATCGTGGCAGCGTGGTTCGGGCGAAGGTCCTTGGTGTCAGGCGTTCTCGGCGCAATGGGATGGCCAAAGAGGTTAACGCGACCGAAAAAATGCCGTATTTTTAATCGCTTACGCCCCGTTAACCACGAAATCCAAATGCCGCCTGTATCGCTTTGAAACAGGCTTTTTTACCTTTTTCGGCCCCTTTCGGGCGGGCCATGTTTAATCTTTTCTAAGCCGCCGGTGCGATTCTACAGGCAGATAAAAGAACGAAAGACGGCAGGGTATTGCGTGCGTTTTCTGAATGACATCGCTGACAGAATGGCAGCCACCGCGGCAGCTGTTACGGGTGACGTGCGCACCTCGGGCGACGATGCCCGCACGCCCGCCCGCCTGCGCGCGATCTTTCTGACCGCGCTTGTCGCGGCCCCGGTCCTGCCGCTCGCACTGTCGATGATCCTGCCGCTTTCCTCGGCCCTGCCGGCAGGCGCAGCTCTTGCTGCTGCCGGCGGTCTCCTTGCGACAGCGACGTCCTCGGCGTTGGGTCGCCATGGGGCCAGGCAGAGCGCGGTTATGGCCGCAAATGCAGTTCCGGAGCCGTCCGCCACTGCCTGCTATGACCTCTTTGCCGGCCTCGTTACCCTGCACGATCCGCGCGGCTATGTCACCGCCGTCCACGGCCGTGAACGCGAAGCGATGCTGGCTGGCATGCGCGATCCGCTTGCGCGCGGGTTCATCGACCAGATTCACGTTTCCGACCGGCTCGGCTTCCTGCAGGCGATCGACCGCCTGCGTCAGGGCGAAAGTCAGGTGAGCGTCGACCTTCGGCTCGAGCAGCGCAGGAAGACTGCGGATGGCGAGCAGTTCTTGCACGTGCGCACCGACATGACGGCGATCCGCGACACGGCCGGCTTGCTGGCCTCGATCGTCGCCCAGTCGCGCGACATCTCTGTTGAGGCCGGTCTGCGCAGCGTCAGCGCGCGCAAGGCTGCGGAAGCGGAGTCCGCCAACGACGCTAAAACCCGCTTCCTCGCCGCCGTCAGCCACGAGCTGCGCACGCCGCTCAATGCGATCCTCGGCTTCTCCGACATCCTTGCCGGCGAGTACTTCGGCAAGCTGGAGAACGACCGCCAGCGCGAATATGTCGCCCTGATCCATCAGTCGGGCGGGCATTTGCTCTCCGTCGTCAACACGATGCTGGATGTCAGCAAGATCGAAGCCGGCCGCTACGAGCTGGTATTCGAACCGTTTGCTGTTGCTGAAAGCGTTCGCACCTGCGAGCAGATGCTGGCGCTGCAGGCTCGCCAGAAGGGCGTGCAACTGACCAGCCGCGTGCCGCATGACGTTGGCGAGGCGATTGCCGACCAGCGCGCGCTCCAGCAGATCCTGATCAATCTTGTCGGCAACGCCGTCAAGTTCACCGACAAGGGCGGTGTCGTTACGATCGATGCGACGCGGTCGGGCCGCGATCTCGTGCTTTGCGTCAGCGATACGGGGATCGGCATTCCCACCGAAAAGCTGGACGAGGTCGGCCAGCCGTTCGTGCAGGTGCAGAACGAGTACACGCGCAAATACGAGGGGACCGGCCTCGGCCTGTCCCTGGTCAAGGGCCTCGTAGCCCTGCACGGAGGTACCTTTGCAATCCGCAGCAGCGCGGGCGAGGGGACACAGGTCACCGTGACCATTCCCGCAGATGGATCGATCGCACCTTCCGCCGGTGAGAGATGCGGTGAGGATGCCAACGCTGGGGAATTCCCGCCGCGCTTGTTTTCCCGCGGCCGGAACAATGCCATACCGATGCGAATGACGGAGGGATCATTCACCGAAGGTGATGAGGAAAGGGGCCATGACGGCACGCACGCGAAAACAGCCTGAACGGGGCGGCGGCCGTAGTCGCAACGCTGGCAAGCGGCAGGCCGCGGAACCCGGCATCCTCCAGCGCTCCATTCTTGCGCTCGGCGCGTTCGCCGCGCGGCATCCGTCTGTCATCGGCGGTGGCGCGGCCTTCGCCGTCGTCTTTTCCTTCGTTGCCGCCAACGCGCTCTGGTATCAGCCCGGCGGCCACCCCTCGCCGATCATGAAGACCCGCTCGGCGCAGAATTCACTTGGTTTTTCGGCGCTGCGCCAGCCGCCGAGCGATGTCACGACGTTCCTTATCGAGCGCGAGGGCGAACAGGGGCAGGATGCAGCGTCATCGCAAGGCGCGCAGCCTTCGGAACTCGTTCTCGAGTTGCAGACCGAACTGGCGCGGCAGGGTTTCTACGCCGGCGCTACCGACGGGTACATGCGCGAAGCCACGATGGCCGCGATCCGTCGCTTCCAGGAGGAGCGCGGCCTTACCGTCACCGGCGCTCCAGACGAGAAACTGCTTGCCGAACTGCATGGCGATACGCCGGCCCAGGTTGCCGTCCTGCCGACGGAGCGGCCGCTGCCGGGCGGCAATGCGTCCGACATGGGCACCGATGTCGATCCGGTCGCTGCCGCCATCCGGGCCGCCGAAGGCAACACGGCCTTAGCGCCCCCGGCGCCGATCCCCGCCCCGGCGAGCGGGCTCGTCATGAAGATCCAGAAGGGCTTGAGCAACATCGCCTATGCTGACATCGCCGTGGACGGTGTCGCTGGCGAAAAGACCCGCCAGGCCATCCGCGCCTTCGAGAAGCACTACCGTCTGCCGGCGACCGGAGAGCCGAACGAACTGGTGCTCAGCAAGCTGAAGGAAATCGGCGCACTCTGAGCCGGCGCAGTGAGGCGCTTACTACCATCCCGCCCGGTTTGGCCGCGTTTTCGACCAAAGTTGTAAGACCTCGCCGCTTCCGCTTCGAAAGGAAGCGTTAACCATACGGCCGCATTCTTTTCCCGGCTTACGGGAGGAAAGCGTGAGTTCAGCAATTACGACCACAGAGACTATCGAAGACCTGTTCGATTCGGGCGAGGGGGACGCACAGCCGTTGCGCGGCGTGATCGCGAAGCTCGCGGGCGAAGCGTCCCGGCTGGGTGTTCATCTCGTCGACATTGCGGGGGCAATTCAGGACACGGCGAACCAGTCGGCGGCGCACGCGGCGCATTTTGCCCGGTTGACCCGCTCGGCGGAAGCAGTCGCCGCCGCCAATGGGGAGGTTGCGCGCACCCTCGGGGAGACTGACAAGCTTGCCGCCAATGCCCGAACCCTGATTGGCGAGCAGGCGCTGCAACTCGATGGATCCATTCAGGCCATCGATCAGATGGTGACCGCCTCGAACGAGATCGGCAGCGAAATATCCGCCGTTGCCGGTGCGCTGTCCGATGTTGGCAAGCTTGCCGACGCGATCGGCACGATTGCACGCCAGACCAATTTGCTGGCGCTCAACGCGGCAATCGAGGCGGCAAGGGCGGGTGACGCCGGAAAGGGCTTTGCCGTCGTCGCAGCCGAAGTGCGCGCGCTATCCTTGCAGACCTCGCAAACGACCGCGTCGATCCAGTCGACGCTGCAGGAACTGACCCACCGTATCGACCGGCTCGTCGCCGCCGGCGAGGGGGCCCGGTTGTCGGCCGAGGGGGTGCGAACCACCGCGGCCGGCGTGAAAGGATCGTTCGCCGAGGTCGGCGGCGTCATGGCGCAGATCCTCGATGGGGCATCGGCGCTTGCCGCGACGACGGGGGACGTCGACCAACAATGCGCGGATCTGGCGCAGACGCTGTCGACCGTGTCTTCTGAAATTCTCAAATCCGACAAGACGCTCCAAGCGACCTCGGGCCGGGTCAACGATGTCGTCGCGATCTCCGAGCGCATCATCCAGGCGACCGCGAATGCCGGCATCGAGACGCCGGACAGTCCCTTCATCCGCAAGGTTCAGGCGTTGGCTGGCGAGATCTCCGGCCGCCTCGAAGCGGCGGTTCGTTCCGGGGCGATTGGCATGGATGCGCTCTTCGATCGGCGCTATCGGCCGATTCCGGGAACGGATCCGGTCCAATACCTGACGAGCAATAGCGAACTCATGGATCGTGTCTTGCCCGATCTTCAGGAGCCGGTGCTGCTGATGGATCAGCGCGTCGTTTTCTGCGCCGCTGTCGACGAGGGCGGCTACCTGCCGACGCATAATCGCAAGTTCTCCGAGCCGCAGCGCCCCGGAGACGCCGCCTGGAATACTGCAAACTGTCGCAACCGGCGGATATTCGACGACCGTGTCGGGCTCGGTGCCGGCCGCAGCAAGGAGCCGTTCCTTGTCCAGACCTACCGCCGCGACATGGGTGGCGGACAGTTTGTGCTGATGAAGGACATATCCGCACCGATCACGGTCAACGGCAGGCATTGGGGCGGATTGCGCCTGGCAATCCGCGTCTGAGAAATCGGGGCGCAGGGCTACACAGGGGGTGCGGGTTGCCTCTCGGCCCGCCTGCCGGTATTGAGCCTGATGCGCCTGAAATCCGAAATCTTTGCCTCTGCCCTCGTCCGCAACGTCTTCGCGCGCGGCGAATTCGGCGCGATCGAGCGGAAGGGGGCTACCGAGGGCGGTGCGGTCTTCGTCCGCCAGTCCTTTCGCGACGGGACGGAAACGCTCTATGCGCCGGCGCCGCAGAGCTTCTTCGACAGCGATGATAGCGGCAAGCGGCTGTTCGAGCTCCGGCTTGATCGACAGCCCTCCGCTACGATTTCCGAAGCGCTTGATCGCGAGATCCGGTTTGATCCCGATTTGTGGGTTGTGGCGCTGGAGACAGACGAGATCGGCGACCTGATCGAACAGGGACAGCCCGAACGCCACGATCCCTTGTTTCGCCGGTAACAACGCCCAGCCGACCGATTGTGGGATAACGGCTCCAGAATTGCCGAGCCCTACCGGAGATCGTGATGTTTGTCGTTCTGCCTGCCTTCGCCGTATTGATTGCGAGCATGTTCGTCGGAATGATGCTCGCCGCTGTGCGGGCCGATCTGCGAGAGGGGTCGGTTGGTCGCTGAGCACGCCTGCTCGCTATCCCGTTTGCTTTCGATTGGACTCTGGGCGCGCGCGTCGGATGCGCTTAGATCGCCGTCCGCCGCAGCCCCGCGACGGAAGAGTCATCGACATCGCGCTCTGCGGCGACGGTGTTGGCGGCTGCGCGCGGCAGGCCTTGGTGGGTGTATGCGTCAGCTCGGCGCCAGCTTTCGACGCGCTCGAGGCAGGACGCCTGCTCGAGATCCGCAAGCAGCATGGCGGCGCGCGTCCCCGTCGCGCCGGCCTCGGCAAGGTGCGGATAAAGACGGCCGAGAACGAAAGTGCAGTCCGAAATCGGTGTGGCGAGCGCTATGAGCGTCGTTGCGAGCTGCTGGCCGGAGATGTCGAGCAGGATGCGCTCGCTGAGCCATTGGCTTGAACCAAGTGCATCGGCAAGCGCCACCGAAAGCATCCCCGTCTCGCCGGCACGCGCGAAACGGACGACCAGGACCAGGTGAATGTCCGTGATGGGTATGAGCGGGGCGAGCCCGGTTTGCTTTGGCATCAGCGCGCGCGCCAACGCCTTGATTTCCTCGCGCAACGCCTCTTCCCGCTGCTGGCCTCCGGCGGCCGGGGCGTCGGCGCTTTCGAAAGCGCCGCGGCTGCGATGATCCTGATGTTGCGCGACCAGGCTTTCGACCATCTTGGGCGAGAGATTGTCGCGCCGTTCGATGGCGCGCACGTGCGCCGGCGACGCGCCGCGCAGGATCGCAATCAGCGTGGCCTCGCTGATCGCTTGCGAGCGGGTCAGGAAGATGGCCGCGATTGCGATGGGCTGGCGGGCAATGAACAGAGCCGTTGCTTCCGGCACGGTGGCGCATTGCGAAAGGGCGGCGACCGCCTGCCGACGAGCCTCGTCGCTGGAGGCGAGGTAGGTTGCAAGGAACAGTTCGTGGAATTGTTTCAGGTCGGAGCGGGTGGGGCGCGCGAGACTTTCGAAGCCGGAAACGGTCGCCATCAGGACGATGTCCTTGGGCCGCCCCGACTGCGGTCTTTCAAGTTCGCGAAATCTGTCCCCCACGACCTACCACTCTACGCGAATGCAGCACTTGCCCGGTGCACAGCATGCCATCCTACGGCTTTCGGATAGGCAGGAGTGCGGCGGGTTAGCGGTTCGAATGGAACCACAGCCGCTTGAAACTCATGATTGCTAACAAGTAGACGAAAAGAATTAGCAAGATGTTAACCGTATTGCCGCTACGATTCGAACGTGGGAAGGGCATGGGCAAACTCAAATCACATGCTATGCTCCCCGCATGCGAACGTTGCTTCGTGCAGTTGCCGACGCAGCGGCGCACCAAGGCAAGGTGCAATGTACCGGATGCCCTTGGACGGTGAGGGTGAACTTTCTTTCCCGCTTCGGGAAACCATCTACCCCCTACTACCGTTCCAGGTTCGATAGCGGCAGTTGATGTTCTGCGCCGCGATCGAAGACGGATCTGGTGGCACTGGGCCCGTAGGACGGGCAGGGTGAAATATGTGCAGTCCTTCATCCGTCTCGATTCTTGTTAAGGAGGCGAGAATGGCAGACGTGGTACGCTTGCAGGAACGACTGTCGCGCACTCCCAGACGCAACAAGGTCTGGCACGAGGCGCCCGCAGCCGTATTGCTGTTCACCGGTGTGCGTTACGAGCGGCTGACCCCCGCCATGATCGCGGCAAAGACACGTGCCGCGCGGAGAAATTTGGCGGATATCGGTAACGACGCCCGACGGTGAGCGCAGCTCCGTTCCGAACTATCAAGCCCTGGATCTCCCCTAGAGGTGCGTTGGGCGAACAGGACTAGTTGCCGCTTCGCGCTAACAATCCCTCAGTCGACGATATCGCCATCGTGTAGAGAACGCGAAGTCGACGGATCATCCGGGCGACGACACCCCTGATCAGCGAAGCGGCCACCTTCGCATCCCCAGAGCCCCGGCTTTCCCGCCGGGGCTTTGTCGTTCGTGCCGTATGTTTGCCGCGCTGTTACCTGAGAAACAGCCTCACTCCTCACGCGAGCTATGGTCCCGCCGTACCAATTAGGAGAGAGCACCAGCATGACAGCGACCCAACTTCCCGTATCCGGCACCAGCGAAATTGATGCGACTGCCACGCAGGGCCAGTGGCTGTTGGCACAGGGATCGACACTTCTCGTGCAAAACACGGCGATCAATGCATCGGGGGCGGGACAGAGCAGGGTAATACAGATCGACGGCCAGGTTATGGGGCATCTCGGCGTCCGGCTTGGCTCCTTCGGCGATATCACGTCGGCGACCGGCAATAGAGTCATGGTCGGGGAGACTGGTTCGATCGTCACCGGCGACGTCGGCATCTGGACCTACGCGAATGGAACCCAGCTGACGATCCATGGCAGGATCGATGCCGGCTCCTACGGAATCCTGGGCAATGGCGACGGCACGCACGTCGTCAACACCGGCACGCTTTCGGGCAGGGGGGGAGCAATCCTGGTTTTCGGCAACGCCGTGACCGTTTCCAATGCAGGCCTGGTCACGAGCGTCGATGGTAATGGTGTGTGGCTGAATGGCGTAGACTCGACCCTGATCAACAGTGGAACGATCGAGAGTTGGAGCGCTTCGGCCGTCGGCGTCGGGGGCAATGGCACAAGCGTCGCGAACTCCGGCCTGATCACTTCACGCTTCAACACCGTGCAGATATTCTCAGGGACCGGTGAGACTGCCGAACTCCACAATTCCGGCGTGATAAGAGCGCACGGCGTGAATTTCGTAGCCCTTCTCGGCGGCGCCGGTGCGGACACCATCTTCAACACGGGCCGTATCGAGGGGGGCGTGCAGCTCGGCGGGGGCAATGACCTCTATGACGGTCGCGGTGGAGAGATCACCGGCACGGTTTCCGGCAGCACAGGCGATGACACCTACATCGTCGACGATGCGTCGATCGTGCTTGTGGAGCAATTGAACGGCGGGATCGACACGGTCCGTTCGACCGTTTCCTTCGCGCTCGATGACCACCTCGAACAACTGACGCTGATCGGCGCCGACGACACGCGCGCTATCGGCAACGCGCTCGCCAACACACTGGTCGGCAATGCCGGCGACAACCGTCTCGATGGCGAAGAGGGACATGACGTGCTTGAGGGTGGGCGCGGTGCCGACCGGTTGAACGGCGGTGACGGGATCGATACGGCAAGCTATGCCCGTTCCGCTTCGCGCGTCGTGATCGACCTGGTGAAGGGAGCGGCAAGCGGCGGCGAGGCCACGGGCGACACCTTCTCTTCGATCGAGAGCCTCAAGGGCTCGGCCTATCACGACATTCTGACAGGATCCGCCGGCGCCAATACGCTGTCTGGCGAAGCGGGAAATGACCTGCTTGAGGGCCGGGCCGGGGCGGACAAGCTTGTCGGCGGTGATGGTGTCGATACGGCAAGCTACGCCGCATCCGCCGCACGCGTCGTGATCGACCTGACAAGGGGGACGGCGAGCGGCGGCGAGGCCGCGGGTGACAAGTTCGACTCGATCGAGAACCTCAAGGGCTCGGCTTATCACGACATTCTGACGGGGTCCGCCGGCGCCAACACGCTGTCTGGTGAAAAGGGCAATGACCTGCTTGAGGGCCGGGCCGGCGCCGACAAGCTTGTCGGCGGTGACGGTGTCGATACGGCAAGCTACGCCGCATCCGCCGCACGCGTCGTGATCGACCTGGCGAAGGGTACGGCAAGCGGTGGGGATGCGGCGGGCGACACCTTCTCCTCGATCGAGAACGTGAAAGGTTCGTCCTACCACGACATCCTGATAGGGGCCGTCGGCGCTAACACGCTTGATGGTGCGGCCGGCCACGACAGGCTTTCCGGTAGTGCCGGCGCAGATCGGCTTATTGGCGGAACGGGTAACGACACGCTTACCGGTGGTGCCGACAAGGACGTGTTCGTCTTCAAGACTGGCTACCAGGCGGACCGGATCACCGACTTCACCAACGGCGGGGACAAGATCGACCTCTCCGGCTTTGCCGCGGTGACGAGCTTCGCCGATCTGAAGGCGAACCATGCCGTCCAGTCCGGCAGCGCCGTGGTCATCGCTTTCGGCACCGATAAGCTGACGATCGACAACTTCACGCTCGCCAAGATGGATGCGTCCGACTTTCTGCTGTGAAGGCGGGGGATGGTCTGAAGTGCGTTGCGATCCTAGACCGCTGCTCACTTTCGGGAGACATGCTAGGTGTTTCGGAAGTGAGCGCAGGTTTTGGCCGTCGTCACTCGGCGCTGTCCTCGATCGGCTCGCAGCCGGCATTACCGAGGAAGGACCGGGCCGCTTCGTCCATCGTCGCGGTCGGTACGAAGGTGCGTAGCACCGCGTAGCCGTCCTCGTCGGTCATTTCGACGAGGATCGACCGGGAGAGATCATCCGGCAGGGCTTTGCGGATTGCGTTCAACTGGATCGGCGTTGCCACGACGACGTCGAGCGCTCTGCTGACTGCGGTGCGATCGTTCATGCTGAACACCTCGTTTGCCGAACTGTCAAACAATCCGATCGACCAGAAGGGGACGCCGGCCGGTGCGAACAGCCGCACGGGGTGTTCGGCAATCGAGAATGCGCAGACAGCAATCCGCAGGCCCGGATCGTCGTTGATCGGACCATTGCCCGGCATCGGCTCGTTGCGCAGAGGATAAAAGTGCTGCGGCTCGCCGAGCTCGGCAATCCGCGTATAGGCGTCGTTGCCCGTGAAACCTGGGACCGCCAGGATGATCAGGATATGAAGCGCTGCTGCGCCGAGGAGACCGATAAGGACTGCAAAAAGGACGCTACGCATCGGCGCATCCGGTCTGGTTGACCACCGGCATGGCTAGGTCGATCACACCGGAGCTGCCGGCCGTCGGCGTATCGAGCAGCGTCAGTACCAGGCGGAACGGCTGGCCCGGTGCAATTGCCAGCCAGTTGCCAGGTTGCGCTTGCGCGGCCACGTGGATGACGAAATTGCTGTCGGCGCCCCGCAGAACCGTCCAGGAATTGAGTCCGGAAGGCAGATTGCGGTCGAGGGAGAGCGGCTTTCCATCCTGGGTGGTCGCATGCAGCGTCCAGAAGCGGGCAGGAGGCGTCAGGCCGATGACGTCGTAGGCACAGCGCCCGGAAAGCGTGCGCCCGCTGTTGTCATGCGACGCGCGGAACACCAACCCCTCAGCGCTACCGAAGAGCAGCGCCCCGTCCCGCGCGCGGTGCGCCTTGGCATAGGGATCGGCACTATTCGTCTGGGCTTTGGGAAAGGCATTCCACGGGCCGAGCGCGATCGAGCCAAACCCGATCGTCGCTTTCAACGCCCAGACGACCGAGAGCGTGCCGAGGCCGAAGGTGATGGCAAGGGCCAGCGCGACAAGGAGGGGAATTCGGAACAAATGGGCCTACCGGTTGGACATGCGACAATGTTCGTGCGCACGGCCGGGGATGGTCCCGATGCGCGGCAATTGGCAGAACCTTGCATGATTCCGCATCAAAATCGATTCCCATCTCGGTTGCAGAGACAGGTCTGCGCTCGAAAACGATGTCGATGGGACCGGTGCTCCGACCTTCAGCGCGAGACTCAATGTCGCCTTAGGTGACGAGAGCAATGATGCCCTCACAGCGCCGCCACTCGGCCGCTGGCGGAAAGCGGCTTGGCATCCTTGAGGTCCTTGGCAATCGACCGCAGGAGCCGCGTCGTGCCAACGGACAGCGAGCGCGGGCGGATGAGCGGGGGAAGGGCATCTTCCGCAGCCGCCGTCCCGGTCGAGGCCGTCTCCGTTTTCGGTGTTGCGCCGGGCAGGGGGTTCTCGATACCCGGAATTGGCCGCAGCTCTATGCCCTGGTGGGCATAGTCCATCAGGCGCTTGAACGTCATCGCCGGCAGCGAGCCGCCGGTCATGTTGTTGGTTGAGGTATAGTCGTCGTTGCCGAACCAGACGGCTGCCGTGTAGTTGCCGGTGAAGCCGACGAACCAGGCGTCGCGGTAGGCTTGGGTGGTGCCCGTCTTGCCGCCGGTGACGATGCCGCCGTCAAGCGCGGCCTTGCGCGCCGTGCCGTTCACCGGAATGTTGACGAGCATCCGGTTCATATTGGCATTGGCGGTTTCGGAAAGCACCCGGCCGGCCGGCTGTTCGTCGCGATCGAAGTCGTAAAGAATGTCACCGCCGTAATTGAGAATCTGGGTGATGCCGTGACGGCGTGACTGCGCGCCGCCGGCCGGGAAGACCGCATAGGCGGTCGCCTGGTCGAGAACGGTCAGTTCCGAGGTGCCGAGCGGCATCGTCTTGTCAGTGCGCAGCGGCGTCTCCACCCCCATCGCCTTGGCGGTCTGGGCGATCACCTCCGTACCGAGGAAGTCCTTGGCCAGGCGCACCGGAACGGTGTTGATCGATTTGGCGATCGCCGTCATGAGCGTCACCTTGCCGGAATAGCTGCGACCATAGTTCTGCGGCGACCAGCCGCGCCAGGTGATCGGTGCATCGACGATGGTCGATTCCGGCGTCTTGCCCTTCTCCATTGCGGCTGCAAACGTGTAGACCTTGAAGGACGAGCCCGGCTGGCGCAGCGCCTTGGTGGCGCGGTTGAACTGGCTTTCGCCATAGTCGCGCCCGCCCACCATGGCGCGCACGGCGCCACCATTCTCGACCATGACAAGCGCACCCTGCTTGACGTGGAAGCTCTCGCCATATTGGCGCAGCCCCGTCTCGACCGCCTCTTCGGCCGCGGCCTGCAGGCCCGTGTCGATGGTGGTGCGTACGATGAGCGAGTGCTGTGCAAAGGGACGGGCAATGCGCTGAACTTCGTCGAAGGCCCAGTCGAGAAAGAAGTCCGGCGCCGTCTTCTCTTCCCGGTCGATGATGCTTGCCGGATTGCGGCGGGCGGCGATCACCTGGCCCTCCGACATCAATCCGCCCTGGACAAGGTTGGTCAGGACCTCGTTGGCGCGAGCGCGGGCAGCGGGCAGGTTGACATGTGGGGCGTAACGCGCCGGCGCCTTGAACAGGCCGGCCAGCATGGCGGCTTCGGCGAGGTCCACATCGGTGATGTCCTTGCCGAAATAGAACTGCGAAGCGGCGGCCACGCCGAAGGTGCCGCCGCCCATATAGGCGCGGTCGAGATAGAAGCGCAGGATCTCCTTCTTGGAGAGGTTCGCCTCCAGCCAGAGAGCCAGGAACGCCTCCTTGATCTTGCGTTCGAGGGTGCGCTCATTGTTGAGAAACAGGTTCTTGGCAAGCTGCTGGGTCAGCGTCGAGCCGCCCTGCACCACGCCGCCGGCGCGTGCATTTTCCGTCATGGCGCGGGCAAGGCCGAGGAAATCGATGCCGAAATGCTCGAAGAACCGCCGGTCCTCGGTTGCCAGAACCGCCTTGATGAGGTGGTCGGGTAACTCGTCGATCGGCACGGAATCCTCGTGGATGATGCCGCGATGGCCGATCTCGTTGCCGTAGCGATCGAGGAAGGTGACGGCAAAATCGCCCTTGTTGCGCCAGTCTCCCTTCGTCTCTTCGAAGGCGGGAAGTGCAAGGGCGAGAAGCAGGATGAAGCCTGCCGTCCCGAGGTTCATGCCTTCGCCGATGAGCTCGAAAAAGACGCGCTTCCAGCCTTTGAAGATGAAGCGGCGAAAGAAGATGGTGATCTCCTCCCACCATTCGGCGAGACGGAAGCCGGCGTTCCAGATGGTGGAATCGATCCAGGAGTCGATCCGCAGCAGAATATGGCGTCTGCGGCGGCGCGGTTTTTCCTCTGGCGACGGATCCTGCAAGGCTTCATCCTCATGCGCGCGGCGAAACTCGCCGGGTCCTGCGTAACGATATCAGGCAATCGTCACGGATAAAACAACATGGTTTCCGAACCGTTTCCGGCTCCAATCCGTGCGCGATGGCTGCAATCGGCCGAAGGAGCTCAATCACTCATTGAGGAAAGGCCGGATTGCGGCGGGACGCATTGCTTTTGCTTGACCTTTCAGGCGGTTGGGTCCACTGGACAGGCATGAGCGCGACGAACGAGATGAAGAAGGCTCCGCTGGCCGATTGCGATGTCGGCAACGAGCGGCCGTTCTGGCAGACCAAGACGCTGGCCGAGATGACGGATGGCGAATGGGAGAGCCTTTGCGACGGTTGCGGTCTCTGTTGTCTCAACAAGCTGGAGGACTGGGATACCGGCGAGGTGGTCTGGACCTCGATCCGCTGCCAGTTGCTCGATGACCACAGCTGTCGGTGCAAGGACTACGAGAACCGCCAGGCGACGGTGCCTGACTGCATCCGCCTGACGGTGAAGTCGGTCGACGAGATTAGCTGGCTGCCGCCCACCTGCGCCTACCGCCTGATCCGCGATGGCGAGGACCTCTACTGGTGGCACTACCTCGTCTCCGGCGATCCGGAAACGGTGCACCAGGCCGGCATCTCCGCCCGCGGCCGCACGGTCAGCGAGGAGGGGATCGAAGTGGAGGATTACGAGGACTATCTCGTGACCTGGCCGCTGGAAGTGGGCAAGGCGAGAAACCGCTGACGTCGTCGCTGTTCACGCGACTGATCACGCAGAATTCATCGCCTGATTGCGTTTTGACATGTTCGGGCCATAGACCAGACATGTCCGGCTCCTAGCTTTGTCCTCGCAGGGAACAAATTCCAAGGAGAAACAGAACGATGACTGACGTTATCCCACCCCGTTCCAAGAAAATTCGGAAGGGACTCGTGCTGACCCTGGCACTGCCGTTGGCGGTCGCAACAGGGCTCGCCGCATTGGCCCAGGACACCGAGCGGCCGACACAACCCGGCATGATGCAACCCGGCATGATGCAGTCCGGCATGGAGGCTGGCATGCATGGCGAGCGTGACGGTGACCGGATGGACCGTGGCTACCATCATGGGGACCACGGGCGCGATCGCGACCGTGGTCCCCGCCGCTGGCAGGCGGGCATCCTCGGCGAGCGGCTGGCAATTCGCCTTGCCGCAGCTGAAACGGCGGCCGGCATCAAGGTGGGGCAACTCGATGCCTGGCGGACCTTCACCGCCGCCTTCGTCGATTTCGCCACGCCGATGCCGCTGCGCGGTGGCATGATGATGGACGATGAACCCGCGATGACGGAAAGTGAGGCGGCGGAAGTTGCTCCGGGCAGCGAAGAGGCTCAGACGCCGCCGGCTGCCGATCAGCAGCCCGCAGGTACGGATCGCGCCGACCGGGGCGGCTTCGACATGCTCGATCGCATGATCGCACGCGTGGAAAATCGCGCGCAAAAGGCCGAAAAGCTGAAAGCCGCAAAGTCGGCGCTGGAAGGCGTTCTCGAGCCCGGCCAGAAGGAGACGATCGCACGCTTCCTGATGCCCCCGCGCCGTTTCGGCGGGCGCGATTGAGCCAGCTCAGCTTACGTTCACCGCTTGGTGCCATTCCGGCGCGCTCACCAAAGGCGCGCCGGAATGGAACGCAACGTCCTTACCCGTTGACGTCGCTCTGCCTTCCGCGCTAGCCCAGGGATGCGGATGGACTGTCGGCGGGATTGCGGATGACAAGCAGGGAAAGCTTCAAGGCGCGGCTGAAGCAGGCCGAGCAGCTTCGGGAGGCGGGACGTTTCGACGAGGCTCTTCACGTCCTCGACGCGGTCGAGGCCGATCCCGGCAACCAGGCTCTCGGTCCCTTGACCATTCTCGGTCTGCCGCGCAAGCTGCATTCGGCCTACCTGAAAATTGCCAAACGCCAGAACGACCCGATCCGGCGCATCGGTTACCAGCACACGCTGGTTCCGCCGCCGGAGCTTCTGGCGCGCTACGGAAAGTTCTCATCGACCGAGCGGGCTGCGCTGGCCGAAGCGGGCCGGCAGCCGGTGCCGCGCATCATTCATCAGGTGTGGATCGGCGCTGCTGACGTGCCGACGGCGACCAGAGCCTGGACGGAGTACGCCGCGCGGCACGGCTATGAATATCGGCTGTGGCGCGAGGCGGATCTTGCGGCCGCCGGCATGGACCGGGACCCTGTCTTTGCGGCGATGCGTGAAGCTGGCGACCTGCCGGGTGCCGTAGACGTTGTGCGTTACGCTATTCTCGACCGCTTCGGCGGCATCTATCTGGACTGCGACTGGTATCCGGCGCGGCGCGACGTCGCCTTCCACGACGTCATGCCGCTCATCGGCCTCACGGCGTTGGCGGAGAAGACCCCGCGCGATATGGGTTCCGGGAGCCTGCTCTTGACCAATTCCCTCATCGCCGCCCCGCCGGGGCACCCGGTTTTCCGGCGCATTCTCGATGCGCTCCCCGGTGCCGCGGCCGCCTTGCCCGACGCGCCGGCCTGGTGGGCGACCGGCCCGCTGCTCTTCACCGTCGTCTGCCGCGGCGGTGCGGTGACGATTGCAGACGCGGCGCTGGTTGCCGGCGAGGTGGCGCGGCGTGCGCCAATCGAGGACGTTGTTGAACTTTGCGAGAAGGCCGGGCAGGAGGGTGGCGGGCTGCTGATCGCCTGGAAGCCGTGGTAGGCGCATGCGAGCGCCGATCAGTCCCAAGAGAAAGCACAACGTTTACTGCAGGGACCTTTGACATGCACGGCGAAGTGGGCCTAGCGTCGCGGCATGTACGTCCTGAAGCCCGGTATCAAAAGAAATCCTGAGAAGCGCTGGGCGCTGCCCGACCGGATCTTCTTTGGCTACGGCGCTTGCCACATTCTCGCCGGCGTATTCCTCGAGCGTCCGCCTCTTGCGGGGTTCTACGCCGAACACATCGTCCCGGACGAGGGATATCCGGGCGCCCACATCTATGTGACGGACGGCACGATCGCCTTCGACTATCACAGCTATTGCGGGCGGGATCGGCTGTTGGAACATCACAGCAAAGGGTGGATTCGCCTACATGAAGGATGGAGCTGCGAGATCAGGAAAGTGGACTACCGCTTGCTCGATACGGATGAACTAAATCAGCGCAAGATGTTGGGGCCAGATCAGTTCCTGCACGATCCTATCCCACGCGCGCGCCGTTTCATCGATCGGATAAACCACGCCGAAGTTACAGCCAGAGCGCTGGAGAGGCTGCGAGTGCACGCGCCCGCATCACTTGCCGAGCGCGCAGGCTTTCTCGTCCCGCAGCACATCGATGCAGTCCGGTGATCGGCGGAAATCGTCGTAGTAGAGCGTCCACTCGCCTTCACCCGCGGCGCGGTAGGGGCCGAACTTGAAGTATTGGTTCTCGCCCAATCCACGGTCGTTGTGGCCGATATAGCCCTTCGCCGTGACAACAGGTTTGCCGTTGGCAAAGATCTCGATGTGCCCGGTCCCGTCCGGACCGGGTTTTGAATAGATGGCAAAATCGATCCATCCGGAGGAGGGCTCCGGTAGCGGGTTGCCGTGGTGGGTCTGGACGAGCTTTTCCGTGCAGCTTGGAAACCCCTTACCGTCCTCAGCGGTCCAGGACGCGTCATACGCAATGAGCGAACGCATCTGGTTGGTCTCTGGCCGGAGCCACACAGGCGTGCTGCCGGCAGGGCAGGAGGGGACGCCGTCCTTCATTTGGGCCTCGGTGCCGTCCTGATAATTGCTCTCGATCGTGGCAAAGAGCTTGCCGTTGTCGAGCCGCAGCGCGAGGAACGGGCTGAAATCGCCCTCCGCGTCCGGGCCGATCTCGCGTTTCCACTGGGCGATCAGATAGCGGTGATCGTCCTGCGGGATCGGATCGGCGAACAGGACGGAGAAGCCGAACCACACACCCTTGTCGTAGGGCACGCGCAGCGCGGTCTTCTCCCAGATTTCCGCCCGTTCGCTGCAGCCTTCACTCTCCGCGTCACAGAGCGGCCGGATGCTGAGTTTCAAGGCACCGGCGCCTTCGCGCTTCACCTCGCTCTGGAACGTTACCGTCCCGGCCTTCTGCTCGGCGTTCTCCCGATAGTAGAGCCCGCCGGCCTCGGAGAAGTCCGCGCCGTCGAAGCCATCATAGAGCTTTGGTTGCGCCCCGTCCTCGGCGGAGGAAGAGGCCGGTGCGGCAAGCAGGGCAAGGGCGACGAAAGCGGTGCGGGCGAACGGCAGCATGGCGGGCATTCGAGAAGGTCCTCCTTGATGTCGCCCGCGACACTAGCGCATATTTGTTTTGCTGCGTATCAATTTTGCGGGAAGATCCGCGCCTGTTTTCAAGGCGTTATGCCTGCCCGGATGCCGAGTCATTTCCAAATCGCGCGCCGATGCGCTAAGACGCTCGCTGATGAAAATTGCCTTCTACTCTCCGCTGAAATCGCCGAACCACCCGGTTCCCTCGGGCGACCGCCTCATGGCGCGGCTTCTGATCGAGGCGCTTGCGCCTGCCGGCCACACGGTGACCATCGCCTCGGAACTGCGGACCTTCTCATCCGATCCGGCCGGAAGCGGGCGGGCGGACATCGAACGCGAGGCGACTGCAGAGGTCGACCGGCTTACAAAACTCTGGAGCGTCGAAGGCGCCCCCGATGCGTGGTTTTGTTATCACCCTTACTACAAGGCACCCGACCTGATCGGCCCGGAACTCGCCCGCAGGTTCGGACTTGCTTACCTCACTGCCGAGGCGTCCTATTCGCGACGGCGCAACCAGGGGATTTGGGCGGACAACCAGGCGCGCCTAATCGAGACAGTGCGTGCGGCAGCCGTGAACATCTGCTTCACTCGCCGTGACCGCGACGGCCTCGTCGAAGGCGCGCCGGAGGGGCGATATGTGCTCCTGCAACCGTTCATCGATCGGACGCCGTTTCTCTCCGAAGCACCGCGTCCCCGGGCCGGCCGGCTTGCCGCCGTGGCGATGATGCGTCCCGGTGACAAGATGGAGAGCTACCGGATGTTGGCAGCGGCACTGGAACGCCTGTCGCATCTCCCTTGGGCGCTGTCCGTCGTCGGCGACGGACCGCTGCGTGAGGAGGTGGAGGCCCTGTTCGCCACCATGCCGCCCGGCCGCATCGTCTGGCACGGCCAGCGTGGCACGCAGGAGATCGCAGAAATCCTGCGCCAATCCTCGATCTATGCCTGGCCGGGCACTGGCGAAGCCTATGGGCTCGCCTATCTGGAGGCGCAGGCGGCCGGTCTGCCGGTCGTGGCACAAGCGGTCGCCGGGGTGCCGGAGGTCGTGCGGCACGGTGTGACGGGGCTGTTGACGTCGGCCGGCGACATCGCAGCCTATGCCGAAGCGCTCGAACGGTTGCTGACCGACGGTGCCGAACGCGACCGCATGGCAGACGCTGCGCGCCGCTTCGTGATCGAAGAATGCTCGATCGAACGCGCGGCGCAGCAACTGGATGAGATCCTGCGCAAGCATCTGGGAGCCGATCATGTGTGATGATGCAACCTGGAAGCCGCTTCTGGACGAACTAGGTCGGTGGCAGCGGGCGGGGCGGGTCGCAACGCTATGGCTGCGCGACGACGACGCGGTCGAGCCGACAGCGGCCCTCGAGCGCCTGTTGACGCTGACAGCCCTTCACGTCGTCCCGACAACGCTTGCCGTTATCCCCGCCTTCACCGGCGAGGCGCTGGCGCACCGGCTTCACCCTGCCGCGCAGGTCGAGGTCGCGGTGCATGGATGGTCGCACGAGAACTTCGCTCCCGTTGGGGAAAAGAAGCAGGAACTGGGCGCCCATCGCCCGGCGGACGCCGTTCTCGCCTCACTGGAAGAGGGAGTTGCGCATCTGCGACACCTCCACGGGCCACGCTTCGTGCCCGTGCTGGTACCGCCCTGGAACCGGATCGATCCGAAGCTGATCCCGTGGCTCGGCGGGATCGGCTACAGCGCGCTCTCAGTATTCGGTCCGGAAAGGGACTTGGGGTTGCCGGCGATCAATACGCATGTCGATGTGATGGATTGGCGGGGAACGCGCGGCGGACGGGATACCGGCGATCTGGTCGCGGAAATGGTGGCGCGCTTGCGGGTAATGGAAACGGGCGGCGGTACGCTCGGCTTGCTCACCCATCATCTCGTCCACGACGAAGCGGTGTGGATTTTCTTGGAAGCTTTGTTCGAACGGACGGCTCGCCATCCCGCCTGCAGATGGACTAAGCTGTCGACCATAGTCGCCGGTCTAAGAGTGCTGAAAACCCAGCAATCGTCGTAAACAGCTTCCCCCGTCCCCCCGGACTTGATCCGGGGTCCAGTAGCGCCGCGTCTGCGGCGCGAAACAGTCTTTTGCGCTCAAGGACTTGAGCGCGCTGGATGCCGGATCACGTCCGGCATGACGGACTAGTTTTATGCTGCTGAAAGAACGAGCAGCGGATCGCAAAGCAATAAGTCGGGACGTGCAACGAGATCGGCCGTGATAGAACTGTTTGAACTGTGGACGGCGCGAATGAGAAGAGTGAGGGGGGTATTGCATCTCAATGCGAACGCCGTCCCTTGCGTTCCTCCGTGCACGACTCGCTGCGACCGATATCCTGTGCTTGATTTCAGTTCATTCCATCAAGGGAGTGAATGCAATGTCGGATGAGACGACCAAGACGTCGGCGGAGGCACAGCCGGGGAGCAACGCGGCTTCCGGGGAGGCGAAGGCGAACAGGGGAACGCGATCCCCCGGCGCCGAGCGCAAGCCCTCCCCGGCCGGCGACAAGCCGACCCTGCTTTCCGGCGGCAATCCGCAGATCGCGAAAGGCTACGGCGATGCCCCCGTGCAAGCCTATATCGCGGCCATGCCGGGCTGGAAGAGCGATGTCGGCCGCCGTCTCGACGCGCTCATCGTTGGCACTGTTCCCGGCGTGCGCAAAGCGGTCAAATGGAACTCGCCCTTCTATGGCGTCGAGGACCAGGGCTGGTTCCTCAGCTACCATTGCTTCACGAAGTACATCAAGGTGGCCTTCTTCCGCGGTACGTCGCTGTCTCCTGTCCCTCCCGGAAATTCCAAGCAGAAGGAAGTGCGTTACCTCGACATCCACGAGGACGACAGGCTCGACGAAGCACAGTTCACCGCCTGGGTCGAACAGGCCAGCCAATTGCCGGGCGAGCGCATGTGAGCGGCCAGTACATGATCCGAGTGTGGTGGGAGTGTTAGCCGTCGCTTGCCACGTACTCCAGCACCTGGCCGTCTCGGGCGGAGAAGGCGTGCGGAAACTCGGCGGCTGCGAGGCGGTCGATCTCTTCCAGTTCCGCGTCGGTTCGCCAGGGCGCATGATGGATGAAGGCGATCTCCTTAACATTGGCGGCGCGCGCCAGGCGGATCGCCTGCTGCCAGGTGGAGTGGCCGAAACCCTTGAAGATCTCCATCTCCTCGTCGGTATAGCAGCAGTCGTAGATGAAGAGGTCGGCGTTTTCGATCAGCTTCAGAACTTCCGGATCGAGTGTGCCGGGTTCATGCTCGGTGTCGGTGATCATCGCCACCGATCGGCCGCCCCATTCGACGCGGTAGCCGATCGCACCGCCGGGATGGTTCAGATTGCCGGTGCGTACCGTCACGTTTCGACGCGGCTCAAGCACGTCGCCGGCGCGGAAGTCGCCATAGGCCAGATGGGCACGGCAGATCTTCGGATCGACCGGGAACCACGGCGGTCGCATGAACTCGCAGACGATCTCACGTGTCGTCATCGTGCCGGCCAGATGTCCGGACCAGATCTTCACGGCGCATTCGTGGTTGTAGAGAGGCTTGAAATAGGGGAGGCCGATGATGTGGTCGTAGTGGCAGTGGCTGAAGAACAGGTCGACCTGATTCACGCCCTCTGCCTTCATAGCGAGACCCGCCGGCGGGATGCCGGAACCGGCGTCGAAGATCAGGACCTCGTCGCCGCAGCGGATCTCGACACAGATGGTGTTGCCGCCATAACGGCTGAACTGGGGGCCTGAGACCGGGATGCTGCCGCGTGTGCCCCAGAAACGCACGGACATGGTGTTTTCCGCGCCGTTACTTTCCTTCAGCCGGCGAGGGCCTTTCGTCCTATGCCTCGAATGCGGCGGCCTTTCCAGCATGTTCATTATCTGCCTGACCTCTTCCAGATCGCCGAAGGCGGCGAAGGCCCTAAGCCTTCCATAGTTCCTTACGGTGCCCTAGACACAAATGGTGCCTTAAGCGTAGCGAATGTGAAACCGTTTTGCGAGAAAGAAGTTGACGCGGGCGATCTGTGCCTCCCAAAGCCCGAATCCGGCCAGAAAATGCGCCTTGATCCGGCTTCAACGCCCGGCAAACCAAATCGTTCCTGTGTGAAACCGTCAATCGGACTTCCTCGCCCGGGCACGCTCGTCCGAAAGCTCCATCGTCGTGCGGCTGAGGCGGCTTGCCAGCACCCGCATGACTTCGATCGTTACTTCCGGAAAATCACTCAGGAGCTTCAGGAAGTGCTCCTTGCTGATCCTGAGCGCCTCCAGGCTGGTCGTGGCCTTGACCGTCGCCGTACGTGACACGTCGCAGAGGATCGCGATTTCGCCGACGATCGAGTTGTTCTCGACCTCGGCGACCTTGATCTGGCCGCCCGGCGTTTCCACCAGAATGTCGGCGCGGCCAGTCAGGATCACATAGGCGGCATCGCCACTGTCGCCCTGCCGGAACAGGATTTCGCCGGCCGCGTAGGCCACGCGATCCGATGTGAATGCGAGAAGCTTCAGCTTCGTCGGATCCACTCCGGCAAACAGCGGCACCCGCCGCAACATCTGTACCTCGTCTTTCAGCAGCATCGCCTTTTCCGTCCCCATTCACTGCGGCGCTTTGGCCTTATCGTTTCATTATGACACCAATTCCTTGAATGTCGCATTGTCTGCGAGATCGGCATGTTTACCGTCTCCCACGAGCCGGCCTTTGTCGAAGATCAAAACCCGATCGAAAAGATCCGTCAGCGACGTGTTCGACAGCACCCAGACAATCGCCGATTCCTGGCCGTTGTTGCGCACCAGCGTCAGCGCGTTCTGGCAGATCTGTTCCTGCGTCCGTGAATCGAGTGCCGGCAACGGGCGGTTGAAGACATAGAAATCGGACCGTCGCAGCAGCGCGCGGGCAAGATTGAGTTTCTGGCGTTGCACCTGGGTGATCCGCCGTCCGCCCGGGCCGAGATTGAATTCCAGACCGATCGACAGGACCTGGTCAAAGAGGCCGGGCTCGCTGAGCAGCGAGATCACCATGGCGCGTACACGCTCCGGGCCGTCTGCCTGGCGATGGCTGACGCGGCCGAAGAGCACGTTGTCCATGATGCTGGCCGAGGCCGTATAGGTGTCCGGGTCGTAGCGTTCGAACGCGCCTGTCATTTCCTCCGGCATGCCTTCGTGGAACTGGCGGCGGGCCTCGACGATCTTGGTCATCAGTTCATCGCTCAGGAGACCGAAGCGATGCCGCGGCTCGATGTAGGCAAAGCTCAGGCGGATGATATCGCGCCCGTCCTCGTCGGAGACCTCGGAGTAGTCCTTGCCCTTCAGCTTCTGCAGCAACTGCTGATAATGCGGGATGTCGTCCGCCGTCATGAAGGTGAGCTGCTGGAAGAACGGATGATCCGGCGGCAGGCCGGCAAAGAGCTCGACCGCGTTCTCGGCGATCTCGTAACCCATTTCGTAGAGGGTGCGGTCGAGGCCGTTGCGCGTGACGACGTCGATGAAGTATTTGTTGCGGCCAATGCCGCGTCCCATCAGTTCTTCGTCGATTGCGTTGCCGAACAGGAGGTTCTCGCCAAGCGTGGCTTCGACGTTGTAGCGATCCGGCTCAAACGGCACGACGAGGTTGCCGAGACCGGCCTTTTCCAGCTCCTCGCGGAAGGTCTGGCGCAGCGCGACGATATGGGTCGCCAACTGCTCGTGCGCCGCAGGATCGATGGTGGAGCGCAGCGCCAGTTCAAGGATGTCCTTGGTCAGGTAGACGCAGTCGAGAACCGCGGCGACGGAGTGGAAGAGGTCGTCCGGGCCGGTTGCGCCCGCCGCTTCGTAGTCGATCCAGTCGCTGTGGATGTCGAAGTCGGGGTTTCCGGCAGCCTTCGCCTCGTCGATCTCCCACTTGCGCATGCCTATGTGTGCATCGTCATACTCGGCATCCCGGAGTGGCGCGTGCTTGAGGCCGTAGAGCAGGTTGTCGCGCAGCGAGCCGAAGAAGAAGTAGGCATCCGAGGCGACATAGGTGATGCGCCGTCCGGTCACCGACTCCGGAAGGTCGAACAGATCCGTGCTTCCCGCCGAGATGCGCCCGGATTCCGGCCAGACGGTCCGGCCGATCGCCTCGGCAAGCGCCTCGCCGCCGGCCGCGGCCCCGCCGATGATCGCGGTGAATTCGCCGGGGGCGAACTGGATCGAGACATGTTCCAGGGTAGGTGCGCCGCTGTCGTCGGTAAGCGTCAGGTTGAAAGCCGACAGCGGGCCGTCGAGACGTTGCGGCTCATCGACCGAGACGACCTGCAGGGCAGGATCGATCAGGTTGTCAGTCTTGAACTGCTCGACAACCTGAGTGTACTTGACCTGCACGTCCTGGCGGGCCTGGTCCCAGTCGATCAGTTCCTTCAGCGGGCCGGGGAGATCCTTGTAGGCGGCGATCACGGCGACGAGCTGGCCAATATCGAGCCGACCCTGCAGCGCCAGATAACCGCCGATGCTGTAGAACAGGAATGGCGTGACCGAGGCCAGGAAGTTGTTGATGAACTTGACCAGAAATTTCCACTGGTAGAGGTCGTAACGGATCTTGAAGATCCGTCCGAGCCGAGCTGCGACGTCGGCGCGTTCGAGGTTGGACGTATCGTAGGCGTGGATCGTGCCGATGCCGTCGACGATCTCGCTGACGCGGCCGGCCAGTTCGCGCGCGGTCAATTGCCTTTCCCTGCCGAGAACCAGAAGCCGGCGCCGCATGCGCGGGATGAGCACCGCCTGGACGGCGACGATGATGCCGGCAATCATGCCGAGCCAGACGTTCTGCACGAAGATGAAGAACAGCGCGGTCGCTGCCTGACCGCCGAGCAGGGCCGGGGCGACGAAGGCGTCGCCGGTGAAGCCGCCGAGCGGCTCCACCTCGTCCTTGACCATGCTGGCGATCTCCGCACCCTTCATGCGCTTGAATTTTGAAGGTGGAAAGCGGAGCACCCGATCCACCAGCTCGAAGCGAATGCGGCGCAGAAGGCGTTCGCCGAGCCGGCCCTTGTAGGTGTTGATGTAGAGCTTGAAGAGGCCGTTGATGACGACCAGGCCTAGGAAGACCAGGCTGAGCGCCATCAGCATCTGCAGGCGGTTCAGCTCGATCCCCGGGAAAAACACGACGTTGCCAAAGAACGGCAGGGCGAACTCGATCCGCATGAAGAGCTGCCGTGCGGCCTCACCCTCGAAGCCTTGCCCCTGGATCGGTCCGTTGACGATCTGCTTGGGCAGATCGAACGACATGAAATAGGGGATCATCGACAGCGCGACGATCAGCAGAATCCAAAGCTGCTGTTTGCGCGTGTGAGTCCAGATATAGTGTGTCAGGCCTTTTTCCATGAACTTTCAGACCGTGGAGGAGAAATCAGGGATGCGCGCGTCGTAACCTGACGGTGCGCCGTAGCGACCGCCACTCGCGTGGCGTGAAAGGCTACCACACGCGTGGTGTGAAGGTTGCCCCGTCACGTTGCCAAACCGCGATATAGGCATCGTGAAAGCTCCAGAAAAGGCGAAAATCGCTGCGTCGCCCCGGCCCCAGTCACATTGCAGTGAAATGCGTTTTTACATTGATTGCAAGGGCCTGGCGCATCCGGCTTGGCAAAGTGCAGGAATACTGGGGTGCCTCATCGCACAGAAGTCTGTCGCGCAAGGTCGCTGACGGAGGTTCCGGCGAGAAGTGCGCGCAGGATGCTCGACGTTCTTCGCGCACCGTCGAGGTCGAGCGGCGGCAGGTTCTGTGTCGGCCGTTGCAGCGCCGTTTCGATCGCCCGTGTCAGCCCCTCCGGCGAAAGCGTGCATTCCGGAACGACCGTGGCAAGCCCAAGCTTCTCAAGACGCAGGGCACGGGCGGTCTGCTCGGTTTCGCCGCCGGCAGTGAACGGCACGAAGACGGCGCGGCAACCGGCGCGGAGTATGTCGCATACGGTGTTGTATCCGGATTGGGATACGGAGAGCCGCGCGGCTGCAAGCAGGCTTGGGAAATCCGGCCGGAAGCGTACGACGGAGACGTTGTCGGGAGCACTGTCGACGGTGGCTTCAAAGGCGGTTTGCGGCAGGTTGGGGCCCGCGATGAGGCACCAGCGCAGGGCCTTGGGCAGGGCGCGCGCAGCGCCTATGGCGGCCTCGTTCAACGCAGCGCCAACGGCGCCGCCGCCGGCCGAGACGAGGATGTCGAAACGCTCGGAGGGCGGGGCGGGCCGCGGGGCGGCGACAAGCCCGGTGTAGATGACCCTGTCAGCGATCCGTTCCGCCAGCGAGAAGCTGTCCTCCAGCCTTGCGAAGGACGGATCGCCATGGACGAGGATGCCATCAAAGTGACTGGTCGCAAGCGCCACGCTCTCCTCGTCGCGGCCGGGCTTGCTCTTCTCCTGCAGGATGTCGCGCAGCGAGGAGAGCACGATCGGTCGTTCCTTCATACCGGCGATTTCATCCAGCAGCGGAAGAAGTTCGAAGCGCACCTGGCGGCGGCCGAACGGAAAAGCTTCGATGATGACAATGTCCGGCCTGATTTCCCGGAAGGCTGCGAGCAGGAGATCGCGACGGCGATCGCGGAAGGCGTCGTCGACCGGGTTGCCCGCGAGATCGACGAGGCCGGAGAAGCCGGCATCGCCTGCGACCACGGGCGGCAGCTCGACGTGCTTGATGCCGGCACCGGGAAAACCCTGTACCGGCGCCCCGCCCGTGACCATGGTTACGTCGAAGCCGTCCCCGACGAGGGCCCGGGCGATGCGGCTGGCGCGGGCAATGTGGCCGATTCCGAGAAGGTGCTGGACGTAGAAGAAAACGCGCGGCCCCGGCATTCCGATTTCGCTCATCAGGCGGCCTGCCATTCGTTTTCGAAGAGGGTCTTTAGCTGGCGGATGCTGGTGTGGTGGTCGAATTCGGAGCGAACGCGTTGCTCCGCTGCCTCACCGAGCCGTTTGCGCAGCGCCGGGTCGCGGATCAGCTGTTCAATCGCGGTCGCCAGCGCCTTCGGATTCTCCGGCGGCACGACGAGACCGTTTTCGCCGTCCTTCAGAAGCTCCGGGATGCCGGAGATGTTGGTCGATACGCAAACCAGCCGCTGGCTCGACGCCTCTACCAGCACGTTCGGCAGGCCGTCCCGGTCGCCATCGGATGTGATGCGGCAGGCAAGTGCGAACAGGTCCGAACGGCGATAGTGGTCGAGCACGTCCTGCTGGTCGAGCGCGCCGTTCCAGGTGATCCGGCCGGCGATGCCGAGTTTTTCGGCGAGCTGTTTCATGGCTGCAAGGTTAGGCCCGCCGCCGATGTGGATGAACCGCCAGGAAAGTTCGGCGGGCAGCAGCGACAGTGCATTGAGCAGCACGTCATAGCCCTTCTTGTCGACTGCGCGGCCGACGCTGACGATCGTCACCGGGTTGTCCCGGTCAGATCCGTCGCGCATCGAATGCTCGCCCGGAAAGGGGGCGAAGCGATCGAGATCGAGGCCGTGATAGCTCAGATGGACGTGGTTCTTGCCGTTCGCCAGCACGCGCAGGCGGTCGAATCCGGTCTGGTTGCAGGTCACCGTCCAGCGTGTGTCGGAGAGCTTGCCTTCCAGCTCCCAGTCGGGAGAGGTCCAGATGTCCTTGGCATGCGCCGAGCAGGTCCAGGGGATGCCGTTCATCAGGCTCGTATAACGCGCCACGGATGCGGGCGTATGGATGAAATGGGCGTGCAGCCAGTCCGTTCCCGCCGGCCATTCGGCGCAAAGCACGGCGGCCTGCCCGAAGCGGCGGAAGCGGTTGGGGGTAAAATCACGGCGCAGGTCTTTCAGGAACGCACGGAAGGCGGCCTTGAAGCCGGGCAGCCGATAGCTTTTGACGAGCCCACGAACGACGCGCAGCGGTTCCTGGTACAGGTATTCCGGGAGATAATGCACGGGCGCCCGGATTTCGTCATGGACCGGATGGCGCTTGGTATCGGTCGGATGACGCATGGAAATGAGCGTCAGATCGAAGCCGGCCCTTTCCAGCCCCAGCAGTTCCTGGGCGATGAAGGTTTCCGACAGCCGCGGATAGCCCTTCAGGATGACGGCGATTTTCTTCTGCGATGTCAATTCTTGTCAGCCTTGTACAATGGAGAGCCGCGTGTTGTCCCGGCTCACCAGCAGGTCGCCGACGATCTGGGAAATGTGCGGCAATCCTTCAAGTCTCAATGCCTTTGATGTCTTTGACGGTGGCGCGCGATGGGGCAGCGCCTTCAGCACCTTGGAAAGGACCAGCGGCTGGCGGGATTCTTCCGGGGACAGCATTTCGACGAGGCCGAGTTCGGAGGCGCGGGTGGCCCGGATCAGCTGTTCCTCGCGCGGGTTGACGCGGGGGATGATCAGTGCCGGCTTGTCGAAGGAGAGGATCTCGCAATAGGTGTTGTAGCCGCCCATGGCAACGACTGCGGTCGCGCCCGCGATCAGTTCCTCCATGCGGTTGTCGAACTCGATCACCTCGATATAGGGGATCTTCGATCCCTTGCGCAAAAGCTTCTGCCGCTGATTGGCCGGCATGTAGGGGCCGAGCACGATCAGGGCCTTGTGCGTCAGGTCCGGATCCTCCTTGTAGGCATGGACGACGTCGTGGATCAGAGAGGCGCCGTCGCCGCCGCCGCCGGTGGTCACCAAAATATAGTCGCCCTTAGGCCGGTGTTCCGAGCCCTGCTCCTGCGAGACGCTGCGCTGCAGGAAGCCGACGAAGTTCATGCGTGCCCGAACCGAAGCCGGGACATCGAGACCGACCAGCGGATCGTAGAAATCCGGCGGGCCGTAGACCCAGACCTTGTCATAATACTTGGCGATCTTGCCCATGACGTCATGGCGCTTCCATTCGGCGTCGAGCAGATGCGGCGCATCCATGACGTCGCGCAGGCCGAGCACCAGCGTCGTGCCGCAGGCTTTCAGATAGGCGAGCGTCTCCTCGACCTCGCCGCGCAGCCCCATCGGCTCCTTGTCGACGATGAAGATGTCGGGCTGGAAGCTCTCGGCCGTGTGCCGGATGATCGACTGCCGCATCTTCAGCGTCTCGTGCAGGTCGATATGCTGTTCCATCGACGTATATTCGCCGTTGCGCAGCTTGATGACGCTCGGAATCTTCACGAAATCGACGCGGGCGCGATAGTCGAAGGCGCCGGCTATCGGGGAGCCGGAGATGATCAGGACGTTGAGGCCGCGGAAATCCTCGACCAGCGAGTGCGCGATCGTGCGGCAGCGCCGCAGGTGGCCAAGACCAAACGTGTCATGGCTGTACATCAGAATCCGGGCGTCTTCCAGACGTCGTGTCATCGGATACTCCACACAGGTTGAACGACCGAACTTAGAAGCCAGTACTAGGATTCGCTAATCATGCATCGCACAATTTCGTTATTTGTACGGATCGGCCGCGTCCCGCAAGCCGTCGCCAAGGAAATTGAACGCGAGTATCACCAGAATGACCGGGATCATCGGGAACAATAGCCACGGATAGAAGGCGATGACACTGACGCTGCGCGCCTCGGTGAGCAGGATGCCCCAGCTGGTGATCGGCGGGCGCAGGCCGAGGCCGAGGAAGCTGAGTGCGGTTTCGCCGAGAATCATGCCGGGAATCGAGATGGTTGCGGTCGCGATCAGGTGCGACATGAAACCGGGCACGAGATGGCGGCCGATGATGCGGCTGCTCTTGGCGCCCATCAGTTGCGCCGCCAGTACGTAGTCCTCCTCGCGCAGGGCGAGGAGCTTCGAGCGAACAGCGCGCGCGAGCCCCGTCCAGTCGAGCAGGCCGAGAATGACGGTAATGCCGAGATAGACCAGGATCGGGCTCCAGCTGACGGGCATGATCGCGGCGAGCGCCATCCACAGTGGGATACTCGGGATCGACTGCAGGACCTCGATGATACGCTGGACGAAGAGGTCAATGTAGCCGCCGTGATAGCCTGCGAGTCCTCCGATGACGATACCGAGCGTGAAGCTCACCGCAATGCCGATCAGGCCGATGGTGATCGAGATCCGGGCGCCGTAGATGATGCGTGACAGCACGTCTCGGCCGAGCCGATCGGTGCCGAGCAGGAACATCTCGCCACCCTCGGCCGGGCAGACGAGGTGGGTGCTCGCATCGAACAGGCCCCAGAAGCGATAGGGGTCGCCCGAGCAGAAGAAGCGCAGCTTCTGCACGTCGTTCTTGTTGTCGGTGTAGACGCGCCGCAGCGTGTCCATGTCGAGCGTCATCTCGCGCCCGTAGACGAACGGCCCGACGAACTGCCCCTCGTGGAACAGGCGCACCCGTTGCGGCGGGGCATGGATGAAGTCCATGTTGCGCGTGTGCAGGTTATAGGGCGCCAGGAACTCGGCGATGACGATCATGAAGTAGAGCGCCAGCAGGAAGATGGCGGAGGCGAGCGCCAGTCGGTGCTTCTTGAACTTCCACCACATCAGTCGCGTCTGCGAGGCCTGGAAGACCTTGGCCTGGCCGGCCGTCATCGCCTCGACCGAGTAGGGATCGAAGGGAGCAGTCGAAACGTAATGCTGCAGGGGGGAGCCGGATGGCGGCAGCGGTGAATTCATTTGGTGCTCCCGCCTTGAAGTCGGATGCGCGGATCGAGAAGGGCGAGCGCGATATCGGAGATCAGCACGCCGATGACGGTGAGGAAGGCAAGGAACATCAGGAACGAGCCGGCCAGATACATGTCCTGGCTCTGCAATGCCTTGATCAGCATCGGCCCGGTTGTCTCCAGCGACAGCACGATGGCCGTGATTTCAGCGCCCGAAATGATCTGCGGCAGGATTGAGCCGATGTCGGAGATGAAGAAGTTCAACGACATGCGGAGCGGATATTTCACCAACGCGCGGAACGGGTTCATGCCCTTGGCGCGCGCCGTCACCACGTATTGCTTCTGCAATTCGTCGAGCAGATTGGCGCGAAGCCGGCGCACCATCCCGGCCGTACCGGCGGTGCCGATGATGATGACCGGGATCCAGAGGTGCTCGAGGATCGACTTCGCCTTGGCCCAGCTCATCGGCTCGTTGAGGTACTGCTGGTCCATCAGGTGGCCGATCGAGGTGCCGAACCAGATGTTGGCGAAGTACATCAGGATCAGCGCCAGCATGAAATTGGGGATGGCGAGGCCAAGGAGCCCCAAGAACGTCAGGCCGTAGTCGCCCCAGCTATATTGATGCGTGGCCGAATAGATGCCGATCGGAAAGGCCAGCAGCCAGGTGAACAGGATGGTGACGAAGGAAACGAGCACTGTCAGCCATAGCCGGTCGCCGACCACTTCGGAAACGGGGAGCTGGTACTCGAAGGAGTAGCCGAAATCGCCCTGGAGCATGCCGCCGACCCAGTGGAAGTAGCGGATCGGCGCCGGCTGGTCGAAACCGTAGCGCTCGCGCAGCGCATCGATCTCCTCCATGTCGGCCTCTTCGCCCATGGCCCGCAATTCCGAGACGTAGCTCTCGAAATAGTCACCCGGCGGCAGCTCGATGATGGTGAAGACGAGGACCGAGATCAGGAAGAGCGTCGGTACCATGACGGCGATGCGCCAGAGGATGTATCGCAGCATCGGTCAGGCGCTCCCGTCGAACCAGAAGGTGTCGGGCATGTAGGCTCCCATGAAAGCAGTCGGGTCGAAGCCGTACAGCCCTTTCTCCGGCACGTTCTTGATCTTCCTGTTGGTAAGGACTGGCTGCAGCGTTCCGTTGACGATACCGATCGAGAACACCTGGTCGGTGTAGATCGACAGCATTTCCCTCCAGATCCCCTCGCGCTCGGCAGTCGATGTCGTGCGCTTCCAGAGCTTCATCAGGTCGACCAGCCGTTTTGCTTCGGGAAGGTCCGGCGCCTCGCCCTTCTGTTCGGCAGAGAGATAGTGCAAGCCCCAGACCGGCCATTGCAGTTGCTCGTCGCCGGTCGGCGCCAGTGCGGACGGCGACATGTCTGCGGTCGGAATGCCGTTGTCGATGCCCTGCTGCACCGAAATCATGATCTCGCCGCCAAGTGCGCGGCTGCGGAACACGTCGCGCTGTGAGGTGCGTACATGGAGTTTCAGCCCCACCTCCCGCCAGTGGTCGGTGACCAGTTCCAGCACGTCGGTTTCCAGCGTGCTCTCGCCGGCCGATTCCACGATTAGGCTCGCTTCCCGTCCGTCCGGCAGGAGGCGCAGGCTTTCGTCCTCGTTCCAGGTCAGCCCAGCCTCGTCCAGAAGCCGGTTGGCCAGGCCGGGATCGAACTGTGCCCAGGCGCGCTGGTACTCCTCCTTGAAGAGGGGGCTTTGCGGCAGGATCGTATCGGCGCTCTCGCGCGCCAGCCCGAAGAAGCTCGCCTTGTTGATCTCCTCGCGGTCGATCGCCACCGACAGCGCCCGGCGGAAGCGGACGTCGCGGAAGAGGTCGCGCCAAACCTGGTCGCCGCAATTGAGGTTCGGCAGCAGCGCGATGCGCGAGCCCTGCGTGTGCTCCCACAGGCGGACCTTGATCGGGTAGCGCTTCTCGGCGTCCTTGAGGAACGTGTAGTCGGCGAAGTCGAGGCCGTTCGCCTGGATGTCGGTTTCTCCGGCCCCGGCCTTGGCGGGGATGATGCCCGAGGCAGAGACGTTCAACAGCACCCTGTCGATATAGGGCAACTGCTGGCCTGTTTCGTCGACGCGGTGGAAATAGGGATTGCGCTCGAAGATGAACTGCTCGGCCGGCGGTGCGATCGTATTGCGCCACGGGTCGAGCGTCGGCAGGTCCGGGTTTTCCGGGCGGTAGGTCCGCGAACGGTTAATATGCAGGCCGGTCCAGTCGTCGGTGCCTTCTTCCTCGACGAGCTTCTTTAGCGTGTCGGCATCGGCGTATTTCGCATGAAACTGCTTCATGTAATGGGCTGGAAGCACGATCGTCAGCGGCTGGGGTCCCGAGAGCCTCTGCAGGAAATCGGGCTTGGGGACGTCCCACGAGTAACGTACCGTCAGCGGGTCGACCACCTCGAAGCGGGGTGGCTGGCCTTCGGAGAGGAGATCGAGCGGCAGGCCGCGCGGACGCATCTCCTTGTTGTTGAGCACGTCTTCCCAATAGTAGACGAAATCGTCTGTCGTGAAGGGGTGTCCGTCCGACCAGCGATGTCCGTCGCGAAGCCGGAAGGTATAGACGCGGTTTTCGACCTGTTCGAAGCTCTCGAGGATATCCGGTTGCAGCACGAGATGCTCGTCGATGCCGACGAGGCGTGCGTAACCGTTGATGGTCATCAGGCGGATGTCCTTCTGGCCGCCGATGATCATGCGCGCCGAGCCGCCATACTGGCCGGGCGTGCGCCCCATCGATGCCATGTTGACGACGCGCGGAACCTTCGGAATGCGCTCGGCCATCGGCGGCAGGGAGCCGTCGGCGAGCTTGTCCTTGAAGAACTCCGGTTCGTGCAGCATGGCCGCTGCTTGCGCCAGAGACACCGGGAGGCAAGTAGAGGCGAGCATGCCAAGAAGGGTTCGACGCGTGATCACGGGCGCAGCTCCTTCACATCCGCATTCCGACGGGCGAGCACGAGGTGACCCTCGCCGAGATCCACCGTCGCCAGCCCGTCGCCGCCGGGATCTCGCTGGAACTGTGCGGACCAGTTCCGCATGTCGCTGGCGCTCGCAGCCTTCAGCGCCGAGAAGTCCAGTGGCCGGTCGAGATCGGGGAAGGGCACCGCTGCAAGGAGCGATTTCGTATAGGGATGGACGGGCGCCCGCATGAGCGTTTCACGCGGCGCAAGCTCGACGATCCGCCCTGCGCACATTACCGCGATCCGATCGGCCATATAGTCGACAACAGCCAGATTGTGCGAAATGAACAGATAGGTCAAGCCGAGGTCTTTTTGCAGGTCTTTCAAGAGGTTGAGGATCTGTGCCTGCACCGATACGTCAAGTGCCGACACCGGCTCGTCGCAGATGAGCAGTTCGGGTCCCAGCGCCAGCGCGCGGGCAATGCCGATCCTCTGGCGCTGGCCCCCGGAAAACGAGTGCGGATAGCGGTTCAGGTAGCGGCGGTTGAGGCCGATCACCTCCATCAGGGCGCCGACCGTCTCCTGGCGGGACTTGGACGTGCCGCGGTCGTGGATCTCCAGCGGCTCTGCGAGGATGTTCTGCACGGTCATGCGCGGCGACAGCGAGGAGACCGGATCCTGGAACACCATCTGGATCTTGGCGCGCAGCTTCTGCAGGTCGGAGCCCTCGGCCTTGAGCACGTCGACCGGACCATTGCGGTCGTTGAAGGTGATCGAGCCGGAATCCGGGGTTACGGCGCGCATAAGCATCTTGCTGACGGTCGTCTTGCCGCAGCCGCTCTCGCCGACGAGGCCGAGGCATTCGCCGCGGCGTATGTCGAAGCTGACGCCGTCGACCGCACGAACGGGCGCTTCCACCGAGGGTCGGAAGAAGCCGCCCTTGCGGATCTGGAACGACTTGGTGACGTCGCGCACCGAAAGCAGGATCTCCGAACCGGCGGCCTCCTTCGTACTGCCGGTCGTGCCGATCAGGTGCGATGCATTGACCGGCACGTCGCGCAGCGCCTTCAGCCGTTCGCCGGGCTTCATGTCGAAATGCGGCACCGCGGCCATCAGGCCCTTGAGATAGGGATGGGCCGGCCGACGGAAGATGTCCTCGACGGGGCCTGCCTCCATGATCTCGCCGTGGTAGATCACCACCACCTCGTCGGCGACATTGGCGACGACACCGAGATCATGGGTGATTAGCAGCATCGCCATGTTGAATTCCTGCTGCAGGTCCTTCAGCAGCCGGAGGATCTGCGCCTGGATCGTCACGTCGAGCGCTGTGGTCGGTTCGTCGGCGATCAGCAGCGCCGGCCGGCAGATCAGCGCGAGCGCGATCATGGCGCGCTGGCGCATGCCGCCGGACAGCTCGAACGGATACATGTTGAAGGCGCGCTCCGGCTTGGAAAAGCCGACCATGCGTAGCATCTCGATCGTCCGCTCGCGGCGCTCGTCCTTCGACATATCCTCATGGATGGTGAGTACTTCGCTCACCTGGTCGCCGATCGTGTGCAGTGGCGACAGCGACGTCATCGGTTCCTGAAAGATCTTGCCGATACGCCGGCCCCGGATGGCACGGATGTCCGGCCCGTCCTGAGACAGCTTCAGGATGTCGGTCTGCTCACCGGTCAGCGGGTCGTTGAAGAGAATCCTGCCGCTGGCGGTTGCAACGCGCGGCAGGATGCGCATGATCGACTGGCTGATGACGGATTTGCCCGAGCCGGATTCGCCGACGAGCGCGGTGACCCTGCCGGGCAGAACCCGCAGGCTTGCTCTCTTCACGGCATCGACCTGGCCCCCGAGCATTGCAAACGAGATGCTGAGATCTTCGATCCGTAACAGATCTGCCCCTAAGATCATGTCCGGAATATCCTTCGGTTACTTTTTGTGCCTTGTCATTTTTGGCAGACTAACGGAGGCTTTTGAACCTGTCCATCGTATTTGCCGCGTGTCTTTCATACGAATATGACACCATTATATCGTACTAAAATCAATTGCTTGCGTGGAGCCTTGCCGCCGCATCGGCCCTTAGCGCTGCAAGCCCCGTAGGTCCGAGAACGTCTTCGCTGCGGACAGAACGGCGAAAGTTGTCGTAATACAGCGTCCATTCACCCTGGGTCGCAGAGCGGTATGGGCCGAACTTGAAGTACTGCCGGGAGCCAAGCCCCGGCTCGTCGTGGCCGATATGACCCCGGACCGTCACTACCCAGTGGTCGTTGGCGAAAAGCTCGATGTGTCCGGTGCCATCCGGGCCTGGCCGGGTCAGCACCGCAAAATCAATCCAGCCGCTTTGCGGCGCCGGCAGTCCGTTTCCCCTGTCGATGACGGTGATGCGATCCGAATAGGCCTTGAAGAGACGCGCATCGTGCTGCTCCCAGTGGGGGTCGGTGGCGACCAGCGCGCGCATCTGCCGCTTTTCCGGACGGAGCCAGACCGGGGTGCGGCCCGATGTGCCGGTCGAGACGGAAGGGTTGCGCCGGCTTGACGGAAAGGTCGTTTCGACGGTGGCAAACAGCCGGCCGCGAACGAGGCGGAGCGCCAGGAAAGGACTGTAGTCGCCCTTCGCTCCCGGCCCGATCTCGCGCTTCCACTGGGCGATCAGATGGCGGTGGTCGTCCTGCGGTATCGGATCGGCGAAACGGACCGAAAAGCCATACCATACGGCTTGGTTATAGGGTACGCGCAGCGCCGTGTGTTCCCAGATCTCCGCCCGTTCGCTGCGGTGATGCTTGCCGTTCCAGATCGGCCGCACGCTCAGTTTCAGCGCGCCGGCGCTGCCATAGGTGACATCGCGCTGGAATTCGACGGTGCCGGCGCTCTGCTCGACATTGTCGCGATAGTAGAGCCCGCCCGCGGGCGCGAAACCGTCGCCCTCGAAGCCGTCGAAGAGGGGCGCCTTCCAGGTCGATGGCGCAACGGCACCGTCTCCGTCGAAAGGGCGGCGCGCCGGGTTCGGGTCAGGCTCCATCAAGATCATCCGTTCCGAGTGACTGATTTTATGTCTGACAGGGAGGGAGGATGTATTAGATAGGGTAAATATTCAACTCCGGCGAACGGTGGCGCGCGACCCGCCGGACGCCTGCAGTTGCAAGCAATCACGTAGGCAAGGGCCCAGTCGGCTTTGAAATTCTCGGGCTCTGATCTAGTTGAGCCCGCGCGCGATCATCGGAACCTTCGAACGCGGTTCGCCCCCGCGGGTCGTGCGGGCGTCACGATACAGCAGCATGACCTGCTCGGCTTCCGACCGCCCGTCGCGGCCATCTGCTTCCAGGGCCTCGGCGCGGTCGAGCTTGAGGTTGGTCTGGCCGGGCAGAAGCACGGTCAGCTTCTGGCGCACGCCGCGCAGCTTTTCCTGGCCGAGAGTGACCCATTCGCCGCTGCAATAGGTGGCGAAGGTCTGGCTTGCGACGATCGACTGCGAATATTTCTTCGTCAGCCCCTGCAGCCGCTGCACCTCGTTCACGGCCGAGCCGAAGGCGGAGAAGGTGAGGCGATCCTTGAGGCCGACATTGCCGAACATGACGTTGCCGACGTGCAGGCCGATGCCGTAACGGATATCGGCAAGCCCGTCGTTGCGGCGCTTCTCGTTGAGCTCGTTCATCCGCATTGTGGCATGACGGACGGCAGACATCGCCGCTTTTGCCGCCACCTGCGAAGGCTCGCGGTGCCGGCCGCACGGATAGACCGCGAGGAAACCGTCGCCGATGAAGCTGAGGATCTCACCGCCGTTGCGGTTGAAGGGCATCGCGATGGCGTCGAAGAACTGGTTCAGCGTGTCGATATAGGCCTGCCGGCCCTCCTTTTCGGCCAGAACCGTCGACTGGCGCATGTCCGCCATGACCAGGGCGGCGCGGATAGTCTCGCCATCGCCGCGGCGGATTTGGCCGGAGAGCACGCGCTTGCCGGCGTTGCCGCCGAGATAGGTCATCAGCATGTTGTCGGCGAGCTTGCCGAGCACAGCCATCTTGGCGGCAACGGCGAGGCTGTTCTGGACCTTCAGAAGCGCCTCGATGACGTTGTCGTTGAAACCGCCGGGCGCATCGGTTGACCACGAGCCGACCATGCCCTGGCCGGGCGCTTCGCCGAAGGACTGGACGAACGCCATGTAGTCGGTCACGCCGATCGCCTTCAGGTCGTCGAAGACCGGGAATTCAGACGGGGCCGTCGGATCGATGCGGCGGCGCAGGTGGTCGAGATTGTTGCTGAGGAGATAGTAGTAGGGGCTGAGCAGGAAGCGGGACGGCTCGGTGTCCCCGCCGGAGGCCCGGAAACCCTCGACGGTGACGCCCTGGCCGCGCATCCAGGTGAAGCCCAGCGCGTCATAGAGCGGATGCAGCATGGAAAAGCTTAAGTGGACGCGCAAAAGCGGCAGGCCCGCCGCGGCAAGCCGCTCGCAAAACCCGGTGATGAGATATTCCAGGCTTTCGCCGCTCAGGGCTGTGGTTTTCAGCCATGCGGAAACCCGGTCGAGGAGGATGTTCGAAACGTCGGCTACACGCGTGTTCATCGTTTGTCCTTGTCGATGTGAAGCCCGCCCGCTTCTGCTCAAAAGCTTCGCCCCCGCTGGTTTCGGCCTGGCGACGCCGTTGCATGATATAAGTGGGGGGCCATCGCGAAACCAGAAGCGGTGCCGAAGAAATCTGTTTTTCGGTTTCGTCTCGGCTCGTCGGCAACGCTTCGCCTGCTTGACGCGCGACGGATTTGCCCGCAATGGTCACCCCTACGATTGAACGGGTACAACGCCTTGACCTTGCTTCCTTCTTCCGCCGAACATCTTCTGCAGGCCATTGCCGACAAGAGCGCGCGCGCCGGTGTCATCGGGCTCGGCTATGTCGGGCTTCCGCTCGCGATCACGATTGCGCGAAACGGATTTGACGTCACCGGGTTCGACATCGATCCCGCAAAGATCGTCGCGCTCGATGCCGGAAAGTCCTATATCGACGCGGTGCCGGATGCGGCCCTGAAAGCCGAGAGCGAAGCGGGACGGTTCCGCTCCACGGTGGATTTTTCGCAGCTTTCGTCCTGCGACGTGATCATCATCTGCGTGCCGACGCCGCTGACGAAGCACCGCGAGCCCGACATGTCCTATGTCGCAAGGACCGCCGAGGCGATCGCCCGGACGCTGCGACCCGGGCAACTGGTCGTGCTGGAATCGACCACTTATCCGGGCACAACGGACGAACTGGTGCGGCCGATCCTGGAACGCGGCGGACTTCGGTCCGGAACGGACTTCTTCCTCGGTTTTTCTCCGGAACGCGAGGACCCCGGTAACCGCGACTTCGACACGGCGACGATTCCGAAGATCGTCGCCGGCGACGGACCGGCCGCGTCCGGCCTGATGCAGGCTTTCTACGGTGCCGTGGTGAAGGCCATCGTGCCGGTCTCGTCAAACAGCACGGCCGAAGCGGTGAAGCTGACCGAAAACGTGTTCCGCGCGGTCAATATCGCCCTCGTCAATGAGTTGAAGGTGCTCTACGAGGCGATGGGCATCGACATCTGGGAGGTAGTCGATGCGGCGAAGACGAAGCCGTTCGGCTACATGCCGTTCTATCCGGGACCGGGCCTCGGCGGGCACTGCATCCCGATCGATCCTTTCTACCTGACGTGGAAGTCCCGCGAGTTCGAGCTGCCCACGCGCTTCATCGAACTGGCCGGCGAGATCAATTCCAGCATGCCGCGCCATGTGGTCGGGCGGCTGGCGGAGGCGCTGGACGTCCGGCTCGGCAAGGCGCTCAGCCGCTCACGCGTCCTCGTCATCGGGCTCGCCTACAAGAAGAACGTCCCGGACATTCGCGAAAGTCCCTCGCTCAAGCTGATCGAACTGATCGAGGAGCGTAAGGGCGAGGCGGACTATCACGATCCGTTCGTAGCGGAGATCCCGAAGACGCGTGAGTACATGGCGTTGAAGGGGCGGAAGTCGGTCGCGCTGGACGAGGCGGCGGTTTCCGCCTACGACGCGGTGCTGATCTCGACGGATCACGACTCGATAGACTATGCCGCACTGGCCAGATGGTCGCCGCTGATCATAGATACGCGCAACGCTTTTGCGCGGCGCGGGATCGACGGCGAAAACATCGTCAAGGCGTGACGCATAGGAGAGTTTGCGGGCAATGAGCCGTCTCGACAGTTTCATCCGCCGCCTGACGGCGCAGCGCGATATCCTCAATCATATCAGCCACGATTTGGAATTACCGTCCGAGGGGGCGGTGATGGAAATCGGGCTCGGTAACGGGCGCACGTTCGATCACCTGCGCGAGTGCTTTGCCGATCGCCGGATCGTCGCCTTCGATCGCGATTGCCGGGCGCACGCCTCATCCATTCCCGAGGCGGAAAATCTTGTGCTGGGCGAGATCAACGAGACGGGCAGGGCATTCGAGACAGGGGACGCGGCATTCGTGCATGCGGATATCGGCACGGGCTATCCGGACAAGGACGCCGTGACGCTGACCTGGCTGCCGCAGATGGTAGCTGGGATGCTTGCGGCCGGCGGGATCGCGGCAAGCGGCCTGCCGCTGGAGCACCCGGCGCTGCAGGCCTTGAAGGTGCCCGAGAGCGTTCCGGAAAATCGGTACTTCCTGTACCGCAAGAGGGACTGAGAAAGGCTCTCACGCCTTCTCCAGCCTGGGCGCGAGCCTTCGGATCTCCTCGTCGGTGATGAGGTAGACCCGCATCGACGCACTGCGGCCGCGTATCGCGACCTCGCTGCTTTTCAGCCCGTCGACTGCCATTCCCGATTGCAGCAAGGCCGGTTCCGAGATGGCAATTGCGACGTCATGTTCCTTGGCCGTTGTCTCGAGCCGGCTTGCGACGTTGACCGTATCGCCGATCGCCGTCAGGCTCTTCGTCGCGCCATAGCCCATCATGCCGACGACGCTGGGGCCTGTGTGAATGCCGATCGCGATGTGCAGCTGCATTGCAAAGTCACGCGACAGTTCCTCGTTCAACTGGCCGAGGTCGCGCACGATTGCGGCCGCTGCCGACAGCGCCCGGCGACAGGCGTCCTCGCGTTTGCCGCCCAGTCCAAACAGGGCCATGGCGCCATCGCCGATGAACTTGTCGAGCCGCCCGCCCGCCTGTTCGACTGCCTGTCCGACGATGGCGAAATAGCGGTTCAGCAGGAAAACGACGTCATAGGGAAGGCGCGCTTCCGAAAGGTCGGTGAAATTTCGGAGGTCGCAGAACAAGACGACGATCTCTTCCTCACGGCCCGGGCGGACAGGCTCCGTGGCGACTGGAAGCCCGTCATCGGCGTTCGGGGCCATCAGCAAGGCGACGCTCAGGTTAGCGGTCGGGTGAAGCTGGCAGCCGAGCCGGACGCCCGGATCGGCATGGATGCGGGCGAGAGTGGCGGCCTCGATCGGCCCCGGCGGCGGCAGCGGGCCGTCAGTCTCGAGGATGCGGACGCGGCAGGTAGAGCAGCGGCCCTTGCCGCCGCAGACCGAGTAGTGCGGCACCTGACCGTAGCGGCTGCCTTCGAGCAGGCTGAGGCCGCGCGGGGCGCGCACCAGCGCGCCGTTCGAATAGCGGATCGTGATCTGCGAGGCGCGCTCGGCCAGCATGCGCAAACGTCGGAGGATAAGGACAAGGAGGATTGCGCCGAAAAAGATCAGGTAGAGCGCCGCCTTGATGCGCCCCAGTCCCTCGGCGACGATCGCCGGGTCGATCGGTGGCGGGGTTGCCGTCAGGCTTCGGGCATAGGCGGGATCGAGGATTTTCGGGGCACTCTGCGCCATGTGGGCGAACGTGCGACCGGTATCGGCAAAGCCGAGGAGTGCAAGCGCGGGAACGAGGATCGCGACCGTCAGCAGATAGGGCGATGCGGTTCGGTACCAGCTGCGAAAGCGCAGCCAGAAATAGACGCCTATGCAAGCGTGCGTCCAGATCACCAGTAAAGCGACGGTCTGCCGGAGGCCCTGGAGCGGATTGACCACCCACAGGCTGCGAACGACCGTCTGGTAGTCGACGACGATGCCGTAGAGAGGCTGCGACAGGCGGGCGGGAACGGCGTGCTCGATGATGAGGAAGGGGATCAGCAGACCGAGCGCGATCTGGGCGGCCTCACGCGGCGGCATGCGGAACGTTCGGCGCAGATGGATCGACCGCAGCACTAGGAGGACATGCGTGACGAGGGCGCCATAGAGCAGGGTGGTGCCAAGCGGATTGCGCCAGATGGCTGAGACCACCTGCATGACCCGGTTGGCGGTGCCGAGCGAGATAAGCAGAGTGGCATGATTGATAAAATGCATCGCCACGAATGTGAGCATGACGAGGCCGGACCCGAGGCGAAGCTTCTGCAGAAACCGCTCGGAAAGGATATGCGCCTCAATCGCCTTGTTCATGTCTGGTCCTTGGACGGTTGAAACAGCGTTCCTGCGAGCTTCAGATGATGATCTTACAAGCTGTCTGCCGAAGAAGTGCGCGCATTCGTCTGCTTCGCCAACAACGAGATAGCCCAACGACTGGTACGGCAGAAGGTGGCGGATTGTTGACGCTGCGTTGCTCGTTCAACGAACGTGGCGTCACGCAGTGAAGCACGGCAGATAATGCAGCAGGGAAGCGGGACCGGTGCCGGGGAACGTTCTGCGCCGACTTCAGGTCGATCCGCCGGGAGCTGCCATCGGGTGGCTGGCGTAGTGGTCCCGATACCAGTCGACGAAGTCCTTCACGCCTTCGGCAAGCGGGGTTGCGGGCTTGTAGCCGGTGAGCGCGAACAGCAGATCCGGGCTCGCATAGGTGCGTGGCGGGTCGCCTTGCTGCATTGGCAGGAACTTGCGACGCGCCAGCCGGCCGAGTGCTCCTTCAAGCGTCGCGACGAAATCCATCAGCCCGACCGGCCGGCCGCCGCCGATGTTGACGATACGGAACGGCGCCTGATGCGACAGGGTGTCGAGCCCGGCGGGCGTGGCAATGCGGTTTTCTTCCGAGGGGATGACCGCGGACAGGCGCAGCATACCCTCGACCAGATCGCCGACATAGGTGAAGTCGCGGCTCATCCGGCCTTCGCCGTAAAGCTCAATCTCACGCCCCTCAAGAATGGCATTGGTGAACTTGAACAGCGCCATATCCGGCCGTCCCCAGGAGCCATAGACCGTGAAGAAGCGAAATGCGGTGGTGGGAAGGCGGTAAAGGTGGGCGTAGCTGTGCGCCATGACCTCCATCGCCTTCTTGCTGGCGCCGTAGATCGTCAACGGCTCATCCGCCCGGTCGGTCTCGCGGAACGGAATGGTCTCGTTGGCCCCATAGACCGAGGAGGTGGAGGCGAGCATCAGGTGGCGGGGATTGACGAACCGCGCCGCCTCCAGAAGGTTCCAGGTGCCGAGGATGTTGGTCTCGACGTAGGACTTCGGCTCTTCGAGGCTGTAGCGGACACCGGCCTGGGCTGCCAGATGGACGATGACATCCGGCTGCGCCTCTTCCAGCGCCTCCCGGAGCGGGGCTGCCTCCTCGAGCATGAGGCGATGAAAGCGGTACGTTGGAAACTGGATCAGCGCTGCATTGCGCGCTTCCTTGAGGCTGACGTCATAATACTGTGTCATTCCGTCCAGGCCGACGACTTCGTGTCCTTCCTCCAGCAGTCGCCGCGCAAGGTGAAAGCCGATGAATCCGGCCGTTCCGGTGATGAAATATCGCATCTCAGTTCCTGTCGCTGCCCCGGCCGATGCCGATATATTCGAACCCGTGGCGCCTGACTTCCTGCGGCGGATAGACGTTGCGCAGGTCGACCAGAATCGGTGAAGCCATCGTTGCGTGCAGCCGGCGGAAGTCAAGCGCGCGGAACTCGTCCCATTCGGTCACGAGCACGAGCGCGTCCGCCCCGGCTGCAATGGCATAGGGATCGCTGCCGAACTCGACCTCCGGCAGAAGCTGACGCGCACCCTCCATGCCCTCCGGGTCGAAGGCGGCGATGCGCGCGCCGTGATCCTGCAGCGCCTGGATGATGGTAAGGGAGGGGGCCTCACGCAAATCGTCGGTATTGGGCTTGAAGGTCAGGCCGAGAACGGCGATCTTCCTGTCGCGCACCGTGCCGCCGCAGGCGGCGATTACCTTGCGGGCCATGGCGCGCTTGCGGTTGTCGTTGATGGCGACGGTGGTCTCGATCAGGCGCATCGGACTTTCGGCATCCGACGCCGTCTTGACGAGTGCCAGCGTATCCTTGGGGAAGCAAGAGCCGCCATAGCCCGGGCCGGCATGGAGAAACTTGTCACCGATGCGCTTGTCGTAGCCAATGCCCTTGGCAACCTTCTGCACGTCCGCGCCCAGGCGCTCGCAGAGGTCGGCGATCTCGTTCATGAAGGTGATCTTCATGGCGAGGAACGCATTGGCGGCGTATTTGATCAATTCCGACGTACGGCGTTCGCAGAAGAACAGCGGGCCCTCGTTGAGGTGGAGGGGACGGTAGACCTCGGTCATCATGGCGATCGCGCGTGGATCGTCGGTGCCGACAACGATGCGGTCGGGGCGCTTGAAGTCGCTGATTGCCGCACCTTCCCGCAGGAATTCGGGGTTCGAGACGACGGAGATGTCAGCGTCCGGGTTGGTCTCGCGGATGATGCGCTCTACCTCGTCGCCGGTGCCGACCGGGACGGTCGACTTGGTGACGACCACGGTGTAGCCATCGACTGCCTGGGCGATCTGGCGTGCGACCGCGTAGACGTAGGTGAGGTCCGCGTGACCGTCACCGCGCCGCGATGGGGTACCCACCGCGATGAAGACGACATCGGCCCAGGCGACGGCCGCCTCCAAATCAGTGGAGAAATTCAGGCGGCCGGCCTCGCTGTTCGACAGGGCCAGTTCCCGCAGCCCCGGCTCGTAAATCGGAATGTCACCCTTGCGCAGGGCGTCGATTTTCTCGACGACGTTGTCCACGCAAACGACTTCATGGCCGAAGTCGGCAAAGCAGACGCCGGAAACGAGGCCGACGTAGCCGGCGCCAATCATCGCAATTCGCATATGAACCCTTTCGATTGCCTGGGGTGGGTCGTGTGAAGGGATGTTTGCGCGCTGAACCGGACGCGATCGGGAAGCGCCGACGATCCAGCGATAGAGAGCGACTTCTATTCATCTGGGCAAATAAACGAAACCATAATCTACAACTCATTGTCCTGAATGGGAACGTTGCTTCCTGAGAGGCATCTCAGTGCTTGGTGGCACCGTCATTCATGGCGTCGGCAACGTTGCGCCAAGCCGTTTCGACGATGTGGTGGACGGTATCGAGTTCGGCACTATCGAAATAGAGAGAAGTCCAGCCCTTGTGGCCCCAACCGCCGGGAACTGCCGCGCACAAGCCGGGTTGTGTTTCCACTAGCATGGCCTGCTGACCGCGCGTCAGCTTGCAAACGGCTCGGCCCGCTTCCGGCAGGGACAGGAAGATGCGCCCCGCCACCCGGAAGTCGCGCTTGCCGAAATGGGCATTTTCCTCGGTGCCGGGCAGGGCCAGCGCCATCTGTACAAGGTCCTCGGATGTCATGCGAAAAAATAGCACGGATCGCGACGGCCCGGAAGGCAGCCTACGTGGGGGGAGGCTGCGCCGATGATCGAAATCGCAGAAATAGGAAAAAAATCCTTGACAGCGTCACGGTGCTTTGCTAGTGTTTGACTACAGTCGGAAAAGTGCGGGCGGAGAGATCGCCCAGCCACCGGAAGACGCGGCAAGGTCCCGGAAGAAGAAGAGATCGCTACCGGGAAAACGTGCAGGCGGCAGAAGCGTTCGATGAAGCTCGGTCTTGCCAGGAGGTACTCGGCAAGGCAAAGAGACGAACGACCACCGGTTCTCATATCTGACGATATCCGCCCGCCGGCCGGCTGGCACAGAGTTGAGACGGAAAGCGCCCGATCCCCAAAGGACTGCGGCGCTTTCTCTTTTTCCGGAGCCGATGCATGCACACATTCGACAATGTCGATGCCGCCCTGTTCGGCGTGTCGACGACGCAGGTCCCTTATGACGGATTTGCCCGTGGCTCAGGGTGGGAGGAATCAGGCTGCGCCAACACAGCAGCCGTGTGCCTCGACGTAAAGGCGGAGTCCGACGGCGATCCGCTCGACGAGATGCAGGCGATGCTGGCTGAGATGACGAAGGAACTGCGCGAGCGGTTCCAACGGTTCCAAAGCCAGCGCCGCACGGCGGAGCAAGTGGCGGACACGGCCGAGGACGAAGCGGACCGCAAGCTCGCCCAGGCCGATGCGAAGGCGGCGATCGAAGCGGTTTCCCTGATCGTGCGGACGCTCGAGAAGATCGACAGCCTACAGCGCACCATTCTGAGCGAGCGGCGCGATACCAATGAGCGTCGCGGCGAGGTGGCCGACTATGACGCGGTGGTCGCTGAGTTCGACCGGCGCGTGAAGGCGAAGGCGGATGCCTATTTCGAACAATGGAAGGCGGATTATGAGCGATGCGGGAAGGCGCCGGCCGCCGATCCGGCGATGGGGACCGGCAGCGACGGGAAGAACGGCCCGTGAGCAGGGGAGGCTTGCAAGGAAAGTTCGAAGCGCATTCCTGAACATGGCGGATCGCATGACAAAAGAGGCGGACCGGGCCGGCGAGCGTTGCGAGGCTGTACGAAAGGCCGCACTCGACGCCCTGACAGCGCTGGAGCGCAAGGGGGAGGAAGAGGCTGCCGCGGTTCCCGACCGGTCCACCAACGGTGGCAGCCCGGCTCCCGCGGCCAAACGCGCGGTGCAGGACAATGCCGATGTGGCCGAATTTGCAAACGAGCAACCGTTCGACTTCGGAGATGCGAGCGCCACTGCGGGGGTGATCAGCCAGGCCATGCGGCGCTGGAATATGCAGCGCCATCCCGCCCAGGAGATGCCTGAGGGTGACTGGCGCATTTGGCTGCTCATGGGCGGGCGCGGCTCGGGCAAGACGCGCGCCGGTGCAGAGTGGGTGCACGAGACGGCGCGGACGACGGCGAATCTGCGGATCGCGCTGGTGGCGGAAACACTGGGGGATGCGCGTGAAGTGATGATCGACGGCGTATCCGGCATTTGCCGGATCGCGCGGGACCAGCGCCCGGAATTCGAAGCATCGCGCCGGCGACTGGTCTGGCCCAATGGGTCGATCGCGCAAGTCTTTTCGTCAGAGGATCCCGAAAGCCTGCGTGGACCGCAGTTCCATCTCGCCTGGTGCGACGAACTTGGAAAATGGCGGCATGCGCAGGAGACATGGGACATGCTGCAGTTCGGCCTCAGGCTTGGCGAGAGGCCGCAGGCGCTTGTGACGACGACACCCAGACCAATCCCGCTGCTGAGGAGCCTCACGGCCGACCGGGGGACAGTGCTCCGGCGCATCCGCACGACCGACAATGCAGGGAACCTGGCGGCGGGCTTCCTCGAAGCGATGGAGGAGCGCTATGGCGGGACACGGCTTGGCCGGCAGGAACTCGACGGTGAATTGATCAGCGATCGTGAGGACGCGCTGTGGAACCGGGAACGGATCGAGGCGGTGCGCCAGCGTATGCCGGGGCCGCTCTCGCGGATCGTCGTGGCGGTCGACCCGCCGGCGACGGCATCGAGCCACTCCTGCTGCGGCATCGTCGTCGCCGGGCTGGACGGAACGGGAAGGGCGGTGGTGCTGGCGGATGCCTCCGTAACCGGGGCCAGCCCGGCAGGCTGGGCGAATGCGGTGGTGCGTGCCTTTCGCCGTTTTGACGCCGACCGGATCGTCGCCGAGGTGAACCAGGGCGGCGAGATGGTTCCCGCCATGTTGAGAAGCATCGATACGGTTCTGCCGGTAGCGATGGTGCGGGCGACGCGCGGTAAGTATCTGCGCGCCGAGCCGGTTGCTGCTCTCTATGAGCAGGGGCGCGTCGTGCATGCGGGGAGTTTCCCGGAACTTGAAGACCAGATGTGCGACTTCGGGCCGGACGGGCTTTCCTCCGGCCGTTCACCTGATCGGCTGGATGCGCTCGTCTGGGCGCTCACGGCCCTGGTACTGGACCGGCGTGGTGAGCCCAAGATACGTGGCATTTGAATACGTCTATGGATTGTAATTAACAGAAAAGCACTTAATGAGTGTATTTCGATTATGATTGTGCTTTAATGTGAAGCCTGAAGCTATTGGGCATCGAGTGCTGGCACGCGGGGCGGTTAGGTCCGCCCGGAACGCGCGTCGCCATGCCCGTGATGCGGCGCGGGAGGGAGAGATGACGATCAATAGAGCGTTCTTTTTCGAACGGGTGGAGACGTACCTCTACAACCACGGTCCCGACAAGGAAGCGGTTGCCGGCCATTCGGCGATCCTCGACCGGTGGGAGAAGAACACTCCCACGGACGACGACCGCTGGCTCGCCTACATGCTTGCCACCGCCTACCACGAAACTGGCAGACGGATGCAGCCGGTGCGGGAAAATCTCAACTATTCGTCAAAACGCCTGATGGAGGTGTTCGGCAAGTACTTCGATAACGCTGCGGAAGCAGCGAGCTACGCCGGAAAGCCGGAAAAGATCGCAAACCGGGTCTATGCAAACAGGCTTGGCAACGGCGACGAGGAGAGCGGTGACGGTTGGCGCTACCGCGGGCGCGGCCTTGTGCAGATCACCGGCAAGAACAATTATAGAAAGTTCGCCATCGAAGGTTCGCCGGATGACGCACTGGAGCCTGCCGGGGCGCTGACAATGCTGTTCGATGGTATGATCAAGGGGCTCTATACCAGTCGACCGCTGAAGGACTTCTTCAACGGAGCGAAAGAGGAGTGGGTCGCCGCACGGCAGATCATCAATGGGTACGACCGGGCGAAGGACATCGCAAACTACGCGCGTCACTACTATTCCGCGCTCAGCTACACGACCAGCTAGGGGCGGGATCTACTAGCCTCGTCCAATCTGTGCGGCAGATTGTTGCGGCTCTGCAGGAGAGAATTTGCAGGAAATGCCGAAGCATTTTCGACCTTTTCGACGTGGCAGTTCGCAAAAACCGCCGCCTTCGGGTTCGAAGTCATGGGGCGTATGATCGCAACCAGTGTTCGATAAGACCATAGGGTCTCGTCTTGCGCTGGTTGCCATTTTGGGCGCCGCCGTGGAGCCAGACCAGCGATAGCCGGCTGCTGCGCGGCCACTGACCGGGTGGAGGCGCGCGCCTTCGCAACAAACGAGGACAATTCCATGAGATTTCCGTTTCTTCTGCCCTGGCGGCGCGCCGGGGCGCAACGCGTTGCCGTCCCCGAAAAGAAGGCGACGGGGTTCGTGACACTGACCGCCGAGGGGCGGGCACGGTGGTCCAGCAGAAGCTACGCATCGCTGGCGCGCGAAGGGTTCATGAAGAATCCCGTTGCGCATCGGGCGGTGCGGATGATCGCCGAAGCTGCGGCTTCGGTGCCCTGGCTCGTCTACGAGGGCGAGGATGAACTGGCGGACGACCCGCTGGCGGAGCTGCTCGTGCGGCCGAATGGCCGGATGGGCGGTAACGAGTTCTTCGAGGCGCTGTACGGGCATCTGCTGCTCTCGGGCAACGCCTTCGTCGAGGGGGTCCGTATCGGGGCGGGCCTGCGCGAACTGCACCTGCTGCGCCCGGACCGGATGCGGGTGATCGAGGGGCGCGACGGCTGGCCCGAGGCCTACGAGTATCGGGTCGGCGGTAGTGTGCGACGCTATCCGGCGGGAGAGGCCGCGACGGGTGAGGGCGGGGGTGTGCTGCATTTGCGGCTATTTCATCCGCTCGACGATCATCTTGGCTTCGCTCCGCTTGAGGCGGCCTCGGTGGCGCTCGACCTCTCCAACGCTGCGGCGCACTGGAACAAGGCGCTGCTCGACAACTCGGCGCGGCCCTCGGGCGCGCTCGTCTACCAGCCGAAGGAGGGCGGCAACCTTTCAGCCGATCAGTACGACCGGCTGAAGGCGGAACTGGAGGAGGGCTACTCCGGCCCCGCGCAGGCCGGCCGACCGATGCTGCTGGAGGGCGGGCTGGACTGGAAGGCGATGGGGATGAGCCCGCGCGAGATGGATTTCATCGAGGCGAAGAACGGGGCGGCACGCGACATCGCGCTCGCCTTCGGGGTACCGCCGATGCTGATCGGCATTCCCGGTGATGCGACCTATGCGAACTACCAGGAGGCCAACTGCCGCATCCGGCGAATTGAACCATGAGACAGCGCCTTTCCCTTGGGAGGCGGTGCTGCACATTGGCCTCTGCAGGATGCGGCTTGATCCCAAAATATTCTGGTCGATGACCCCGCTGGAGTTTGCGATAGCGGCCGGCTTGCGCGGCGGTGGCAATGGCGCGCCAGACCGGCGGGGGCTGGAAGCGCTCTTGCAGGCGTTTCCCGATGGTGTGCCAGCGCATGTGGTCCGACCCTAGGCGCGCCGCGATCTTCCAGAAGCATTTTCAGCGCTTTAGGCCATTGTCCTTGCACATGTCTTTCGCCGGGGGAACTGGCCCCTCCGAAAAGCAGGCCTTGGCGCGTGCATGTAGCGGCAGCACCTTTTCAGAGAACGGAGCGGCAAGATGACGGAACCGGATGGCAGCCCCCTGGTCGAGACGGTGGAGAGCGCGGAAGCGTTGCGGTCGGTCTTCGACGACCTCGAAGCGCGCTCGCGCTCTTTCGGAACGGCGTTGGGAAGCGCGTTGAAATCGGCAACAGTGGACGGGCGGGGGCTGGAGGACGTGCTCAAGGGCCTGGCGCTGCGGATCAGCAATATCGGGCTTTCCGTCGGCCTGAAGCCACTGGAGGGATTGCTGGCGTCCGGAATCTCCGGGCTTGCGGGCAAGGCGACGCCCTTTGCCAAGGGCGGCGTGGTGGCCGCGCCGACCTATTTCTCCTCGGGCGGTGGTCTCGGGTTGATGGGCGAAGCCGGGGCGGAGGCGATCCTGCCGTTGCGGCGCGGTGCCGACGGATCGCTCGGGGTGGCAGCGAGCGAGGGCGGCGGCGGAACAAGCATCGTCTTCAACGTGACCGCGACAGATGCGGGAAGCTTCATGCGCTCGCAGGGGCAGGTTGCGGCGATGCTGACGCGGGCGGTCGGGCGCGGGCAGCGGGGGCTTTGAGACATGGCAGGATTTCACGAAGTGCGCTTTCCGCTGCGAATCGCCCTTGGAACGAGTGGCGGGCCGGTGCGGCGCACCGACATTGTCTCGCTCTCTAACGGGCGGGAAAACAGGAACCGCCGCTGGCAGGATGCAAGGCGCCAATACGATGCCGGCTCCGGCGTTCGCTCGATTGACGATCTCTACGCAGTACTTGCCTTCTTCGAGGCCCGAGCGGGACAGCTCTACGGTTTCCGCTTCCGCGATCCGGTCGACTGTAAGTCCTGCGGACCAAACGAGGTCGTTTCGGCAACCGACCAGCGGATCGGCACCGGTGACGGAACGACAGCGGCGTTTCAATTGACCAAGTCCTATCTGGACGCGGGCGGCGCAACGACACGGACGATCGCAAAGCCGGTGATGGGCAGCGTCGTCATCTCGGTCGCCGGTGCGATCGTGCCCGCGGCGCAATACTCAGTCGATTATGCAGCCGGCCTCATCACTTTCTCGGCGGGGGCCGTGCCAAAAAGTGGGCAAATCGTGCGGGCCGGCTTCGAATTTGACGTACCCGTGCGCTTCGACACCGACCGGATCGACATCGACCTGGCGCAATTCAACGCCGGGCGCATTCCATCCATCCCGCTGGTGGAGATCGCGCCATGAGACAGATCCCGGAGGATCTCGCAGACCATCTCGCGGGCGACGTGACGACCGTCTGCCAATGCTGGCGGGTAACGCGCAAGGACGGGACCGTGCTGGGCCTTACCGAGCACGACCGCGACCTGTCGTTTGCCGGGCTGACCTATCGCGCCGCAAGCGGTTTTCAGGCGAGTGACGCCGAGATGGGGTCTGGGCTCGCCACCGAGGCGAGCGAGATCGCCGGCGGCTTTTCGTCGGCGGCGATCAGCGAGGCGGATCTTGTTGCCGGACGCTATGACGGTGCGCGGGTCGAAGTCTTTCTCGTCGACTGGCAGCATCCCGAGCGACGCATGCTTCTGTGGTCGAGTCCGCGATCGTACCGGCCTGGCGACGTCGGATCTGCGCCGTATTTCGGTTTCCGGAGACGGCTGAAGCGTAACCACTCTCCCGTCATGCCGGACCTGATCCGGCATCCAGCGCGCTCAAGTCCTTGAGCGCAAAAATGCCCTTTCGCGCCGCCGACGCGGTGCGGCTGGACCCCGGATCAAGTCCGGGGTGACGGGAGGAGGGGGCGGAGCGCTCGCGTAAGCCAACGGCTGCTCACCCAAACCAACCTCTCAAGTCACACACATACACACACGCACAACAGAGCCAGAGGCTTCCATGGCGACAATTCTTTTCCAGGCGGCGGGCGCAGCGCTCGGCGGCATCTTTGGACCGTTCGGGGCGATCGCGGGGCGTGCAATCGGCGCCATTGCCGGATCTGCCGTCGATCAGGCACTGCTTGGCGGCAGCTCGACGATCCGGGGAAGCAGATTGCAGGATGCGCGCATCCCAGGCGCGGACGAGGGGGCGGCGATCAACCGGGTCTATGGCACGGTACGCGTCGGCGGCACGCTGATCTGGGCGACGCGCTTCGATGAAGAAGTGACCTCCGAGCGTTCCGGCGGCAAATCGACTGGGCCGCGTGTCGAGACCTACAGCTACTACGCAAATTTCGCTGTCGGCATCTGCGAGGGGCCGATTGCCGGCGTGCGGCGCGTTTGGGCCGACGGTCGGGAGCTCGACCTTTCCGACGTGCCGATGCGGATCCACCGGGGAGAGCCGGACCAACAACTGGATCCACTGATCGAGGCGAAGCAGGGGCCGGGCAACGCGCCGGCCTATCGCGGGCTTGCCTATGCCGTCTTCGAGCGGCTGCCGCTCGACAGCTTTGGCAACCGCATCCCGATCCTGCAATTTGAGGTCCTGAGGCCGACCGGAACGCTGGAGAAGCGCATCCGCGCGGTGACGATCATTCCCGGCTCCAGCGAGCATGGCTACGATCCGCGCAAGGTGGCTGAGCGACTTGGCAAGGGCGAGGGGCGCAACATCAACCGCAACAACCGGATCGCCGCGACCGACTGGTCGGCGTCGATCGACGAGTTGGAGGCGCTCTGCCCCAATCTCGAACGGGTGGCACTGGTCGTTGCCTGGTTCGGGACGGACCTGCGTGCTGGTCACTGCAGGATCGTGCCGGGGGTGGAGGTCGCGGAGCGTAGCGACGAGAGCCGGCCCTGGCGGGTTGCCGGCATCGGACGCGGTGCGGCGCATCTCGTCAGTGGGAACGATGGCGCGCCGGCCTATGGCGGCACGCCATCGGACGAGAGCGTGGTTGCGGCCATCGCGGACCTGAAGGCGCGCGGGCTGAAGGTCTATCTCTATCCCTTCGTGCTGATGGACGTTCCGGCCGGCAATGACCTGCCGGACCCCTATGGCGGCACCGGTCAGGCCGCCTATCCCTGGCGGGGCCGGATCACTTGCCACCCGGCGACGGGGCGGCCGGGCAGCGCCGACAAGACGGCAGCAGCGCGCAGCCAGGTCGAAGCGTTTTGCAACGGCGATGAGGGTTATCGGCGGATGGTGCTGCACTACGCGCATCTGGCCGATGGCGCAGGCGGCGTGGACGGTTTCATCATCGGCTCGGAGATGCGGGGGCTGACGCATCTGCGCGACGGGGCGGAGGCCTTCCCGTTTGTCGAGGCGCTGTGCGAGTTGGCGCAGGACGTGCGATCCGTCGTCGGACCTGTGACGAATCTGACCTACGGCGCCGACTGGAGCGAGTACTTTGGGTATCACCCGGCAGACGGCAGCGGTGAGGTGCACTTCAACCTCGATCCGCTCTGGGCCTCGCCTGCGATCGACGCTGTCGGCATCGACAACTACATGCCGCTTTCCGACTGGCGCGACGGCGATGCGCTTTCGGGCAACCCGGACGGATTTCGCCTGCCGGACGACGAAGCCGGCATGCGGGGGATGATCGAGGGTGGCGAGGGGTTCGACTGGTACTATGCGAGCGACGCGGACCGGGCCGCGCGGCTGCGGTCGCCGATCACCGACGGTATGGCGGGCAGGCACTGGCTCTACCGCTACAAGGATCTCACCGGCTGGTGGACGAACCGGCATTTCGACCGGGTCGACTGTGCGGAAGCGTCCGTGCCGACAGCCTGGGTGCCGCGGTCGAAGCCGATCTGGTTCACCGAACTCGGCTGCCCGGCGGTCGACAAGGGCACAAACCAGCCGAATGTCTTCACCGACCCGAAGAGCGCCGAGAACGCGCTGCCTTACTTTTCCGGCGGCGGGCGGGCGGATGCGATGCAACGCCGGTTCCTCGATGCTCATCACCGCTGGTGGCAGGGAAGCAGCGCCGAGCCAGGCATGGTCGATCCGGATCACGTTTTCGTCTGGACCTGGGACGCGCGGCCCTATCCGGCCTTTCCGGAAAATGACGCGCTCTGGGCCGACGGACACAACTGGCAGCTTGGCCATTGGCTGAACGGGCGGCTCGGGGCGACGACGGTTGCTGATGCGATCGCCGCGATCCTGAAGGACCATGGCTTTGCCGACTTCGACGTGTCGATGGTGAGCGGCGATCTCGTGGGTTTCGTGCACGCGGAGCCCGGCTCGGCGCGCAGTCTGCTGGAGCCGCTGATGGCGGCGTTTCAGATCGATGCGGTGGAGGAGAACGGCATTCTGCGCTTCCGCTCGCGCCTGCGCGCGGCACTGCCTGCAGTATCGATCGACGTTCTGGCGGAGCGGCCGGACGAGACGGCCTTCGAGGAGGTGCGCGGGCATCCAAGCGAATATGCCGGTGAGGCGATCCTGGATCATATTTCCGATACGTCCGCCTACCAGCGGGTAACGGCGCGTTCTCGGCGGATGACGGCGGACAATGACCGCGTGCTGCGGCTGTCGCTGCCGGCGGTATTGCACGCCGGTGCCGCCTCCGGGGCAATCGAAAGCGCACTGCGCGATCATCGGGCCGGCATGCGGAAGTTGACCTTCCGGCTACCGCTGAACGCACTCGCAGTCATGCCGGGCGACGTGGTGCGGCTGAATGAGGGGCCGGACGGTCGTTTTCTGGTGACGCGTGTCACGGAAGGCGCCGTGCGCGAGGTGGAGGCACAGAGCTTTGCCGGCGGTGAGGCGAGCGCCCAGGTGCCATTTGCCAGACAGGCGGCGCGGGCCGGCGGCGGGCTGGAATCGGCGGCGTTCCTGCCTGAACTGCAGTTCCTCGACCTGCCGTGTTTCGATGCCGGACCGGAGGAGAGTTTTGCGCGTATTGCCGCTTATGCCAAGCCCTGGCGGCCGATCCTGATTTCGTCCTCGCCCGGAACCGATGGATACGTCGCACGCGTGCGGCTCGATCGTCCGGCGCGTATCGGTCAGTTGTCCGCGGCACTCGAGCCGGGGTGTGTCGGGCGATTCGATCTCGCAAACGCGATCGAGCTCGAACTGCCCTTCGGCACCATGTCGTCGAAGGCGCGAAACGCGGTGCTTGGGGGAGAAAACCGAATTGCCATCGGCTCGCCCTCGGGACATTGGGAGGTCATAGGCTTTCTCGATGCGGAAGAAACAGCGCCCAGGCGCTGGCGGTTGAGCGGTCTGCTGCGCGGGCTTGCGGGCAGCGAAGATGCGATGGCGGAGGGGCATACGGCGGGCGCTGTCGCGGTGCTTCTGGATGCCGCCGTTCGGCCGCTCGGGCTCCTGGCGGACGAGGCTGGCCGCAGCATCAACTGGATTGCCGAGGCAAGGGGCGTGACGGAGGCGATCACGCCGATCGTCTTTGCCGGCGGGGTGCGCGCAAGAACGCCGATTGCGCCCGTGCATCTTAAAGGCAGACGGCTGTCGGGCGACGCAATCGGTTTTTCATGGACGCGACGGGCACGTCTGAACGCGGACAGCTGGGAGGGTTACGACATTTCGCTCGATGAGCCATTCGAAAGCTATCGCATTGAAATTCTTGCAGGTGAAGCGATCGTGCGGTCTGTCGAGACCACCCAGCCCTATTTCGAATATGCGGCAGCCGATGAGATCGCCGATTTCGGCGAAGTGCAGGCGCAGATCACTATCCGCGTACGTCAGCTTGGCCTTGCGGTCCGCGAAGGGATCGCGGCGCAGAAAGTGGTGAAACTCTAACTGAAAGGCTCATTCCATGAGTGCAGACATCAAAGCCTGGTATCTCTCGAAAACCGTCTGGGGCGGTGTGTTGGCGATCATCGCGTCCATCGCAAACATCGCGGGCTTCGGAATCAGCGGCGCGGAGCAGGCCGAGCTTGCTGACGGTATTACCGCGCTGCTGGCCGCCGCAGGCGGAATTGTCGCCGTGGCTGGACGGCTCGTTGCACACAGAAAACTCAAGTAACCGGGATACATCCACGCCGTAAAAAGCGTTGCCACATTCATTTGCCATTCAGCGTCGTTGGGTTAATTCTGGCGCCACATTGTTACTGCCATGAAAGTGTGTCTATGACCTCGCCCTTCCTCATCGCCGCAACAGCGGCCAGCCTGGCGTTCGCTCAGCCGGCCGCAGACCGTCCGGCCGACGTGCTGATGGTGGCGGCGGCCGATTGCAGCGAGGCCGCGCGCCAGGTCGTCGCCGATACAGGCGGCGAACTGCTTTCCGCACAGCCGCGAAATGGTGTATGCGTGGTCACTGTCCTGGTACCCGGCAAGGGCAACGCGCGTCCGCGCAAGATCACGGTGCGGGTGCCGATGCAATGACCGGCGATCGCCTCGCTGGGCGATCGGCGGAAGGAGGGAAACAGACACATGCGCATACTCGTGGTCGAGGACGACGAAAACCTCAACCGTCAGCTGGCCGAAGCGCTGAAGGACGCCGGCTATGTGGTCGACCAGGCCCATGACGGGGAGGAAGGACACTATCTCGGCGATGCCGAGCCCTATGACGCGGTGATCCTCGACATCGGCCTGCCGGAAATGGACGGCATTACGGTCCTCGAAAAATGGCGCGCGGACGGCAAGCGCATGCCGGTGCTGCTTTTGACGGCGCGCGATCGCTGGAGCGACAAGGTCGCCGGCATCGACGCCGGGGCCGACGACTATGTGGCAAAGCCGTTCCATGTCGAGGAGGTGCTGGCGCGCATCCGGGCGCTGATCCGGCGGGCTGCCGGGCATGCAAGTTCGGAGATCGTCTGCGGTCCCGTCCGGCTCGACACGAAGGGTTCGAAAGCGACCGTCAACGGCGTGGCGCTGAAGCTGACCTCGCACGAGTATCGGCTGCTCTCCTATCTCATGCATCACATGGGACAGGTGGTCTCGCGCACGGAACTGGTCGAACACATGTACGACCAGGATTTCGACCGCGACAGCAACACGATCGAGGTTTTCGTCGGCCGGCTGCGCAAGAAAATCGGTGTCGACCTGATCGAGACCGTTCGCGGCCTCGGCTACCGCATGCAAGCGCCGACCGATGGCCGTTAAGGCGCCAGGAGGCGCGCGGTCGCTCACCTTCCGCGTGCTGCTGCTGGCGTCGCTCTGGTCGATGCTGGCCCTGGTCGTGATCGCACTCGTGATCTCGACACTCTATCGCCGCAGCGCCGAATCCAGTTTCCAGGATCTGCTTCGGGCGCAGCTCTATAACGTCATCAATTCCGTTTCGACCGATGAGCAGTTCCAGCTGACGGGGAGCCCGCAACTGGGCGATCTGCGCTTCTCGCAGCCGCAGACCGGCTGGTACTGGATCGTCGAGCCGATCGGCGAGAACTTCCCGAGCGAGCCGATGTCTTCCACCTCGCTCGGCTACGGCAGCATTCCCATTCCCGACACCGAGACCATCCCCTTCGATACGCGCTACGAGCGCTACTACACGACCGAGGACACGTTTGGAAACACGGTCGAGGTGGTCGAAACCGAGGTGGTGCTGGACCAGGACGGACGAACCGCGCGGTTCCGCGTCGCCGGCAATCGCAATGTGCTTGAGGATGACATCAGCGCCTTTTCCCGCAATCTTTATCTCGCGCTGGCCGGCTTCGGTGTCGGCAGTCTGTTTCTCAACGCGGTTGCGATCCTGATCGGCTTGAGGCCGCTCGACCATGTGCGCAAGGCGCTGGAACAGATCCGTGCGGGCCAGGCCGAGCGGCTCGGTGGCATCTTTCCGCGCGAGATCCAGCCGCTGGTGAGCGAGGTGAACGCGTTGATCGACAGCAATCGGCGCATCATCGAACGGGCGCGTATGCAGGTGGGCAATCTGGCGCATTCGCTGAAGACGCCGATCGCGGTTCTCCTGAACGAAGCGCGGGTGCTGACCGTCCCGCATGGCGAACTGGTCCGCAACCAGGCGGAGGCCATGCAGAGCCAGGTGCAATCCTATCTCAATCGCGCCCGCATCGCCGCGCAAAGGGAGTCCGTACTTGCGAGAACGGAAGCAGCGTCCGTGCTGCAGCGGCTGGCGCGGGTGATGCGGCGGCTGAACGCAGATATCGAGTTTACGCTATCGATCGAGCCAGAAGATCTGATGATCGCGATGGAGCAGCAGGACATCGAGGAGGTCATCGGCAACCTACTGGAGAACGCTGCGCGCTACGCGAATACCACCGTTGCAATTCGGGCAATGCTGGCACCTGAGGAACCCGATAACGGCGACACGCAGCGCAGGCGCTGGATCGTGCTGGAGGTGGAGGACGATGGACCAGGGCTCGAGCCGGACCAGATCCAGGAGGCGCTGAAGCGCGGTAAACGGTTGGATGAGAGCAAGCCGGGAACGGGTCTTGGTCTGTCCATCGTTCGCGAGATCACCGCCGAGTACCAGGGGAACCTTACACTTTCCCGAGGGGAACTGGGAGGGCTTCTGGCGAAGCTGGTGCTCCCGGCGGTGGCAAAGGATGTTGCCTGACACTGCAGACAATGCAAGATAGGCGAACCGCTGCGGCAAGAACATCCGGCGGGACCGAACGTGAATCCAAGAAGCCAGAAAAGGCATGAAATGACGCGAACTTACCGGATGAACATGAGCTCACGTGTTGTCGCGATTCCGGTGATTGTCGCTTCGATCAGCCTTGTCGGCTGCAGCACGACCTCCGGGCGGACGACGGCAACCGGGAACGCTTCTGCGGGCGTGGCCGTGTCCTCTGCGGCCTATATATCCGCGCTTGAGGGGGGGCTTGTGTCCCGCGCCAAGGGCGTTTCCCTTTCGGCTGCCGACCGTCAGCGGGCGCTGGAGGCGGAGTATCGCGCGCTCGAAGCCGCACCCGGCGGGCAACCGGTCGTCTGGCAGGGGCGGGGCGTGCAGGGTTCTGTTGTCGCTGCCGCCCCCTATCAGGTCGGCTCGCAGAACTGCCGGCAATACAGCCACACGCTGATTGCAGGCGGGCGCGAAACCGTGAGCCGGGGCGCGGCTTGCCGTACCGCGGCCGGGACCTGGACGCCGCTGAGCTGATCGTGCGATCGCCCGAGCCGGTTGCTTGCGGCTAAACGCCTCAAATTTCCGTCATTTCCCCTTTTGCAATTGGAAAAAGCGTGCCGTTCCAGTAATTGGACGACATGCTTTTCTGGATCCTCGTTGCCGTCCTGACCGCTGTCGTTGCGGTCTTCCTGCTCGTACCGCTGCTGCGGGCCGGGCGAAGTGCCGATCTTGCCGAAGCGCATGACGCCGAGGTCTATCGGGACCAACTCGGCGAACTCGCGCGAGACCAGGCGTCTGGACTGATCGGCGAAAACGAAGCGGAACTGGCGCGCGCCGAAATCGCAAGGCGACTGATCGCCGCCAAGGCGCGCGAGGCAAGCGCGACACCGGTCGTTTCGGAGCGTCGCAATCGGCTGGCGCAGGCAGCGATCATGGTTCTGCTCCCGGCCATCGGGCTCGGTCTCTATATTTCGACAGGAAATCCGGACCTTCCTGCCCGACCACTGGCAGCACGTCTCGCCGAGCCTGGCAACGATCTCAATATCCTGATCGCCAAGGCCGAGCGTCATCTGGTTGAAAACCCGAATGACGGAGCGGGCTGGGAACTGCTGGCGCCGATCTATTTCCGCAATGGCCGGATCGAGGATTCCGCCAATGCCTATCGCGAAGCGATCCGCGCCCTCGGCCCGTCGCCGGAACGGCTTGACGGCTTTGCCGAAGTGCTGATTGCGCTTGCCGACGGCATCGTCACGAAGGATGCGCGCGAAGTCCTGCAACAGTCCGAGGCGCTGGACGCGAAGAACCCGCGCACCCGGTATTACCTGGCGCTGGCGCTGGAGCAGGAAGGCAAGCGCGAGGAGGCGAAGGCCGCCTTCGAGGTGTTGGTCAAGGATTCTCCGGCCGACGCGCCGTGGCTTCCGCTCGTCAACCGCCATATTGCCGGCCTCGCCGGCAGCGCAGAACAAGCGGCACCCGGAAACCCGACCGAGCAGGATGTTGCTGCGGCGTCGCAGATGGATGCCGAGGGGCGCAAGCAGATGATTGCCGGGATGGTCGAGAGCCTCGCCGACAAGCTGAAAGAGGATCCGGACAATTTCGAGGGATGGATGCGCATCATCCGGTCCTACATGGTACTGGATCAAAGAGAGGCGGCAGAAGAGGCGCTACGCACGGCGCTGAAAAACTTCCCGCCCGACAGCGAAAACGGCAAGCGGTTGCTGGCGCTGGCCGGCGAGCTTCAGATTACGGCCGAAGGTAACGAACAATGACGAGAAAACAGAAGCGATTGGCGGTTATCGGCGGCGGCGTCGCCTTCTTGCTGGCGGCGGTGCTGCTCGTGATGTTTGCCTTCAGCCAGTCGATCGCCTATTTTTACGTGCCTGGTGACTTTGCCACCACGAAAGTGCCGCCGGGCACGCGAATCCGGCTCGGCGGTCTCGTCGAGGGCGGCTCGGTGAAGCGCGGCGAGGGGTCGACGGTGACCTTCGTCGTCACCGATACGATCGGGACGGTGCCGGTGACCTATACGGGGATCCTGCCGGACCTGTTTCGCGAAGGGCAGGGTGTCGTTGCCGAGGGAGCATTCGTCGATGGTGATCCCGTTTTTGTTGCGGACACCGTACTTGCCAAGCATGACGAGACCTACATGCCGAAGGACGTGGCGGACCGCTTGGAGGCGCAGGGCGTGACGCTCAGCGGCAAGGAGACCATCAAGTGATCATCGAGCTTGGACATTATGCACTGGTGTTGGTGCTGGCAACGGCCATCATCCAGTCGCTGCTGCCGCTCGCAGGCACGCTGCGCAACGATCCGTCGTTGATGGCGATAGCCCCGTCTTCGGCGGTTGCCGGTTTCCTGCTGACGCTCTTCTCCTTTCTCGTCCTGACCTTCGCCTATGTGGTGTCCGATTTCTCGGTGATGAACGTGTGGGAGAACTCCCATTCGATGAAGCCGATGATCTATAAGATCTCTGGCGTGTGGGGGAACCACGAAGGCTCGATGATGCTGTGGCTGCTCATCCTGACCTTCTTCAGCGCGCTCGTGGCGAGCTTCGGCGCCAACCTGCCCGACCGCCTCAGAGCCAACGTGCTTGCGGTCCAGGGCTGGATCACGGCGGCGTTCGCGCTTTTCATCCTGCTGACGTCCAATCCGTTCCTTAGGCTTGATCCGGCGCCGGGCGAGGGCAAAGACCTCAACCCGATCCTGCAGGACGTCGGGCTCGCGATTCACCCGCCACTTCTTTATCTCGGCTATGTCGGCTTCTCCGTCTGTTTCTCCTTTGCGATCGCGGCACTGATCGACGGGCGCATTGATGCCGCCTGGGCACGCTGGGTGCGTCCGTGGGCGCTTGCTGCCTGGAGCTTTCTGACCGCCGGTATCGCCATGGGCTCCTACTGGGCTTACTACGAACTCGGCTGGGGCGGCTGGTGGTTCTGGGATCCGGTGGAAAACGCGTCCTTCATGCCTTGGCTTGCCGGTACCGCGCTGCTTCATTCGGCCCTGGTGATGGAGAAGCGCGAGGCGCTGAAGATCTGGACCGTGCTGCTGGCGCTCCTGACATTCTCACTGTCGCTGCTTGGAACCTTCCTCGTCCGCTCCGGCGTGCTGACCTCGGTCCACGCCTTTGCCACGGACCCGACGCGTGGCGTGTTCATCCTGGCGATCCTCGTGATCTTCATCGGCGGCGCGCTCTCGCTGTTCGCCTTCCGGGCGCCTGCGCTGAAGGCCGGCGGACTGTTTGCGCCTATCTCGCGCGAGGGCGCTCTGGTCTTCAACAATTTGATTCTGACAACTGCGGCGGCAACTGTGTTGACCGGCACGCTCTATCCGTTGGTGCTGGAAGCGCTGACGGGGGAGAAGATTTCTGTTGGCGCGCCCTTCTTTAACCTGACCTTCGGCCTCCTGATGGTGCCGCTGATGCTGGCCGTTCCCTTCGGGCCGCTTCTTGCCTGGAAGCGCGGCGATCTGCTCGCAGCGGGGCAACGGCTTTTCGCTGCCGTCGGTATCGGCTTGGTAATTGCGGCATTCGTGCAGTGGACCCATGGTGGCGGGCCGGTTCTTGCCTATTTCGGCCTTGCGCTCGGCTTCTACATGTTGGCGGGCGCGATCACGGACCTGTGGCTGCGTGCCGGCATCGGTAAGGTGAGCGCCAGCGTCGCTCGCAAGCGGTTGTTTGGCCTGCCCGGTTCGGCCTTTGGTACGGCGCTTGCCCACTTCGGTCTTGGTGTGACCGTGATCGGTATTGTCGCCGTGACGGCCTTCGAGACCGAGCATGTGGTCGAGATGCAGCCCGGCACCACCGTCGAATCGGGCGGCTACACCCTCACATTCGACGGGATGCGCCAGGGCAGGGGGCCGAACTACACCGAGGAGAGCGGGCATTTCACGGTTGCCCGCGGCGGCGTCAAGGTCGATGAGGTCTGGTCGTCAAAGCGGCTCTACACGGCCCGGCGGATGCCGACGACTGAGGCCGGAATCCGCACGTTCGGACTGAGCCAGCTCTACGTTTCACTTGGCGATGCCATGAGCGACGGCGGCATCGTCGTGCGCGTCTGGTGGAAGCCGATGATCCTGTGCATCTGGATCGGTTCGCTGATCATGATGACGGGCGGCGCGGTGTCGCTGTTCGATCGTCGGTTGCGAATCGGCGCTCCGCAGGGGGCGCGGAAGTTGAAGCCCGTTGCAGCACTGGAGGCCGCCGAATGATCCGTAGGCTGCTTCTCGCCGCCGCCTTTGTTGTGAGTGCCTTTCCAGCGCTTGCAGTTAACCCGGACGAGGTCCTTCCCGATCCGGCGCTGGAAGCGCGTGCCCGGGCACTCTCCGCCGAGCTTCGCTGCATGGTCTGCCAGAACCAGTCGATCGACGACTCCAATGCGGAGCTGGCGCGCGACCTGCGCCTGCTGGTGCGTGAGCGGATCGCCAGCGGTGACAGCGATGAGGCGGTGATCGAGTATGTGGTGTCGCGCTACGGCGAGTTCGTCTTGCTGAAGCCGCGCCTGAAGCCGGAAACGCTGCTGCTGTGGGGCGCGCCGGCGATCCTTTTCCTCGGCGGGGCAATCGCGATGGCACTGTTCGTTCGACGGCGTTCGGGCAAGGCGGTCGGCGAACCGTTGTCGGCGGAGGAACGCGCCGAACTGGAGCGGATCGTCGGGGCCGACGCGGCCGGAAAAAACGACGCTCGCGGGTGAAAAGCGATTTGTTTTCAGCTTGTTGCTGAACATTACTAAAAATTCATGTCGCGGACAGTGTTCCGTAATGTTTGGGACCCTATCTCTGGGGCATCGAATTCATTCGAACTACCAGAGAGAAAAGGCATCCCGCGATGTTAAAGCAAAACTCCCTTCGTCCCTCGCTCAAGACGGTCCTCAAGACCTCGACTGTCGCCGGTCTTGCAGCAATGATGCTGGCCACCGGCATCCCGGCGCACGTCGCTCAGTCCTTCGCCGAACCGGTCAAGGTTACGGCGCCGCAGGTTGCAAGCTTCGGCGATGTCGTAGACGCCGTTTCCCCGGCAGTCGTGTCCGTCCGCGTTCAGTCCGATGTCAAGTCGGTCGAGGATGACGGCAACTACAGCTTCAACTTCGGCGGCCGCGGCTTTGACGATCTGCCGGACGATCATCCGCTGAAGCGCTTCTTCCGCGAATTCGGTGGTGGGCAGGATGACTCCCGCGGCGACCGCGGCAAGCATCGGCAGTTCGGTGACAAGGATGGCGGCAAGCGCAAGGGGCACCTCCGTCCCTCCTCGCAGGGCTCCGGCTTCTTCATCTCCGAAGACGGCTACATCGTCACCAACAACCACGTCGTCGACGAAGGCGCCGCCTTCACCATCATCATGAATGACGGCACCGAGCTGGACGCCAAGCTCGTCGGTAAGGATAACCGCACTGACCTTGCGGTCCTCAAGGTCGACAACAAGGAGAACCGCAAGTTCACCTATGTGAACTTTGCCGATGACAGCAAGGTCCGCGTCGGTGACTGGGTCGTCGCTGTCGGTAATCCGTTCGGCCTCGGCGGCACCGTGACTGCCGGTATCATCTCCGCCCGCGGCCGCAATATCGGCTCCGGCCCCTATGACGATTACTTGCAGATCGATGCCGCCGTGAACCGCGGCAACTCGGGTGGTCCGGCCTTCAACCTCGACGGCCAGGTGGTCGGCATCAACACCGCGATCTTCTCGCCCTCCGGCGGCAATGTCGGTATCGCGTTTGCGATCCCTGCTTCCGTTGCCAAGGACGTGGTCGCAGACCTGATGAAGGACGGAAAAGTCGAGCGTGGCTGGCTTGGCGTACAGATCCAGCCGGTGACGGAGGACATCGCCGAATCTCTGGGGTTGGCCGACGCGCAAGGCGCGCTCGTGGTCGAACCGCAGGCCGGTTCCCCGGGTGAGAAGGCTGGCATCAAAAAGGGTGACGTCATCACCGCGCTCAATGGTGATACCGTCAAGGACCCCCGTGATCTGGCAAAGCGCGTCGCCGTCATCAAGCCCGGCACGGATGTCGACCTTTCGGTCTGGCGCAACGGCAAGTCCGAAACCGTCAAGGTCGAGATCGGCAAGCTGGAAAGCGACCAGCAGGCATCCGCCTCGGAGCAACAGGCGAACCCGGATGACAAGCAGTCGAGCGAACAGGAACTGGCTGACCTCGGCATTTCCGTCAGCCCGGCCGATGATGGCAACGGTGTCATGGTTGCCGCCGTCGACCCGGACTCCGACGCCGGCGACCGCGGCCTGAAGGAAGGCGACCGCATTACCACGGTCAACAACCAGGAAGTAAAGTCGGCAGACGACATCACCAAGGTCATCGACCAGGCACGTAAGGACGGCCGCTCCAAGGCGCTGTTCCAGGTCGAAACGGATGACGGCAGCCGCTTCCTTGCCCTGCCGATCGACCAGGGTTAACCCGCACGGTTCGATCCCGAACGCCGCGAAATCCATTGATTTCGCGGCGTTCGCGTCTCCTCCGAACGCCAGATGCGGCTGGACTGTTCAAGGGCGCGGCAACGCGTGTAAGGTTCAACCATGAAGATACTGATTGTAGAAGACGATCTGGATGCTGCCGCTTACCTCTGCAAGGCATTCCGCGAGGCGGGCATCGTCTGCGATCACGCCTCGGACGGCGACAGCGGTCTGTTTCTGGCCTCGGAGAACAGTTATGACGTGCTCGTCGTCGACCGAATGCTGCCGCGGCGCGACGGCCTTTCACTGATTTCCGAACTGCGGGCAAAGGGCATTCATACGCCAGCCCTGATCCTATCCGCGCTTGGACAGGTGGACGACCGTGTCACCGGCTTGCGAGCCGGCGGAGACGACTACCTGCCCAAACCCTATGCGTTCAGCGAACTGCTCGCCCGTGTCGAGGTGCTCGGGCGTCGCAAGGGAACGCCTGAGCAGGACATGATTTACCGCGTCGGCGATCTCGAGCTCGACCGGCTTGCTCATGTCGTGCGGCGCGGCGGCAAGGAAATACTACTGCAGCCGCGCGAGTTCCGCTTGCTCGAATATCTGATGAAGAATGCCGGCCAGGTGGTGACGCGCACCATGCTGCTCGAAAACGTCTGGGATTATCACTTCGACCCGCAGACTAACGTGATCGACGTGCACGTTTCCCGGCTGCGCTCCAAGATCGAGAAGGATTTTGACCAGCCGCTGCTGCGCACGGTGCGCGGTGCCGGCTACATGATCAAGGACGAGGTGGCTGCCTGAAAATGCTGTCCGGACTTTCCACGCTTTTTCGGACGGCGGCGGTTCGCCTTTCCGCCCTCTACATCCTGCTCTTTGCCGCCTGCGCTGCTTTTCTCGTCCTCTACGTGACCTCGATGTCCGAGGGGCTTCTGGAGCAGCAGACACGGGAAACCGTCTCGATCGAGGTCGGCGAAATCAAGCAGATGTATGCGGCGAACGGTATGAACGGGCTTCTCAGGACGCTCGAGCGGCGGGCGCGTCAGCCCGGCGCCAACCTCTACATCATCGCCAGCCCGACGGGCGAGATTCTCGCCGGCAACGTGTACTCGCTACAGCCGGGCGTGCTCGATCGCGAGGGCTGGACGCAATCACCCTTCCGCTATCAACGGTTCGAGGAGGAGGGCAGTTCGGAGCGGCATCTCGCACGTGCGGATGTGTTCGTTCTCGATAACGGTTTGCGAATTCTGGTCGGCCGAGACCTGGGTGAACCGGAGAATTTCCGCGGACTGGTCCGCCAGGCGCTCGTGGTTGCGCTCGGCATCATGGGCATCGGGGCGCTGGCGATCTGGTTCCTTATTGGTCGCAATGCGCTCAAGCGCATGGACCGGATGTCGGACGCCAGCCAGCGCATCATGGACGGCGACCTGACGCAGCGCCTGCCGGTCGGCGGGTCCGGAGACGAGTTCGACCGCCTGTCGGAATCGCTCAACGCGATGCTCGGGCGGATCGAGAAGCTGAACGAAGGTCTTCGTCAGGTCTCCGACAACATCGCCCATGACCTCAAGACGCCGCTGACGCGCCTCCGCAACAAGGCGGAGGCGGCCCTTGCCGGCAAGTCCAAGACTGCCGACTATCGCGACGCCCTGTCCGAGGTGATCGCCGAATCCGATCAACTGATCCGCACCTTCAACGCACTTCTCATGATTTCGCGGGTCGAGGCGGGTTCGGCCGTGGCGGAGATGGGCCCGGTCGATCTGACCCAGATCGTGGCGGATTGCGTCGAACTCTACGAGCCTGCGGCGGAAGAGGCCGGGCTTTCGGTGACGTCGGAGATCGCACCGGGCATCAAGGTGCAGGGCAACCGCGAACTGATCGGTCAGGCGCTCGGAAACCTGCTCGACAATGCGATCAAATACGCCGAGGGGGACGGGCAGGAGGCACACATCAATGTAACGCTTGTGCGGAACGGCGATGGCGCGGTGATAACAGTTGCCGATGACGGGCCTGGTATTCCAGAGGAACAACGCGGCGACGTTCTGAAGCGCTTCGTTCGCCTCGACAGGAGCCGCACCAAGCCGGGCACGGGTCTCGGCCTGTCTCTGGTCGAGGCGGTGATGGAGGTCCATCACGGTCGGTTGGAGCTCGGGGCAACGGCCTCCGACGGAAGCGACAATGGCCTCACGGCAACGATGCGCTTTCCCTTGACGCTGGCGGGTAGGGGCGGGGCCTGATAGACGGTGGAGGCGGAGCGCCCATGCGTGTCCAGGGGGATAGCAATGACCTTTACCGAAACGACGTGCCTGAGCGACATCGAGACGTCTCCAATCCGGCCGCTCAACCAGACTGAAGCAAAGTCAGCACTTTCGGATCTGAAGGACATTGCACGCGAGCGCCCCGAAGTCGCAGCACTTCTTGCATCTGACAGCGTGCTGAAAGACTTCATCATAGCGGCGTTCTCCCTGTCGCCCTACATGCGCGATACCGCGCGGGTTGCGCCGGATTTGCTCGCCCTGGCGATCAGCGAGCCGCTGCTTCCCCGGATACATCAGGCGATTTCTGATGCGCGCCGGGCATGGGACCCCGCGCTGTACGCCGACACCAGCGAAGCTGCGGTGATGACGCGGTTGCGGCAGGCCAAGCGCAAGGTCGCCTTCCTGACGGCGATGGCCGACCTCGGCCGGCTGATCGATGGCCGGCAGACGACCCGCTTCCTCAGTGATCTGGCCGAAGCAGCGGTATCGGCGGCGGTGGACCATCTGCTGCTCGCAGCCGAGGCGGGGGGAAAGCTGAAGCTGAAGGACAGCGCCCGGCCGAGCGAGGGTTCCGGGCTGATCGTGCTCGGTATGGGCAAACTGGGGGCGGCCGAGCTGAACTATTCCTCCGATATCGATCTGGTCGTCTTCTTCGATCCTCAGGCCGATGTCGTGATCGACCGCATCGAGGCGACGGAGACCTTTGCGCGACTGGTTCGCCGGCTGATCCGGATCATGCAGGAACGCACTGCGGACGGCTATGTCTTCCGGACCGACCTGCGGCTACGGCCGGACCCGGGCGCCACGCCGCTGGCGATCTCCGTCGATTCCGCGATGCTTTACTATGAAGGACGCGGACAGAACTGGGAGCGGGCAGCGTTCATCAAGGCCAAGGCAATTGCCGGTGACATAGCCGCCGGCGAGCAGTTCGTCAGGGACCTTACGCCTTTCGTCTTCCGAAAATATCTGGACTATGCGGCGATTGCCGACATTCATTCGATCAAGCGGCAGATCCACGTGCACAAGGGACATGGCGAGATCGCCGTCAAGGGGCACAATATCAAGCTGGGCCGCGGCGGCATTCGCGAGATCGAGTTCTTCGTCCAGACACAGCAGTTGATCGCAGGCGGCAGGATGCCTGCATTGCGACTGCGCGCGACGGAGCCGATGCTGGTGGAACTTGCCAAGGCCAATTGGATCGACGAAGCCACCTGCCAGGAATTGACCGAAGCCTACTGGTTCCTGCGCGACGTCGAGCATCGGGTCCAGATGGTGCGTGACGAACAGACGCACCTCCTGCCGGATACCGAAAGCGAGTTGAAGCGCATTGCCTACATGATGGGCTTTGCCGATACGGCGGAGTTCTCCACAGCGCTCGTCAAGGTGCTGAAGACGGTCGAGCGGCGCTATGGTGCGCTGTTCGAGCAGGAGGCCAAGCTCTCTTCGGAGGGCGGCAACCTCGTCTTCACCGGCCAGCGCGACGACCCGGATACGCTGGAGACGTTGCGCAAACTCGGCTTCCAGCGGCCCGAGGCGATCTCGCAGACGATCCGCACCTGGCACTACGGCCGCTATCGCGCCACGCAATCGGTCGAGGCGCGGGAGCGGCTGACGGAACTGACGCCGGACCTCCTGAGGGTGTTCGGCCAGAGCAAGCGGGCGGACGAGGCGCTTCTGCGCTTCGACCACTTCATTTCCGGCCTGCCGGCGGGCATCCAGCTCTTTTCGCTGCTCGGCAACAACCCGCGCCTGCTGACGCTGATCTTCAACGTCATGTCCTCGGCGCCGCGGTTGGCGGAGATTATCGCCGCTCGGCCGCATGTCTTCGACGGCATGCTCGACCCGACGCTTTTGGCCGAGTTGCCGACGCGCAGGTATCTCGCTGAACGGATCAAGGGCTTCGTCGCCGGCGCGCGCCACTACGAGGACGTTCTGGATCGGCTGCGCATCATCGCCGCCGAGCAACGTTTCCTGATCGGCATCCGCCTTCTGACCGGAGCCATTGGCGGCAAGCAGGCTGCACGCGCCTTCACCCACGTGGCCGACCTGATCGTTGAGGCTGCATTGGATGCAGTGCGACGCGAGATCGAGACGGCGCATGGGACCTTCCCGGGCGGGCGCGTGGCGGTGGTCGGTATGGGCAAGCTCGGCAGCTTCGAGCTGACGGACGGATCCGACATCGATCTGATCCTGCTCTACGACTATGACGGGTCGGCCGCGACGGAGTCGGTTGGTCCGAAGCCGCTCGACGCGACACGCTATTACGCCCGGATGACGCAGCGGCTGATTTCGGCGCTATCGGCGCCGACCTCGGAGGGCGTACTCTACGAGGTGGACATGCGGCTTCGGCCCTCCGGCAACAAGGGACCGGTCGCAACCCGCATCACGTCCTTTGCCAAATATCAGGAGGAGGAGGCCTGGACCTGGGAGCATATGGCGCTGACCCGTGCCCGCGTGGTCTGCGGCGACGAGAACCTTGCCGCGCAAACCGAAGCGACGATCCGGCATATTCTCGATCGCAAGCGCGACGTTGCCGGCATCGCCAAGGACGTGGGCGAGATGCGCGGCCTGATCGAAGCGGAGAAGGCGCCGAAGGATCTCTGGGACCTCAAGCTTATTCCCGGCGGTCTTGTCGATATCGAATTCATCGCGCAATTTTTGATGCTGGTAGCTCCCGCGCGCGGTGCCGCGCTGCCGGAAAAGGCGTTTCCCACCGGTGAGGCGCTTGCCATCGTCGGCCCCGGACAGATGGATGCCAACGACCTCGATACGGTCGAGGAGGCGTTGCGGCTCTACACGGAGATTTCCCAGATCGTGCGGCTTTGCATCGATGGTGCATTTGATCCAAAGGAAGCCCCCGCCGGGCTGATCGATCTGGTCTGCCGGGCCGGCGATTGCCCGGACCTGCGGACGCTTGAGGGCGAAATCAAGCGCCTGTCGAAGGCGGTGCGGCGGATTTTCCTGGCGACGGTCAAGGTCTGACCGCCGCAAAACGCGGTGCGGCAGGCGGTGTCAAACCGTCAGGCGCTGACCTTGCAGGGGAGGATTGCGTTTCCCCGTTCCGGAATGCGGACGGAGATGATCGTGCCTTTGCCCTCTTCTGAAAAGATGCGCATGCTGCCGCCGTGCAGCCGGGTCAGCGACCGGGATATGGCAAGGCCGAGCCCGGATCCGCCTTTGCTCTTGGCATATTGGCTCTGCACCTGCTCGAACGGCTGACCGATCTTGGCGAGCGCTGCCTTCGGGATGCCGATTCCGGTGTCGGCGATCGTCAACGTGACCGCGCCGTTCCGTTTCCGTGCCCGGACGCTTACCTTTCCACCGCTGTTGGTGAATTTCATCGCGTTGGACAGGAGGTTGAGCAGAATCTGCTTCATCGCCCGCCGATCGGCAGTCAGTAAAAGGCCGGCTGAGGCCTGCTGCAGCACATGGATATTCTTCTGTTCGGCCTGCACGGAGGTCAGCCGCAGGGTTTCATCGATCAGCGGCGCCAGGTCGATGACGTCGCAACTGATGCGCATGTGGCCCGCCTCGATCTTGGACATGTCGAGAATGTCGGTGATGACGTTCAGCAGGTGCTGGCCGCTATCGTGGATATCGCGGGCATACTCGTCGTATTTCTCCGAGCCGAGTGGTCCGAACATCTGGTTCTGCAGAATGTCAGAGAAGCCGAGGATCGCGTTCAGCGGTGTGCGCAATTCGTGCGACATGTTGGCGAGGAACTCGGACTTGGCCCGGTTCGCGGCCTCAGCGCGCTCCTTTTCCGCCTGATAGTTCGCGTTCGCGACCGAAAGCTCGGACTTCTGTTTCTCGAGTTTGGCGCGCGAGGCTGACAGGTCGCCGATCGTCGCGACGAGCCTGCGTTCGGATTCGCGCAGGCGCACCTGATGGCGCTTGATCATGGTGATGTCGGTGCCGACCGAGACCAGGCCGCCGTCGCTCGTGCGGCGCTCGTTCACCTGCAGCCAGCGCTCGTCGGCAAGCTGGACCTCGGACGTCTGGGCGTTGCTGCCGCTGCTGGCATCGGCGATCCGGCGTGCGATCACCGGCCGGGCTGCCGCGGCGTGGACGACGATGCGCTCGGTGCCGGGAACCAGCACCTCGTCCGGTAAGCCATAGGCCTGCTGATAATGGGCGTTGCACATGACAAGACGGTCGTCCTTGTCCCAGAGGACGAAGGCTTCCGAGGTGCACTCGATTGCGACAGCGAGCCGCTGATCGGCCTCCTGGTACCGCTGGGCGAGCCGATGTTGCTCGGTCACGTCCATGGCGATGCCGATCATGTGCGTGCGGCCGGAGCCCATCCGGATCAGCTGGGCGCGGGCGCGGAGCCACACATAGTGGCCGTCCGCATGGCGCATGCGAAACACCTGATCGACCTGACGCGCCTCGCCCTTCGCAACCGCGCGTGCGACCTGATAGATGCCATCGTCATCGGGATGCATCAGGCGAGCCGCCTCACCAAAGGACAGGTAGTTGTCACGCGCGGTCATGCCGAGCATTTCGTACATGGAGCGCGACCAGAACAATCGCCGGCCCGACAGGTCGAAGTCCCAAAGCCCGCATCGGCCACGCGCCAGTGCCGTCTCGACCCGCAGATTGGACTCGGCGAAGATCGCGTCCGCGTCGCGTGCGCGCTTCGACTGGAGGAAATAAGCATAGAGAATGAAGCCGAGAATGGCCGAAATCCCGGCAAAGAGCGTGACATTCAGCGACAACTCGCTGCGCCACTGCGCGTCGATGCCGTCGAGCGGGCTCGCGACCAGCACAAATCCACCGCCCTTCTGGACGTCGATGATCGAGAAATAATGTTCGGCATCGCCGATACGGGCACGCATGATCCCGGATGGCTCGCCGAAATACTGGGCCGCAGCGACATCGGGTGCAATCCGCGCAACCGACATGCCGACAAACCCCGCGCCCGAAAGCGAACTGGCGAAAACACGACCGCTCTTCTGAGCAAACAGAACCAGGGCGCCTTCAGGCAACCGGTCCTGCGGCAGGTGCTTGGAAAGCGTGCGCTCGACCTGATTGCGCTGCCCGTCGGAAAACAGCGTGTCGTCGGCAGCGTACAGCGCACCAACGGCAGCAGCCATCAACGACGTGCCGTCGCGCACTCCCGCATCCATGCGCTGATACTCCAGCACGAGGCCGGCCAGCCGCGAAATGCCAACCACAATCAGAAAGGCAATGACCAGGATCGGGATCGATCGCTTGATGACCGGCTCCGCGCGAGACAGGCGCAAGGTGGCCGGGCCGGCGAAAATCCGGGCATGCCCCGCCAGATCCTCGTCCCAGGCAGCCACGCCTGGAAATTTGAGACGAATCCGCCCCCCGGCTGCGCGTCCCCGCTGCGCGTCCGCCATATCCAACACCCTGTTTCTTCTGGTGATTCGAAACACCGTTCGTCCGAATCTAAGCTAATGAATCATTCGCGATTCGCCTTGTCCAGAGGAAAGGGTAAGGATTTTTTAACCAATTTTGAGGGTTGAGAAGTTGTAGTCCGCCGACAGGTTGCGTCGGCGGACGTCGAGCGCTTGCACGTCGCCCTTTTTGGCCGTCAGCCGTTCAGCATCCGCTCGACGATGTCGGAGACATCAGCCGAAAGCTTCTCGCCCGCTGCAATCTTTCGCAACGCATTGAGCGCATGTTCCGCGCGCACCTCCTCCAGCGAGCGCCAGGAGCGCATCGAGGTGAGGATCCGGGCGGCGAGCTGTGGGTTCTTCGGATCGATCTCAAGGATCTGCGATGCCAGGAAGCGATAGCCCTCGCCGTCGAGGCGATTGAAGCCGGTCGGGTTGGAGAAGGCAAAGGTTCCGACCAGCGCGCGTACGCGATTGGGATTGGCCGGGTTAAAATGCGGGCTCTCCATCAGGTGCTGCACGCGCTGGAGAGCGCCTTCACCCGGTATCGTTGCCTGGATCGCGAACCACTTGTCGAGGACGAGCGCATTCTCGGCAAACCGCGCGCGGAAGGTTTCGAGGGCAGCTTGTGTCTCGGCCGCTTCGGGGAAGCGGTGGGCGAGGACCGTGAGCGCTGCGCTGAGGTCCGTCATGTTGTCGGCGTCGGCAAACGCTTGGGCAGCGCGCCCAGGCAGCCCTTCCGCAATGGCGATGTAGGTCAGGGCCGCATTGCGAAGCGCCCGGTGGCCGGCACTAGCGGCATCTGGCATGAAGCTTCCCTTCATGTGGTGCCGGTCGAAAAGCGCGGCAAAAAGGGTGGCCCCTTCGCTGGCTACGAAGGCAAGGACGGCCTCGCGGCCGGCGCGAATCGCGTCCGGGTCATTGTTGCTGCCAAGTTCACGTGCGATGTCAGCTTCGCTCGGAAGTGCCAGGACCTGTGCACGGAAGGCCGGCTCCAGGCTTTCATCCCCTGCGATTGCGATCAGCGTGTCAACCAGGAGCGAATTCACCGCAATTGCGGTACCGGCGCGGGCATTGCGCGATGCTTCGACCAGGTCCGGCAATGCGAGGTCGTTCAGTGCCTGCCAGCGTGCAAACAGGTCTCCGTCATGCCGCGCGACGTGGGCGAGATCCGAGGGAGCCTGCTCGAAGTGCAGGTTGATCGGGGCGGAGAAGTTGCGGTTGAGGGCGACGACCGGACGGCCGGCGATGCCGTTGAACGTGGCGGTCTGCTTGCGCTCGGTCAGATGCAGGACGTCGCCGGTGACTTCGGCGCCTTCGATGGAAGACGGCTTTGCCTCTGTTCCGTCTTGGAGAAGAAGGCCGAAGCGCAACGGAATGTGCATCGGCTCCTTGGCGGATTGCCCGGGCGTCGGCGGCACCATCTGCTCGAGCGAGAGCGTGAACGTACCCTTCGCCGGGTCGAAGGCGCTGGAGACGGTGACGAGCGGCGTGCCAGCCTGATGATACCAGAGTGAGAACTGGGTGAGGTCGCGGCCGCTCGCATCCTCGAAACACTTGACGAAGTCTTCGATCGTCGCGGCGTCCCCGTCATGGCGCTCGAAGTAGAGGTCCATGCCCTTCTTGAAGAGATCGCGTCCGAGGATGGTCGCGATCATGCGCGTCACCTCTGCGCCCTTCTCGTACACCGTCGTCGTGTAGAAATTGTTGATTTCGCGATATTTCGTCGGCCGCACCGGGTGGGCGAGGGGGCCCGCATCCTCGGGAAACTGTTCCGACTTCAGGTGCCGCACCTCGGCCACGCGCTTGACGGCGCGCGAGCGCTGGTCGGCTGAGAATTCATGATCGCGATAGACCGTCAGCCCTTCCTTCAGGCACAGCTGGAACCAGTCGCGGCAGGTGATGCGGTTGCCGGTCCAGTTGTGGAAGTATTCGTGGGCGATGATCGCCTCGATGTTGGCGTAGTCGGCGTCGGTCGCCGTTTCCGGGTCGGCGAGCACGTACTTGTCGTTGAAGACGTTGAGCCCCTTGTTCTCCATCGCGCCCATGTTGAAGTCCGACACGGCCACGACCATGAAGATGTCGAGGTCGTATTCGCGGCCGAACACATCCTCGTCCCATTTCATCGAGCGCTTCAGCGCGTCCATGGCATAGGTCGCGCGCGGCTCCTTGCCGTGCTCGACATAGATCTTCAGTGCCACTTCGCGGCCGGACATGGTGGTGAATGTGTCTTCGATGACGCCGAGGTCGCCGGCGACGAGCGCGAAGAGGTAGCTGGGCTTGGGGTGCGGATCGAACCAGGCCGCAAAGTGCTTGCCCTCGCCATAGCCCGCACCGCCAAGGAAGTTGCCGTTGGAGAGAAGCAGCGGGGAGCTTTCCTTGTCGGCGATGATGTTGACCGTGTAGACGCAGAGCACATCCGGTCGGTCGTAGAAATAGGTGATGCGGCGGAAGCCCTCGGCCTCGCACTGGGTGCAGTAGATACCGTTTGTCCGGTAGAGCCCCATCAGTTGCGTGTTGGCTTCCGGATTGATGACCGTGTCGACGGTGATCTCGAAGGACCCGGTCTCGGGAAGGTCACGGATCGTCAGAACATCGTTTTCTTCCGTGAACCGTTCCGGCTCCATCGGCATGCCGTCGAACAAAAGGCCGGTCATGTTCAGTTCGTCGCCGTCCAGCACGAGTGGGGCTTCGGGGGCGGCGCCTTCGCGGCGGTGGAAGAGCATGCGCGATGTGCACTTGGTTTCGGTCGGGTCGAGTTCGAATGTGAGGTCGACGCGTTCAAGAACGAAGTCTGTCGGGCGGTAGTCTGTCAGATGGATGATCCGGCCGCTCTCAGTGCGCATGATATGTCCTGTTCGTGTCCTTCAGCCTATCCCGTTTTAGAGCAACAGGACGAGAGGCAAAAGGACGGATTGGTCTTAGGCTCGCACCCTTGATATTTGCTACGGCTTAACATCTCATTGCCGAGCATCACCCGTTTGCATTTCAACTAGGGGAATAATGCGGGCGCGCCCCCTCGACATTTTTCTGGACCAGCCTAACATTTAGACAATGGTGACGGCGTGCCGTCGCGACTGCTTTATCGAAACCTTCGGGACACTGCCGGCATGATCGCTACACCGAAATTCGGAGTGGGGGCTTCTGCATTGCGCAAGGAAGATCTTCCGCTTCTCAAGGGCGAAGGCTCCTATACCAGTGACATCGCGAGGCCGGGCGAGTTGCGCGGATTTGTACTGCGTTCGCCGTATGCGGCGGCGGCGTTCGAGATCACGTCGCTCGACGCCGCACGTGAGGCGCCGGGCGTTCGCCTCATCCTGACTGCCGAGGATATTGCCGATCTCGGCGATGTTCCCTGTCTTGTGCGCGTCGCCCAGCCCGACGGCAGCAAGCATGAGGTTCGCAACGCCCCAGTGCTCTGTCGCGGCCGGGTGCGCCATGTCGGCGACGCCGTCGCCTTCATCGTCGCCGACACGCAAGGCGAGGCCGAAGATGCGGCCGAACTGATCGAGATCGACTGGCAGATGGAGGACGCCAACGTTTCGCTTGCGGCGGCCGAGGGCGAGAGCGTGCCTTTGGTGTGGCCGGAGCTTGCCACCAATCTGGTCTACGAGCATCAGACCGGCGACCCGGCGGCCGTGGCAGAAGCTTTTGAAAAGGCGCATCACGTCACCGAGATCAGGCTCGTCAACAACCGGCTTGTCGCCAACTACATGGAGCCGCGCGCCGCGATCGGCGAATGGGACGAGGGGAGCCAGAGCTTCACGCTGACCTGCGGATCGCAGGGCGTGCATGGGGTACGCAACTCGCTCGCAGGGCACGTCTTCCGTATGCCTCTGGAGAAGATCCGCGTCATTACCCCGGACGTCGGCGGCGGGTTTGGCACGAAGGCCTTCAACTACCGCGAATATCCGCTGGTGATGGAAGCCGCGCGGCGTCTTGGTCGGCCGGTCAAATGGGTCAGTAGCCGCGCCGAGCACTTCCTGGCCGATTCCCATGGACGCGACAGCATCGTGCAGGCCGCGGCGGCTCTCGACGCCGGCGGCAAGATTACGGCGCTGCGCATCCGCATGGACGCGAACATGGGCGCCTATCTCTCGCAGTACGGGCCGATGATCCCCACCATGACGGCAATCATGGCGACGGGCGTCTACGACATTCCGCTGCTCGACATGCACATCCGCGCTTTCTACACCAACACGACGCCGGTCGACGCATATCGCGGCGCGGGACGGCCGGAGGCGGCCTATGTGATCGAGCGACTGGTCGACAAGGTTGCGCGCGAGAGCGGAATGTCACCGGCGGAATTCCGTCGGCGCAATTTCATCCGGCCCGAGCAGTTTCCCTACAAGACCCAGGGTGGACGTCTCTATGATGTTGGCGAATTCGACGGTCATATGACCAAGGCGATGGAACTTGCCGACTGGGACGGTTTTGCGGCGCGCGCAGAGCAGAGTAAAGCAAGAGGGCTCATCCGCGGTATCGGCATGTCGACCTATGTCGAGGCTTGCGCCTTCGCCGGCTCGGAGCCCGCGAAGCTGAAGCTGAACGGTGACGGCACGATCACGCTGTTCATTGGCACGCAGACGAACGGGCAGGGGCATGCGACAGCCTACAGCCAGTTCATCGCCGACAAGATCGGGATCGACTTCGACAAGATCATCGTGCGGCAAGGAGACACGGCCGAATTGATGAAGGGCGGGGGTACCGGCGGCTCGCGCTCCATCCCGCTTGGCGGTGTGTCAGTCGCCTCCGCCAGCGAGGGACTGGCCGAGAAGATGAAGCGCATCGCCGGCGATGAACTGGAAGCTTCGGCCGAGGATATCGAACTGGTCGCGGGAGAGGCGCGGGTGGTCGGCACCGACCAGGCGTTGAGCTTTGCTGGGATTGCTGCGGCCGCGAAATCCGAGGACGACCTGATCTCCGTTTCCGACATCGTGCAGGACGAGGCGACCTATCCAAACGGCACGCACATCGTCGAGGTCGAGATCGATCCCGACACGGGTCGGGTGGAGATCGTGAACTACCAGGTCGTCGACGATTTCGGGGTGACGGTGAACCCGGTTCTCCTGCTCGGCCAGGTGCATGGCGGGATCGTTCAGGGCATCGGCCAGTGTCTCAACGAGGAGGCTGTCTACTCGCCGGAAGGCCAGCTTCTCACGGCGACGCTCATGGACTACGGTCTGCCGCGTGCCGAGGAACTGCCGTTCTTCAAGTTCGAGACGCGCAACGTGCCCTCGACGACAAATGCGCTCGGTATCAAGGGAGCGGGGGAAGCAGCGACGATCGGCGCCTGTCCGGCTGTCATGAACGCGGTTGTCGACGCACTGTACCGGGCACGCGGCATCGACCATATCGACATGCCGGCGACGCCGCAGACGATCTGGAAGGCGCTGAATGGTGGCTAATGCTGCTGCTTCGGGCAGGGCTTGGCTGTGCCTCCAGTCCACAAGGAATGCGCTGCCCGGGCATCGTTTCAGGGCCGGATACCGCCTTGAAACGGGGTGAGCTCTGGGGGCTCCACCATCAAAAGCTGTGCTGCCGCATCACGAATTTTGATCCCTCTTTCAAGAATGCCGCGCTACTATCCGCCCGAAGATGATTTGCCGCGCAATTGACGCCGATGGTGTCGCCGGTCCCCGTCGGGGCCGCGAACAAGAGACCGCCTTCCCATGGAATTCGCAGAACAACAGCCGATGAGGGCGATCTTCCTGAAGGTCTCCTCCGTCGTGATATTCGTGTGCATGGCGACGCTGATAAAGGCGGCCGGCAAGGACATCACGACCGGCCAGATCACCTTCTACCGCTCCGCATTCGCCATGGTGCCGATCGTGATCTACCTTGCGACCCGCGGCGAACTTGTCGATGCATTCCGAACGGAAAACATTCTCGGCCACTTGGCGCGCGGGTTCGTCGGCATCGTCTCGATGAGCTTCGGCTTCTACGGCCTCGTCCATCTGCCGCTGCCGGAAGCGATCGCAATTGGCTACGCCATGCCGCTGATCGCGGTGATGATCGCCGCAATCTTCCTGAAGGAGACGGTCGGGATCTACCGGTGGTCGGCGGTGCTTGTCGGGCTGGTCGGCGTCATGATCATCACCTGGCCGAGGCTGACACTGTTCAGCGAAGGCGGGGTCGGGACGGCCGAGGCGTTCGGTGCCGCGGCCGTTCTCGCATCGGCCATGCTCGGTGCGATCGCCATGGTTCTGGTGCGCAAACTGGTGCGAACGGAAAAAACACCGACCATTGTGCTTTATTTCTCGCTGTCAGCCGCCGTCTTCTCGCTGGCGACCCTGCCTTTCGGCTGGGTGGAACTCAGCGGGATGGCACTGACCTTGCTCGCCCTTGCCGGCTTCTGCGGCGGCGTGGCGCAATTGTTGCTGACTGCAAGCTACCGCTACGCCGACGTCTCGACCATCGCCCCGTTCGAATACACGTCGATCGTGCTCGGCATGGCATTTGGCTACGTGCTTTTTGACGATATTCCAACGCTGACCATGTTGATCGGCACGGTGATCGTTATTTCCGCAGGGGTCTTCATCATCATCCGCGAGCACCGGCTCGGCCTGCAGAGAAAGGCCGCCCGCCGGTACATGACGCCACAAGGCTAGGCGACACCGAGATAAGCAACATCGTTGTCACGCCGCCCAAGACGCTTGTCGAGCGGTCCATCTCTCCGGAACAGATGAAAAGGCGATCATAGGGCTCTGGGAAAATGGTCTGATCAGCGGCGAGACCGCCTACGAGAACCTGCAAGCCGGCAACGTCGCCAGCGCAGAGCGCGACTGGGCCGAGGAGCAGGACCTTAGGTCCAATATTGTGGGCAATGAAACAAACGGCCAGAGCGGCGCAGTGCCTTACCGCAAGGAGGCGCTCGAACGCTTGGCTGAAGGTGAGCAACTGGATGAAATCGTAGCCATGCGCAGCAATGCGCGTGCGCCGCTCGTTGCCGGCCTAATATTAATCGCGGCAAGCCTTGTCCTTTTGGCAGCGTGACCTTTCCGGCAATCCTGCCACCAAAGACTACTCTTTTCGTCCATTTCGTGCTCTTCACGATGCGGCCAATGTATCGAGCGTTCTTCTCATTGCCATGATGTTCGTGCCTTCCAAGGGCGGCATCAGCCACAATCTCGCTGAAGACACCGACAGGCTGGATCTGACGCTGGGCGCTGAAGTGCTGGCTGGTGTCGTCGCCAGCTTGATATCGAAAGTCGTCGGAGTCTTACGCGGTTAACCTGATATCACCGGGATAACCCTTCTGGGTTTTCGGGACTGCTGATTGGCGTTCGCACGATCTTCGTCATGACTGTCGGGCAACCCATCATGAAACTCAGGACACCGTCCCTAACGATCTGCTCGAGTTCGGTGGGCGTCGGCGTTGCGTAGATGAAGCGGCGGATCGCAAGGTAGAATATCCGGCCATGCAGGCCCCAGAAGAGTTCTGTCTCACGTTCTGACAAAGAGACTTCATCGCAGGTCGGAAGACCAAGTTCGTGCCGCAGTTCCAGGCAGGCCGGTTCGATGATCTGCAGCCGGACGATGTCCAGGTAGCGAGTGGTGATGGCGAACGTCTTCAGGCCGGAGAAGACGAAGATCCGGACCCAGTCGTAGTGAAAAACCCGTTCAACATATTGCAGGTAGAATTCCGTCAGCCGCGCCTCAAGTGATTGATTGCGGTCTGTGATGAGCCCTGCCCAGTTCGCATCCCAGCGGCTGAGGTAAATATGCTCGTAGACGCGCTCAATCAGAGCTTCCTTGCTGGGGAAATGGCGATAGATCGCCGAATGGGTGATACCCATGCGCTTGGCGAGTTCCCGGGTCTGGCCCTCGAAGCCATGTTCGGCGAAGAAACGGACGGCCTCTTCCAGAATGACCTGCTCACGCTCGTTCGCACGCATGTAGTGCTTGGGTCTGTTGGCCCCCGACTTCCTGCCGTCTTTTCCAGATGTCTTCTGTTTCGTCATCTGACCTACTCGAAAACGTGCCGACCTAAGAATACAGCCGCACGAATCTTTCTAACCCGGACAATGTTCAACTGCAATTGAGACCATCTGGTAATTTTTCTTGACGCCTCAATGTGGTGTGTGGTTATTGTAACCAACTGGTCACAAAATTTGCGTGGTCATGGTGGGGGAGAAATTGAAGGCGAGGGCATTCGACTATGTGCGACCGCAATCCGTCGGGGATGCCATGAAGGCGTTCGCCGCGGCGGACGGTGATGCCGTGTTTGTCGCTGGAGGGCAGAGCCTTGTACCTGCACTGGCGCTGCGCTTGCAGGCGCCGACGCTTCTTGTCGACATCGGCCGGCTCGAGGAGTTGAAGGGGATCTCGCTCGAAGAAGGCACTTTGCGTATCGGTGCGGCAACGCGGCATTGTGAAATCCTGGCGTCTGATCTTGTGCGGACGCATGCGCCGCTGCTCGCAGAGGCTGCCCCTCACGTCGCCCATCCGGCGATCCGTAACAAAGGGACGTTTGGCGGCAGTCTGGCGTTGGCCGACCCTGCAGCGGAGTTTCCGGCGATGGCGCTTGCGCTTGATGCGGTCATCGAGATCGCCTCACCTGAGGGTGTGCGCCGGGTGGCTGCCGAGGATTTCTTCGTTGATCTCTATGAGACCGCCCTTCAGCCGGGCGAGGTGATCGTCGCGGTTCATATTCCGACATCGAGCGGCGACACGCGTGCGGCGTTTGATGAACTGGCGAGGCGCAGGGGCGATTATGCCATCGTCGGCGCTGGCGTGAACGCGCGTTTCGATGGCGCGACAGTCGAGCATATGCGTATCGCCTTTCTTGCAGTCGGACCCACCCCGATACGTGCGCGTTCGGCGGAGCAGGTTCTGCTTGGCCGCTCCATTGATGTCGGCACTATTTGCGAGGCTCAGGATGCCCTCGAGAGTGACCTGGATCCTGCCGACGACGACCAGATTCCGGCGTCGATGCGCCGGCATCTGGCGCGCGTTTTGCTCGGGCGCCTCCTGGGTCGGTTGGAGGCAATTGGATGAACGGCAAAGTTCCGGTCTCTCTCGAAATAAACGGGGAAACGGTCGAGTGCCTCGTTGCGCCGAGGATGACGCTTGCCGACTTCCTTCGGCAGGAGGTCGAGCTGACCGGTACCCATACCGGTTGCGAGATGGGGGTTTGCGGCGCCTGCCTCGTCCTGCTGGACGATGTGCCGGTGCACGCCTGCCTGATGTTCGCCGTTCAGGCGGATGGATGTGCGGTCGAGACGATCGAGGGGCTTACGACGCGCCAGGCGATCGCCGATCTCCAGGGAAATTTCCACGAACGAAACGCCCTTCAATGCGGCTTCTGCACGCCCGGAATGCTGATGAGCGCCTATGGACTTTTGTCAGCCGGAGGGATGCCGAGCCGGGACGAGATCCGCGATGCCCTGTCTGGAAATTATTGTCGCTGCACTGGGTATGAGGCGATCGTTGATGCCATCGAGACAACAGCCAGGCAGCGATACGCAACGCCGGCGGAGGAGCGGTCATGAGCGCCCTTTTCTCCCTCGATCGGCCCAACTCCTATATCGGCCGATCCGTCTCGCGGCCCAATGCCAAGCGCCTACTCGAAGGCAAGGGCCGCTATGTCACGGACCTGTCTCTTCCACGCATGCTGCATGCGGCGTTTGTCCGCAGCCCCTATGCCCACGGACGCATCCTGTCGCTCGACACGGCGGAAGCGGCAGCACTGGCGGGGGTCCGCGCCGTGCTGACGGGGGCAGACCTCGCGAAGATCTGTACCCCCTGGGTCGGTACGCTCGAGCACTTCAAGAATATGAAGTCGCTTCCCCAGCTTCCGCTGGCGGTCGAAAAGGTTCTCTGGTCGGGGCATCCCGTCGTCATCATCGTCGCGGATAGCCGCGCCATTGCGGAAGATGCGGCCGAACTGGTGATGATGGACATTGAAGAGCTTCCGGCGATCTCCGATCCGCGCGCGGCGATGTCGGAAAATACCGAGGTGATTTCGCCGGAACTCGGCGACAACCTGTGTTTCTCAAGCCAGATCAACAGCGGCGGCGTGGACGAGGCGTTCAAAGCGGCCGCTGTTGAAGTCGGGCAAGACTTCCTCTTCGGAAGGCATACGGCCGTCACGCTCGAGCCGCGCGCGATCGTCGCCGACTACGACCCGAGCGAGAACAGGCTGACCGCCCACCACGCGACCCAGACGCCTTATCAGTTTCAAGATGTCTACGCCCGGCACTACGGCATTCCGGACGGGAACGTCCGTGTCATCGCCCCCGATATCGGCGGATCTTTCGGGATGAAGCTGCACGTTTATCACGAAGAGATGGCCGTTGTCGGAGCGTCCATACTGCTTGGCCGTCCGGTAAAGTTTGTCGCTGACCGTATGGAGGCCTTTACCTCCGACATTCATGCCCGCGACCATCGCGTGCATGCCCGGTTAGCCTTCAGTGGCGATGGGAAAATCCTTGCCATGGACGTCGATGACGTCACCGCTGTCGGGGCTTTTTCAAGTTATCCGCGCACGAGCGTCGTGGAAGGAAACCAAGTGGTCCGCCTCATGGGCGCCCCCTATGACTTTTCCTCCTACCGTGCGCAATTGTCCGTGGTCTTCCAAAACAAAGTGCAGACCAGCCAATACAGAGCCGTCGGCCATCCGATCGCCTGCGCCGTTACCGAATGTCTCGTGGATTCGGCTGCGCGCAGACTGGGACTGGATCCTTTCGACATCCGAGCGCGCAATCTCATTCCGGACGACAGTTATCCGCGTCAGTCGCCGACGGGCTACCGGTTCGAGCAGCTCTCGCACGAAGTCTGCCTGTCACGGCTGAAGACGCTCATGAGCTACGACGACCTTCGCCGCGAGCAGGCGGCGCTGCGGGAACGGGGTGTTCTGCGCGGCATCGGTATTGCGCTCTTTGTCGAGATCACGAACCCGGGTCCGGCATTCTATGGAGTGGGCGGTGCGAGAATCTCGGCGCAGGACGGCGCGATCATCAAGCTGACACCCTCCGGTGACATACACTGCGCGATCTCCGTGACGGAGCAAGGGCAGGGAACGGAAACGATCATTGGCCAGATCGTTGCCGACCAACTCGGCGTTGCGCGGGAAACGGTGCGGGTGATGACCGGCGATACCGACACGACGCCGCATGGCGGCGCCACCTGGGCGTGCCGGGGAGCTGGCATCGGCGGTGAAACTGCGCTGCAGGCCGCACGCAGGCTCAAGGCCAATCTGCTTTCCATCGCAGCCATCATATTGCAGGGCAACGCTTTGCGCCTCGATATTCGCGACGGCTGGATCGTCAGTGCGGACGACGGCCAACAACGGCTCAGCCTCCCGGAACTCGCGCGCATTGCGTTTTTCCGCTCCGATACGTTGCCGGCTGGTACGCAAGCGCAGCTTTCCGTAGCGCATCATTTTGCACCGCAAGGCTATCCGTTCGCCTTCACGAACGGTGCGCAGGGTTGCCTCGTGGAGGTGGATGCCGAGACCGGCTTCGTGAAGGTTATCAAACATTGGGTCGTTGAGGACTGTGGTCGCATCATCAACCCCCTGCTCGTCGACGAACAGATCCGCGGTGGCGTGGTGCAGGGGCTCGGCGCGGCCTTCTTCGAGGAGTGTCTCTATAACGAGGACGGACAGGTGACCAATGGCTCGCTGGCCGACTATCTCGTGCCGATGGCCTGTGAAATGCCGGACATCGTGATTGCCCATGTGGAAACACCCACCAGGGACACGGAACTGGGCGCCAAGGGCTGTGGCGAGGCGGGCACAGCCGCCGCATCCGCAGCAGCCATGAATGCCGTCAACGACGCACTCGCTGGCCGGGGGGCAGAGATTGCGCAGATACCGATGACACCGGCGCGGGTTCTGAGGGCGCTTGGTGCAATCTGAATGAAATCCGAAGTCAGGGAGGAGAATAGGATGACGAAGGGTATTGAAAGGCTGGGGGCGTTGCCACTGAGCCGTCGGGCGGCACTCGTTGGGCTTGCAGGTGGTGTCGGTGCGCTCTCCATGCCGTGGATAGCGCGGGCGCAGGAAGAGGTAATCCGTATCGGCTTTCCCACGCCGCTCACCGGGCCGTTCGCAGCGGAGGCTAACGATCAGGTTCGCAGCGCCGAGCTGGCCGTCAAGCTTGCCAACGAGAAGGGTGGCGTTGCCGGCCGGAAGGTCGAGCTGCTCGTGCGCGACGACAAACTCAACGCAGGCGAAGCTGCAACGCGCACGCTGGAGCTGATTGAGAAGGACAAGGTGCATGCGATCGTCGGTGCCTTGTCCAGCGCCGTGCAGCTTGCGGTAAACGAAGTGACCCGCGCCCGCAACATGCTCTATATCTCGATCAGCCAGTCCGATACGATCAACGAGGTGAAGGACTTCAGCCCGTACACCTTCCATGAGGCGCTCAATCCGCACATGACGACCGCCGTCGTGGCGAAGCACACTTTCCAGAAAGGCTCGAAGGTCGCCTATCTCGTTGCGGACTATGCCTACGGTCATGAGATGCTGCGCGGCTTCAAGCGTGCGGCAGATGCCATCGGCGCTGAAACGGTCGGCGAAATTCTGCATCCGTTCGGCGCCCCCGACTACTCCACCTTCATTCCAAGCATCCTGGCGATGCGCCCGGACATTCTCTGCATCTGCAACTTCGGCCGCGATCAGGCGAACTCGCTCAAGCAGGCGGTCGATTTCGGCGTGAAGGATCAGATGAAGATCGTCGTGCCTGTCCTGTTGCACAACCAGCGGATTGCGGTCGACGCTGAGGTGTTCGAGGGCGTCGTCGGCGGTGCGAACTACTACTGGGGTCAGGAAGAGACCGTTCCGTCGGCGAAGGCTTTCAACGACGCGTTCCGAAGCGCCTATGACGGCGCCGTGCCGACCGACTATGGCGCCTATGGCTACACAAGCATCGCCTCGCTGTTGATGGCGATCGAGGCGGCGGGCGGAACCGACACCCAGAAGGTGATCGCCGCGTTGGAAGCACTGAAATACGACGTTGCCAAGGGCGAGCAATACTATCGCCAGTGCGATCACCAGTCGGTCCAGTCGGTCCTCGTCCTCGAAGCCAAGGCCAAAGCCGACATGAAGAGCGACGTTGACCTCTTCAACATCGTGGCCAACGAACCGGCTGCGGAGAGCATCCTTCGGAGCTGTTCCGAGCTCGGTTTTCCAAACTGACATCGAGAGGCGGATGAGGACATGACAGTCGAACTGATCGCCATGCAGCTGTTTTCGGGGCTTGCCCTCGGCGCGATCCTTATCATGGTTGCGCTGGGGCTCTCGATCATCTTCGGCATGCTGGGTATCGTGAACTTCGCGCACGGCGCCCTCTTCATGGTGGGGGCCTATGCCGGGCTCTATGTGGCTGGTCTGTCGGGGAGCTTCTGGTGGGGGCTCTTGATCGCGCCCATTCTGATTGGCGCTTTCGGCATGCTCATCGAGCGCTTCCTCATCCGCCCGCTCTATGGCCGTTCACCCGACGATCCACTGCTGCTGACCTTCGGGCTCGGCTACGTGCTGGTGGAGGCCGTGCGCATCTTCTTCGGCACGGACGGAATCCCGTTCTCGACGCCCGCCCAGCTTCGCGGCGTCGTGGATCTCGGCATCGGCTTTTTCCCGGTCTATCGCCTCTTCGTCGTTGGCGTCGTCGTGCTCGTTCTATTGCTGCTCTGGCTCGGTCTCGAGAAGACGAAATTCGGCCTGATCGTGCGCGCGGGTTCCGCCGATCCATTGATCATGCGTGTGCTGGGCGTCGATATCGGCAGGTTGTGGCTGATCGTTTTCGGCATCGGCGTCGGTATCACCGCACTAGGCGGTGTGCTTGCCGCGCCGATGCGCAACGTCAGCCCGGAAATGGGATCGCTCGTGCTGGCCGAAGCCTTCGTGGTGACGGTCATCGGGGGAATGGGATCGCTTGCAGGCGCCGTCGTTGCGGGCCTCGTCGTCGGGGTTGCCGTCAGCATGACGTCACTCTTCGCACCGGAAATGGCGACCATCGTGATGTTCGCGCTGATGGCACTGGTCCTGCTCGTCAAGCCGAATGGCCTCTACGGCCGCGCCGCGCCCGGCCTTTGAGGAGAAATCGACATGACCGTCGCACAAAACACCATACCCGCATCCGATGGGACCGCGCGTCCCTCGACACAGACCTCGAACTTTGCTCGCTGGCGCGTGCCGCTTTCCATCCTGGCGTTATGCATCCTACCCTGGATCCTGCCGTCGCAGGCGCTGGCGGTTAACGTGCTCATCTATGGCCTCGTGGCCGTCGGTTATAACCTGCTCTTCGGCTATACCGGGCTTCTCTCTTTTGGTCATGCCGCCTTCTTCGGCGTCGGAGCCTACGTTACGGGCATCGCCATCGGCGCGTTCGGTATGCATTGGTTCGTCGCGATGTTGACGGGCGTTCTTGCCGCGGGCGTTCTTGCCGTCGTGATGGGCGCGTTGGCGATCCGGACCCGGGGGATCTATTTCTCGATGGTAACGCTCGCTCTTTCGCAGCTCGTCTACTACACCGCGTTGCAGGCATCCTCCTGGACCGGTGGAGAAAACGGTTTGCGCGGCTTTACCGTCAGCACCCTGAACTTTGGGGGGCTCTCGGTCGATTTCCTCAATCCGATCACCAAGTACTATGCAATCATGGTCGTCGTGGCGCTGGCACTTTGGTTCGTGTCACGTGTGCTGAATTCCCCCTTCGGCGCCGTGATCGAGGCGATCCGCGAGAACGAGACCCGCGCTCGCGCCTGCGGCTACAACGTCGAGCGGGCAAAGCTTCTCTCCTTTGTCCTATCCGGACTGCTTTGCGGTCTCGCCGGTACGTTGTCGGCCATGCACCTGTCGATCGTGCCGCTCGATTCGCTGCACTATCACACCTCTGGTCTGATCGTGATGATGACGCTGCTCGGTGGCGCCGGAAGCTTCTTCGGGCCTTTCGTCGGTGCTCTGGCCTTCCTGTCCATGGAAGACGTCTTTTCCCTTTGGACCTCCCATTGGCAGATCATTGTCGGCATCATCTTTATCCTCTTCGTCCTCTATCTGCCGAAAGGCATCTGGGGAACCGTCGTCTCCTGGAGGGCAGGCCGATGACCACACCGATCATGAGCGTGACAGATGTCGGCAAACAGTTCGGTGGCTTGGTGGCGCTGAAGGGCATAACGGCCGACTTCCGCGAAGGACAGATCACCGCGATCATCGGTCCGAACGGTGCCGGCAAGAGTACCTTCTTCAACATTCTCTCCGGTGCCCTGAAGCCGTCGACTGGAACGCTCAAGTTCCGGGGAACCGACATGGCTGGCGTTGCCCAGCATGACTATGTCCATCGCGGCATTGCGCGTTCCTACCAGATCACCAACATCTTCCCGAACCTTTCCGTTCTGGAGAACGTTCGTGTTGCGGCGCAGGCGTTCCGGTCGCGCTTCAACGTCTGGACCGATCGCGGCACACTCCACGACGTCGAGGAGAAGGCGCAGCGGACGCTCGTGTCCGTCGGCCTTTCTGCCAAGTCCGACACGCTCGCCAAGTTTCTTGCGCATGGGCAGCAGAGGGCACTGGAGATCGCGATATCGCTGGTTGCCGAGCCGGCGCTTCTCCTCCTCGATGAGCCGACGGCTGGTATGGGGCCGGAAGAAACCCGAGAGATGGTGACGCTGATCGAGAAGCTCGCCGCTGAGCGGACAATCCTTCTCGTCGAGCACAAGATGAAGATGATCCTGGGTCTCAGCGACCGTGTGCTCGTGTTGCATCACGGCCAGCTATTGGCCGACGGAACACCGAAGGAAATCCAGGCGAACGCCGAAGTTCGCCGCGTGTACCTGGGACAGAACGATGGCTATGCTTGAACTGGACGGCCTCAACGGCTGGTATGGCGCGAGCCATGTACTCCACAACATCTCGTTTTCGGTCGAGCAGGGCGAGATCGTCGCGCTTGTCGGGCGCAACGGTGCCGGTAAGACGAGCATCATACGGTCGATCATGGGATTGATGCCGCGTACAACCGGCACGATGCGGTTTGACGGAAAGAACATCGAGGAGATGAAGGCGCACCAGCGCTATGCGATGGGGCTCGCCTATGTACCGGAGGAACGTCGCATCGTTCGCGGTCTCACCGTTCTGGAGAATCTCCAGCTCGGCCTCGTCGCCGATCGCAAGGGGATCGACGAGGCGAGGGCGATCGAGGAGATCGCGCAAAGTTTCCCCCGCCTGCAGGAACGCCTCAACCAGGAGGGCGTAACGATGTCTGGTGGTGAACAGCAGATGCTGGCGATTGCGCGTGCGATGATCGCACGGCCGAAGATGATCCTGCTCGATGAACCCTCGGAAGGCATCATGCCCGTTCTCGTCGAGGAGATGGGTGCGTTGTTCCGCCGGTTGCGCGAACAGGGAACGACCCTGTTGCTGGTGGAGCAGAACGTCGAATGGGCGCTGAACCTCGCGGATCGTGCGGTGATCGTTGACCAAGGAGAGGTCGTCTATCGGAGTGACGCAGCAACGCTTTTGGCCGACAAGGACATTCAGGAGCGATACTGCGCGGTCTAGCCGGTGCGTTTCGCTCCGGTCTCAAAACGACATGAAACGTTTGCAAGCCCGCGGGATATCACCGTAACGGGCGGGAGGAAGCTATGGAAATTGCTGGCGAATATCACCTGGATTCACCTCGCGCGCAGATCTGGGAAAGACTGTTCGACCCGGAAGTCCTTCGCGTGTGCATACCCGGTTGCAAAGAACTGACGCAAACCGGCGAGACCAGCTTCGACGCGAAGGTGCAGCTGAAGATCGGCCCCGTATCGGCAACCTTTGCGGCGACCGTCGAGATCGTTGATATTGATGCCCCTGTCCGCTGCCGGATCGTCGGCAAGGGAAATGGTGGCATTGCCGGATTTGCCAAGGGCGACTGCGTAGTCAACCTCGAAGAGGCGGGCGCGGCCACTGTTCTTACCTATAAAGCCAACGCGGAGATCGGCGGCAAGCTTGCCGCGCTCGGTGGCCGACTGATCCAGGCAACCTCCCGCAAGCTTGCCGATCAGTTCTTCGATACGTTTTCCAACGGCATCGTAGAGTTGTGAGCGTGCGCCGAGCGCCCTGCTGATACGGGCCCCTGCCCGCGGTCAAGGGGGATGCGGCGGGCGCGATGGGGCCGAGGCTGCGCGCAGGGCGATAGGGCCGCAATTCTGTCCACTACGCAAAGCACCTGCGTCGGACGAGGTCTTCGCGAGGAGATATCTGGCATCTTGACGAGGCGACGATTCCCAGCGCCGGCCGGAAAGCACTAGTTGTGGCGCGCCGTCGATCAGAGCGGCGATGTTCTCGATGAAATCGTCCAGACCCAAGTCGACGACCCTGGCGCCGGGTGCGCAGCGCCTATGAGCGGATGCAGGAGGCGGCACGCAACGAGGATACGGACGCTGCCGTTGCAGTCCGACAGGGACCGCGACGTAGAGGATCCAGACGGACGGCTAAGAGGGTGTCTGGGACATGCGAGCCGGTTGAGCATGAGGAGAGCAGCTGCGTCGATCATTTTCTGACGCGTGCAAGCGATATTCTCACCTGCCGCTTCGAAAATGTTCGTAGTCGGGCGACAACATTCACCCGTGGCGGTTCGTGCCGCCGCAGTATTCATTCCTGGAATGGCGCGGCGACGAGCGGAGCTCAGGGGTTTCATTTGGCAGACTCGCCAAGGATCATCTTATCCAGGGTTTTCTCAGAAAACAGCGCGCCGAATCAAGGCATTCTTCGCCTCCAGTTTTTTATCCGCTTTGCCTGAACGCCGTTCACGCTGCCGTACTTGGCATGTCGGTGAGTCCGTAGCTCTTCGATCGGATCGTTTCGACTATCGATTTTCGCTGTGAATTCAACAGGTCTCGAGGAGTGCTCGTGACGAGCGTGCCGCGGTAGACAGCACAAAAAATCTATGCGTATAGTATGCATGATCACGATAGAGGACGTGGTTGAGGAGGAAAAAGCACATGATTAATCGTCGTAAATTTTTGACCTATTCTGCATTGGCCGGCTCGGCGCTGGCGATGCCTGGCGTAATCACGCGCGCGCTAGCCGCGGGGGACGCGATCAAGGTTGGTATTCCGGTGCCGATTTCCGGCGCTTTCGCCGCCAACGGGAAATTTGCCTCGATGGGCGCCATCCTGGCTGCCGAGGAAATGGCGGCGGCACACGGCCGCGAGATCACCACCATCGACATGGATACCGAAGGAAAGCCGGCCACTGCCGTGCGCAAGGTGCAGGACGCGCTCGGGCAGGACGGCGTGAAGCTGTTTGCCGGCGGCATTCTGTCTTCCGAATCCCTTGCCATGGGCAAGGAAGCCGCCAAGGGCAATGGCGTTCTCATCACCACGGCCGGGGCGGATGAAATCACCGGGGCCGATTGCAACAAGGGTACGTTCCGCTGGAGCGTTCCAACGTTCGGCGCCATCGAGCAGACGGTGCGCCCGATCATCGAGCAGATGCCGGACGTCAAGCGCTGGTACACGATCACCCCGCAATATGTGTTCGGCGACGGCCTGTTGAACGCGGCCAAGAACGTGTTCGCGGAAAAGGGCGTCGAGCATGTCGGCAACAGCTATCATTCGCTGACCGAGAAGGAATTCAGCGGCTATCTGACCAACGCCGTTTCCGCCAAGCCGGATGCGCTTTTGATCCTCAATTTCGGTTCGCAGTCGTCCGATACGCTGCGCCAGGCGATCAGTTTCGGCCTCAAGGAGCGCATGAAGATCGTGATTGCCTGGGCTTCCGGCCTGGAGCAGTTCGATGCGCTCGGCGCCGATCTCTGCGAAGGCGTCTATTTCGGCGCGCAGTACTGGCACGGCGTCGACGCACCGCTCAACAAGCAGCTCGTCGCCAAGACGCAAGAGCGATTCGGCATCCTGCCGAACTATTCCCTCGCGGGCTCCTATCTCCTGACGAAGCTCCTGGTCGAGGCCGCCATCAAGGCGGGCAGCGTCGAGGGTCCTGCGGTCGCGGAAGTGCTGCGCGGACAGAAATACGCCGGCCTGACCGGCGAGGAAGAAATCCGCGCCGGCGATCATCAGGTGATCAAGGACTACTATCTCCTCAAGGGCAAAGCCAAGGCCGCGATGACCGACAAGGGCGACTACGCTGAAGTGATTAGCGCTGGCAAGTCGTTCCTGACGCCGGAAGCTGCCGGTTGCAAAATGGGTTGATCCCAAAGGGTAGGGCGTAGCGGTCCAACGGTTGTGCGCTGACCCGAAATCTCAACTGAGATCGAGTGAGGGAGTCGAAACAGAGAGCGCGAGCTGCTCGAGCTTCTCTGTTTCCCCTTCATCCGCCTTGCCTTTTCGCTTTCCGTTTTCAGGAGAACAGCGGTGACGTATCTATTTCAGGTGCTTAACGGCATCGGGCTCGGCATGCTCTATTTTCTGCTTGCCGTGGGCTTGAGCATTATTTTCGGCTTGCTTCAGTTCGTGAACTTCGCTCATGGCGCGTTCTACCTGCTCGGGGCCTATCTCGCTTACGACATGGTGGAACGCGGCTTCAGCTTCTGGGTCGCGATGCCCGTGGCAACGGTAATTGTCGCCGCGCTCGCGGCATTGACCGAGGCGGTGCTGTTGCGTCGCATCTACAAGTTGCCGCACACGTTCCACATCCTGGTGACTGTCGGCCTCGCGCTGATGATCCAGGAGCTGGTCATCATCCTCTGGGGTCCGCTTGGCGGCAGCGTTGCAGCGCCGGCAGCCCTCAGCGGCGTGTTCATCCTCGGCGACTTCATCTATCCACAGTACCGGATATTCGTCATCGTCTTCACCGCCATTCTCGCCGCGTTGCTTTGGTGGGTCCTGGAAGGTACCCGGCTCGGGGCAATCGTCCGTGCCGGTTCGGAATCGTCCGAAAACATGTCGTTGCTCGGCTACAACACCCTGCGCATCAATACCGCCGTGTTCGCGCTGGGCGCGGGCCTCGCCGGGCTGGCCGGCGCGCTTGTCGCGCCGATCCGCGGCGTCGAGCCATTCATGGGCGTCGAAGCGCTCGGCATCGCCTTCGTGGTCGTCGTCATCGGCGGCATGGGCAGCTACATCGGCGCGCTGGTGGCCGGCATTCTCGTCGGCGTGCTGCAAAGCCTGATGGCGACGATCTGGCCGGAAGGCGCCCGTCTGATCATTTATCTCGGCATGGCGCTGGTCATCGTTTCGATGCCACGCGGCCTGTTCGGGAGGGCTTGAGCATGAAAAACCTGAACAATCCGATTTTCCAGTTCGCCCTGGCCGCGCTGACGGTCGTGCTGCTGCCCCTGTTCCTGCGCTCCGGCATTCTCGCCAGCGAAATCCTCATTTTCGCCCTGGCTGTCTCCGCCTGCAACCTGCTTCTCGGCTATACCGGCCTATTGTCTTTTGGTCAGGGCATCTTCTTCGGCGTCGGCAGCTACGTCGCCGGCATCCTGCTGACCAAGACGCAGATCCCCGTCGTGGTCATGTTGCCGCTTTCGGTGGCGCTCGGCGCGATCATTGCCGCGGGTGTGGGCTGGCTGTCGATCCGTCGCCAAGGCGTGTATTTCGTGATGCTGACCCTGGCGTTTTCGCAGCTGTTCTTCTTCCTCGCCTATACGTTCAGCGGACTGACCGGCGGCGACAACGGACTGCTCGACGTTCCGCGGCCGGCAATCGGCGCCTATGACCTGAACCAGCCCTGGGCCTACTATGTGTTCGTCTCGGTCTGCTTCCTGGCGGTCTTTGCGTTGCTGCTGCGCACGACGCAATCGACGTTCGGCCGCACGCTGATCGCCATCCGCGAAAACGAGGAACGGGCGACCGCTGTCGGCTTTCCGGTGCGGGCGTTCAAGATCACCGCATTCGCCATCTCGGGAGCCGTGACGGCATTCGCCGGGTCGCTGCATGCGATGCTGATCGGCGTCGCGCCGCTGACGAGCATCGACTATCACAACAGCGAGATCATCCTCATCATGACGATCATTGGCGGCAGCACCAGCCTGTTCGCCTCGGTTCTGGGGGCGGGCACCTATCTTGTCCTCGCAGACCTGCTGTCCACCGTCTGGCCGCGTTGGCTGCTGCTGCTTGGCCTGAGCCTGATCGTCGTGGCGCTGTTCATGCAGAAGGGACTGTGGGGTCTCCTCGAGAAGCTCGTCGGCCTCCTTGCCTCATCCCGTTCAACACCCGCCGCTGCACCGGCGAAACACGAAGGAGGGGTGCTATGAGTCAGCCTCTCGATCGCCACGAGAACAACAGTGAAATCGCGCTGGCAACCAAGGGGCTGGGGATCAGCTACGGCAAGTTCGTGGCGCTTGCCGATGTCGATCTCAAGATTGCGAAGAACAGCGTCCATTCGATCATCGGGCCCAATGGCGCCGGCAAGACAACGCTTTTCCACGCCCTTACCGGGCGGGTTCGCGCCACGACAGGCACGATCAACCTGCACGGACAGGATATCACCGACACCTCGGCCGACGACCGCGTTCGGCTTGGCATTGCCCGCTCGTTTCAGGTGACGAGCCTGTTTCCGAACCTTGCGGTAAAGGAAAACCTGCGGCTCGCCGCGCAGGGCAAAACGCCCTGGCAGGCGCTGGCACCGTGGCGGAGCGCCGAAAGCAATCGCGAGGCCCTCGCCATCGCGGACGAGATGATGCAGCGGCTGGGGCTCACCCAGGTCGCCGGTCGCGCCGCGGGCGAGCTTTCGCACGGCCAGCAGCGACGCCTGGAGGTGGGGATGGCGATGGCGTCGAAGCCGCGCGTCATCCTGATGGATGAGCCGACCTCGGGCATGGGCATCGACGATATCGAGGACATGAAGACCCTCATCCGCGATCTCGGCCGCGACCACACGGTTCTGTTCATCGAGCACAACATGGGCATCGTCATGAACATCAGCGACACGGTGACGGTGATGCGCGCCGGGCGAAAGCTCGTCGAAGGGCCACCGGCGATGGTGCGTGAGGATCCGGAGGTCAAGCGCGCCTATCTCGGCAACATGATTACGGGAGATATCGCATGAGTGCCGCTCTCCAGGTGGAAGACATCCACAGCTACTACGGCAAGAGCCATATCATTCAGGGCGTTTCGCTGGAGGTGCGCGACGGCGAGATCGTCACGCTTCTCGGGCGCAACGGCGCCGGAAAATCCTCGACGCTGAAGAGCATATCCGGACTGTTGACGCCGAAGCGCGGCAAGGTCTGGATGTCGGGCAAGGAGACCACCGGCTGGCCGGCCTACCGCATTGCCCAGAACGGCCTGTCGCTGGTGCCGGAAGATCGCGGGATTTTCGGCCTGCTGACTGTCGAGGAGAACCTGCGCATCGCGCAGCGCAAATCGTCTCCTTGGTCGCTGAAGGACATATACGGCATTTTCCCGCGGCTGGAGGAACGCCGGCGCAACGGCGGCGGCCAGTTGTCCGGCGGTGAACAGCAGATGCTGTCCATCGCCCGCACATTGCTCAACGGTCCGAAGCTGCTGATGCTGGACGAGCCGGTCGAAGGACTGGCTCCCGTCATCGTCGAGGAGATCGTCGACCAGATCAAGAAGATCCGGGCGGCGGGCGTGCCGATCCTGCTGGTCGAACAGAACCTCGCCGTTTGCACGGCCCTGGCCGACCGGCATTACATCCTTGAACTGGGCAGGATCGCCTATCACGGCACCGGCGCTCAATTCATAGCCGACGAGGATGCGCGCGACCGATACCTGGGCGTCAAGGCGAACTAGCGCGTACCCACCCAAACAGTAAGTGGACCACACAGTGGACCGAGGGGACGCGCAACGCGTCGCCCCGGCTGCCCAGCGTGGAAATATGGAGCACTCATGTCCAACCTGATCATCAATGAAGCGCGCCTCTGGGACACGTTGATGGAAACGGCCGCCATGGGCGGCTTGCCCAATGGTGGCGTCGCGCGCCTGACCCTGAGCCACCACGACAAACAGGTCCGTGACTGGTTCACGGCACAATGCGAGGCCCTGGGCATGTCGGTGACGGTCGACGAGGTGGGCAACATGTTCGCCCTGCGCCAGGGGCAAAATCCGGATCTCTTGCCGATCGCCATGGGCAGCCATCTCGACACGCAGCCGACCGGCGGTAAGTTTGACGGGATTCTGGGTGTGCTTGGGGGGCTGGAAGTGCTCCGCACCCTGCATGCCGCCGGCTATACGACCGATGCGCCCTTGATGCTGGTAAACTGGACCAACGAGGAGGGCTCGCGCTTTTCCCCGGCAATGCTCGGCTCAGGCGTTTACGCCGGCGTCTACAGCCGCGACTATGCCGACGGGCGCACGGATGTCGAAGGCGAGGCGTTCGGCACTGCACTGGAAGCCATCGGCTATCGCGGCGACGTGAAAGCCGGCGATGTGCCCTTCGGCGCGATGTTCGAACTGCATATCGAGCAGGGGCCGATCCTCGAGGCGGAAAACAAGACTATCGGCGTAGTGCAGGGCGTGCAGGGGATGCGCTGGTATGAGGTGACGCTGACGGGCCGCGCCGCCCATACGGGTTCAACCCCGATGTCGATGCGAAACAACGCGTTGCTGGGGGCGGCCAGAGTGATCGAGGGGGTCGACCGGGTCGCTCATGGTTTCGCGCCCTCGGCCGTCGGCACGGTCGGCTTCATCGAAGTCGCGCCGAATTCCAACAATGTCATTCCGGGGCAGGCGCGTTTCACTATCGACCTGCGTCACCCGGAAGATGCCGCGCTCGACCAGATGGAACGTGAGGTCGAAGCCTGCATCGCCGAGGCGGCCGCGACCATCGGCCTGGAAGCGGAGGTGAAGCGGATCGCCAAAACCGATGCCGTCGCCTTTGACGCGCAATGCATCGATGCGGTGCGTTATGCCGCCGACAAGGCCGGGCTCACCGCGCGCGATATCATTTCCGGAGCGGGCCACGACGCGGTGCATGTCGCGCGCCTGGTGCCGACGACAATGATCTTCGTGCCCAGCGAAGGCGGCCTTAGCCACAATGAGGCGGAAGCGACCGCATCGCATGAATGCGCCGCGGGCGTCCAGGTTTTGCTGGACGCAGTGCTGGAATATGACCGCCGCCACGCGGACGTCCGCAAAGCGGCCTGAAATCGGAATATGGAAATGCGTATCGTTGTTGCCCGCCTGAACCACGAAACCAACACCTTCTCACCCGTGCCGACGACGCTCGAATCCTTCGCCCCCAAGTGGGGCGAGGATGCGCGCGCCTTCGGCAAAGGCTCGAACACGGCGCTCGGTGCGTTCCACGACTACGCGGAACGCATAGGGGCGGAGCTGAGCACGCCGTTGGCCGCTACGGCCAATCCGAGCGGCCCGGTCGATGACGCGGCATTCGAAGCGATGGCAGCAGCCATCGTCAATGCCGTCGCCTCTGGATGCGATGCGATCCTGCTCGACTTGCATGGCGCGATGGTGACCCGAAGCCATGACGACGGCGAAGGCGAATTGCTGGAACGCGTGCGAAAGGCCGCCCCCGGCATACCGCTCGGCGTTGCGCTCGATCTGCACGGCAACATCACCGAACGCATGGTCGCCAACTGCGACTGCATTGTCGGCTTCAAGACCTATCCGCACATCGACATGTATGACACCGGTCGTCACGTGACTGACATCATCGACCAGGTCCTTCACCGGAATCTCCAGCCAAAGCAGGCCTGGTGTCACCCGCCGATGCTGGCGCATACGCTGAAGATGAACACCAATGAAGATTGCGCGATGACCGACATCGTCAATCTGGCGCGCGAAGCCGAGAAGCGCGACGATGTTTTAGCCGTAACGGTGTTTGGCGGCTTTGCTATCGCCGATCTCGCGGAAACCGGCATGTCGATCGTCGTGGTTGCCGCGAATGAACCGACCGCCCAGGCTGTTGCCAGCGACATCGCGCTGGCCGCATGGCAACGGCGCGCGGATTTCATTTATGATGAGGCTCCGCTTGCCCGATCCATTGCGGCGGCGTTAGAGGCCGGCGGCAAGCCGGGCTCCGGTCCGGTGCTGCTACTCGATCATGGCGACAACTGCATGTCCGGCGGCACCTGCGACAACATGGATGTTCTGGAAGCAGCCCTCGAGGCCGGGCTGGAGGGCATCATTGCCGGGCCGTTCTGCGATCCGCAGGTTGTCGAGCAACTGACGCAGGCGGGAACGGGCGCGCACATTGCCGTCGCCCTCGGCAACAAGACGCCGGCCGAGGGTTTTGTACCGCCCCGTGCGCCGCTGCAACTCGAAGGGATCGTTCACGCGCTGAGCGCGGGCGAGTATATCGTTTCTGGACCGATCTATACCGGGCAATTGTGCCACATGGGACGCGCCGCCGTTCTCAAGACCTCGCAAGCCACGATTCTCGTCACTGAGCAGCCGCACGAGCCATGGGATCTGGGTGTATTCCACTGCGCCGACATCGCTCCTCTCGATTCGCGTTACCTGATCCTCAAGTCGCGCATGTATTGCCGGCCGGTATTTGAACCACGCGCCAAAGTGGTTATAGAATGTGCCAGCAGCGGCGTAACAAGCTCGAACTACGATCTCTTTTCATTTCAAAAACTTGCCAGGCCGATTTATCCGCTGGATGCGGACGTGGTCTGGCAACCACAAGGGCGACAATGAGCCACTCTTCCGAGCCCATCGCGAGGGCGCAAACGAAAGTCAAACGGATCAAGCTGTCCGATCAGGTGGCTGAGGATCTTCGCCGCTGGATAGCCCGCGACAAAATGGTGCCCGGCGACCGCCTACCGCACGAGCGCGCCCTGATGGAACGTTACGGCTGCTCCAAGGGAACCATTCGTGAAGCGCTCAAGGCACTCGAGGTCGAAGGCCTGATCGCCATGCAGTCCGGCCCTAACGGCGGACCGGAGATCCAGCCCGCATCGCTGGAAGTCGTCATGCAGCAACTCAGGCAATATCTGCATTTCCAGACGATCGACTTCAAGGACGTCTACGAACTGCGCAAGACGCTGGAAGTCACCCTCGCGCTGAATGTCGTGGGCAAGCTGACGGACGAGCACTACCGGCGTCTGCAGGAGAACATCGACATCTGCATCGAGGCCAACCGGACCCGCAACCGGCCAATCGGCCGGTCGGCTGAAACCGAGTTCCACGACATATTATGCGAAGTGAGCGACAATGCGCTCCTGGTGTTCATGTGCCGCTTCCTCAATAGCCTCTTGCGCGACCTAGTGAACTACCGCACGGAGAGCCTGAAGGAGCACGAAAAATTCGGCGACCACAATGTTGAAAGCCATCAGGCGCTGTTGCTGGCATTGAAGGCGCAAGATCGAAATGCCGTTGCCCATATCATGGAAGAGCACATGTGCTGCGCCGAAAAATTCATGCGGCGACTGGATGCTTCTTTTCAATCCGATCTGTTGAGCCGAATGTGAGGGTCGAGAGGCCGAGCTTGGTGGCATCGCTTGGTAGTTTCTTTTCCAGCCCTCGCTCGAAGTGTTCGGGGAGGGCGAGGGAGTAGTGTTCGGCATACACGTTGTCGAAGGCAAGCAATACCGCATTGCTGGGCAACTCTTCCTCACCGTGCTGTGCTCGGCTTCCGAGAAGGAGGCCGTGAGGGGTGATTTGTTTTTGCTAAGCGAGGGCCAGATGGCGCGGATATCGCCGCATTTCCCGCTTTCGCATGGTGTTGCGCGGGTCGACGACCGATGGGTAGTGAGCGGGATCGTCTACGTGATCCGCAACGGCCTTCAGTGGAAGGATGCGCCGTCGGGCTACGGTCCGCACAAGGCGCTCGACAACTGCTTCATCCGCTGGATCGGCTGGGTGTGTTCGACCGCATCTTCGCTGGGCTCGCCGGCGAGGGGCCGGCGCCGCAGCGCATCATGGTCGACGCGACGCATCTGAAAGCCCACCGTACGGCGGCGAGCCTGCTTAAAAAGGGGATGTTCCCCGTCGTATCGGGCGAACCAAGCGGGCTGAACTCAAAACTCCACACCGTATGCGACGGAGACGGACGGCCGATCGCTTCTGTCAGCAGGTCAGATGAGCGACCACAAGGGCGCACGTCTCGTGCCGACGCCTTGCCTCCCGCCGATCACCTGATCGCCGATCGCGGATACGACAGCACCTGGTTTCGCGAGGAACTCGAGGCCAGGGGCGTCAAGCCATGCATCCAGTCATCGCAGAGCCGCAAGATGCCCTTCGCCTACGACAAGGTCCTCTACCGTCGGCGCCACAAGGTCGAAAACCTGTTCGCCAAGCTCAAGGACTGGTGGCGCAGTGCGATGCGTTACGACCGATGTGCTCACACCTTTTTCTCGGCCATTGGCATCGCAGCCGCTGTCATCTTCCGGCTTTACTAAATGAGTCCTGAGCCTAGCAGGCGGCCGGCCTATGCCCTTATGGGCGCCTCCGAGCTCTGCCTACGTCTTGGACCACTGCGGCGTGGTGGTGTCCGCGACGATGGCTTCTCTGCTCCCATCGGCAGGCGAAACGGCTGCGGCGGCTTCCGCCCCGAGTGGCTGAACCGACATCGCGCGAAAATCGGTCTTTGCCACCAGCCCGGTTGCCGCATCGCGGCGCGTCATCCGCCAGGCGGCGTATCCGCCGTAGAGTGCGAAATACAAGGTAAAGACGGCAAACAGAGAGCTCGGCCCGAAACGGTCCATCACCGGTCCGACCATCAACGGGCCGGAGATCGTGCCCATGCCGTAGACGATCATCATGCCGGACGAAACCTCGACATATTCGTCGGGCTGGGCGAGATCGTTCGCGTGCGCCACGTTCAGCGCATAGATCGGAAAGATCACCGAACCGAAAGCAGCCGCCATGATGTACAGCACAGTCGGTGAGCTGCCCTGCACCGCCATCATCCCGAGGCAGGCGACGACCCCGACGACGCCGCAGACAACCATTACCAGTCGCCGGTCCACCCGATCGGAGGCGCGCCCGATCGGGATCTGCGACAGCGTGCTGCCGACGAGAACGGCTGCAAGCAGGGTCGCGCCCTGGGCGGTCGTCAGGCCGATCCGCTGTGTAAAGACGCCACCGAGGTTCAGCCAGCCGCCGGAAAGCGCTCCCGCCAGGAAGGCACCGACCACGGCGACCGGAGAACGCCTGTAGAGCTTCAGGACGTTGAAGCGCGCCTGCGTCGGAGGTGCCGGCAGCGGCGAGGATGTCAAAGCCGTCGGAAGCAACGAGACGGAGAAGATAATGGCACAAAGGATGAAGAGCGACGTGTTGGTCGGGTCGCCAAGCGGCACCAGGTATTGGCCGCCGACGCTGCCGACCATGGTGGTCATCACGTAGAGCGAGAAGACCGAGGCGCGATTGTCGTTCGTCACGCGCTCGTTCAGCCAGCTCTCGATGATGAGGTAGCTGCCTGAGATGGCAAAGCCGGAGATGGTCCGAAACAGCATCCAGGCCCGCCAGTCCACCAGCAGCGAGCAGAGAAGGATCGCGATCGAAAGGAGTGTGACCAGAGCGACGAAGACGCGAACATGGCCGACGGCGAGGACGAATTTCGGCGTGACGATGCACGAGACTGTGAAGCCGAGCGTATAGCCGGTGGCGATCCAGGTGATCGTCTGCGTCGACCAGCCCTCCGCCACCGAACGCACCGGAATGACATAGCTCTGCAGCCCGAACGCCACCATCATCAAGAGCGTGGACAACAGCAGGCTCAGGAAGGGTACGAGGCTCTTCAGCATGGAATTCCGCAGGAAGGGGCGCACGCCGGGATGGCTGGAGCGAACAGGGTGAGTGTGGCTGTTAAACAAGCCCTGTAACGCTGTCCATTGCGACAATTGATGACGCAAAGCAAAGGGGCGCCGAAGCGCCGCTTAGAATGCTGGCGAGCTGGTTGTCCTCGCGCTGCGTTCCCTCCTTCCGTCACCCCGGACTTGATCCGGGGTCCAGCCGCGCCGCGTCTGCGGTGCGAAGAGTCTTTTTGTGCTCAAGGACTTGAGCAGGCTGGATGCCGGATCAAGTCCGGCATGACGAAACAGTTCAGCATTCTCGAAGAAGAAAGGTCGGAGCAAGGCCTTGTCAACAAACAGAAAAGGGGCGCCGAAGCGCCCCCTGAGTGCATTGGTCATCGTCGTTGCGGCAGGCTCAGTTCGGCATGAAAGCCTTGAGCGGGTCGCGCCGCTGGGCCGCATCCCGCGGCAGCGAGGCGAGTACGTTGTATTCGCGTGCGGCGTTCACCGCTGTGCGAATGTCCTGCAGGTCCGAGATGATTTTGCGCAATCTTGTCATGGCGAAACTCCGATCCAGTGTCGACGCAGGGGCACGCCCGGTGGGGCGTCCTTGCGGAATTCGCGGTTTAGCGCTGGACGAACTCGGCGAAGATGTTGGCCGGGCGATTGATGCGGGCGTAACCGGAAGCGGTCAGCTGCTCAGTAGCCGGAAAGCGCAGGCCGCCAAAACCATTCGCCGGACGGAAGCCGGCATAGCGCAGCGTCTCAAAGCTCGAATGGATGGGGCGAAGGCGGGCGGTCATGATTCAATATCCCTTAATCTGTCCTCCCTGTGTGTAATATCGCAGTGCAGCATAACTATTGCAATGCGACATTGTGCCCGGCTGATATGCGCAATTTTCATGGCTTCAGTAATATTTCGTTCATAATCCACGCCAATCAAGCGATTCAGCCTTGTGCTGCTCGAACGGGTCGCAAGTTAAGAAGCTGAAATATCGGAAGTTTTTGTCAGGCGGGTTGAGCGCCCGATGGCGCGAGACCTGCACGGAATGCAAGCAGGTCCTGCCAGGCAAGGCGCTTGCTGATCGGCGCGGCGGCCAGATCCTGCGGGTGCAGCGTGGCAAATGCCGGGATATTTCGTCCGGCAATGACGATTTCCCGCCATTCGCCGCGCAGCTGGTGGATGGTCTGCGTGCCGCCGAAAAAGAATCGCGCGGCGAAATTGCCGAGAATCAAAAGGTGAGTCGGCTCGGCCAGCTCGATCTGCCGCTCTATGAAGGGCCGACATATGTCGCTTTCCGGTCCCGACGGAACCCGGTTGCCCGGCGGGCGCCAGGGGATGATATTGGTCAGAAGCACGTCGGTGCGATCAAGGCCGATGCCGCCGAGCATACGGTCCAGCATTGCACCTTGCCGCCCGCAGAAGGGCAGTCCCTCGCGGTCATCGTCGGCATTCGGCATCGGCCCGATCACCATGACGTCGGGCTGCGGATTACCCTCGGCAAAGACCAAACCGCGAGCGCTGTTCTTCAGGTTGCAGCCGGTGAAGGCTTCCATCGCTGTCTTCAGTTCGACAAGCGAGCGGGCACTGCTTGCGACAAAAGCGGCTTCGGCGACGGCCTGGCTGTCCGGTATGGCGACAGCCGGGGCGACGGGCGCCGGTTCCCGCGAAGCTCGGCGGGCCGTGTCGCCGGCTCCCCTGGCTGCTCCGCTATCGGATTGGGTCGCGGCGTTGCCTTCACGTTGTCGCGCAGCGTGTGCGGCGCGCATGGCCTCGAATTCCGCGATCCGGTCGATCGCCTCTTCCTCCAGCAGCCACTCCACGCCCGCGTCTGCGTGAAACGCGAGCAGGGCGGCCAGTTCGGCGGCGTTGAGGTCGGAGGCGGAGATCATCCCGTAGCCATACAGGAATGGCCTCGCCGGCGGAAGCCTTGGCCGCTCGGCGCCCACCACTTGTGATGCCGACGCGTGAGGAAAACGAACTGCCCGGTACTAGACCGAACGCGCCGCGCCGCCGTCGCAACGAATGATGCTTCCGGTGACGTAGCTCGCCGGCTGGCTGCAGAGGAAGGCGGCCGTGGCGGCGAACTCCTCGACAGTCCCGTAACGGCGTGCCGGGATCGCCTGCTCCGACTCTGCCTTCACCTCCTCGACCGACTTGCCACTGCGCTCGGCCGCTGCCGCATCGAGGCTCTTCAGGCGATCGGTAAAAATGCTGCCCGGCAGGAGCATGTTGGCCGTGACGCCGTATTGCGCGACTTCATTCGCCAGCGTCTTGGACCAGCCGGCAAGGGCCGGGCGCAGCGTGTTGGAAAGCGCCAGCCCAGGAATTGGCTCGATCACGCCAGAGGAGGCGACCGTCAGGATGCGGCCCCACTGCTGCTCCTTCATCTGCGGCACGAACCGG